>JAZUDH010000061.1:0-55608 GCA_045639565.1 Lachnospiraceae bacterium
AGAACAAGGATGAAAGAGCATAGACTACGGCTTGAAGTGCCTAAAAGCAATATCAAGCAGTAACAAGAAAATATGCAAGAGCGCATAGCGTAACAGAATGAACCAAGAATAAGAATGAAAGGGCATAGACTACGGCTTGAAGTACAGAAAAGCTATATCGAGCAGTAATGAAGCTATACCGCTCAGTACTAGAGCAATACCAAGCGCTAATGGGTGAAATACGGCGCATCAGCAACTGAACGGCTAACTGGCACGTTACTTACTACCAATTTGTGTT
The DNA here is from genome assembly GCA_045639565.1 of Lachnospiraceae bacterium. Taxonomy (GTDB): domain Bacteria; phylum Bacillota; class Clostridia; order Lachnospirales; family Lachnospiraceae; genus UBA1258. Next base: position 278 of record JAZUDH010000061.1, read on the forward strand.
GCAATTAATTTCGTATCGTGATAATTTAGTGCTATAACGTGCTAAAGAAAAGGGAAATTAAAATGTGGACTAAGAATTGTTATAGAATTGTTGTTAAGGTAGGTACTTCGACATTAACTCATGATACAGGATCAGCTAACTTAAAGAGCATTGAGCAGCTTGTTAGGGTATTAGCAGATCTTCAGAATTATGGGCATCAGGTGATATTAGTTACATCAGGTGCTATAGCGGTTGGCGCTAGCAAGATGAACCTAGCTGAACGACCTAAGGAGTTAAGGTTTAAGCAGGCAGCGGCTGCGGTAGGACAGTGCCAGCTTATGCATTTTTATGACAAGTTTTTTGAGGAATATAATAGAAGCGTTGCTCAGATATTACTTACGGACGGGGACGTTGCAGACCCTGTGAGAGCAGAACATTTATCGGGAACCTTTGAGGCGCTTTTAGAGATGGGAATTATTCCTATTGTAAATGAAAACGACTCGGTTTCTTCAGCCGAAATTGAAACAGGTGCGGGAAAGGTGTTAGGTGATAATGACACTCTTTCTGCTATAGTAGCTAAACTGTGTAAGGCTGATATGTTAGTGCTTATGTCTGATATAGATGGACTTTATGACAAGGATCCACATAATAATGTGGATGCTAAGCTTATTCATGAGGTTAAAGAGCTTACACCTGACATATTAAAGATGGCAGGCGGTGAGGGAACCTGGCGTGGAACTGGCGGAATGGTTACAAAGCTTTCAGCTGCTAAGATAGCTACAGAGGCAGGCTGCGACATGGTCATTACAAATGGTGTAAGACCGGTTGATCTTTATGACATAGTAGAAGGCAAGGCAGTAGGAACAAGATTCCTTAAAAAATAAGGTGGTATGTGGGATGACAGAATTAGAAAAGCAGGGTAGATTGGCCAAAGAAGCACTAATCAAGCTTTCGGTTGCAAAGACTAATATTAAAAATGAAGCATTAAAGGCAATAGGAGAGGAAATCCTATTAAGACAAAATGAATGGCTGGATGCTAATAAAATAGATATAGAAAATGCCAAGGCTAATGGCATGAGAGAGTCTATGTTAGATAGACTCACTCTTACAGAGGACAGAGTAAAAGGTATCGTAAAGGGAATTGATGAAGTAATTTCATTACCTGATCCTATAGGCAACGTGCTTAAAACGGATGTTAGACCAAATGAACTTAAGATACAAAGAGTAAGTGTACCTCTAGGGGTAATTGCAATAATTTATGAAGCAAGACCTAATGTTACAGTAGATGCTGCCGTTCTTACTTTAAAATCAGGAAACGCAGTAATATTACGAGGCGGCAAGGAAGCAATTAATTCTAATAAAGCAGTCGTAAAAATCATGCAGGATGCGCTATTAAAGGCTGGTTTACCAAGTGAGTCAATACAGCTTGTGCAAGATACCAGTCGAGAAAGTGCTAATGAATTAATGCATTTAACAGACTACATTGATGTGCTGATTCCAAGAGGAGGAAGAGAGCTTATCAGAAGTGTAGTTAAAAACGCAAGTGTACCTGTGATTAGAACCGGTGAAGGGGTATGCCACATATACGTGGACAAGGATGCTGATCTTGACATGGCAGCTTCAGTCTTATTCAACGCTAAGTGCTCTAGACCATCTGTGTGTAACGCTGCTGAGTGCGTGATTATACACGAAGGTGTTGTAAAAGAATTTTTGGAAAAAGCGATTCCTTTACTTGATACTAAGAATGTTAAGCTTCGTTGCGATGAACGTTCTTTGGCATACGCCAAAGAAGCTGTAGCGGCAACCGAGGAAGATTGGGATACAGAATACGGAGATTACATACTCGCAGTTAAAACTGTAGATAGTGTGGACGAGGCAATAGAGTTCATAAGACTTCACGGGACAGGACATTCCGAGGCCATCATTACTAAGTGCGATGAGACCGCTGCAACATTTTTAAATAATATTGATGCAGCTGCGGTATACGTAAATGCTTCGACCAGATTTACTGATGGCGGTGAATTCGGACTTGGTGCCGAGATAGGCATTTCGACTCAGAAGATGCATGCAAGAGGACCTATGGGTCTTGAAGAGCTTACTTCTTATAAATATGTTGTTTACGGAAATGGACAGGTAAGATAAATGGAAAAATATGGATTTATAGGCTGTGGCAATATGGGCGGAGCGCTCTGTGAGGCAGTAGGCCAAAGAATAGATGCTAAAAATATTTACATTTCAAACAGAACCCACGAAAAGGCAGTGGCAATGGCTGAAAGGCTAGGAGCATTTGCAACTGACAATAGGACAATCGCTAAAGAATGTGATGTGATTTTCTTAGGTGTCAAGCCTCAGATGATGGAGGGGATGCTTGCGGATATTAGCGACGAGCTTTCAAAAAGAGAAACTAAACCTGTGCTTGTTACAATGGCAGCAGCACTTACTATAGAAAAGATTAGGACAATGGCTGGAGGAAGCTATCCTGTAATCAGAATTATGCCTAATACCCCGGCAGCGGTTGGTGCAGGTGTAATCATTTTTTCTGTTGATGAAATGGTTAGCCCTGAGGCTGCTAATGAGGTTAAGGAAGTACTTTCAGAAGCCGGTTTACTAGTAGAGCTTCCAGAAAGTCAGATAGATGCGGCGTCAGCTGTAGCAGGATGTGGCCCTGCATTTGTTGATATGTTTATAGAAAGCTTAGCAGACGGTGGAGTTGCATGTGGACTTCCAAGAGCAGTAGCAACAAAGCTTGCAGCTAAGATGGTTGAGGGAAGTGGAAAGCTTGCCCTTGAGTCAGGAAAGACTCCAGGAGCACTTAGAGAGGCAGTATGCTCGCCTGGTGGGACTACAATTGAGGGTGTGAGAACCTTAGAGGAATATTCGTTTAGAGCAGCTGCGATGGACGCAGTTATAGCAGCATATGAAAAAACGCTTAAAATGAAATAGAATATTGTTTAGGCTTAGAAGGCCGGTGGAAGCGTAAGCTTTCATCGGCCTTAGATATTTCTTGTAGAAAGAGTATGTTACTCGCAGGCTTTTAGGTTTCTTGTAGAAAGAGTATGTTATTCACAGGCTTTTAGGTTTCTTGAAGAAAGAGTATGTTACCCACAGGCTTTTTGGTTGCTTGCAGAAAGAGTATGCTACCCGCAGGCTTTTAGGTTTCTTGAAGAAAGAGTATGTTATTCACAGGCTTTTAAGCTGCTCGTAGAAGCAGTATGTCATTCACAGGCTCTTAGGTTTCTTGTAGAAAGTGTATGTTACCCACAGACCTTGATGCTGTAAGCATGCGCACATGTGGCAGAGTTAGCTGCCAGTGTGCTGTATGTAGCTTATACAGGGGTACCATATTTTATAGTTTTTTAATACACTTTTTTAAAATGCGTGTTATAGTATATGTAGAACAAGGATAACAAAAACGACACAAGGGAGGTGCGTTTATGAATATTTCTAGATTTACACAAAAATCTACAGAAAGCCTTAATAACTGTGAAAAGATTGCAATGGAATATGGCAACCAGGAAATTGAACAGGAACATCTCCTATTATCATTATTAAGATTAGATGACAGTTTAATTCTTAAACTTATCGAGCGAATGGAGATTAACACTGAACATTTTACTGACAGAGTTATTAAGGAAATTAATAAAAGACCCAAGGTTAGCGGCGGTCAGCATTATATAGGTGAGCATTTAAACAAGACCTTAAATTTTGCTGAGGATGAAGCCAAGGCTATGGGAGATGAATACGTGTCTGTTGAGCACTTATTCTTAAGTATGCTTAAAAATGCAAGCCGTGGCATGAATGCTTTGTTTTCGGAATATGGACTAACTAGAGAAAGATTTTTAAAGGCATTATCAACTGTGAGAGGTAATCAGCGAGTGGTAAGTGACAATCCAGAGGGAACTTATGATACTTTAAACAAATATGGACGAGATTTAGTAGAGGTTGCTAAGGCTCAAAAGCTTGATCCGGTAATAGGAAGAGATTCTGAGATTCGTAGTATCATACAGATTTTATCAAGAAAAACCAAGAATAATCCGGTACTTATAGGTGAACCTGGTGTAGGTAAAACTGCAGTAGTAGAGGGTCTTGCCCAAAGAATAGTAGCGGGCGATGTTCCAAATGGTCTAAAGGACAAGAAAATCTTTTCTTTGGACATAGGAGCACTTATTGCAGGGGCTAAATACCGTGGTGAGTTTGAGGAAAGATTAAAAGCTGTACTTGAAGAGGTTAAAAAGTCTGATGGAGAGATTATTCTTTTCATAGACGAATTGCATACTATAGTAGGTGCCGGCAAGACTGATGGCGCACTTGATGCAGGAAATATGTTAAAGCCCATGCTTGCAAGAGGCGAGCTTCACTGTATAGGTGCTACGACTTTAGATGAATATCGTGAGTATATCGAAAAGGATGCTGCATTAGAGAGACGTTTCCAGCCGGTTCATGTAGAGGAGCCTACTGTTGAAGATACCATATCGATTTTAAGAGGTTTAAAGGAGCGATACGAAGTATTCCATGGTGTAAAGATTATGGATAATGCTTTGGTAAGTGCAGCGACTTTATCACATCGATATATTACTGACAGATTCCTACCTGACAAGGCTATCGATTTAGTCGATGAAGCATGTGCACTTATAAAGACTGAGATGAATTCAATGCCTGTTGAGATAGATGAGTGTCGCCGTAAGGTAATGCAGCTTGAAATAGAGGAAGCAGCCCTCAAAAACGAGACTGACCGACTTAGTCAAGATAGGCTTGCTGCCTTACGAGCAGAGCTTGCAGAGGCCAAGGATGAGTTAAATAACCGCATGGCACAGTGGACTAACGAAAAAGAAAGCGTAGGCAGATTATCTAAGCTACGCGAGGAAATTGAAAGCGTTAATGCAGAGATTCAGATTGCCTCAAGAGATGGAAATTATGAAAAGGCAGCAGAGCTTTCATATGGAAAGCTCCCTGAGCTTAAAAAACAGTTAGAGCAGGCTGAGGCAGAGAATGCTAATAAAGACTTAAGCTTAGTTCATGAATCGGTTTCTGACGAGGAAATTGCTAAAATAATTTCCAGATGGACTAACATTCCACTTAGCAAGCTAACAGAATCAGAAAGAAACAAAACGTTACATTTAGACGAGGAACTTCATAAGAGTGTAGTAGGTCAGGATGAAGGTGTTACAAAGGTTACTGAAGCAATTATTCGTAGCCGTGCAGGCATTAAAGATCCTAACAGACCTATCGGATCATTCTTATTCTTAGGACCTACAGGCGTAGGTAAGACACAGCTTGCCAAGGCGCTTGCGGGAGCTTTGTTTGATGATGAAGCTAACATGGTTCGTATTGATATGAGCGAGTACATGGAGAAGTATTCAGTATCAAGACTAATCGGAGCACCTCCTGGATATGTAGGCTATGAAGAGGGTGGCCAGCTTACAGAGGCAGTTCGTAGAAAGCCTTACTCAGTTGTTTTGTTTGATGAAATAGAGAAAGCACATCCTGATGTATTTAATGTACTGCTTCAGGTGCTTGATGATGGCCGTATCACAGATTCTTTAGGAAGGACTGTAGACTTTAAAAATACTATACTGATTATGACTTCTAATATTGGTGCTGATGCATTGCTTAGAGGCATTAACGATCGAGGTGAAATCTCTGAGGAGGCTGAAGCTTCTGTTATGGAGGCTTTACGCATGAGCTTTAGACCAGAGTTTTTGAATAGGCTCGATGAAACTATTCTTTTTAAACCATTAACTGAGAGCGATATTGCTAATATTGCTAAGCTAGTGATAAAGGATCTTGATAAGCGTCTTGCAGACAGAGAATTGCACCTTACAGTGAGTGATGAAGCGTTAGAATATATTGCCCATAATGGATACGATCCTCAGTATGGCGCCCGTCCGCTTAAAAGATACATTCAGAAAAACGTTGAAACAGCTGTTGCGAAGCTCATATTATCTGATACACTTAATGCTAAAGATACTATTGAAATTGCATTGGAGGGTGATAAGCTATGTTGCCACAAGATCCTATAATGTTAGTGAGCTTTTTAAACTTAAAGCTTAGGGATAATTATTCAAGCCTTAGAGATTTATGCGAAGATATTGACGAGGACGAAGCTTCGATTATTTCAAAGCTTAAGAATAGCGGCTTCGTATACAACGAGGACACAAATCAGTTTATACAGGAATAACGAGGCTACGAATTGGTTTGTACAAGAATACTGATGAATATTATTCGTTTATTACTGAAATAATGGGGAATACCACTTCTTTTTAAGGAGTGGTATTTTTGTTTTTGCGCGATGGGCGAGCCCGTATTTTTATAGGCGTTTATATGTTTTTATTGTCACAAACGTCTGTTCTATAGTATAATTTTAGTAATCTTTAAAGTGTAGGTGAACTATGGATATTTTTCAGATGATGGAACAAAAGAATAAAGAAAAGGAGTCTCCATTAGCTGCAAGGCTTAGACCTAAGACCATTGATGAGGTAGTAGGTCAGGAGCATATATTAGCCAAGGATAAGCTACTATATAGAGCGATTAAGGCTGACAAGCTTAGCTCAGTAATTTTCTATGGCCCTCCCGGAACTGGTAAAACTACTCTTGCCAAGGTCATTGCTAATACCACCAAGGCTGAGTTTTGCCAGATAAATGCGACCATAGCTGGCAAGAAGGATATGGAAGAGGTTATAGAAGCTGCTAAAAAGAACATGGGTGGCTATGGCAAGAAAACAATTCTTTTTATAGACGAGATTCATAGATTCAATAAAAGTCAGCAGGATTTTTTACTCCCTCATGTAGAGGATGGAACGATAATTCTGATTGGCGCTACTACTGAAAATCCATACTTTGAGGTAAATGGGGCGTTGATTTCAAGGTCAGCTATCTTTGAATTAAGACCATTAAATGAAGAACACATCAAGACACTTATTAACAAAGCGCTTACAGACAATATAAATGGTATGGGATCTTTTCATGCAGATATTACTGATGAAGCATTAGACTTTCTGGCTGATCAGGCAGGAGGAGATGCCAGACGTGCATTAAATGCCATAGAACTAGGCGTAATGACAACGGAGCGCTCCGAAGATGGAAAGATTCACATTACGTTAAAGGTTGCTGAGGAATGTATCCAAAAGCGTGCCGTTTTATTCGATAAGGATGGAGATAATCATTACGATACAATCTCTGCTTTCATAAAAAGTATGAGAGGCTCTGATCCAGATGCCGCGCTATACTATCTTGCTAAAATGCTTTATGCTGGTGAAAGTGTGACATTTATAGCAAGACGTATTATGATTTGTGCTTCTGAGGATGTGGGAAACGCCGATCCGATGGCGCTTGTGGTTGCTACAAATGCCTCGATGGCGGTGGAACGTGTGGGTATGCCTGAAGCATCGCTTATTTTGTCTCAGGCAGTGGCTTATGTTGCAACAGCGCCTAAGTCTAATGCTTGTACAACAGCAATTGAGGAGGCTATGAACGCAGTGAAAGAAAAGGGAAATTTACCTATTCCTACTCACCTACAGGATGCTCATTACAAGGGTGCAGCTAAATTAGGCCATGGAATAGGCTATAAATATGCTCATGATTACAAGAACAATTACGTTAAGCAGCAATATCTACCTTATGAACTAAACAGTACTGAATTTTACAAGCCCACTAACAATGGTTATGAGGCTAAAATAAATGAACACATGAAAAAACTTAAACGAGAAGCGGAAGGATAAATATGGGCAAGGCTACAGATAATCGAAGAATCGTAATAGTATCTTTAGATGCAACAGGAAAGCGTGACATGGAATATATGTTGAGCCTTCCCAATTTTAGAAAAATAGTTGATAACGGTGTGTTCTGCGACAATGTAGAGAGCGTCTATCCTTCGCTTACTTACCCTGCTCATACCTCTATTGTAACGGGTCTTACACCTAATCATCATAGGATTGTAGCTAATACTAAATTCCAGCCAGAGCGCAATAACCCTGACTGGATGTACAAGAAGAATTTGATTTTTGGTAAATCTATTATAGATGTGGCCAAAGAAAAGGGCATGAAGGTTTGTACACTTTTGTGGCCTGTAACTGGTGGTGGGAAGATTGATTATAATCTTCCTGAAATTTTAGTAACCAGAAAATGGCAGAATCAGATTACTGCCTGCCTTGCTAACGGATCTATCAAATATATGCTTGAGCTTCAGAAACGATTTTCGAATATACGACATGGTATTGAACAGCCTGCACTTGATGACTTTATAATGGCTTCAAGTGAATACACTATCATGAAATATGATCCTGATTTACTAATGATTCATTTAACTGATGTAGATACAAACAGGCATATTTATGGAGCCTGCAATGATCATATTAGGGAAGCTCTTAAACGCCATGATGAAAGACTGGGCAACTTACTTACCTGGCTTTCTAAGACAAGGTCAATGGAAGATACAACCTTTATTGTATTAGGTGATCACTGCCAGAGAGATGCACATACGATTGTATACTTAAATAAGTATTTCCTTGATAAAGGATACCTGACTGTAAAGGGCGATAAAATAGTAGATTATAAGGCTATAGCTAAGACCTGCGATGGCTCGACATATATTTATATAAATGATAAATGGGCTATGAATGAACCCTTCCTAATGGAATTGACCGATTCACTCAATGAGCTTAAAAATACTGAAAGCTTAGGCATTCAGGAGATTTATACAAGCGAGGAAGCTGCTTCAATGGGCGCTGATGAAAACTGCTTTGTAATGATTGAAGGAAAGCCGGGATTCTATTTCTTAAATGAATTTGAAGTGCTCACTGAGCCTGTTTTAGAGACTAAAAATCACAAGATGCTTGCCATTCATGGCTGCCTTCCTACAGGAGAAGATTTAAAAACCTTCTTTGCTGCCACCGGTAAGGGCATCAAGAAGGGTGTAAAAATTGACAGCATGAGACTATGGGATGAGGGGCCTACTATTGCTAAGCTGATGGGTGGTAACCTGCCAAAAGCAGATGGCAGGGTAATGGATGAAATTTTGGAGTAACAAAAAGACCTGCGTTTATTTATAACGCAGGTCTTTGTTTAAAACAGTTTGTCAACCAAGAACGCATATACTTCCTGGCTTGCGCCCTCCCACTTTTCGCAGATGGACTGAGCCATGTCTTCGGTAGGAACAGACATTGTGATATCAACCAGGTTTATCTTCTTTTCTTTAATTATAAGATTAGCTTCGTACTCACCTGTGGTTGATTTGTAAAAATTTGAGATGATTGATACTTCATTTTTTAGCTGAAATTTATTTTCAACAAAGTAAGCATTGATCTCTTCTTTAATCTGAGTGCTGATTCTGTTACCAAAAAATTCTAGGGTTTCACGTCCTTCATCAGTTATTTCAAGATGAGTTCTGTTGCGAATTGACTTGGCCTTAATCATATCAGCATCAATTAATTCAGAAATTGCCTGCTGTAAGGTCAAAAAGGTAGTGTATTCCTTTTCTAAAATAAAGTCCCCAACCTGTGCTTTTGTGAGAGGAAAATCAACTCTTTCGAGCATATAGAGTACTATTAATTTATAAAGTGTTAATGGGTCTTGGGACATTTTTTATTCAAACCTCTTTACAAATGATTTTTTGATACATATAATCATAAACATAAATATAACGTTTTTCAAGAATGTCGCAAATTTTCTATTTTCTATTTTTAGAAATTCAGTTAATTATTTTTTTACTCTGTTTAGACAGAATAGTCATTGAGAGTATTTTACCCCTATGTATGAGAATTGGAATTTGATTTATTTCTATTAGAATCTGGTAACTTTCTTTTTATTTATCACTTATGGAGGTTTATTTTGAGAGAAAAGTACGAAACACTTGCAATTAGCGATCTTAGAGCAATTGCAAAAATAAGAGGCATTAAAGGAGCTTCATCAATGAGCAAGAGTAAAATCATTGATATTTTTGTTGCACTTGATTCTGGTGAAACACCAGAGGGCGTGACTATAGTTCCTTCAGAATCTAGCGAGACGAAGACTATAGAAAAGTCTGAAACCGCTCAATCAGTTGAATCTAGCGAAGCTAAAGATGAAACAAAACCCCGTAGAATTAAAAAAATATTGAAATCTGACAATAAAGGTGAAAGCAGTGAGCCTAAGACTAACGAGCCATCTGAAGCGCGTGAATCAACACAGGTATCACAGCCTGCTTCAGAAAATCCTCAGCCTCAGGCACCAGAACCCCCAAAGGGTCTTCCTGCGCACGGAATTCTTGAGGTAATGTCAGATGGCTACGGATTTATAAGATGTGACAACTTCTTACCTGGTGCTGATGATGTTTATGTTGCGCCTGGCGTAATTCGTAAGTATGGATTACGTACCGGTGATATTTTAACTGGTGTAACAAAGCCTAAGGGACAGACTGAAAAGTTCTCAGCTTTACAGGTTATCAATTCAGTAAATGGCTTCGCTCCTGACTTAGTTGCAAGACGAGTAAGCTTTGAAAACATGACACCTATCTTCCCTGATCATAGAATCAAGCTTGAAACTCCTGGCGCAAGCGTAGCAATGCGTGTTATGGATTTATTAAGCCCAGTTGGTAAGGGACAGCGTGGTATGATTGTTTCGCCTCCTAAAGCAGGTAAGACTACATTGCTTAAAGAGGTAGCTAAGTCCGTAAAGCGTAATCATCCTGATATTCATATGATTATCTTACTTATTGACGAGCGACCTGAAGAAGTAACTGATATTAAAGAAGCAATTGAGGGGCCTAATGTTGAAGTTATTTATTCAACCTTCGATGAGCTTCCTGAACATCATAAACGAGTTTCTGAAATGGTTATTGAACGTGCTAAGCGTTTAGTTGAGCACCACAAGGATGTAATGATTCTGCTTGATTCGATTACAAGACTTACCCGTGCATATAACCTTACAGTTCCACCCAGTGGACGTACTCTTTCCGGTGGTCTTGATCCAGCTGCGTTACATATGCCTAAGAAATTCTTTGGCGCAGCCCGAAACATGAGAGAGGGTGGAAGCTTAACAATTCTTGCAACAGCTTTGGTTGAAACTGGATCTAAGATGGATGATGTCGTATATGAAGAATTTAAGGGAACAGGTAACATGGAAATGGTACTTGACCGTAAGCTCTCTGAAAAGAGAATTTTCCCTGCAATTGACATCGCTAAATCAGGAACAAGACGTGACGATTTGTTACTTTCAAAAGAAGAAATCGATGCAGTTAATACTCTTAGAAAGGGTATCAATGGTCTTAAGCCTGATGAAAGCGTAGACAGAATCTTAGACATGTTCTCAAGAACAAGAGGAAATAACGATTTCATTTCTATGGTAAATAAGATTCAGCTCTTCTAATACTGGAAAAATTTCATTTTCCTACTTGCGTAAAGCTATTCTTCGTGCTACAATATGAACGCTGTTTGGAAAAACAGTAGTGGATGAGAACAAATGAATGGGAGCAGTTGCTCCGACGTCTTAGGACGTACAACTATATATTTTTGATGAGGTGAAAGTATGAAAGAAGGAATTCATCCTGAGTACTATCAGGCAACCGTAACCTGCAACTGCGGTAACACATTCGTTGTAGGATCAACAAAGAAGGAAATCCACGTAGAAGTTTGCTCTAAGTGTCATTCATTCTACACAGGACAGACAAAGGCTGTAAGAGCTGACGGACAGATTGAAAAGTTCAACAGAAAATACGGCGTTTCAAACAAATAAGAATTCTTTGGTAAGGTTGAGATTTTTGTCTCAACCTTATGTTTTATCTAGAAATATTGTATAATGGGAATACTGGTATGACTGGAGGGTTAGATTATGGCAGGCAATAAGAAAAAACGTAAAGCCCGTTATTCAGGTATTGGCGGACAGGCAGTACTTGAAGGCATTATGATGAAGAATAAGGACAAATACGCAGTTGCAGTACGTAAGCCTAACGGAGAAATTGAAGTAGATATTGACGAATTTACAGGTACTGTTAAAAACAGTACGTTAAAGAATATTCCTTTCTTTAGAGGTGTATTTAACTTTATTGATTCCCTTGTATTAGGTATGAAAACACTTAACTACTCAGCTTCATTTTATGAAGATGGCAAGGAGCAGGAAACTAAGCTTGACCGAGCACTTAACAAGATTTTTAAGGGCAACGTTGAAAAGTTTTTAACAAGTGTAGTTACAACACTTTCTGTTCTTTTTGCAGTAGCTATTTTTATATGGTTACCTTTCTTTATTACATCAAAGGTAACAGTAGATGTTAGAAACGAAACATTAGTAGCATTGATTGAAGGACTTATTAGAATCTTCATATTCTTAGCTTATGTAATGCTTATTTCTGTTAGCAAGGATATTAAACGAGTTTATAGATATCATGGTGCAGAACATAAATGTATCAACTGTATCGAGCATGGACGTCCTCTTACAGTTGATAATGTTATGAAGAGTTCACGTTTACATCGTAGATGTGGAACCAGCTTTATGCTTTTAGTAGTACTTATAAGTGTTATTTTGTTTGTATTTATCAGAGTGGAATCGCCTTTACTTAAGGTGGTTATAAGATTGTGCCTTGTTCCCGTTATTGCAGGCATTGCTTATGAAGTAATCCGCCTTGCAGGACGTAGCAACAACTGGTTTGTGAAAATCATTTCGGCTCCTGGCATGGCATTACAAAAGATTACTACCAAGGAACCCGATGCTAAGATGGTTGAGGTAGCAATCGCTGCTGTTGAAGCAGTATTTGACTGGAAAGATTTCTTAAAAGAAAAGTTTGATATTAAAGAAGATGAGTATGATGCAATTAATGCAGCTAACGATTCTAAGAAAAAGGAAAAATGACTTACTCTAAGCTCTATGAATATGGGTGTCTTAAGCTTAAAGCAGCAGACATTCCTGACTACAAAATTGATGCAAGACTATTGCTTGAGCATGTATGCGGCACTACTGCAAGTGATATTTACACAAAAGGTGACGTCGAGGTAGCGACTGAAAAAGAAAGTGAATATATCGAAAAGCTTGATATTAGGGCTACACATGTACCTCTACAGCACATTACTGGCACGCAGGGCTTTATGGGACTTGACTTTAAAGTATCTAAGGATGTATTAATTCCCAGGCCTGACACTGAGATTTTAGTTGAAACCGTGCTTAAAGACTTACATGATGGTATGAGCATACTTGATATGTGTACTGGCAGCGGTTGCATATTATTAAGTTTGTTACGTTATTCTAATGACTGTAAGGGTGTAGGTGCTGATATAAGCCCTAAGGCTTTGGAAATAGCAAGAGAAAATGCGAGAAGTCTTAACATTGAAGCAACATTTGTAGAGTCAGATTTGTTTTCAAATATTGAAGGTAAATTCGATATATTCGTATCTAATCCACCATACATCAGGACTTGTGAAATTGAGGAACTGATGCCTGAAGTGAGGGACCATGATCCATTTATTGCACTAAATGGTCATGAAAGTGGATTGTATTTTTATGAACTGATAATTGATGGCGTAAGCAAGCACTTAAACAGAGGCTCGCTTGTGGCATTTGAAATAGGATGTGACCAGGGTGAGAGTGTTTCAAGCCTATTAAAGAGCCATGGCTACATAGGTGTCGAGGTAATCAAGGATTACGGCGGCAATGACCGTGTTGTAAAGGGTATCTTTAGACAGTAAGTAACCAGGTCATGTTGAATGGAGGATTTTAATGTTTGATAAGTTAGAGGATTTACTAATCCGTTTCGAGGAATTGTTAGGTGAGCTTTCATCGCCTGGTGTAACTGATAATCAGACTCGTTTCCGCGCGCTTATGAAGGAACAAAGTGATTTAACACCTATCGTTGAAACTTACAAGAAATACAAAAAGGCTAAGCAGGATATCGAAGACAGCCTTATGATGCTTGATGAAGAATCTGATGAAGACATGAGAGAAATGCTTAAAGAAGAGCTCGCTCAGGCCAAAGAAGATGTAGTCAAGCTTGAAGAAGAATTAAAGATTTTATTACTTCCTAAGGACCCTAACGATGACAAGAACGTTATCGTTGAAATACGTGCCGGCGCCGGTGGAGACGAGGCTGCACTCTTTGCGGCAGAAATATACCGTATGTATGTACACTATGCTGACAGCCAGCGTTGGAAGGTTGAAGTTATGAACATCGATGATATCGGAATTGGTGGTATCAAGGACGTTCACTTCATGATTTCTGGTAATGGAGCATACTCAAAGCTTAAATATGAAAGTGGTGTACATCGTGTACAGCGTGTACCTGAAACAGAATCAGGCGGACGTATCCATACTTCTACAATCACAGTTGCTGTTATGCCTGAGGTTGAAGACGTTGATGTTGTTATTGATGAAAAGGATATTCGTATTGACGTAATGCGTGCCTCTGGTAACGGTGGTCAGTGTGTCAATACAACTGACTCTGCTGTTCGTTTAACACACTATCCTTCTGGTATAGTTGTTTATTCTCAGACTGAAAAGAGCCAGTTACAAAACCGTGACAAGGCGTTTGCTTTACTTCGTGCCAAGCTATATGACCTTGAGTTACAAAAGCAGCATGATGAAGAAGCAGAGCTTCGTAGAAGTCAGATCGGTTCAGGTGACCGTTCTGAAAAGATTAGAACCTACAATTTCCCTCAGAGCCGTGTAACAGACCATCGTATAGGTCTTACTACTCACAATCTTGAGGGTGTACTTGACGGAGACATCCAGGAAATACTTGATAGTTTAATTGCAGCAGATCAGGCAGCTAAGCTTGCTAAGATGGAACAGCAGTGATTGTGAACTAAAGATTTCCAGATTTCGCGTTGCGAAATGGAGATTATAGATGATAGAAACAATTTTAGATATTTTGTTAGATGCAGTGATAGATACAGCGAAGCTTGTACCATTCCTGCTTCTAACATATCTTGCAATGGAATATTTAGAGCATAAAACCTCTAACAAAGTGCTTTTGTGGGTGCAAAAGGCTGGTAATTTCGGACCTCTTATAGGCGGGGCTTTAGGCGCTGTGCCACAGTGTGGTTTTTCAGCTGCAGCTTCAAGTCTTTATGCGGGACGAGTAATATCACTTGGTACAATCCTTGCGATATATCTTTCAACATCAGATGAGATGCTTCCTATGCTTATCTCAGAGCATGCACCGATAACCTTTATCCTTTCCGTTTTAGGAGCCAAGATATTACTTGGTGTGTTCTGGGGATATGTGACAGATTATGTGCTGTTTAGAAATGAGAATGCTCATATCCACATCCGTATTCATGCGATGTGTGAAGAGGCTCATTGTAACTGTGACAAGGATACAGTTAAGTCGGCAGTTAAGCACACATTGCAGATCACGGTATTTGTTTTATTAGTAAACGTAATACTAGGTTTACTAATCGGGTTTGTAGGTGAGGACGTTCTCACAAATTCGATTTTAAATCATAAATTAATAGGACCAGTACTTACTGGTTTAGTAGGATTAATTCCTAACTGTGCATCTAGTGTGGTTATAACAAAGCTTTATCTTGAAGGTGGACTTTCAGTAGGCTCGATGATAGCTGGACTGCTTACTGGTGCCGGTATAGGCTGGGTGGTTTTGGCCAGAGCATCTAAGGATGCAAAGCGTACACTTAAGGTTATTGGTCTATTATATGCATTTGGCGTTCTAAGTGGCCTAATAATTGGTTTATTTTTCTAATTGACAATAGGCCTAAAAGAATATACTATTTACACGTGAGTAAAACATAGTTGTTTTGCAGAGCGAATTATTGATTGAGTTAGAAGCTCAAATTTTATAAGTTGATTACTTTATAATCAGTGCAATATGCACATCATCTTGTGAAACGGTCAATAAGAGTAGCATTTTCTTTTGCAAGCTCTCAGAACAACAACTAATGATGAATTAGTAAATTCAGGTAGATGATGTATGTCGTCTACCTTTTTTATTTTATGTTTTTAGGTTACTAAGTAACCTGGGAATGGAGAGATATGAAGAATCAGCGTTCAGCACCTATTTATGAGGCACTTGAGTGGTTTCGTAAGCGTAGAATTGTGCCTTTTGATGTTCCCGGCCATAAGAGGGGCCGTGGAAACCCTGAGCTCGTTGAATTATTAGGAGAGCGATGCGTAGGTATCGATGTTAATTCAATGAAACCGCTAGATAACCTGGGACACCCGGTATCCGTTATTCGTGAAGCCGAGGAGCTTACAGCTGAAGCTTTTGGCGCCGCACATGCTTTTTTGATGGTAAATGGCACCACAAGCTCAGTACAGACCATGATTTTGTCAGTTTGTAAGGCAGGAGATGAGATTATCTTACCTCGTAACGTGCATAAGAGTGTTATAAATGCGCTTGTATTATGTGGTGCGGTACCTGTCTATGTTGAGGCCAAGGTTAATGCTAAAATCGGTATTGCTATGGGCGTTGAAGTGAGTGAAATCGAGCGAGTTATTGCAGCGCATCCTAAGGCTGTTGCTATTTTAGTAAACAATCCTACATATTATGGAATCTGCTCTAACTTAGAAAAAATAGTTGAGATAGCACATGCTCATGGGATGAAGGTGCTAGCTGATGAGGCTCATGGAACTCACCTTTATTTTGGTGAGAACCTTCCTATATCAGGCATGGCAGCGGGTGCAGATATGGCTGCTGTTTCTATGCATAAGTCAGGTGGAAGCTTAACACAAAGTTCTATCTTATTATGCGGACCAGCTATGGATGCTGAGTATGTCAGACAGATTATTAACCTTACTCAGACAACCAGTGCGTCGTATCTTCTTCTTTCAAGCTTAGACATCTCAAGACGTAATCTTGCACTTAGAGGCGCTGAATCTTTTGCTAAAGTAGCTAAAATGGCTGAATATGCAAGGGATGAAATTAATGCAATCGGTGGCTATTATGCATATGGTAAAGAACTTGTAGATGGTGACAGCGTTTATGATTATGACGTAACCAAGTTATCTGTGTTTACACAGGGAATAGGCCTTACAGGTATTGAGGTTTACGACCTTTTAAGAGATGAATACGATATTCAAATAGAGTTTGGCGATATTGGAAACATTTTAGCATATATTTCAATTGGCGATCGTATTCAGGATATAGAGCGTCTGGTTGGAGCGCTAGAGGACATAAAACGTCTATATGGCAAGGACGAAAAGAACATGTACTGTGGAGATTTTATACAGCCAGAAATGGTTCTTTCGCCTCAGAAGGCCTTCTATTCAGACAAGGTCAGCATTCCTATCGAGGAATCCGCCGGAAAGGTAAGTGGAGAGTTGGTAATGTGCTACCCTCCTGGAATTCCTATTCTTACGCCAGGCGAAAGAATAACTGAGGAAATAATTGAATACATCAAATATGCCGGGGAGAAGGGATGCTCAGTTCAGGGCACTCTTGATCCTACAGTTGCACATTTGAATGTAATTAAGAATAAGTAGTCAGGAGTAAAGGTTCATGTCAGACAAGCAGATGGACATATGGTTTTCGCAGATGGATACAGACCATGTAAAGACAAGCATTCGTATAGACGAGCAGCTCTTTTCAGGTCAGAGCGATTACCAGCGTATAGATGTTTTTAAAACAAGAGAATTTGGAAAGATGATTGTACTTGATGGTGAAATCATTTTCTCAGAAGCAGACGAATTCATATACAACGAAATGGTAGTGCATGTACCTATGGCAGTGCATCCTAACGTTAAAAATGTCCTTATCATCGGTGGTGGTGATGGAGGAGTGGCCAAAACTTTAATTCAGTATCCAGAGATTGAATCGATTGACGTTGTTGAGCCTGATGAGATGTTCATCGAGGTAAGCCGCAGATTTTTCCCTGAAACTGCTAAAGGATTCGATGATCCTAGAGTTAACATTATAAATATTGATGGTCTTAGATATTTAAGACGATTAAATGATAAATATGATCTGATTATCAATGATTCTACAGATCCTTTCGGACATACCGAAGGACTCTTTACCAAGGAGTTTTATGGACACTGCTTTAGAGCTCTTAAGGAAGATGGAATCATGGTTTATCAGCATGGTAGCCCTTTCTATGATGAAGATGAGGCAGCTTTTAGATCAATGCATAGAAAGGTATTCAGATGCTTTCCTATAAGCCGTGTGTATCAGGCTAGTATTCCTACCTGTCCTGCAGGCTACTGGATGTTCGGATTTGCGTCTAAGAAGTATCATCCATTAAAGAATTTCAAGCCCGCAGAGTGGGATGCAAGAAATATTAGAACCTGGTATTATACAACACACCTTCATAAGGGAGCTTTTATGCTTCCTAAGTATGTTGAAGAATTGCTCGAAGAAGAGGAGAAAACTAAAAATGAGTAGATTAATGATTATCGGCTGCGGTGGCGTAGCAAGTGTTGCAATCCATAAATGCTGTCAGAACAGCGATGTATTCGATGAAATAATGATCGCAAGCCGTACTGTTTCTAAGTGCGATGCATTAAAGGAAAAATTACAGCCTACTACAAAGACTAAAATCACAACAGCCAAGGTTGATGCTGACAATGTAGAAGAACTGACAAAGCTTATCAAGGAATATGCTCCCGATGCAGTATTGAATCTGGCACTTCCTTATCAGGATTTAACAATCATGGATGCCTGCCTTGCAGCTAATGTTCATTATATTGATACAGCAAACTACGAAGCTGAAGATACTAATGATCCTGAATGGAGAGCTATTTACGAAGAAAGATGTAAGAGATTAGGCTTCTCAGCTTATTTTGACTATTCATGGCAGTGGGCTTATGAAGATAAGTTTAAAAAGGCTGGCTTAACTGCATTACTTGGTACAGGTTTCGACCCTGGTGTTACAAGTGTATTTGTAGCATATGCTAAAAAGCATTATTTCGATGAAATTCATACTGTTGATATCTTAGACTGTAATGGTGGTGATCATGGTTATCCATTTGCTACTAACTTTAATCCTGAGATTAATTTACGTGAGGTTTCAGCTCCAGGTTCATATATGGAAAATGGAAAATGGATTGAAGTTCCTGCTATGAGCATCAAGAGAGAATATAACTTCGAGGGTGTAGGTGAAAAGGACATGTATTTATTACACCACGAAGAAATCGAAGCTTTAGGACGTAACTTCCCTGAAATCAAGAGAATTCGTTTCTTTATGACATTTGGTCAGAGCTACTTAACACACATGAAGTGCCTTGAAAACGTAGGAATGCTTTCTACAACTCCTGTAGACTTTAATGGCACTAAGATTGTACCTATCCAGTTCTTAAAGGAATTATTACCAGATCCTGCATCGCTGGGTCCTCGTACAGTTGGTAAGACAAACATTGGTTGTATCTTTACTGGTATCAAGGATGGCAAGGAAAAGACATTATATATTTACAACGTATGTGATCATCAGGAATGCTACAAAGAAGTTGAATCACAGGCTATCTCATACACAACAGGTGTGCCTGCTATGATAGGTGCCATGATGGTAGTATCTGGCCTTTGGAAAAAGCCTGGTGTATTCACAACAGATGAATTTGATCCAGATCCATACATGGAAGCCCTTAATAAGTGGGGACTACCTTGGGTGGTTGATGAGTCACCTGTTTTAGTACCCTAATTTACGCAGTAAATTAGAGGCTAAAATAGGTAGGAGAGCACGTAGCGTACCGACTGGTTTTTAGGAGGAAGCGGGTGCGGTGTTTTGGTCCCTAAACTCACGAAGTGAATTAAAACCAAAACAGGTATAGCACGTAGCGTACCGACTGGTTTTTAGGAGATTTAATGAAAATCAATGAATTACCTACACCATGTTATGTGGTGGATGAAAAGAAGCTAATCGAGAATCTTACCATTTTAAAGAGGGTAGAAGAGGAAGCAGGATGCCATGTTTTACTAGCGCAGAAAGCATTTTCGATGTTTTATGAATACCCTCTTATTGGTAAATATATAAGTGGAACTACAGCAAGTGGTCTTTATGAAGCTAGGCTAGGCCACGAAGAGATGGGGCTTGAGAATCACTGTTTTGCACCTGCATTTAAAGAAAATGAGATTGATGAGATTGCAAGTATATGTGATCACATTGTATTTAACTCAGTATCGCAGGTAAAAAAGTATAGTAAGCGTCTTCAAGGAAAGACTAGTATGGGTTTAAGACTAAACCCTGAATGCTCTACGCAGGGTGATCATGCTATTTATGATCCTTGCGCACCAGGTTCAAGATTAGGAGTTACTCTAGCAAATCTTGAAAAAGCACTGGCTGAAGATCCTGAATGCTTACAATACCTTGATGGATTTCATTTTCACACATTATGCGAGCAAAACTCTGATGATTTAGAGACCACGCTTGTTGCTTTTGAAGAGAAATTCGGAAAGTATCTTCATGGAATGAAGTGGCTTAATATGGGTGGTGGACATCATATCACAAGAGAAGATTATGATGTGGATAAGCTCATAAAATGTATTAAGCATGTAAAGGACACTTACGGAGTTTCAGTTTATGTAGAGCCTGGCGAGGCTATTGCCCTAAAGGCAGGATACCTTGTAACTGAAGTCCTGGATATTGTTGATAATGGAATCAAGACTTTGATTTTAGATGCTTCAGCTGCATGTCACATGCCAGACGTTTTAGAAATGCCTTATAGACCACCATTAAAGGATTCTTCGGAGCCAGAAGTACTGCCATATACATATAGATTATCTAGCTATACCTGTTTAGCTGGTGATATTATCGGAGACTATTCTTTTGCCCAGGAAATAAAGGTGGGAGATAAGCTATATTTTGAAGATATGGCCATATATTCAATGGTCAAGAATAATACTTTTAACGGAATAGGTCTTCCTGCAATCGCAGCGATGGATGTAAATGGAGACTGTAAGATTGTTAAAAGTTTCGGATATGAAGATTTTAAAGAAAGATTATCTTAATGAGAGTAATTGATAGAATGCCTTTTGAAGATGGCTTTTTTATGCCAGCAGAGTATGCACATCATAGAGCTACCATGATGATATGGCCTGTCAGACCTGGTTCATGGCCTTATGGCGGAGTGGAAGCTAAAAAAACGTTCACAGAGATTGCTGATGCAATTGCTAAGAGTGAGACTGTGTACATGTGTGCTTATGGAGATGGCTACGAAGAGGCAAGGAAAGCTTTAGAAGGTCACCAAAACATTGAGGTTATAAATATTGAAACTGACGACGCATGGGCAAGAGATGTAGGGCCTACATGTGTAGTTGACTTAAATGGTCAAGTTCGTGGAATTGACTGGAAATTCAATGCCTGGGGCGGCGACTTCGATGGCTTGTATGCAAGTTATGAAATGGATGATGCTGCAGCGAGAAAGATGAACGAAGTATTAGGTATAGATACTTATGATGCACATCCTTTTGTGTTAGAAGGTGGCTCGATTCATTCTGACGGAGAGGGCACCATATTAGTTACAGAAAGCTGCTTATTGAGTAAGGGTCGTAATCCTGACTTAAGTAAGGCTGAAATTGAAGAAAAGCTTTTAAAATATCTCGGGGCGACTAAGGTTATATGGCTGCCTCGTGGAATATATAATGATGAAACCAACGAACATGTTGATAATGCGTGCGCCTTTGTAGGACCTGCAGAAGTAGTACTTGCATGGACAGATGATGAAAATGATCCGCAGTGGGAGCTATCTAATGAAAGCATGGCGGTACTGAATCAGTCAACGGACGCTAAGGGCCGTAAATTCAAGGTTCACAAGCTATATATCCCTGATGAACCAGTGTGTGTAAGGGAAGATGAGCTTATGGGCTATGAGTTCGAGGAAGGCGAGGATGTACGTGAAGCAGGTGAAAGATTAGCTGCTTCGTATGTGAATTTTTATATCTCAAATGGTGGTGTAATCGTGCCACAGTTTGGAGATGTTAATGATGAAAAGGCGGTTAAGCTATTAAGTGAACTTTTCCCTACTAGAAAGGTTTATCCTATTAAGGCAAGAACTGTGATAGTAGGCGGCGGAAACATTCATTGTATTACACAGCAGATTCCATCTGGGAAAGAGGAGTAAAGATGCGCAAGGTAAGTGTGGCAGCAGTACAGATGAAATGTACTACTGATGTATCAGAAAATATTAAGCATGCTGACAAAATGGTAAGAGAGGCGGCTTCTAAAGGTGCGAATATCATTTTGCTTCCTGAACTTTTTGAAAGACAATATTTTTGTCAGGAAAGAAGATACGAATACTATGATTATGCTACTAGCGTTGATGAGAATCCTGCGATAAAGCATTTTATGAAGGTGGCAAAAGAATTAAATGTTGTCATTCCTGTTAGTTTTTATGAAAAAGACGGACTGGTGCTATATAATAGTATTGCTGTTATTGATGCTGATGGAACTAACTTAGGAGTATATCGCAAGACACATATTCCAGATGATCATTTCTATCAGGAAAAATTCTATTTCACTCCAGGCAATACTGGATTTAAGGTGTGGGATACAAAATTTGCTAAAATAGGTATAGGTATCTGCTGGGATCAGTGGTTCCCTGAGACTGCAAGGTCACTAGCAGTGAACGGTGCTGAAATTATATTCTATCCTACAGCTATTGGAAGTGAGCCTATTTTAGAAAGTGACAGCATGCCTCACTGGAGACGTTGTATGCAAGGACATGCAGGAAGCAATCTTGTGCCTGTTGTAGCTGCTAATAGAATAGGTCTTGAAGAAGTAAAGCCTTGCAAGGAGAATGCGATGCTTGAGTCTTCATTACTATTCTACGGATCATCCTTTATAGCTGATGAGACAGGCGATTTGGTCGAGTCTGCTTCAAGAGATAAAGAAGAAGTATTAGTACATGAATTTGATCTAGATGAAGTTTCATATAACCGACTAAGTTGGGGAATATTTAGAGACAGACGTCCTGACATGTATGGAGATATTGTCAGGTAAATATATACGAATCTGTGAATGGGGAGAAGAAAATGAAGAATGATAATCCAATCATCATGGGGTACTGGGATTGCCAATTCTGTGGTGCCAAGGGAAATCGAGGAGACAAGAGAGAGTGCCGTAGCTGCGGACACCCTCGAGATGAGAGCGTACAGTTCTATTTAAAGGACAAAGTTGAGCTAAGCGCCGAGGAAGCAAGTAAGGTAAACAGAAATGCTGACTGGTACTGTTCTTTTTGCAACACGCTAAACAGTGATAATGACACTTTTTGTAAGAGTTGTGGTGCATCACGAGAGGATAGTGAGAAAAACTATTTCGATTTAAGACGTGAAGCTAAACAAAAGGAGCAGGAACAGAAAGAAAAGGAAGCTGCTTTAACAAGGCCTGCACCTGTAAAAAAGAAGAAATTTACATGGTGGCCACTTGCACTGATTGCCGCAGTCATTTTAGGAATTTACCTATGGGCTAATCATACTAAGGTTGAAACCGCCACAGTAAATGACTTGTCATGGGAACGTTCCATTACTATTGAAGAAAATCTTTTAAAGCATGAGAGCGACTGGTCAGTTCCAAAAGGAGCAGAGGTCACGAGTTCAAGGGAAGAGATAAAAGAGTACAAGCAGGTTCTGGATCACTATGAAACCGTAGCTGTTGAGAAGAGCCGTCAGGTGCTTGATGGATACGATACCCATTATGAGCAAAAGGACTTAGGAAATGGATACTTTGAAAATGTAGCCGTTGAAACTCCCAGATATAAAACAGAGTATTATACTGAATACGAGGAACGTCCGGTTTATAGGCAAGAACCTGTATATGCTACAAAGTACTACTATGACATATGGCGATGGGAAGCAACCCGCGACGTGAAAACCTCTAATCATGACCAGAATCCTTACTGGGGAGACACTAAGCTAACTGCCACAGAGCGAGAGGGTAGCAAGAAAGAAAACTACTACGTAGAGCTTAAGATAAAAAAGAAAACAGTAACATATTCTGTTAGCTTCGCTGATTGGCAGAAATTAAACGCTAAGGATTCATATCAGATTGAAATCCACTATGATAATTCTGGAGATGTCCTATTGGATTCAAAAGGAAATACGCTGTTTAAGATTAATAAAGTTAAATAGTTATAATATAAAAGGGCACCCGACGGGATGCCCTTTTATTTCTTTTGTGTGTGAGAAATGAGACAATACGATGCTGAGGTGAGAGAGTCACTACAGCGATGTAATTGTTGAAGTCTCGTTTTCTTGGAGCAGGCCTATACAGTACTCGCTCCATTCTTTTGTTGCTTTTGAAATCATTCTTCCGTATTCGGCAGTCATTTTCCAATACAAGGCTTTTTGCTCGTCTGCAAGGACATCGGTGTAAGAATCGATAATATCTGGAACCTGTTTTAAGGCTTCAACAGAATTATCGCAGGCTTTGGATAGCGTTTCGAAGAAATTTACGGACCGGCTTTTCTCTATTTCTCCCATGAAAAACACTTTAAGAAGTATTGAATTATTTTCATTTTTAAACTGTCCGTTACCTAACCAGCTTATTAATTCTTTCTTGCCAGCTTCTGTGATATGAAAGATTTTTTTGGCTGGCTTGCCAGCCTGCTCCTCGATATGACAGGACGCCCAGCCATTTTTTTCGATAGTTTGAAGTTCACGATATATCTGACTGGTCTGAGCAGTCCAAAAGAAATTGAGCGAATCTCTAAAGATTTCCATTACCTCATATCCAGTCATATCTTTATAATTAAGTAAACCTAATATGCCATGCTTTAGCATCTTATTTTCTCCTATATAAGTCGGATTTTTTTAGACCATTGGCCTCAATCTGTCTAACCCAGCCCCTATTAGCCATCATAAGATACAAAAATCTAGGGAATCCATTTGGACCTGTATAACAGTCATCAAAAGGCTTATTAGTGTCGATGCATTCTACCATCTTAAGCAATGCCACTCCAGCATCCTTAACAGGTCCCTTGTCTAAGGGAATCTTTCTCATAAGTGGTCCCACCATTTCGCCTGCCCCTACAGCTAGTGCACCGCAGTAATTGTATCCAATCTCATTACACCAGTTTTTCATCATTTGAAGGAGATTAGTAGTCTGCTTACTTTCGAAGAATCCCATGTTTGTGATGACATATATATTTTTAGCGCCATTATGATCTAATTTCGCAAGCTTTTCCATTATTCTAATCACATGAGATGGAATACCATCTACATATAAAGGCATTGCCAGCACAATTTCTTTGGCCAAAGAAAGCTGTTCAAAAAGCGCGTCTTCAGATTTAAGAAATTTAACAAAATCGAGCAATGTTGCCTCGGTACTCATATTTTCCTTAACCTTTTCTAAGAATGCTCTGGAATTAGCCCATTCACCTCGAAGGCTGCAGTTAAGCAGAATCGTTCCGTTAAGGTCGCTGGTAGCGGTTGAATCGATTATAGTAGATTCGCTAAGCTCATCAGTTGTTGAGGCTAAATCTTTGTCTGATACCTTAGTAAGGTCTTCGAATTTTACTTCACAAGGATTAGCTCCTAAGTTTAGGCACACTGCCTTGACGTATTTATTAGCGCCATTTTGAATCTCTTTTGTAGGTTCGACGCCGTAAAAAATAACTTCCAGATCAAGATTCTTGTTATAGCGATATTTGTGGTGTGTTTCGCCCTTGGCCACATGAAGAAATGGAAGTACATAGCTGATACTTCTATCCACCACATTCTTAACAAAACTGCTGAAACCGCCATAGGTATATCTGCTTATAATGACAAGCTTTTCTGTTCTGGAAAGCTTCTCACCCATACATTCATAACCATCATGAATCACACATTCCCCAGGATTTTTAAGCCAGCAGCCAAAACATCCTACACATGGCTTGATGTTATTATTATCTGAAATGATTTCATAGCCTTCATAGTCAGACTTAAACTTAGCCCATTCATTTTCGTTTAAATCATGTATTACCATATTCATAAAAAATTCTCCCTTTATGTTATTCCACTTGTTGAATAAAGTTATATACCACAAGTGGAATAGTGTCAAGAGGTTTTTTAACAAATCAAAACATCATTTTTATACACAAGCTTAAGCTCGAAGAAATCGTCTCTGGTGTCAAGAAGCCTAAAGAACAACATAAAATACGGCGCTAGGAAGAGAAAAGCATCCTAGCGCCGTAAATAGTCATTTCGAAGGGACCACCCTCGGTTAAAAAGCCACGTCCCTATAGTGTGTATTTCTTCATGTATCCAGCTAATACATCTGAGGTATCAGATATCTTCTGAGCTGCTTCATTAACACTTTGGCTATTGCCAGAAAGGCTTTGAGCAAGCTTAGCAAGCTGGTTAGCGGTTGTCATGATTTCTGTGGTGCTAGCTGCCTGTTCTTCGGCAATTGCTGCCATGTTAGTAGCCATGTCACCAATCTGAGTGAATTCTTTAACCATATTAGAAACATTAGTAGATGCATCCTGGATTGAATCGTAGATATCATCAAAATTAGTAACTACTGTTTCAACTAACGCATTACATTCTTGCATCTTTTCAACACTATTTTGTGTTTCGCCCATTACTTCATTGACAAGTACGCTGATGTCCTGAGTTATATTTGATATCTCTGAAACTGATGAAGAACTTGTATCAGCGAGGCTTCGAATCTCATCAGCAACTACTGCAAAGCCTCGACCTGCTTCACCGGCTCTTGCAGCTTCGATAGAAGCGTTTAGCGAGAGCAAGTTTGTCTGGTTTGCAATATCACCGATTGTATCCACAAACTTATTAATCTGTGAGGTGGCTTCGCCAACCTTGTTAACTACTTCTTTTAGCTTATGCATCTGTTCTTCACTACTCTTAACAGAAAGAGATACTTTTTCCATTCCTGTCTTTCCGCTTTCGGTAGAAGAAGTAACAGCATTCATCTTTTCGTTAACGTGAGCACTGCTATCGGAAGCGGTGGTAATTGCTTCTACTAAAGAAGAAGCATTTTCTGCAACTTCATCAATTGATATAGAAAGTTGCTCTACTGTATCATTGAGCTTTTGCATTGAATCAGACTGTACATTAGCTGATTCGGATAACTCTGTTGATGTGTTTGTACTATTATCAGCCTGGTCAGTGAGGGTTTCAGATATTTCTTTAATCTGAATAAACATACTTCGCATCTTTTGTACAAATTCTTTTAGCTTGTTACTCATATAACCGATTTCATCGTTGTTACGATCTTTGATTTCAACGGTGAAATCACCACTAGTCATCTTTTCGATATTACCAGTTAGCTGATCGATAGGCTTTAAGGTTCTTCTGATAGAAATCTGTAGAACCACAACTAAAATTAATACAATAAGGAAGGTAGAAATAACAGCAGTACGTATCATAGATACAACCGCACCAGTCATGTCTGATTTAGGAACAATTGCAACTACATCCCAGCCGATACCGATGCTTGAAACATTGATAACATAGTCACCTGTTGAAGATGATATTTCAACAATTTTGTTGTTGTTTTTTCCGATATATGCTGAGGCAACTGCTTCTGTGCATTTAGGATCTAACTCATAGACATTTTTTCCTAGTAAGCTTGAATCTGGATGTGAAAAAATAGTTCCATCAGATACATTTACTAAGAAACAGTAACCGTTATCTAAAATCTCATACTGTGCTACCATTTCAGATATACTGTTTAAGAAAACGTCTATAGATAATACCATGTCATCATTTCCATGGGCAGCGAGCTTACAGCTTGCAGAAACACATATTTCACCAGTTTGGGAATCAATATAAGCTTCGCCAAAAGTCATTTTAGATTTATCAATACCATCTAAATACCATTGTCTTTCAGAAGCAATATAACCCTCATCAGGTACCCAGCTTGGATCGAAGTAGTTATTAAACTTATCACCCATGTAAATACCATACGGGAAAGCTTCATTAACTGTCATTGTGTATGCTAAAAAATCATCCAATTCCTTGCCACTTGGATCAAATAGTTCCAGATTTTCATGCAGTATTTCTGCATCACCTAGAACTGTATTAAGCGTGGTTTCGATTGCTTCTACGCAGGTATTAGTTTCCTGAAGTAAGAGCTTTTGAGATTTTTCTTCAATACTGTTTAATCCCTTTAATACAAGAATACTTGAAGAAATCAAGAATGTTATGATTGTTATGGGTATGATGACAATCATAAGCTTTGTACGTATACTTTTTTTCATATGTGCGTCCTTTCGCGTAGAAATTACATAAAGATACATTGAAATTGTAGAACTGCGTAACAAACGTTAAATTAACATTAATTTCACTACATGGAGCAAAAGAAACGTGTTATAATACTAAAAAGGGACGTAGCTATTGAACCAATCATGAGTACAAAAAAGCGACGGGTGTCCCTTCGTGTGTATACGAAGGGACAATCGTCGCATAAAAAGAACCGTCCCTATAGCGTGATATGAACAATAAAGAAATTGATGATTTAGTTGCTATTATTGATAAAATGACGATGGAAGGAACCTCTAGACTTAAGGTTAAGGTTTCTGATGAAGTCGAACAGGGTTCCTACAAGAAAGAATATCACCATGGAAGATGTGATATTAACAGCCCTTATTCTTGTGGGACACCATACGATGTTTTAGAATAATTCGGGATATCTAGACGTTTTACAGACGTAAAGATAAATATTAACCAGGGGGCGTACATATGGGGAATGTACTTCTTAGTGAGAATGGCAGCGAGGACTCTGCCAAATCTTACGAAAAGCAGCTTGGTGTCGCTTTAAACTTCTATGGAGTTTCACTGATACTATTGCTTGCATCTTATTTACTTTTGGCATTTTTGCGTTACAAAGTTGTGATTGAGAGACTCAATGAACTTATCGGAATGATGCCTCTTATTGCACTTATAGTCTCAATGCATCTTTGTGTGCTGGCAGCGCCAAAGAAAAGAGCTATAAAGTATGCAAGAAATCTCTCATTTTTATCATTGTTTATAAAAATAAACAGCACATTTTTAGATATGTTTTCAGCGCATAATGGTGTTGAAACTATAGGAGCAGTACTGTCAGTGGCTTTTGCTATTATTTTAATTTTAGCAGAAGGCACTATAAACTATGGAATCACCAATGAAATTAAAGAAAAGAATAGAAAACTATCAAGAAGCTACGATATTGTATGCATAGCTGAGTACAGTGTGATATGTTTCATAATTACTAGCGTAATATCTACTAATATAGCCATAAAGAAAAAGGGTGGATATAGTGAACAGTACAATTTTACTATTAATACGATCATATTGATACTAATAGTGATAGTGCTTATTGCTAAAATTGAAACAATTAGAAAAGCTACAAAAATATATTTAGATGGCAAGCCATGTAGCTTTGTAAGAAAAAGCCTTGTGATAATGACTATGATATTTTTAGTGCTCACTACATTCATGCATGCACATCAGTTCAATTTGAAATATACCTATGAAAATGCCTATGATATATGGGCATCTGGATATATTGAGGGTCATGAGTACAGCGGAAAAGCTGATATATCTTCTTTTGCCGTATATATGGCTAATGCTACTTCTGGCAACAAAATAGTGTGTACAACCTACGATGAGCTGGATTGGGCCGCTCAGAATGCTGAACGTGAACTTATTACATTGAATGTCGCATCTGACTCGGTAAAATATGTAGGTGAAGAACTGCATGCGTATAGATATCTTTCTGGGGAAGAAAGAACAGTTTTGCAGGAGATAATAAATGTAAGCTACAAATTTCCAGAAGAGGCGGTAACGCTTGGAACCTATGAGGTTACTTTGGACGATGGATATGTGCTTCCTGTTGTTATTAGCGACAAGCTTATTGTAAGTAAGATAAGTAATGGCAACGGCCGCATTGAAATTCCTTGTTTTGAAATAATAGGAAGTGAAACAATTACAGAATTTTATGCGGATTGCTATGGGTTTCATAAAGAAAGATATGAAAATGCGGATATCTGGGTGATTGGTGAGGTCGCAGGTACCAGGTGGCTGGACGTAGTTTATGATTACTGCTTGGAAAAATATTCAATTGCCCGCTGCGCAATCTATCTGACACTGTTTGGTATAGCAATTGGATTTATCGTGTGGTATGGAACGAAGGATAGCGTGGTCTAGAAATAAATGGACACGTAAAGCCATGAATATCATACATATGATATTTTAAAATATTGTTAAGACATTACTTCTTTACAACATAGTCAAAATATTGTTATATAAAATACAGAAACACTCCTATAATGTATAGGAGTGTTTTATTATATTGAAATAACATTCAGAGAGTGGAGGGGAAAATGAGTACTAAATTAACAGTGTTAGTAGATAATATTCCTGATGGCGAAATGGCAGGTGAATGGGGCCTTTCTATCATGGTCGAACATAATGGAGTGAAGATTTTAGCAGACGCTGGAAGCTCGGATTTGTTTGTGGATAATGCAAGTAAACTTGGCTTTGATTTAAGCGAAGTGGATTACGCAACGCTTAGTCACGCTCATTATGATCATGCTAATGGAATGCCTAGATTTTTTAAGGAAAATAGCAAGGCTAAATTCTATTTAAGAGAGTCAGCTGCAGAAAACTGTTATTTCAAAAAGTTTTTTGTTTCTAGATATATAGGAATGCCTCTAAATGTTACGACAGAATATGCTGATCGAATTGAGTATGCATCAGGTGATTATAAGCTTTGTGAAGGAGTATATCTTATTCCACATAAGACTGCGGGACTTGAGAAAATCGGCAAGAAAGAAAACATGTATAAGCGTTTAAATACAGGATGGACACCTGATAACTTTTCGCATGAGCAGAGCTTGGTTTTAGATACTGAGAAAGGATTAATAATAATAAACTGCTGTTCACATGGCGGTGCAGTTAACATAATAAACGAGGTCAGAGAGACCTTTCCTGACAAGCATGTGTATGGGTTAATTGGAGGATTTCACTTATTCAGACGTTCTAATAAAGAAATAGCAGAAGTAGCTAACAATCTAAAGCAGGTTGGTATTGATTATATATGTACTGGCCATTGCACTAAGGACCGCGCGTATGGAATCTTAAAGAATGCGCTGGGCGATAGTGTTGATAAGCTGCATGTAGGAAAGGTAATGGAGTTTTAATGAGAATAGAGAGAGCTGAAATCGAAGATGCTAAAGAATTGCTAGCCATTTATGCGCCTTATGTTGAAAAGACAGCAATTTCTTTTGAATACGAGGTACCAAGTATAGAGGAGTTTGCTGAGAGGATAAAGAACATTTCTGCTAAATATCCATATATCAAGGCTGTAGATGATGCAGGAAATATTATGGGCTATGCATATGCTGGCGCATTTAAAGTAAGACGGGCATACGACTGGGCTGTAGAAACTACAATCTATGTTAAAGAAGATATGCATAAATGTGGAGTCGGTAAAGAACTTTACGATGCACTTGAAAAGTCACTTAAGGGCATGGGAATACTAAACATGAATGCTTGTATAGCGTATACCAGTCATGAAGATGAAAATCTTACAAATGGAAGTATGATGTTCCATGAAAAGTTAGGCTACAAGCTTGTGGGAACCTTCCATAAATGCGGATATAAGTTTAATAAATGGTATGATATGATCTGGATGGAAAAAGAAGTGGGTGAGCATAGCGAAAACCCTTCGAAAGTTACGTTCGGTGAATGGGAAATATAGTATATAATCAGGAAACATTAAATTAAGTAATAAAGACAGGAGTTTAGGGATTATGAATTACAAAGCAATGAATGCAGAGCTTAAGGCGCTTATTGAGGGTGTAGGCCACGAAATTGCTAACCTTGCTAATGCATCAGCACTTATCAACGAGCACATGGACAGACTTAACTGGGCTGGATTCTATTTAATGGAGGATGGTAAGCTTGTGTTAGGACCATTCCAGGGAAAGGTTGCCTGTATCGAAATCAACGTAGGCCGTGGAGTATGCGGAACTGCTGTTGCTGAGGACAAGACACAGCTTGTATATGATGTACACCAGTTCAAGGGTCACATTGCCTGTGACGAAGCATCTAACTCTGAAATCGTTGTTCCCATTCACAAGGATGGAAAGATTTACGGCGTATTAGATATCGACAGTCCTATTGTGGGAAGATTTACTGAAGAGGACAAGGAAGGACTAGAGGAGTTCGTAAGAATACTAGAAGAGTACGGAATCTAAGGTAAATGAGTTTACAAAATAAAGCATCGGGAAGAAAACTTAGTGATAAAGATTCTCCCGATGCTTTTTCTAGGCCATAAATGCTAATCTAGAGGCCACTTAATTATTTTTCTTGTGTAACTTTTCGTGTAAATAAATTGTGCCAGCGGCAGCAGTGCTTAATACTAAAGCGCCAGCTAAGAGACTTTTAGCCGCAACCTTTTTGCTTGTTTTTATGCTGGTTTTAACTACTTTCTTACCAGATGTTACAACCTTTTTCCCGGTACTGCTTAATATCTGACCAGCCTCTTCCATTTTATGACTTACTTCATCAAGCTTGTTGACGAATGCATCGCGCCTAAGATCATCTTCATCGCAATTAAGGCTTTCATCCTTTGGCTTGTCGTTGATTTTTTCACAAGATTCTTTACCGCGTATGTGGCTTAATGGCTTGCTTAAATCAATTTTATTAAGACTCTTTATGACACTGTACATATCATTTTCTGAATTGAAGATAAGGGACTTGCTTACATGACCTTCTGAATCAGTCTTAACATAAATGTATTTTCCGTTTTCGTAGTATACGCCTTGCTTATTGATAAGCCTCTGATAGGCTTCACCTACGCAGAACTCATCGCCTCGTCTTGCAAAAATACGCTGACATCCTAAATACTTAAAATCATCAAAAAGCATATTAGAAATAAAAGTATCGATGAAGGATTGTGACGAGAAGCTATCTTTTAAATTGCTGACATCAAATGATGCAATTCCTGTAAGTGACCATCCTATATACTTTCTACCTGTCTCGAATACGAAGACTTCGCAGGTGTAAGGATCCTTCCAAACTCCGTAGTGAATTCCCTTATATAATACCTCACATTCAAGATCAGTAATGTTATAAACTTTAATATCTGCTCCCATTTTGTGCCTCCTTGTATAGTTATTATACAACTATCAATACTATACTCTGTAAGCTGTGTTTATTCTATGAACAAATGATTAAATTAAGGTGATTTATTTCTTATCAATCACCCTTACAAAGTCTGGAAGAAGCGTGGTATCGTCAATCACTTCACCAAGCATATATACGGGAACACAGGGCGGGCAGCTTACGGTGGTTTCACCCAGAACCTGTCCCATAGCCTCGGCTTTTGGAATTCTTTTTGTAGGCAAAAGAAGAGCTGAGGACGGTTCAAAAACCTGCACTGGTTTACATAAGTTAGCGCTTGCCTTTTCCAGTCTTTCTCTTCTGGCAATTCCAGTGAAGGCTCTTGTAAGTCTTGCAAAATCTGAGTCACTTGTATTTGTAGTAAACATCATCACAAGGTAATCCTCATCATGATATTCAACATAAATATCCTGCTTTATTAAATTTTGGGCGAGCTTATCCCCGGTGTATCCATATTCTTTAGCATCAATAGTAATTTTAATAGGTTCAGACCCCTTTAAAGTATATCCGAGAGCGATTAGATAGCTTTTAAACTCGCTGACTCTTTTAGTCAATTTTGATAATTCTTCAGAAAATCCCTCTAAATAGGCATTTGTAAGATCCAAAGATTCCATAATGAGGTATGAGGGGCTGGAGGTAGCAAATAGCTCCATAGAACTCTTGGCATTTTCGCTGAAGAATGAATCCGCTTTGAAATTTACATGCAAATAGCCAGCGCCTGTCAATGAAGGTAATGTTTTGTGAGCTGAATCACAACATAAATCAGCACCTAAATCGATAGGGTGGAGTGATTCGTTTAAAAATTTGAGGTAAGCGCCATGAGCATTGTCTACTAAAAGTAAGGCGCCGTTTTTGTGACAGGAATTAGCTATCTTTCTAATATCTAGCATATTTCCTAGATAATCAGGAGAAGTTATGTAAACAGCAACAGGCCGTTCTTTGGCCCCTGCATCTACTGCTTCAAAATAAGAATCAATATCATAAGAAGTAATGGTACAGCTTTGATATGAATCCTCGGCTTTAGGCATCAGCCAGTCAATTTTTATATCAAGAATAGCTGCAGTATTAATAAAAGTTTTGTGGGCGTTTCGACCAGCTAAAATAAGTGGTTCCATATTATTAAGAAGAGCCCACTTTTTAACCATGAATAGCATAGCACGAATACTAAGTGACGACCCTTCTGTGCTATAGAAAGTATGGGCACCAAAAAGTCTGCCCGCGTTAGCTTCGCTTTCTTTGATAATCCCTGTAGGATGCCAAAGATTGTCTGCTCCATCGAACTCAGTAATGTCTAAATGTTCAATTCCTAATTTACTGTCTATCCCCTTATGGCCAGGCATATGCATCCTAACTGCATTGCTTTTAGCATATTCAAGGGCAAAATCGTATATTGGAGTATTCATGCTTAATGGGGACGGTTCTTTCACACTGAGGGTTGTCCCTACACATCTATGATGCTAAGGGACAACCCTTGTTGCGAAAGAACCGTCCCCCCTCCTTAGTCTTTTATTTTCTTAGCTACCTCAACCATGATTGCGCATTCAAGACGCTTTTTAAATAAATCGCAGCCATATTTGTAAACACCCTTGATATCACCAGTGGCATTAAAGGCATTAGCAGCGCAGCCGCCAGAGCAGTAAAGACGTGCCCAGCAGTCGCGGCATTCGGGACGAGCGTATACATTGCATGAAGCGAATTCGTCCTGCGCCTTGTGATTACTTACGCCGTTGTAGATATCACCGAGCTTGTACTGTTCCTTGCCTACGAACTGATGGCAGGGATAGAGGTCACCCCATGGTGTGACAGCCATGTATTCAGTTCCTGAACCACAGCCAGAAATTCTTTTATAGATACAAGGACCACCCTCTAAATCAATCATGTAATGATAGAAGGTAAAGGGCTTGCCTGCTTTATCACGCTCTATCATAAGCTCAGCAAGCTTTTCATACTGCTCCATGACAATTGCCTTGTCTTCTTCAGTAAGAGCTGAAGCATCATCAGGAGAGCTTACAACTGGCTCCATGCTAAGCTCAGTAAAGCCTAAATCAAGCATTGTCTTGATATCTTCTAAAAAGTCAGGATTAGCGTGAGTAAAGGTGCCACGCATGTAATAGTTCTTGCCGTTACGAGCCTCAACCAGCTTCTGGAATTTAGGAACTATTTTATCGAAGCTACCATTGCCGGCGTAGTCAACACGGTATCTATCGTGGACTTCCTTACGTCCGTCAAGCGAAAGAACAACATTAGAGCATTCTTTATTAGCAAATTCAATTACATCATCATCTATAAGCATACCGTTAGTGGTGAGAGTAAATCGGAAATTCTTATTCTTTTCTTTTTCAATGCTTCTTGCATAAGCTACGAGATCCTTGACTACCTGGAAGTTCATAAGTGGCTCGCCGCCAAAGAAATCGACTTCAAGATTCCTACGTGTACCAGAATTTTCAACTAAGAAATCAAGAGCTCGCTTACCTACTTCATAACTCATAATTGCTCTGTCGCCGTGGTATTTACCCTGGCTGGCAAAGCAGTATGAGCAGTTGAGGTTACAAGTGTGAGCAATATGAAGACATAATGCTTTAATAACTCCAGAGGTTTTAGCTTTTAGTTTTCCGGCCATAGGCTCGAAGTTATCTTCCTTGAATAACTTTCCTGCTGTTTTAAGTTCATTGATTTCATCATAGATTTCAATGACCTCAGAAGCATCTATATTATGTTTATTAGTAAGGGTAGAAATGATTGTATCCTTGTCAGTACCCTCAAACATTTCAATCAAATCATAGGTTACGTCGTCGACAGCATGAATAGCGCCTGAACAGATATCCATAACTATATTTATGCCGCCAAGTTTGTACTGGTGTATCATAATTAACTCCATTTCGCATGTGAAAGCATGGAAGCAATCACAAAAAATCTCTAAACAGAAAGAAAGCCGCCCCTTTTTGAGGCGGCCTTAAAAGTCGTGAAAATTAGTTCTCTTTATTTTCGCAAGACTGATTTGCAATACCACAAGATGTCTTACAAGCTGACTGACATGATGTCTGGCATTCGCCACATCCGCCGTTTACAGCGCTTTCACATAAATCACGAGTTTCAATTGTCTGAATATGCTTCATTGAATATTACCTCCAAATAAAATCAAAGATTATCAATGTATATATTACATTAATTAGAGGTTTTAGTCAATTATTTGTTATTAATCTTCTTGACGCCCTGTCTAATCTTAGGACCTACGATTAATGCAATAATAATCTTAACTATATCAGCAGGAAGATAAGGAATAACACAAAGCATAAGGGCGCTCTTAACTGTCTGCTCAGGAAGGATATGTAAGAACCAAACTGTTCCGAGCAAATAGCAGATTGCGAGTCCTAATACGATGCCGATTGCATGCAACCAGATCTTCTTTTCAAATTTTTTGATGAATAATCCGGCAAATAAAGCGATGAAAATATATCCTACAATATAGCCGCCAGTGGGTCCTACAATTACTCCCACGCCTGACTTAAAGTTAGAGAAAACAGGCAAGCCCACAAGCCCTATCAGAATATATAAAAGGACGCTTGCGATGCCAGGTAACACATCGAGTGCATAGGCACCTAGATAAATTGCCAGCATGGCAAAAGAAATGGGAACAGGACTAAAGGGAAGTGGAATTGAAAAAGGAGCTACTACACAGATAATTGCTGTAACGAGTGCTGTTTCCACCATGATTTTAAGCTTTGAATTCATATTGACCTCCATATATCGTAACCACAAAGTCTGTTTTGAAAATCCGAACTTAATTTATTGTGTCTTAGAGTTTGGAAAATTCGTTAACATTTCCTCTGAATGGTTTACATTATTCGTCTGCGAGTTTACAATGGCATTGAGAAATGGTCAACGTTTTTGGGAAAAAAGTTTACATTTAGATAGCTATTAGTGAAATATGGAGGTTAATTTGAAGACTAAAGATAAGGTTCTAAATCTGTTACGTGCTAACTGTAATGCTTATATTTCAGGGCAGGAAATAGCTGAAAACCTGTTTATGACAAGAGCTGCTGTATGGAAGGCTATAAAGGCATTAAGGGAAAGCGGTTATGAGATTGAAGCTGTGAATAATAAAGGTTATTGCCTAATATGCCCTAGCGAGGAATTATCTGAAAGCCTGATAAAAGCAGGGCTTAAGCCCGAACTATCCGATTATAAAATTTTTGTTCATGATGAAGTAACATCGACTAATGATTATGCAAGAAACTACTACTATGAAGGAAGAGGGACGGAATTTGCAGTAATCTCAGACTGTCAGACAAGGGGAAGGGGCAGGCATGGACGCGTTTTCTTTAGCCCTAAGGGAACTGGCCTTTACATATCTTTAGCTATAACTCCTAATTCGGATTTGTCAGAGGGGTCGCTTTTAGTTGCAATGACTGCAGTGGCGATTTCTAAGGCCATAAGCGAGACAATAGGAATTGAAACAAATATCAAATGGGTTAACGATGTTTTCTTAAATGACAAAAAAGTGGCAGGCATTTTGACAGAAGCAGTAACTTCTTTTGAAGCTGGAACTATCGAGTGTGCCATTGTGGGAATAGGTGTTAATATATATGAGCCATCAGACGGCTTTCCAGATGAAATCAAAAAAAAGGCCGGGGCGCTTCTTGATAATTATGATGTCGATAGTCCTGTAAAAAATAAGCTTGCAGCAAGTATCATCAACCATTTCTATGAGTATTATTGGTCCAAAGACAAAGATTTTATTAAAGAATATCGAAATCGCTCTAATATACTGGGAAATTATGTAAAAGTAACTCCTACCGGCAACCAGGCAGCTGGCGCTGAATATAAAGGATATGCTGTTGCAAAAGAAATCGATGATGAGTGTCATCTTATTGTTGAGTATGAGGATGGAAGACGCATTACGCTTACTTCTGGAGAAGTTAGTATAGTTAAATATTAAATGGGATTTTAACTATGATCCATTCATTTTAGAATGTTTTCAGCTTCTAGCCCCAGCAAACCTTTGTAGGTTGCTGGAGTAGATTCTGCCAGGAATGCTTCCTGGGACTGCTTATAACAAACAGAAAAAAAGGAAAATAGTAAATAGAAAAATAAAAACAAATTGTGGTGGACCTATAAAAAGAACTGCGTCGTAGACGCAGTCCTTTTTATTAAAATTACCCTTAAGTCTTACACAACTTAATATATTTATACCTCTACACAATTATCCGTTGATTAATCACCAATCAGGAAACGAAATACATAAAAGCTGCTGGCCTAATTCTGATTCCCATAATAGTGCATAATTCCATTTGTTTTTAGCAAACATTTGAGTAAATGAATACGAATCAAGAGTACGCTGACTTAAAAATGAAAACTCTTTTTCAGGTGATGTTGTAATCAGTACGGCCTTAACTAACGAGATGGCTATCTGCTTGTACGCATGCTCAGTCAGGTTATCAAATACAGCATCATGGCGTCCTAAAAGAGGAGCTGCCATTTCGGATACTATTCTTTTGCTTGCACCTACTATTATTTCAGTTCCGTCATCATATGAGAACTCTGTGAAATATCCGTCAGCAATAGGAACGCCTTTTAATGAACTTGATAAAAGTGAAATATCTAGTCCACATAATAGCTTCATAAATTTGTTGAGCTCCGCAGTCAGCAAGATGACAGGATCCACACTTGAATCGATATTCCACTTATTAACGGACCTGTTAGTGATTGCCTTATCGTCTATCAAAATATGACTTATAAGCCATCCTAAAATAGTAGATGTGAATTCACGTAACGCTCTTTCTGAAAAGTTGGATGTTGCTAATTCAATTTTGCACGAAGGCAACATCACGTTTAAAAAGTGATCATGAGTAGCCTTATGGTTATGGTATCCACGATATTCATTTTCAATCATGTAAATTTCTTCTTCATGAAAATGATCAAGAACGTTTTTCTCTAGACTAACTAATATTTCATTGCATACGCGACGCGATTCATCGTAGTCATTCATTGACAAAACAGCCAGCAGACGCATTGCCTTTGTAAACACTTCTTTGTGAGCTTTGTCAAGATGAGGAACGCCTAAGTTGTATTCTTCTTTCCACTGAAAATCACCACTCACTACTAATTGCCCTCCTAAATTTATGTATGTAGTATAGTAAAGTTTAGTTAACTTTGAATTAAGTAAACCCTGGGGACGGTTCTTATGCAGCAATGTCTGTCCCTACGCCACGTCCAATGTGTGTTTACGAAAAATTTACAAATTTTAGGTTGTTTTGGGTATTGATTACTAAATCGTTTTAGTAGATAATACTTTGGGGAGACAATTATCATATTGTAAAGGTTACGTGTTCAAATTCGTTCTACGAACGAATACATTTTTAGGAATATGGCAGAGGAACTAGAATTTCAGATTAAGAATAATGTAGGCCAGAATATCTCTGGTCGAGTATATATGCCAGCAGAAATAAGTGAACCAAAACCCGTTATCATTTTTTCACATGGGTATGGTGCCACATATAAGAGAGTAGAAAATCATTGCAAGCGAATTGCTGAACAAGGCTATCCATCAATTGCTTTTGACTTTAGGGGCGGAAGTGTGGAATCTAAGAGTGATGGTAAGTTTTCTGACATGACTATCGAGACAGAGATTATCGATTTAAAGTGTGTCATTCAATTTGCTAAAAAGCTTGCGATTGCTGATCATAACAGAATATATGTTATGGGAGAGAGCTTAGGTGGTCTGGTTACACTACTTACCGTGGCAGACAAAGAGGTTGATGTCAGGGGTGTGGCTTTATGGTATCCCACGCTTATTGCTCCAGACGTTGCGAGAAAACGTCTCAACAATGAGGTAACAGAATATGATGTGCTTAATTGTACACCTAAGTTCGACGAGGTTACTGCATCAATTGATATTTTCAAGAGAATTAATGGATTAAAAACACCCTTACTAATTATTGTAGGCGAGAATGATACCGTCGTTCCGATGGAAATGTTTGAAAAAACAGTTGAAATTGTTAAAGACGGAAAGCTCATAGTTATTGAGGGACAGGGACACAGATTCGATGATGAGACTGCTATAAAGGTATGCGATATGTGTCGTGATTACTTTCAACAAAAAAAATAGTCAGATTAAATTATTAAAGGCTGAAAGCAAAAGTGCTTCCAGCCTTTTTATGTACCTTCTTATTTATCTAACTTGAATATGTATTTTGAAACTGGAGAAAGCGCACCGATTAAAATAGAACCCAGTACACATACTGAAAGAATCTCACCAGCCCCTACTGTTGCAACAAAGAATAATAGTGACATATCTACGTTTCCTACCATCCACATTCCCTTTAGTCCATAAGCGAAATAAAGAACAGGAGGAATAATAATTGCATTTGCAATTACAGGAGGTAAAGTTACTAGGAATTTGTGCTTTCTAAGTGCGTAGCTTGCAATTGCTCCAATTAGAGTAGCCAATGTTCCAAAGATTATATCCCAGATTGCACAGCCTGTAAGAATGTTAGAAAGTAAGCATCCGATTGCAAGACCTGGAATTGCTGCGGGGGTAAAAAGTGGAAGTACACAAAGTGCTTCTGAAATACGGAACTGGATATTGCCATTAGCAAGTCCGAACGCATTGATAAAGATTGTGAGTACAGTGTAAAGCGCTGCAATCACACCTGCCTGAACTACAAACATAATTCTGGCATGATTAGACATTTCTTTAAAATTCATTTTTAAATCTCCTTTAGTTTTGTTTTATGTCAGGAAGGTCTCGAACTGACATGTTGCCCTTGATTATTTTGACAGCAAGGTGCATTATATCAAATAGGTTTATTATATGCAAGGAGTTTGTTTATACCGTATGAGTAAGAAAGAAAAAACCTTCAGTCTTCTCAAGGAGTATGGGATACTTTCGATTGCTACTATCATCCTGGATGTGGGTGTGTACGTTTTTAAGTTTCCCAATAACTTTTCTTTTGGCGGAGTAACTGGTATCGCCGTTATCTTGGGTAAGATTGGACACTTCACACCTTCAACATACAACCTGATTATAAATATGGTGTTGATAGTGTTCGGATTTCTGTTCCTAGGGAAGGAATTTGGAATCAAAACAGTTTATGTAAGTGTGCTGAACTCATTGTTACTTAGTGCAGCTGAAAAATTAGTCCCTATGGATGGACCACTTACAGACCAACCAGTGCTTGAGTTAATATTTGCAATTATTCTTCCCGCTGTTAGTGCAGCAATCTTCTTTAACAGAGGCGCAAGCGGTGGTGGTACAGACATTGTTGCAATGATTATTAAGAAGTACACACATTTTAATATCGGTACTGCATTATTTTTGGTAGATTTAGGAATTACTATCTGTGCATGCTTTGTATTCGATGTTAAGACCGGTTTATTCTCATTCACAGGTTTGATGGCCAAATCATTGGTTATCGATGGCGTGATCGAAAATATTAACTTATGTAAATATTTTACGATTATCTGTGAGAATCCTGAACCAATATGTAAGTTTATAACTGAAGAACTAAAAAGAAGCGCTACAATTTACAAGGCAGAGGGTGCATATGAACACCACGAAAAGACTATTATTCTTTCTGTTATGAAACGTAGCCAGGCTGTTGAGCTTAGAAACTATGTTCATAAGATTCAACCTCATGCATTTATTATGATTACTAACTCAAGTGAAATCATAGGAAAGGGCTTTAGAGGTTTTAATTAGTAACTAATGACACATGCGACACGTGTGTCATTAATTATTTTCAAATTATTTTTTAACAATAATTAGCGGTTAATTAACTGTTAATTGTAGGGTAATAGAATAAGGACAAATAAAACAAACAAAACCCTTTCAAAAATGTAATGTAAATGATAAAACCCGATTCAGAAATGAATCGGGTTTTTGCTGTATATGCCTAATTTAGTGCATTCCTTATCTTTGTACACGGTTTAAATATCTATCCCAGGTAACGGTAATATCAGAGGCTTTTACATGAAGCTCGTAGGTATCACCAATTGCACCAACCTCATCAGGAATTTCGAATTCAAGTACATATTCGTCATCCTCACATTCGAAGGTTGCAAGATATGCGCCTGCAATTTCTTTAAAAACGGTATGATATTCGTCTGGTGCTACAGGTTCATCTGGAACTTCCTCAATAAGCTTATCGTCAGCATCGTACCTTGAATAGCCTTCTTTTAACAGGGCAATAATTTCGGTGCCACTTAATGTAATTTCTGCTGTATCTGCGTAGCTGTCTGTATAATTAGTATTCTGTGAATTGTTAGCCTTTACTATGAGCGCATCAACAGTAAGCCAGATAGTAGTCATAGCTCTTTCAAATTTCACCAAAACGGCGTCCTCGAAGCTAAACTTACTTATTTCTCCATTAGAAACAAATCCCATGAGCGTATCTCCTTATGCTTTTCTAAAGTCATAATACACTCATGGGATTATAAAGACAAATAAAATTATAAAAACATATAAAATTATAAAAATGAAGCAACAGAATTCAAAAGTTTGTTTCTGTCAACTGGCTTGCTGATATAATCATTGAAGCCTAGACGGATGTAATCTTGCTTGGCACCTGCCATTGCATTGGCTGTGAGCATGATTACAGGAATATTTTTATTAGGACAGTCGAGCGCTCTTAAATAGTTTAAGGTTTCGATACCATCCATCTCTGGCATCATGTGATCAAGCAAAAGAATATCAAACTTTTCATTCTTGCACGCTTCAAGGCATTTCTGACCACTGTCTACAAGAGTAACTTCGGCACCACTTATTGTCAGGAATTTTTGTATAATTACAAGGTTCATCTTAGTATCATCACATACTAAAACCTTGACATTCTTAAGTGATATTTCTTCTTCCTCTTCTTTTTTAAGAGCCTTAACTTCGCTTTGCGACTGAGAAATACTCATTTTAAAGGTTGTGCCTACACCTAATTCGCTTTCAACCTCAATGCTTCCGTTCATTTCATCAAGTAACGATTTTGTAATGGCAAGCCCTAAACCAGTACCTTCAATGCCACGGTTATGATCTTCATCTACTCGCTGGAAAGCTGTAAAAAGCTTGGGAATCGCTTCTTTTGAAATACCTTTTCCAGTGTCTTTAATTTCAAAAGAAAGCTTGTGCATATTGTTTTCATCTAGTCCATCATACCTAGCCCTAAAGTATACGGTTCCCTGTTCCGTATATTTAACAGCATTAGATAACACATTTAGCATACACTGTCTGATACGTACATCGTCGCCCTTTAAATATGCGGGGATGGAAGAGTCGGCGCTATGCTCAAAATTAAGTCCTTTAGCTTCACATCTAAATGCGATATCTGTGCATATTTCATCGAATAACTCCTTAAAGGAATAATCAACATCAATGATATCAAGCTTACCACTTTCAATTTTAGAGTAGTCTAAAATGTCATTTATAACGGTCTGAAGAGTTTTGCCTGCGTGTTCAATGTTTCCTGAATATTCGTGAATCTGTTTTATATCGTTGCTTTCGCTTATAAGTGAGTTGAAGCCTAATACTATGCCAAGTGGACTACGAATCTCGTGCGACATATTGGCAAGGAAAATCTTTTGAAGCTGATTGCTTCTGGCAAGTTCCTTTTCAGATTTAATCGCTGCATCTCGTTCGTGTACATATTCATATTTTTGCTTCATGAGCAACACCGCAATTAATATGCTGGTGGATGGACCTAGAACTGAATTACCTGCAGCACTTTGCTGTGGAGTCAGCTGGAAGGTAAGCATACTCATAAATCTTCCTGCCATTGAAATGACCACTCCGTTTGTAACAAGAGCTAACAGGATGAAAATACGCTGGGAGGTCCCAGACATACACATTACAA
The DNA here is from genome assembly GCA_045639565.1 of Lachnospiraceae bacterium. Classification (GTDB taxonomy): domain Bacteria; phylum Bacillota; class Clostridia; order Lachnospirales; family Lachnospiraceae; genus UBA1258. The sequence continues at coordinate 44,042 of JAZUDH010000061.1, forward strand.
ACACTATTATTTCGCATACAAATAAAATACTTCCTGCTGCTTTGATACCTCCTGCGTAGTACCACATGACTGGCGTCCTTAACAACAGTAAAACGAAATAGGCATTGATAAATACTTTTTCAAAACCAGTAACCTCAGCCAGAAAATAGTAGACTGGATTAAAAATGGCAAGGATTAAATACATTATGGTGGTTTCTTTAGGCATTCCTATTACTACACTTAATACACCATTTATAAGCGCCCATATTTCCTCGATAATCACGTAAAACATGAGAAGTCTGATCTCAAGAGAGTATTTTCTATTTTCAATGATGTCTTTAGATGGTCTTTTCATTTTTTCTCCTAAAACTTGAAACACAATTCTATCAAGATAGTCCTTCTTACATTATAAAAACGTAATGTACATTTAAATTAACAAAGTGCTATAATGCCATGTGACGAAATGCGTTGATCGCGTAAAGAGGAGTACAACATGATTTTGCTTAAACAGATGATAGTGCTTGCAATTATGATGGGAATAGGTTTTTTCCTTGCTAAAAAGGACATTCTTGATCCTAAAACGAGTAAAAATCTTTCCTGGATAGTGGTTAATATATGCAATCCTGCACTCATGATTTCGGCGGCGTTAGGTGAGAATACATTGGCCAAAGAAACACTAATCAAAACCGTCTATATTGCAGGAGGTTTCTATGCTGTTCTTTTGCTTTTAGGATTTTTACTTCCCATTATATTAAAAGACAAAACTAACAAGGCTTACTCTATGATGCTGGTGTTTGGAAATGTAGGCTTCATGGGCTATCCTGTGCTTGCGTCAATGTATGGGCCAGAGGCAGTTTTGCTTGCTTCTATTTTCAATATTTATTATGGGGTACTAATATACACATACGGAATCATGATAATAAGCGGCAAAAAGTTCGAACTCAAAAACCTAAAAATGCTCATAAACAGTGGAATCATTGCCGCTATATTAGAAATAATTATTTTTGTTTCTGGAATAAAGCTTCCAGAGTTTATGGCTAAGTCTTTTACTATGATTGCTGACCTTACAGCACCATTATCTATGATGATTATAGGTTCGACCTTTGTAGGACTTTCTATAAAGAAACTCATAAAAGATTGGCGTATCATGGTGTTTACACTCATACGAATGATTATTGTGCCTATCGCCATGTTCCCGCTATTTAAGCTTTTTGTGGCAGACGAAATGCTGTTAGGAGTGTGCCTTGTAATGGTGGCAGTTCCCGTGGGTTCGATGAATGTTATGCTTGCTGGACAGTATGGCGGAAACATCGAAACAAGCTCTAAGGGAGTGGCAATTACAACCTTGATTTCAGTAGCGACAATGCCTTTGTTGTTTATGCTTCTTATGCCATAAACTTAATTAAACGAAAAGTTAATTTATTAACAAACCCCCTTGATTTTATAGGAAAGTGTATGTATATTATTTAAAGGAGTTTGTTAATTTTTTAACCGAGGTGAATTATGCGAGGTATTTATACATCAGTTAATGAGATTAGAAAGAGAGTTTTTGCTGAAGTAGCTAAGCTTTCTTATGATTATCAGGATGAGAGAGATTTACAGAAAATGATTGAAATTCCTTACAAGGTTATTCCTGGTGAGGTTTCGATTTATAGAGAGAGCGTTTTCTTAGAAAGAGCGATTGTGCGCGAGCGTATGCGTATTGCAATGGGGCTTTCTGCAAGATCTGCGGCTGAACAGGCACCGGTAACACAGGGAGCTGAAGAGTGTGTTAAGCCTGAAAAGTATTATCAGCCACCACTTATTAATATTATCAAGTTTGCATGTCATGCATGCCCTAATAATGAAGTTACAGTAACAAATGCCTGCCAGGGCTGTCTTGCTCACCCTTGCCAGGAGGTATGCCCTAAGGATGCAATTTCTTTTGTGCATGGCAAGTCAGTTATAGATCAGGAAAAATGTATTAAATGTGGAAAGTGTATTTCTGTATGTCAATACAATGCTATTATCAGACTGGAGCGTCCATGTGCCAAGGCTTGTGGCATGAATGCAATCGGTTCAGATGAATACGGACGAGCAGAAATCGATGAAGATAAGTGTGTATCATGCGGTATGTGTCTTGCTAACTGTCCTTTTGGCGCTATAGCTGACAAGGCTCAGATTTTCCAGGTTATCCAGGCTATTCGTAGTGATGTTCCTGTATACGCTGCAATTGCACCTGCTGCAACCGGACAGTTTGGTCCTGATTTTACACCTGAAAAGATGCGTCCTGCCTTTAAGGCATTAGGCTTTGAGGATGTTATAGAGGTAGCAATCGGAGCTGACCTTTGTACAATAGAGGAGGCTAACGACTTTTTAAACGAAGTACCTGAAAAGCTTCCATTCATGGCTACATCTTGTTGTCCGGCTTGGTCAATGATGGCCAAAAAGCTCTTCCCTGAGCAGGCTGACTGCATTTCGATGGCTCTTACTCCTATGGTTTTAACAGGACGACTTATAAAGAAACAGCATCCTGGATGTCTTGTAGCATTTATAGGACCATGTTCAGCCAAGAAGCTTGAAGCAAGCCGCCGCTCAATTCGAAGTGATGTTGACTTCGTACTTACATTTGAAGAAGTCATGGGTATGTTTGAGGCCAAAGAAGTTGATTTTGCAAGCCTTCCAGATGACGATACAATGCATGGTGCAAGTGGTGACGGTCGAGGATTTGCTACAAGCGGTGGTGTTGCAAACGCAGTGGTAAATTATATCCATGAAATACATCCTGAAATAGAAGTAAAGACTGAAAAAGCCGAAGGTCTTGCCGATTGTCGAAAGCTATTAACATTAGCTAAGGCAGGAAAATATAACGGATATCTGTTAGAGGGTATGGCTTGTCCAGGTGGATGTATCGCAGGCGCTGGTACAATTCAGCCCATAAACAAGTCAGCTGCTTCGGTTGCTAACCATAAGCGTGTGTCTACAAATGCGCATGCTTCAGCAAGTGAATATCAGGATTTACTGGATATCCTTGATGAATCTTTTAAGAATAAGCCAGAATAATGCTAGTTTATAAGTTATTTTAAGTATATAAATAAACCAAAATGCAGAGAGCGATTGCTGATTTTAGCAGTCGCTCTCTTGTTTTAAAAGAGATTTTACTGTGGTATAATTAATTCAATATTGTGTTTTTTTGTTTTTATTATCAGGGGAATTTTATGAAAACATTAGACAGGGCTAAAGAAATAGTATCCAGGATGACCTTAGAGGAAAAGGCTGACTTTTTTAGTGGGAAAAATTACTGGGAAACTAAGGACATTGAGAGACTGGGGCTGAAAAGCGTAATCATGACATATGGCTCGAATGGTCTTAGAAAGCAGATTAATGGTCAAAACTATGCTGGCTTTTATGAAAGCGAACCAGCGGTATGCTTTCCTACAGGAGCTCTAGCCGCCTGCTCGTGGGATCCTGAGCTTTTAGAGCGTATGGGCGAAGCTGTCGGTGATAAGGCCTTACGTGAGGGCGTGGGCATGATTATGGGGCCTACTATTGATATAAAGCGTAGCCCACTTGGCGGAAATAATTATGATAGCTTTAGTGAAGATCCTAAGCTTACTGCTGAACTGGCAGTGGGGTATGTTAAGGGTGTTCAAAGCAAGGGCATAGGAGCTTGTGTTCAGCATTTTGCTGCAAGTAATCAAGAATTTGCCAAAATGATTAATGACAGCGTGGTAGATGAGCATGCGCTGTATGATATATATTTTATGCCATTTTATGAAGTAATCTCTCGTACTGATCCATGGGCGATATTAGCAAGCGCTAACAAGGTAAACGGTGTGTATGTTACAGAGAGCTACTGGCTTTTAACTAATGTCTTACGAGAACGTTTCGGCTTTAAGGGAATGGTAATCAGCGACTGGGCAGCTACAGCAGATTCGGCTAACAGTGTGACAGCTGGACTTAACCTTGAAATGCCATATAGTGGACCTGAAAGTGGCAAGAAGATTCTGGATGCGATAAAGAACCACGAGCTTAATGAAGCTTCGCTTGACAATGCCGTGACTCGTACTGTTGAAATGCTTCTAAAATCACATGCTAATGAAAACAGACCATCAAGAACAGACGAAATGGACCATGAACTAGCAAGGGAAATTGCTGAAAAATCAGCCGTCTTGCTTAAAAATGATGGAATCTTACCACTTAGTGATCAAAGAGTAGCCTTTATAGGAGGCTTTGCTAAAAATCCCAGGTTCCAGGGAATAGGACAGAAAAAAATCAATCCTACTCAAATTGAAAACGCTTATGATGAAGCAATAAAGAATGGCTACAATGTGAAGTACGCTCAAGGGTATCCGATGAACGACCAAGAAGATGCAGAGAGCCTGCTTGTAGAGGCACTAGAAGTAGCAGATGCAGTTGAAACAGTAGTTGTGTTTATCGGTATACCTGAGGACTTTGAAAGCGAAAACACTGACAGAAAAGACTTAATGCTTCCTAAAACTCATCTAAAGCTTGTTAATGAGATTGCTAAGATAAATAGCAACATGGTTGTAGTACTTTCGTGTGGCGGTCCTGTAGATATGAGATGGGACAAGGATGCTAAAGCAGTATTGCTTACTTACCTTGCAGGACAGGCATCAGGAGGTGCCACTGTCAATTTGCTATGGGGAAAAGTCAATCCCAGCGGAAGATTGGCAGAAAGCTGGCCTGTTCGCTTAGAGGATAATCCCTCATATGGTAGATTTTCTAACAACAGAGCTTATTCTGAATATCGGGAAAGTGTTTTTGTAGGCTATAGGTTTTATGAGGATACAGGAACTGCTGTCGCATATCCTTTCGGGCATGGCCTTTCGTATACAAGATTTACCTATGACAATTTTAAAGTTACAGAGCTTGGAAACAATAATTTTGAAGTTTCTGTTGATGTTACAAATATAGGATCAAGAGATGGCGCTGATGTAGTACAGCTTTATGTAGGACTTGCGGATTCTAAGATTGTAAGAGCAAGAAAAGAGCTAAAAAGCTTTAAAAAGGTATATGTAAAAGCAGGAATGACCGAAACGGTCACTATGAGATTAGGAAGAGCTGCTTTTGCATACCATAACCCAGTCTGCCACAGGATATCTGTTGAAAGTGGAGAATATACTCTGTATTTATGCCGAAATTCTCACATAAACAGATTAACCGCCACGGTCAATGTGCTAGGTGACCAAAGAGATGAGCTTACCATGGTGGGTTCTAATGGCCTAAAAGCGTACAAGAAAATCGCATTTCCATTAGACATTCCTGATGATGATTTTTTTATTCACTTAGGATATACACCTGCATACAAAGATACTAAGCGCGTATACCAGTATGACAGGAACTCAGCGTTAATTGATATTAAAGAAACGTTGATTGGTAGAATTTTATTTAGAAAGCTTGAAAGAAGATTAGCTTATATTGCCAAGCATACAGGTTCATTTGAAGCTGACACTAAGCTTCAGGAAATGGTTGAATGTATGCCGCTCAGATCGATGAATATGGTTCATCTTTTAGATCTTGAACAGGTCGAAGGAATAGTTGACATAGCTAACAGACACTACTTAAGTGGACTTAAGAAGCTTCATTTATGTGGGCGCATAAAAAGAAAGTCGAATAAATGTGACTGAGGGGGAAGAGTACATGCTTAAATACACGGATAAGCCTATTAAGCAGTATGATTATTTTGAAAAGACAGTAACCGGGACCCAGGAAGGAAATCCATTCACTGATTATTCTATCGAAGGTATTTTTACACATCAAGGTAAGGAGATTACTGTTAAAGGATTTTATGACGGTGATGGTCAGTATGTTGTAAGATTTATGCCTATGGAAGCAGGCCCATATACTTATAGAATTTCTGGCACCTATAGTGATAAAGTCATAGAAGGTTCTTTTGACGTAAAAAAACATGACAAAAACAATCATGGACCAGTAAAGGCTGTGGGACATCATTTTGCCTATGCTGACAATACTCCATATTACAGCGTGGGAACTACATGCTATGTGTGGGAACTGCAAAGTGATGAGGCGATAGAAAAAACACTTTCATCGCTTAAAAAATCAGGTTTCAATAAGCTTAGATTTTGTATATTCCCTAAGCATTACTGCTGGAATTTGGGTGAGCCTAGAAGCTATCCATATAAGGGCGTTCCCATGAATTCAAGCATTTTGAACAGAGATAATTTCTGGGATTATACTGGCAAAAGCGAGGGCAATAACTGGCTTTTTGACAGATTTAATGTAGAACATTTTAGACATATAGAAGCTTGCATTAAAAAGCTTTCGGATATAGGTGTAGAAGCGGATTTGATAATTTATCACCCTTATGACAGATGGGGCTTTTCTACGATGACAAGGGAGCAGGACACTCTCTATATGGAGTATGTGATTAATCGATTCGCAGCTTTTAGTAACGTATGGTGGGCGATGGCCAATGAATACGATTTCATGCCAGGTAAAAGCTTAGAGGACTGGGAATATTATGGCAACTTCTTTATGGAAAATGATCCATATAATCATTTAAGATCCATCCATAATGGAGTAAAGGTATATGATCACAGCGCACCATGGGTTACACATGTAAGCTATCAAAGAACAGATTTATATAAAACTTCTGAGGATACAGACAGCTTAAGAGAAAAATATAACAAACCGGTAGTGCTTGATGAAATTGCATACGAAGGAAATATTCCTTATGCGTGGGGCAGTATTACTGGTGAAGAAATGGTACGTAGATTCTGGGAAGGCTTTGTAAGAGGTGGCTATCCAGGACATGGAGAGACCATTGTAAGTGGCAAGGAAGATTCTGTGCTTTGGTGGTCACATGGCGGTAAGCTTAAGGGCGAGAGCTGGAAACGTGTTAAGTTTTTACTTAAGATTATGAACGAAACTCCTGGGCTAGGACTTAAAAAGTCAGTGGGAGAGTGGGACGAGCTTGTGGCGGTTCCTGAGGATGAAAGACTTGCTGCAAGTACTGGATACTCATTAAGATATTATGGCTTTAACAGACATTTATGGCGTGAATTCCATTTTGCAGGAACAGATGAATACGATGTTGAAGTTATTGATACATGGAATATGACCATTAAAAGAATGGGAACATTTAGCGGAAACTTTGATATTATGCTTCCTGGGAAACCATTTATGGCTATTCGCATGAGAAAGCATACAGGTAGGTAGTAAAGGATTTTTTATGAACGGGGTTGAAAACATTAAGATATTCCTTGCCGAGGATGAATTTGTCATCAGGGAAGGCATCAAGAACAGTATTGATTGGGAAAGTAACGGTTACACATTTGTAGGGGAAGCTGGTGACGGCGAGCTTGCATTTCCTATTATACAAAGGGAAAAGCCTGACATTTTAGTAACCGACATCCGTATGCCCTTTATGGACGGTCTCGAGCTAAGCCGTTTAGTCAAGAACGAGCTCCCGGATACTGAAATCATTATTCTCTCAGGCTTTGAAGAATTTGAATATGCAAGAGAAGCAATAAAGATAGGCGTCGCTGAATATTTGACGAAGCCTATTAGTGCTGCTGATTTACTGGCAAGAATTAATAATGTGGCTGAAGGAATCAGAAAGCGCCGTGAAGAAGCGGCTCTTCGTGAACAGTATCACAAGGAAATGGAAGAAGTTGAAAGGTTAGAACAAAAAGATTTATTTAAAAACCTCGTAGCAGGTGGGGTGGCAACCTCTTCTTTAATTAAGATGGCTGAAAAGGTTAATGTCTCAATTTCAGCAGTCTGCTATAACCTCGTTTTATTAAAGTATGTTTCAAACAGACATGAACAGCAGGAGTTTTCAGGTTCAATACTTAAGCTTGATGAAGCTACTGATGCATTAGCTTCAAGGCTTTTAGCACTTTCTTTTGACAGAACGCCTGAAGGCAAGGCTTATCTTTTTATGGGTGAGTCTGACGAAGATGTAGGTGCTAAATTAGATGAGTTCAAAGAACAGGTCATGGATATGGCTAGTGAATATGACAGTGTCCATTTCTTTGGCGGTGTAGGAACAAACGTGCATAGAATCAGTGAGCTTCCTTTGTGCTATGAAGAGGCTTCTAAGGCCTTTGCATATAGATATTTTGAAAATGAAGACAGATTTTATAATGCAAGTCGCGAAAACGAAAGTCTGCATGTCATGGATGATGACTTCAATGTCGAGGATATTAACCCTACCTCATTTAGCAGAACTCAGGTTCAGAACTTCTTAAAGACAGGTACTACCGAGGAAGTGGGATACTTCGTGGATGCTTTCTTTAACGAGCTTGGGGAAAACGCCATGAATTCTAACATGTTTAGGCAGTATATAGCGATGGATTCGTACTTTGCTGTGGTTGAGTTTGTTGAGTCGACTGGAAGAAGTAAGGATTCTGTTGAGACCTTTGGCGCGACTTCAGATGTGCTTAGAACTGTAGATGATACCAAAGCATACATTATAAGGATTATAAAGGATGCAGTTTCATCAAGAGATAAGATTGCTAATAACAGGTATAGTCTCATAGTTAATGAAGTTTATAAATATGTAGAGGAAAATTATCCGCTTGAGGAGCTTTCGCTTAATCAGATTGCGGCTCATGTAAACTTTTCACCAAGTCACCTGTCTATGGTGTTTAGTCAGGAAACAGGCCAGACTCTTATAAAATATATAACGGATGTCCGTATTAATAAGGCCAAAGAACTTTTACGCTGCACCAGTAAGCGTTCGAGCGAAATTAGTGCTATGGTTGGTTATCAGGATCCTCACTATTTTTCATACTTATTTAAAAAGTCGCAGGGAATTACTCCTACTGATTATAGAATGGGCAGGGAGACTGAGGAAGAGGCATAATGATTAATAAGCTTAAGGACTATTACAAAAAGATGCCGCTTGCCAGCAAGATGCGTAACTCATATGCGATTATATTTGTACCTGTAATAGTATTAATTATTTTTAGCTATGCGGTTTTGCTAAATACCAGCAGGCGCACGGACAAGATGATAGCAGCAGCTACTGTAGCGAGTGAATTTTCACTAGACTTTAAAAAGGATTTTGACTATGAAGCTTATTTGTTAGTTGTTGAAAACAAGACAATTGAGGAATCTAATCTTCAGAAGCTGATTGATGAAGCAAGAAGAATTCTTACTGATCTGGAGCATGTTAACGCTGGCTCTGAAAATGACAAGAACCTGCAAAGTGCTGTTAAATATTTAAACAACCTTGAGATATATATAAACCGTATCGAAGATAATTTAAAAGCTGGTGGCATGTATGAATCTAATATGGAAATCTGGGAAAACGATGTGCAGATAGTTACTTCATTACTAAGAGAATCAATGATTCAGTACATCTACTATGAAATTGAAGCCATGCAGGAAGCAAGAGCAACCTATGATCGATTCTATTTAAGAGTTTTTTATGGATCGATGATTATGATGGCGATTACGGTTATTATGTTCCTGGCACTTTCTTATTTTATTCCTAAGAGTGTTACTAAGCCACTAAAGCATTTATCTGAAGTATCAGGTGCGGTTGCAGGAGGAGACCTTGCAATCAGAGCTGAGGTTTCAGATGGAGCCGAGGTTAAACAGTTAGCGGATTCATTTAATGTGATGATTGATAAGATCAATGAACTGCTAGATCAGGTTACAAGTGAACAGATAAGACTGCGTAAAGCAGAGCTTGAGCTTATGCAGGCTCAGATTAACCCGCACTTTCTATATAATACTCTTGATACTATTGTGTGGCTTGCAGAATCCGGCAAGCAGGATATGGTTGTTTCAATGGTAGGAAGCCTATCTGATTTCTTTAGGACAAGCTTAAATCAGGGAAAAGATATTATTAGAATTGAAGAGGAACTAGTCCATGTGCAAAGCTACCTTGCAATTCAACAGGTAAGATATCAGGATATTTTAGAGTATTCGATAGATGTACCACATGAAGTCTTCGATGGGAAAATACCTAAAATTACTCTTCAGCCACTGGTTGAAAATGCGCTGTACCACGGTATTAAAAATAAACGCGGTGGCGGTCGTATTTCTATTTCTGGGGCAAGAGAAGATGACTGTATCATCCTTTCTGTAAAAGATAACGGAATTGGTATGACAGAAGAAAGACTTAACGAGGTTGTAAAGTCAATTCGTGAAAAATCCCTCGAAGAGACTGATATTTATGGTGTATTTAACGTAAATGAGCGTATAGAACTTGCCTTTGGTGAGAAATATGGACTGACAATTGAAAGTAAATATGGTGAGGGAACCACAATTTCTGTTATGTTACCTGCAATTTAAAAAATTCAAACTTCGTTCATAAAAAATTCAAACTCACATAAAATATTTGTAAAAAAATCGAACAACTAGATAATTTATTCAATGGAATCAATGACCTTCCGTATGTATTATGGTAGCAGATAAGGAATTGTCCTTACAAAAAACCAAATATTTATGGGAGGTTATTTTACTATGAAGAAATTTTTAGCAGTTCTTCTCGCAGGCTTAATGGTACTTTCACTTGCAGCTTGTGGATCATCAGGAAAGGGTGGAAATATCAGAGTTGGTATCATCAACAATGACCCTAACGAATCAGGATATCGTTCAGCTAACGATAGAGACTTAAAGGCAACATTCTGTGCTGAAAACGGATACGATGCTTCTTTTGCTTACAGCTTAAAGAACGAAGAGCAGATCGCAGCAGCTCAGAAAATGATCACAGACGGTGTTGATTACTTATTATTATCAGCAGCTGACGTTGCTGGTTGGGATGGCGTTTTACAGGATGCTAAGAAGAATGGTGTTAAGGTTATCCTCTTCGACCGTACAATCGATGCAGATCCTTCATTATATGAAGCTTCAATCGTTTCTGATATGGCTAAAGAAGGTCAGACAGCAGTTGACTGGTTAAAGGGCCAGAACCTTTCTGAATACAACATCATCCACATCCAGGGTGCTATGGGTTCAGCAGCTCAGATCGGACGTTCAGGTGCTCTTGACGCTCAGGCAGCAGCAGATGCTAACTGGACAATCGTTACACAGCAGACAGCTACATGGAATGCAGATAACGCTCAGCAGATCGTACAGGCAGTTATCGATGCTAAGACTCCTTTCAACGTAATTTACGCTGAAAACGACGATATGGCTAAGGGTGCTGTAGCAGCTCTTGACAAGGCTAACATCTCACACGGTGTAGGCAAGGGCGTAATCGTTATGGGCTTTGACTGCAACAAGTGGGCTCTTGAAGAATTAAAGGCTGGTAACTGGAACTATGATGGCCAGTGTAATCCTTTCCAGTCATCTTACATCGATGCAGTTATTAAGGATCTTGAAGCTGGTAAGGCTCCTGCACAGAAGACAATCATCATGGATGAAAAGGGCTTCGATGCAACAACAATTACAGCTGATGATGTTAACAACTACGGTATCTAATTTAGAACGTAAAGGGTTAAGATTTTAATAAATTAAAGGCACGCGGCTTAGGCGTTTACACTAAATACGCTTAAGCCGTTTGTTTGTAAAAGGCTGGTACGTTGGGGACGGATGCGTTTGAATCGCAGGTCTGTCCCCAATGAACCAAACATTTTGATATCTGGGGGACGGGGGTTGAGATATCA
>JAZUDH010000062.1:0-2643 GCA_045639565.1 Lachnospiraceae bacterium
GGTAAAAGCAGAGTTAAAGAATTTAGAGCAGCATGGATATCATGAAAAAAGTATTATGCCTTTAGTGCAAAATGATAATTATACAGATACGATTGTTTAAGCTACGGAGAAATACCAGCCTTTTAGCAATACCTTTTCGAAACATTATGCATTTGTAGGACCATCCGTATCTGCGGATTATTTACTTGATAAAAAGAATAAGAGACCACTTGTATATATTTCACTGGGAACTGTTATAAGTAATAAACCTGATTTCTACAAAAAATGTATAGAAGCATTAAAGGATGAAACTGTGGATGTTATCATATCCTGCGGTAGAGTTGTTGATCCGCAAAGCTTAAATGGTTTAGCTGAAAATGTTAAGGTTTATAGCAAGGTTAATCAGTTAGAGGTTTTATCGAAAGCGAATGTATTCTTAACGCATAATGGAATGAATAGTACTTCAGAGAGTTTGTATATGGCGACTCCAATGGTATTATTTCCACAGACCAATGAGCAGAGAGCTGTGGCGAGAAGAGCGAAGGAGATGGGGGCTGGATTTGAATTAAAAGGTGAGAGCGTTACGGAAATTCATGACGCGGTAATGGAAGTGCTTAATAATGACAAATACGCAGATGCTGCAATGGCATGTAGTGATGATTTTAGAAGTGCTTTGGGACCAAAAGGGGCAGCAAACTTTATTGAAACTGCACCACATCTTATGCCAAAGGAAGATAAAAAGAATATCCGCCGTGAAATCATTCCTGGAGTATTACAGCTTGTGTTCTGGTGTGTAATGGTAGCATTTATGTTTTCTTTCAAGGCGATTACGGGAAGTGACAAATGGTGGATTGTAGCAATTGCAGCAAATGTTATTTTCCCATTTTATAAGAAATTGGTTGATCGGCTAGTATAAACGTTCATGGTACAGTTTGCTACAATAAGTAGTGATTAGCATGAGAAGGAGAAAGATATGTTTAAGGATAATTTAATTGAACTTAGGAAAATAAATAACATGTCTCAAGAGGATTTGGCATCTCAGATTGGTGTTTCAAGACAAACTCTTTCAAAATATGAAACAGGTGAGTCGCTGCCGGATATTGATAAGTGCAGCGCGATAGCGAAGGTCTTTGGAATAACTGTAGATGTTCTTATTAACTATGATAAAGGGGAGAATATGGGTGTCGGAGTTCCTCCTAAGGGAAAGTATATGTTTGGAATGGTGAAAGTCGGTGACAAGGGACAGATTGTAATACCTGCAAAGGCTAGAAAGATATTCAATATAAAACCTGGTGATAATCTGGCGATTCTTGGTGATGAAAACGCAGGACTTGCAATATTCAAGGAAGAAGATTTGCTATCCATGATGCAGCCTGCAAAATAGACTGATGGATTTTAGATTGTTATTTTAATGGGGATAGCTTTGAAAATTGAAATTTTATAGTTCCAAGTTGAATAACAAATCCCAGTTTTTAAATTTATTAAGATAAAAAATATATTGTTTGGAAGGAAAGGATTGATATGAGGGCATTTAGTAAGATAGAGTTATTAGATGATTTGAGAAGACTTGGACTGGAAAAAGGCGATGTGGTGATGGTCCATACATCTTTAAAAGAAATTGGATATGTATGTGGGGGCGCTCAAACAGTAATTGAAGCTTTGATAGAGGTAGTTGGTCCTGAGGGTACAATTATGATGCCAACGCAGTCATGGAAAAATCTAGATCCTGAGACAGGTGTGCATTGGGATGCAGATGAATCTGAATGGAATAAAATAAGAGAGAATTGGCCTGCATATGATAGAAATTTGACACCAACAAATACAATGGGCGCAGTTGCTGAGATGTTTCGAAGGTGGCCAGGAAGCATTAGAACAAATCATCCGGCGAGATCCGTTTGTGCATGGGGAAAACACGCAGAGTATCTTACGGAAGAACATACATTATCAAATATCTTTGGTGAGGGTTCACCAATAGCGAAACTATATGAGTTGAATGCGAAAGTGCTACTACTGGGAGTTGGATATGATAAGAATACATCAATTCATCTAGCTGATGTTCGTGCGAACTATCCAGGGAAACATGAATGCATAGAGCATAGCGCGATACTAGAAAATGGTGTTAGAGTATGGAAGGAATACAGTACTTTATTTGTTGATGGAGAGGATTTTGAGAGAATAGGTGAAGCATTTGAAAATGCTTATAAACCAGCTATTGGAAAAATTGGCGAGGCTGACGCAAGATTGATGATGCAGAGAGACATCGTTGATTTTTCTATATTATGGATTGAAAAGAATCGCCAATGAAATTGAAATAGACAAACTTGAATTTGCGCCTACAATGATAATAAACATATAAATCTTTACGACAAGGAGGAACAACAGTTATGGATAACAAAGAACTGGTAAGTCGCTTTTTTGTGGAAGGATATATAAATCACAATTACGACTTTATCATGGAGTGTATGGCGGAGGACTACATAGACCACAGTCCTGCCGGAGCAAGAAGTAATGCTGATGCCGTGGGCATCTTGAAAATTGTGGAGGGACAATTCTCTGACCTGAAAATTGAGGTGCTTGATGTATTTGGTGAGGAGGATATGGTTGCAACCAGAATTCTCTATCAGGGTATTCATGCCGGAACTTGTATGGGAATACCGGCTACCG
>JAZUDH010000063.1:0-2071 GCA_045639565.1 Lachnospiraceae bacterium
TTGCAAATACGGCATTAGCTCAATTAAGTCAGGGTGAAGATTACGAATCATTGGCTTATACAAAAGTGGAGTTTGGTTATTTGTTTGATATCGAGAATCATGGTATAGAAGCTTTATTCAAAATCATAACAGATAAAAATACATTTTATTTTGCTATTCAAGGACCGAAACTTATGAGACTTACTTTGACAGAAGAGTTATATTTAGCTTATGTAGATGGTTTTTATTCCTCAAGACAATAATAAGATGATTTTGATAATATTGTGCAGATAAATCATAATTTAATGCGGAGGTATTAAGAATGAAGAAGAAAGTAATTTTTCCAGTTTTGCTGGTTATCGTTGTAATTGTTATGATTATTGCATTTCTTGTCTTTCCGAGAGTGATAGGTAAAAAGCCATTTGCAGATTTAAGAGCAGAGGACATTGCAAATGTTTCTGTTCAGTTATTGCCACCTGATGAGACTGTAGAAATAGCAGATTATACGGAATTGGTCAACACTTTGAATGAAGTGGTTACTTATGGTAAAGATGCTTCATACAAGGAATATAGCGGACAAGCTGTAATCTATACCATTACTATGAATGATGGAACAGAAATCACGGTTAATGCTTACAATTCGTTTATCATTATTGACGGGATTGGCTATAAGACAAAGTATGAACCTTGTGAAAGATTATCTCAAATTGCAAATGAACTGGCTAAATAATATAGTACGAAATTTCAGTTTATTCGCTCACCCTTGATAGTCCGTATTATCGGAAGAATGATTTTGATTATATGGTTTAGCAAATTTTGAAAATACGGGCTGCTTAAGGCGGCAAATTTGAATTGACCGATAATAGTTTGGATCTTCGTTGAGAGATATTTGGAAAAATATCCAGAAGAAATTGTAATGCTATTTTTGAAAATCAGATATATAATTTGATTATAAATTATTAGTTTCAAGAAGTGGATATTTTGGCCGTAAAGGCTTGAATATAAATAATATTTTTAAGGAGAGTGCTTTTTGATTAAGTACAACACAATGGAGATTGTAGCGTAGCCGGGAGGTTGCGAATACAGTCAGACACAACCTCCCGCTTAAAACGCAGTTGAAGTTAACAACAGAGCAACGCGATACGAGCGAACTGCTAATGTTCGCGAGTCTGCAAGGAGGAAAAACAATGAATACAAATAACATTACAATTCGTATAGAAAAAAAAGAAGAATATCGTGAAGTTGAGAACCTTGTAAGAGAATCATTCTGGAACGTATATCGTCCGGGATGCTTGGAGCATTATGTACTGAATCAGCTAAGAGAGAATCCTGATTTCGTGGCAGAACTTGATTTTGTTATGGAGGAAAATGGGAAGCTGATAGGTCAGAACATCTTTATGAAAGCAGTGATTAAAGCTGATGATGGTAGAGATATTCCTATTATGACCATGGGTCCTATATGTATCACACCTAGGCTTAAAAGAAAAGGATACGGCAAGGTATTGCTTGACTATTCTTTGGAAAAGGCTGCAGAAATGGGATGTGGTGCAGTATGCTTTGAAGGGAACATTGATTTTTATGGTAAGAGTGGTTTTACATATGCCAGTGAATTTGGTATTCGTTATCATGGATTGCCAGAAGGAGAAGATGCTTCTTTCTTCCTTTGCAAGGAATTAATACCAGGTTATCTTGATGGAGTTGCCGGAGAATATGCGACACCTGCAGGTTACTTTGTGGATGAAGCTGAAGCAGAGGAATTTGATAAGATATTCCCATATAAGGAGAAACTTAAACTTCCGGGACAACTTTTTTAACTATGCGAAAACAGAATAACTAAGATAGAAACCCATCCCGGAGTGGTGGGCTGGGAGCAGTTAAAAATCTATCAGTTGCAAAGTAAGGGTGCCTTATGGAATGCCTTGCATTCTGTAAGGCACATGCTTCCCTTTTGACACTGCGGCGGTAAACAAACATCAATTTGTTTTGCTGGTTGAAACCTTTTTAATCCATTTACCGCTTCTGAGGCGTAATAAACTCCAGATGGTTTTGATGATCTGGTCTGACTTCAGACAAATGTAAATCCAGAAGGGCG
>JAZUDH010000064.1:0-17360 GCA_045639565.1 Lachnospiraceae bacterium
GAGAAAGTTTTTACAACTCCTCCTCCCGTGCTTTGTAGTATAGCTTCTTGCAAGCTATTTTAAGTCACAGAGTTGAGTTGTGGAATACTTTCATCACTATTTGTGCCGCGGCTTGCCCGCGGAATGGAGATTATCATGAAAAAAGACGATTGCATTTTTTGTAAGCTTGCTAACGGTGTATTTGCAACTAACAGTATATATGAGGATGAAACCTTTAATGTTATTTTAGATGTTTCGCCTGCTAATAAGGGTCATGCGCTTATTCTTCCTAAGGAACATTATCAGGATGTGTTTGAAATTGATGAAGAAACATTAGGAAAAGCAATGATTTTAGCTAAAAAAATAGCTATCAAGCAGACAGAAGTATTAAAGTGTGACGGAGTAAACATTATTCAGAATAATAAGGAAGCTGCTGGACAGTCAGTACCTCATTATCATCTTCATGTGATTCCAAGATTTGTAGGAGATAAGCAGAATATACTTTGGACTCCAAATGAATCTTCGGATGAAGAACTAAAGAAGGTATGTTGCGAACTCAAATTATAAAGAAAGATTTAAAAAAACCTCTTTACAGATTTTTTCTGCAAAGAGGTTTTTAATAAATGACTATTTTTTATATGCTTCTATTAAATTCATTATAGACTTGATTGAATCAGCGCTCTTAGAACTGTTCATAGCTTTAATATAATCATCTTTATGCTCATAAAGATGATTAACTTCATAAAGAAAAGCTTCTCTAGACATATCTTCCTCTTTAAGTACAGATGAAAAGCCTTGAGTTTTAAAAGAATCAGCATTTAATATCTGATCTCCACGCCCTGTTGGTAAAGGTATAAGGACTGAAGGCTTTCTTAAAGCCAACAATTCAAAAATCGCATTGGCCCCAGCTCTTGATACAACAATATCTGCGGCAGAAAATAAATCCTTGAGTTCAGATTTAATATACTCAAACTGTCTGTAACCATCCATGTTTTCAAGAGACTGATCAAGGTTTCCTTTTCCGCATAAATGAATAATCTGAAAACGTTCTAATAAATCAGGTAAACAGGTACGTAACATATCATTAATACTTTTTGCACCCTGACTACCTCCCATTACCATTAACACAGGCTTAAGTGGAGTAAAGCCTACAAAGTTAAGTCCCAGAGCTTTATTGCCAGTCAGAAGCTCTTCTCGAATAGGGGTACCAGTTAGGACCCCCTTGCTTTTAGGAACATACTGCATCGTTTCAGGGAAATTGCAGCATATCTTCCTGGCAGCAGGTATACATAGTTTGTTAGCAAGTCCAGGTGTCAAATCGGATTCATGTATTATAGCAGGAATCTTTTTAGCTTTAGCAGCTCGGACAACGGGTACACTTACAAAGCCCCCTTTTGAAAAAACAATATCTGGCTTTATTTCTTTGAGAACAGCTTTTGCTTCAAAATAGCCCTTAATCACTCTAAAGGGATCACTAAAGTTCTTTAAATCAAAATATCTGCGTAGCTTTCCTGTAGAAACGCCATAATAGGGAATATTAAAGTCTGCTACCAGTTTTTTCTCAATGCCTTCTTTGGCTCCAATATAATAAACTTCATAGCCTGCTTCCTTAAGATGAGGAAGTAAAGCAAGGTTCGGGGTTACGTGTCCGGCAGTACCACCACCGGTAAGTACGATTTTCTTAGACATAAATCCTCTATTAGCAAGTTGCTTTATACTGCTCTAACGCCTTAGCAAGCTGGTCAGGACAAGAAGTATTTCTAGGACCACATGTGATGCCTGATAAACGTTCAATTGCTTCATCAACTGACATTCCCTTAATAAGTGCGTTGAGTCCTTTGTGGTTACCATTACATCCACCTGTAAAAGAAACTTCAGCTACCTTTCCGTCAACTACTTCAAAATCTATTCCGATTGCACAAATTCCTTTGGGTTCGAAATGCATAAAAGATACCTCCATTAGTTCAATGTCAAAAGGTATTATAGCATAAAAAGCGTCAAGAAGCGCAAAAATAAGGGAAATGTTGAAAAAGAAAAAATAAAATATTATAATATGTAAGGTTTTTGTGTGTGAAAATGAACCCAACAATGATTTATTTTTATAGGAGGATTTCTTAAATGAAATGGAACAATTTAGATACTCTTGATTCTTATAAGAAGCTTCAAAGTGCTGCGAAAGTTGATTTAACGGTTGCAATGGCTGGTGAAGCAGGTGCAGCACGAGTAAAGAACTACTGTGTTCCTATGGCTGAAGGAATGGTATTCAATTATGGAGCCAAGGCAGTAGATGATAACCTTGTAAATACTCTTCAGACTCTTGCTGATGAAGCAGAATTAGTAGATAAATTTGCGGCTCTTTACAACGGAGAAGTAATTAATACTGGCGAGAAGAGACTTGTTATGCATCACATGACTCGTGGACAGTTAGGCGATGTGGTAACTGCTGATGGTGTCAATAAGCGCGATTTTTATGTAGGAGAACAGAAAAAGGTTGCAGAGTTTGCAGCAAAAGTACATAGTGGCGAGATTGCTAATGCTAAGGGCGAGAAATTTACTACAGTAGTACAGATTGGTATTGGCGGAAGTGATTTAGGTCCTCGCGCAATATATCTTGCTTTAGAAAATTGGGCTAAGACAACAGGCAATTTCAAAATGGAAGCTAAGTTTATTTCAAACGTAGACCCTGATGATGCAGCAGCTGTTCTTAATTCAATTGATGTAGCACATTCACTTTTTGTTCTTGTATCTAAATCAGGAACTACACTTGAAACATTAACTAATGAGTCCTTTGTTAAGGATGCTCTTAAGAATGCTGGATTAGATGCAAGTAAGCACATGGTAGCTGTTACTAGTGAAACATCACCATTAGCTAAGAGTTCAGATTATCTTGCAGCTTTCTTTATGGATGACTATATAGGAGGACGCTTCTCTTCTTGTTCATCAGTTGGTGGCGCAATTCTTTCACTTGCATTTGGACCAGAAGTATTTGCAAGATTCTTAGATGGTGCGGCAAAAGAAGATAAATTAGCTACAGAAAAGGATATTAAAAAGAATCCAGCTCTATTAGATGCACTTATCGGTGTATATGAGCGAAACGTATTAGGATATGAGAATACAGCTGTACTTCCATACTCACAGGCTCTTAGCCGTTTCCCTGCTCACTTACAGCAGCTTGATATGGAATCAAATGGAAAATCAGTTAACCGTTTTGGTGAAGCAATTAATTATGTAACAGGTCCTGTTATTTTTGGTGAACCCGGAACAAATGGACAGCATTCATTCTATCAGCTTCTTCATCAGGGAACTGATATTATTCCTCTTCAGTTTATCGGATTTAAGAATAGTCAAATTGGTACTGATGTTGATATTCAGGGAAGTACAAGTCAGCAGAAACTTTGCGCTAACGTAGTAGCCCAGATTGTGGCCTTTGCTTGTGGAAAGAAAGATGAAAACAGCAATAAGAATTTTGCTGGAAACCGTCCTTCAAGCATTATTGTTGGTGACAAGCTTACTCCTGAAACAATGGGTGCTCTTTTATCTCACTTCGAAAATAAAGTAATGTTCCAGGGCTTTACATGGAATATTAACTCCTTCGATCAGGAAGGTGTTCAGCTTGGCAAGGTACTTGCTAAGAAGGTACTTGCGCATGAAACTGATGGTGCACTTAAGGTTTACTCAGATTTACTTAATATTTAATATATCTATATAATATTTGTTCGATAAACACTCTCATGTCTATTTTGATAGTGCAATTCTTGCTTACTTATTAAGTGAGTTTGTACATATCAAAGATATGAGAGTGTTTTTGGTTAATTGACATAAGGTATAATTCTTTCACGTTGGAATGATGTGGAAAGGAATTATTAATGCATTCAACACAGATAGTATGTTTAGTTTTAACTATATATCTTACAGTCATCTATTTTTGTGCTCGAAGAACAAAAACTTACCAGCATACTATGTTCAAATCGATGATTATTCTCACTTATATCAATCTCTTCACCGAGTTCATGAAGTTTAAGCCAGTATATGGAGATGATTTTGGTAAGATTATAATTAATCCGGTTGCAAATATGATTTTCCTGCTTAGTATGTTTGCATTCTACTATATAAGTTTTTTGTATATTAGATTTCTTTCATTAGGCAACATTCAGGCTAAACATAGAGCAATGATGGCAACTCCTGGAATTATTTTGCTCTTTTTAATCTTTATCGTTCCCTTTTTTGCAAATGATAAAAAATTACTACTTGATAGGATGTGGGACTTTTCTATTAAAGTGACACCTATATGCAGTGTGATTTATATGTGTATAGCTGCATGCTATATGATTAGATATAAAGAAAACATAGACAAGAAATCTAAGATGGCAATAACTCTAGCTGGTATAGGACAGATTGCAGTTGCAATCTTGCAAATCAGTCTCCCAGGTGGTCATTTCTCAGGATTAGGTTTTGTACTTATGGACTTTACATTCTATCTAACTGTAGAAAGCCCAGACGCACTGCTCATTGAAAAGTTAAAATATGAAAGTCAGAGGGCTGACGATGCTAACAAGGCTAAGTCTGCTTTTCTTGCTAATATGTCTCACGAAATACGAACTCCTATGAACGCAATAGTAGGAATGACTGAAATTCTGTTAAGAACAGACCTTAATGATAAGCAAAAGAGTTACATGCTAAATATTAAGCACTCAGGCAATTCTCTCTTACTAATCATTAATGATCTTTTGGACTTTTCAAAAATAGAAGCAGGCAAGATGGAACTTGTATATGAAGAATATGATCCCATGTCTATATTGAATGATATAGGCATGGTTATTCTTAATCGAATAGGAGATAAACCAGTCGAATTAGAATATGATATAGACAAAAAGTTGCCTGCAAGAATGGATGGAGATGCTGGTAGGATTAAGCAGATTATAATAAATCTTCTTAATAATGCGGTAAAATTTACCGATGAAGGAATTGTTAAGCTTTCTTGCAAAGTGACGGAACATGTAGGAAGAACGGTTACATTAAGATTCGAAGTACAAGACTCTGGACAGGGTATAAAAGAAGAGGATCTTAATAAACTTTTTGATGCCTTTAAACAGGTAGATATGGCAAGAAATCGTAGTAAGGAAGGAACAGGACTAGGCTTATCAATCTGCAAGCAGTTAGTGACTTTAATGGGTGGTGACATTACTGTCGAAAGCGAATACGGAAAAGGCTCTACATTTGCGTTTTCTATTAAACAACGAGTAATCATTGATGCCCCGGCAGCGTCAATTAAAGCAGATGTATATGAGGTCGAAAAACCTATAATAGGCGGGTGCCTATGCTCACATGATTCTATCTTTATGCAGAAGATTACTTCAGATTATAACTTTAGCTATCTTCCAGTGAAAGAAGAGGAATTGTTAACAACTACAGCCAACCATCTATTCGTATCAGAAGAAATATATGAAAAGCATAAAGAAGATCTTTTTGATATGTCACAGCGAGGAACTGATGTGGCTGTTCTTTTCAACCCTATGAAATCGTCGTATGGCGAGGACAAATTTTCGTTTATACCTAAGCCTTTATACAGTTATACGTTCTGTAAATATATGAATCATGAAGATGAGGTATTAGACTATATTGATCCAGAAGAAATAATCAGATTCGTAGCGCCAGATGCACATATCTTAATCGTAGATGATACTGATATGAACTTAAAGGTAGCAGTAGGATTGTTAAGTCCTATGAATATGCAGATTGATATTGCCAGAAGTGGAAAAGAGGCAATAGAAAAATGCACTAAGAAGAGATATCACATTGTCTTTATGGATCATATGATGCCAGGGATGGATGGCATTGAGGCTATAAGGAGAATCAGAGAAATAACAGAATTTAAGAACTACTATAAAACAGCGACAATAGTTGCATTGACTGCTAATGCTGGGCAGGATGCAAGAGAAGCATTTGCTAAAGCAGGCGTAAATGAGTATGTTACAAAACCGATTGATATTAAGCAGATTTCAGCAACTATTCGAAGAAACCTTCCTGAAGAACTAATTGCTAAGACCAGTGATTCGGATTTAGTAAAGCCTATTAAAAAAGCTTTGATGATTCCAATTATTAAAGGACTTGATGTGGCTGAAGGAATTAAAAATTCTGGAAGCGAGGAACTTTTTGAAAGCTTAGTAAGTGATTTCTATACCCTTATAGATATGAAGGCTACAAAACTTGAAAGATTTCTTGAAGATAATATGTATCATGATTTTACTATCGAGGTACATGCGCTAAAAAATACTGCAAGAATGGTTGGAGCTACAGAGCTTTCTGATAAATTTAAACATCTTGAAGAATTAGGGCATGAAGAAAAGGTTGATGAGATTAGAGCATTAGTTCCTAGTGTTTTAGAACAGTTTAGAAGCTACAAAGAATATTTAAAGCCATATGCGGGTAAGAATGATGTGGCCAAAGAAGAGGTCCCCTCAGAGATAATCATTGTTGCACTTGAAAAGGTAAAAGAAGGTGTAGCAAACTTTAATTTAGATGAAACAGACGAAGCTATGAAGCAATTGGAGACATATAAAATAGATGATTCAGCAAGAGAACTTATGGAGAATCTCAGAGCATATGTTGCAGATGTAGCTATGGAAGAAATTGTAAAAACCGCAGATGACATGATCGAACTAATGAAACTGATTAACTAAGGAGGGTAAATGGCTAATATTTTGGTTTTATATGACACACCAAGTCTTTTAGTGACATCAATTGAACATCAGCTAGAAGAGCTAGAGCATGTAGCCATTCATTCTGATCTTAGCGTAAAATCAATCAGCAAGGTCAAGGATAAGATGGATATGTATCTTATTTTTGCTGATGAAGATTTGACAGATAATACGGATGCTTTGATTTATATAAAAGATAAAGTTACAGAAGAAGATATTCCTATTTTCATTGCTGGGGATGAGTCAGAAATTAAGGTATTTAAGAAGAGTGTACCATCCTCTAAAATTGAAAAAGAATTTTTAAGACCGATAAACGTTAAAGATGTAGTTGAAGCGATAGACGCTTATCTTAAGGATGAAAGCAGAATTGCCAAGAAAAAGATATTAGTAGTAGATGACTCCGGGGCAATGCTTAGAAATATTAAAGGTTGGTTAGAAGACAGATATCAGATAATTCTTGCGAATTCAGGAGCAATGGCAATTAAGTACCTTGCGCTTGAGCGCCCAGATTTAATACTGTTAGATTATGAAATGCCTGTTTTGAATGGTAAACAAGTACTTGAAATGCTTAAAAGTGAAATGGAATTTGCAGATATTCCAGTTATTTTCCTAACGAGTAAAGGCGATAGGGATAGTGTATTAGAGGTTATGGCACTAAAACCCGAAGGGTATCTGCTAAAAACACTACCTCCTCAGGAGATAATTGGTACAATTGACAAATTCTTTGCAAAAAGAAAAATAGAAGATAAGGCCTCAATTTAGTGAGGTCTTTTTCTCTTTATGAGAAAAGTATGTTATTATAGGGAAAGATATAGGTATTTAGGAAGCAACAAGATGAAGAAATATGATAGTAAATCAATAAATTCAGATATGAAGCTATATGCCGATGACATATTAAGATCTGAGAATTTTAGAAGTTCATGTAAAAATGTTCAACACGGTAATATAACAGTGATGAAGCACTGCCTTAAGGTAGCTCATACAGCGATGTATTTGAATAGGAAATATAATTTGAATTGTAATGAAAGAGAACTCACCAGAGGCGCTTTGCTACATGATTACTTTCTTTATGATTGGCATATAAAAGACAGAGAAAATTTCAAACCGCTTCATGGATTTTTTCACCCAGGAATAGCACTTAGGAATGCTGAAAAAGAGTATGATTTAAGTGAGAGAGAAAGAGATATTATAAAGAAGCATATGTGGCCTATGACTGTAGTGCCACCAAAGTATAAAGAATCATGGGTAGTTACCGCCGCAGATAAAATTGTATCGACATTAGAATCATTGAGATTACAAAATAGAAAAATCACAGGGGAATAAAATAGTGGGTAAAATCGTCTACATAATGGGAAAAAGCTCAACAGGAAAGGATACTCTTTATAAAGAACTGCTTAGAAAGAATGAATTTTCTTTTGACACGATAGTGCTATATACTACAAGGCCTATACGAGAGGGCGAAAGAAACGGTGTTGAATATAATTTTGTAGATGAAGAAACATACGCGTCTTTATTGAATGATGGAAAGATTATTGAGGAAAGATGCTATAACACCTTTCATGGTATATGGAGATATTTTACTGTAGACGATGGAAAAGTAGATTTTAGTAAAAACTACATTACAATAGGTACGCTTGAGTCGTATGAAAAAATAAAAGCTTATTATGGAGAAGATAAATTAGCTCCTGTTTTAGTGGAACTGGATGATGGAATAAGACTCCAAAGAGCACTTAATCGAGAAAAAAAGCAGGCAACACCAAAATATCAGGAGATGTGCAGGAGATTTCTTGCTGATGCAAAAGATTTTAGTGAAGAAAGAATAAAGGCAGCAGGAATAAAAATTCGATTTGTTAATGATGAACTTCCAAGATGTTTAAAAGAAATAGAAGATTATATTCGTAAAGAGATTAATTAATGGACGTAAAAATCACACAGTTAACTCAGGCTTCGAATGTGACGCAGACACAAAATGTTCAACAAACCAATGATGACTTTAAGTTCATGCTTATGAGCAAGATTTCTGAAGAGGATTTGCAGGCAAGACTTTCTTCATTGATGGAAGAAATAACCATGCAAGGAGAGAGAATTTCGAAGAAAAAAGACATTAAGGATATGCGTAAATATCGTAGCCTTATAAAGGATTTCATGAATGAGGTTGTATCTAGATCCCATTCTTTTTCACGTGAAAACTTTCTTGATAGAAGAGGTCGTCACAGAGTGTATGGAATCATACGCCTAGTAGACGAAACCTTAGATGAATTGGCTCAGGAATTGATGAAAGAACAAAAAGATAATATTACGATATTACAAAAAATCGGAGATATCAGAGGTCTAATCCTTGATATCTTTACCTGATGGGAGAATAAATGCCAGGGTTTGATGAAATAATCGGACAGGAACAGATAAAAGAACATTTTCAAAACGCACTTAAGGAAGAGCATATATCTCACGCATACATTTTGGTCGGAGAAAAATATTCTGGAAAAATGATGATGGCGTCTACCTTTGCAGCAGCATTACTTTGTGATGATGAGGAAAGTCGTCCATGTGGAAAGTGCCATAGTTGCTCTCAAGCCGCTACATACAACAATCCAGATATAATATATGTAACACATGAGAAGCCTAACCTCATTTCTGTTGATGATATAAGAGAAGGCATAAACTCTGATATTATGACTAGACCATATGGTGGCAAAAGAAAGATTTATATTGTTGATGAGGCTGAGAAAATGAATCAACAGGCTCAGAATGCATTATTAAAGACTTTTGAAGAGCCGCCAGAATATGCAACTATTCTTTTGCTAGTAACAAATCTTGAGGAGCTGCTTCCTACCATAAGATCAAGAGCAGTCACTCTTAATATGAAACCAGTGAGAGACGACTTAATAAAGAAATATCTCATGGAAACGGTGAAAATTCCGGATTATAGAGCTGACATTTGCGTCGCTTTTGCCAGAGGAAATGTAGGAAAGGCTAAGTTGTTATCTGCGAATGAAGATTTTGACACACTTAAGAATACAGTACTTAATGTGTTAAAGAATATAAAGAATTTAGAAGCCACAGAGCTAATGGCAGCCGTGAAATCTTCTGGTAGTTATAAAGCTACTATTAATGACTATTTGGACATTATCTTAGTTTGGTATCGTGACGTATTACTGTATAAGGCAACGGGAAATCCAAACGACTTGATTTTCAAGGAAGAGATACAGTATATTAGAAAGGTGGCAGATTCCATTTCTTTTGAAGGAATTGAAGCCATAGTTGAGGCTTTAGATAAAGCTAAAAGGCGCATTACGACAAATGTGAATTTTGAACTTACAATGGAACTTCTGTTTTTAGAAATGAAAGAAAGGCAGATGTAATCTGGAGGATATATGACAAAAGTTGTAGGAGTACGTTTCAGAGAAGCAGGAAAGGTTTATTATTTCGCTCCTGAAAAACTTGATATTAAAAGAGATCAGCATGTAATTGTTGAGACAGCAAGAGGGTTAGAATACGGAACTGTAGTACTAGGTGTAAGCGAGGTTGAAGACGACAAAGTTATCCAGCCTTTAAAGAGTGTTATCAGAATTGCCACACAGGCAGATGACGAAAGAGAAGCAACAAATCGTAGAAAAGAAAAAGAAGCATTACCAATCTGCCGTGAGAAGATTGAAAAGAGAAACCTTCCCATGAAACTTATTAATGCAGAATATACATTTGATAATAGCAAGATATTATTCTACTATTTCAGCGACGGACGAGTAGATTTTAGAGAGCTTGTTAAAGACCTAGCAGCTGTGTTCCACACTCGTATTGAAATGAGACAGGTTGGTGTGCGAGATGAAGCTAAGCTCAGAGGCGGCATCGGTATTTGTGGCAGACCTTTATGCTGTAATTCGTACATGGCAGACTTTTCACCAGTTTCAATTAAGATGGCCAAAGAACAAAACTTATCCTTGAATGCTACAAAAATTTCAGGTGTATGTGGGCGATTAATGTGTTGTCTTAAAAATGAGCAGGAGACTTATGAAGAGCTTAATAGAAATCTTCCTAACGTTGGTGATGATGTTACTGTTCATGCAACAGGTGAAAAGGGAGAGGTTCATTCAGTCAATGTACTTAGACAGTTAGTAAAGGTAATTGTTGAAGTAGATGACGAGAAAGAGCTTAGAGAATACAAGCCAGATGAGCTAAGATTTAAAAGACGCAAGAATAAGCGAGTTGAGCTTACTGAAGAAGAAAAGAAAGCTTTTGAAGGCTTGGAGAATTAGTCAGTGGAAGTTAATCTTAAAGAAACCGAGCGTATAGATGATTTAGAAAGAAATGGTCTTTACATTATTCAAGATCCTGGAAGATTTTGCTTTGGAATGGATGCTGTTTTACTTTCTGGATATGTTCATGCCAAGGACGGAGCCAGAATTTTAGATATGGGAACAGGAACGGGAATTATTCCAATTCTTCTTTCTGCAAAAGTAAAGGCTAGTCATATAAGCGCTTTGGAAATCCAGGAGGAATCTTTCGATATGGCAACACGAAGTGTAGCCATGAACGAGCTTTCTGAGCTGATTGAGGTCGTGAACGGGGATATTAAAGAGGCTACAAGCATCTTTGCAAAGGCTTCTTTTGACATAGTAACATGCAATCCTCCGTACATGATAGGTCAGCATGGTCTTAAGAATCCAGATTCTGCTATGGCAATTGCTAGGCACGAAGTGCTGTGTACGCTAGATGATGTATGCAAAAATGCGGCAGCAGTGCTAAAGCCAGGTGGTAGCTTTTATATGGTTCATAGACCATTTAGATTAGCTGAGATTATATCTACTTTACAAAAATACAAGCTTGAGCCTAAACGAATGCAGCTTGTATACCCATTTGTGGATAAAGAACCTAACATGGTACTTATTGAGGCTGTTAGGGGTGGGCGCTCAAGACTTACAGTCGATAAGCCATTAATCATATACAAATCAGAGAATGTATACACTGAAGACGTGTTACATATATATGGAAAGATATAAAATTTTAATAAGTTTACCAGTCTGTTTCGTTGACAAACAAAGTATTAGTCACTATACTTTTGCTTGCGACAAGGGAATATTTTGGAAATACATTACTATTTTTATAGATAAAAGGAGATGCAAAAGAATATGTTAAGCAAGGTTATTGATATTATCAAAGAACAGTTAAACATTGACGACATTGAAATTACAGAGGAGACATCTTTTAAGGATGACTTAGGAGTTGATTCACTTGATTTACTTGAACTAGTTATGGCATTTGAAGAAGAATATAACATTGAACTTGATCCAGAAGAGCTTGAAGGAATTCAGACAGTAGGCGATATCGTAGAGTTCATTAAGAAATATACAGAACAGTAATTAAAAGGCTCTGGCATTATGGTGCCGGAGCTATTTTTTTAGGATGATGGGGGACAAGAAAATGTACAATGATTTGTTTTCGATTGGGCCGTTAACGGTTCATAGTTATGGTTTACTTATTTCTATAGGGCTTTTGCTTGCATTATGGTTAAGCTGTCGAAGGGCTACCAAGAGAGGATTAAATTCAGATTATTGCTACGGAATAGTATTCTGTTCGGCTATTTTTGGATTTATGTCGTCTAAGCTTTTGTTCATCATTGTTGAGTGGAAAAGCTTTATTGCCAATCCTATCGAAATGCTTTCAACAAGTGGGTTTGTAGTATTTGGTGGCATTACTGGTGGTATATTGGCTAATTTTATTTACTTAAAGATAAAAAAAGCAGATTTTGTTGCTTATCTTGATATGGTACTTCCAACAGTTGCGTTGGCTCAAGCCATTGGTCGAGTAGGATGCTTTATGGCAGGCTGTTGCTATGGACGACATACAGATGCCTGGTATGGAATTGCATTTAAGCATTCTATGTACGCGCCAAACAATGTAAAACTTATTCCAACACAGCTTATTATGGCTTTAGGTGATTTGTTAATATTTATTATCTTATTGCTATTGGAAAAGAAGTTTACGTACAAGGGCTTTATTTCTGGTATGTACTTGATTTTATATAGTGCAGGTCGATTTGTGGTTGAGTTTTTAAGAAATGATTCCCGAGGAAATGTAGGAGTGTTATCGACTTCACAGTTTTACGGTATTTTCATGTTCATCATAGGGGTTGTGGTTATAATTTGTTCACTCAAATTTGGTAAAAATCCCAAAATAGAAGTAGAGGAAGGTTATGAAAAGATACAGTAGAGAAGATGAAGTGTCATATGCCTTAGGTATAACACTTACTTTTGAATTGTTAAATTATGCATCGGAATATGCAACAAAGGTTTATATTCACTCGAAGATGCATCATGACGAATCTTTCAATAAATTAGAAGCTCTTTGCGCTAAACATAAGATTCCTATGGAATTTACTGACAAACCATTTAACATTTTGTCTCAAAAAGAAAACTGTTTTGTGATAGGTGAATTCAAAAAATTTTCCAGAAAAGTACAGAAGAATTCTTCTCATGTAGTGTTAAATAATCCTTCAAATGCAGGAAACATGGGAACAATCATGAGAAGCGCGGCAGGTTTTGGCATTACAGATTTAGTGATCATTACTCCAGCAGTTGATGAATTTGATCCTAAGACAGTAAGAGCGTCAATGGGGGCGATATTCAGACTAAATATTTCGGTATTTGATTCTTTTGACAAATATGAGAAAGAATATGGAAACAGAGAAATGTATCCTTTTATGCTAAAGGCTAAAAGGAAATTGTCTGAGCTTGAGGTTAAGAAGCCGTTTTCTCTTATATTCGGTAATGAGGCTACAGGACTCCCTGACTCATTTCTTGAGGTAGGAACAAGTGTTATTATTCCTCATTCTAACAGAATCGATAGTTTGAACTTACCTATAGCAGCAAGTATTGCATTATATGAAGCTACAAAAGCTGATTTCTAAATATATTTGTATATAGGTAATAAAGGAAGAGTTAATGGCAAAAGAAAAGAACAAGAAGAGCATATTAAAGACTGTAAGGAACATACTCATAGGAATAGTAGTATTTTTGACTGTTTTCTACTTAGGAGTAAGGGCATATTTCAGACTGCCAGTAGGAAAATACTATTTTGATTCAGATAAGGCGTTCAGGATGCCAGGATTAAGTGAAGGATTAATCCTTCAAGGTATTTCGTACGATGCTAAAGGAGAAAAATTCTTTGTAACTGGATATATGAATGACCATTCTGCTACTCCAATTTATATTGTAGATGAAGGAACAAAAAGATCGATTAAGAAAGTACTTCTTAAGGATGCAGAGGGCAATGATTATTGTTCTCATTGTGGAGGCTTGTCGGTAAGTGGTGATTATGTATATGTTGCAGGAAGCAGAGATTGTAATCTAGTAGTGTATTCATATGACGATATTATGGATGCTGAGGATGGTGCATATGTTACTGCACTTGGAACCTTTGAAGTTGGTGGAAATCTTAGCGTTGCATATACTACTATTGTGGATAACTGTATCATTGCAGGTGAGTTTTATAGAGAAGGTAATTATAAAACGGATGAAACACATAAAATGACAACTACTGGCGGGGATTATAATCAGGCAATTGCTGTTGCTTATAAGCTTTTAGACAGTGAAGATTCAATTTTTGGCATTTGTCCCAAACCCATAGCCTGCTATTCAATTACTGATCAAGTACAAGGAATGGCCTTCAATGATGAAAAGGTGTATCTGTCGACTTCATATGGCGCCGCTTTTTCAAAAATATTTGTTTATAATCTTGATGAAGCTGACAATGGTAAGAGTTATGTTTTTAATGGTGTTTCAGTTCCGCTTTATGAACTTGATAGTAAAGCAGTTAGTTACGTTGAAAAAATAGCACCGATGTCTGAAGAGATTGAATTTGTAAATGGGAAGATGTACACAATGTGTGAGTCTGCAACCAAGAAATATATTTTTGGCAAATTTACATCAGCATACTGGTGTTATGCTACAAGAATGGAATAATTTAAGAGGACGCGAAAGCGTCCTCTTTTTTTAAAAATCGAAAATATTTGCACCTTTTTAAGCAAATTTCGACTGTTTTTCTATTTTTTTATAGGGTAAATTAATATTAGTATCCGTAAATCTATTTTTGGAGGAGAGACCATGAGTTATACAAAAGAACAGATTACAAAATTGATAGAAGAAGGAAAAGCAGTATTAGGTATTGAATTTGGATCAACCAGAATCAAGGCAGTTTTGGTAGACGATAAAAATACACCTATTGCTCAGGGAAGTCATGAATGGGAGAACCATTTGGAAAATGGTATCTGGACATATCCTTTAGAAGAGATTCATGCAGGATTTAGATCTTGCTATTCTGATTTGAGAAAAGATGTTAAGAATCAGTATGGTGTTTCGATTAAAAAATTGAGCGCAATTGGTATTAGTGCAATGATGCACGGATATGTTGTATTCGATAAGGATGGAAAATTATTAGTTCCTTTCCGTACATGGAGAAATACTATTACAGAAGAAGCATCTACAAAGCTTACAGAAGTATTAAATTATAATATTCCACAAAGATGGAGCATCGCTCATTTATATCAGGCAATTTTGAATAAAGAGCCTCATGTTAAGGACATTTCATATCAGACGACTCTTGCAGGTTATATTCACTGGATGTTAACTGGCGAGAAGGTAATGGGTGTAGGTGAAGCATCAGGTATGTTCCCTGTTGATCCTGCTACAAGAGACTTCGATTCTGCTATGGTTGAAAAGTTCGATGGATTATTAAAGGCAGAAGGGCTTCCATATACATTAAGAGAGATTTTCCCTAAGGTTTTAGTTGCTGGTGAAAATGCTGGATCACTTACTAAGGAAGGCGCTGCATTTATAGATGAAAGTGGAGAACTTGAAGCTGGTATTCCAGTTGCACCTTGTGAAGGTGACGCAGGAACAGGTATGGCTGCAACTAATGCAGTTAAGGTTCGTACTGGTAATGTTTCAGCCGGTACAAGTGTATTTGCCATGGTAGTTCTTGAAGGAAACCTTACAAAGGTATATCCAGAAGTTGACTTAGTTACAACTCCTGCGGGTGATTTAGTAGGTATGATTCACTGCAATAACTGTACATCAGATTTAAATGCATGGGTTAATTTATTCAAGGAATCACTTGAGGCATATGGCATTGAAGTTGATATGAATAAGTTATTTGGAACATTGTATAATAAAGCTCTTGAAGGAGATAAGGATTGTGGTGGATTAGTTGCATTTAACTATTTCTCTGGCGAGGGAGTAACAAAGTTTGACGAAGGACGTCCTTTATTTGTAAGAGAGCAGAATGCTAAGATGAATCTTGCTAACTTTATGAGAACTCATCTTTATGCTTCTCTTGCAACACTTAAGATGGGATGCGATATCATGTTCAAGGAAGAAGGAGTTAAAGTAGACTCTATCACAGGACATGGTGGATTGTTCAAGACAAAGGGTGTAGGACAGTCTATCCTTGCTGCAGCACTTAATGCACCAGTTTCGGTAATGGAAACAGCAGGTGAAGGTGGAGCATGGGGAATGGCAGTTCTCGCAAACTATATGGTTCAGAAAGAAACATCTGAAGATCTTGCTTCTTACCTTACTAATAAGGTGTTCGTAGGAATGAATGCAAGTACTATTGAACCTAATGCAGATGATGTTAAAGGCTTCGATGAATATGCTGAAAAGTACAAGAAAGCTCTTGAAGTAGAACGTGCTGCTGTAAACTTTACTAAATAACAGAAAGAAGACAACGATATGTTAGAACAATTAAAAAAAGAGGTATATGAAGCTAATATGCTCCTTCCCAAGTATGAATTGGTTACATTTACTTGGGGAAATGTGAGTGGAATTGACAGAGAAAGCGGATTGTTCGTAATTAAGCCAAGTGGTGTTGACTATGATAAGCTTACTCCAGACGATATGGTTGTAATGTCACTTACAGGTGAAAAGATTGAAGGAAAGTATAAACCATCATCTGATACAGCCACACATATTGAAATCTATAAGGCATTTCCTTATGTTGGTGGTGTTGTTCATACACATTCAAGCTATGCAACTAGCTGGGCACAGGCTGGAAGAGGAATACCTTGCTATGGAACAACTCATGCAGATTACCTTTACGGAGAAATTCCATGTGTAAGAAATCTTACACAGGAAGAAATCGATGAAGGCTATGAAATGAATACAGGAAAGCTTATTGTTAATTATTTTAAAGAGAATAACATTGATCCAGAAGCTATGCCTGCTGTTCTATGTAAAAATCACGGACCATTTACATGGGGTAAAGATGCTCACGATGCAGTTCATAATTCAGTAGTACTTGATGAAGTTGCAAAGATGGCTTTAAGATGTGAAGTGATTAATCCAGAAGTTAAGCCAGCTCCTCAGATGCTTCAGGATAAGCATTATTTCAGAAAACATGGTGCAAATGCATATTATGGACAATAGTCCATAATCATGTACTATGGACAAAACTAAAATATAAAACATAATGTAATTTAAATCCCGCCCTATAATGGACGGGATTTTTTTATGTATGATAGAATACCAAGTTTGCGTAGTATTCTTTTCTTTTATATAATGATATGCATATGTTGTTTTGGTTTGTGAAAGGAATAATATGAGTGATTATATAGTTAGAGCAACTGCAGCAAATGATAGTATTCGTGCATTTGCTATGACAAGTAAAGAAATGGTAGAAGAAGCAAGAAAA
>JAZUDH010000065.1:0-3559 GCA_045639565.1 Lachnospiraceae bacterium
TCTGTAAAATTTGAGGACTAGCCTCGAGTAAATTTTACAAAAGGTGGATCTATTGTGTGAATTGCATATCAAGTGGAGCTATAGTGCGTACAGGTGGATCTCAACCGTGTATCGGTGGAGCCCCTAACGTGAAATATTCAAATAATCCTCGCCATCAATCTTTACTGTAGAAGGAATAACAAAATCACCTATCTGTTCAATCTCTGCGTTTGGTCCAGTGATTCGAACTGTTTTTGTTCCTTCGTTCACTTCATATTCAACCTGTGTAAGTCCACATCCACAAGTTCCGTTTTCAGAGAAATTGTGATTTCTCACAATAATCTTATCCTCTCCAACCTTAGATCCAATATTACAAGGATCTCCCTCGTGAACCTTTACGCTAGTAAATAGTCCATAAAAAAATATATAACTACCAACGCTTGTCAAACTTCCCGCATCTAATGTTGTAAGATGTTCACATTCAATATGAAGATAACTGCCAACACTTGTTAAATTTCCTAAATCCAGGGTTCTAAGCGCGTCACTAGAAATTAAAAGATAACTGCCAACACTTGCTAAATTTCCTAAATCTACAGTTGTAAGCTCGTTACAAATACCTAATTGGATTTCTTCACTAGCACTTGTCAAATTTCCTAAATCTACAGTTGTAAGCGAGATACAGCCATCTATTATTATATTTTTAACGCTTGTCAGGCTTCCTAAATCTACTATTTCAAGTGATTCACACCACCAAAATTCGATTGTTTCGCCAACTGTCAAATTACCTAACAGAGCATATACTGCATCCCATTCATCACAAGTACCATAATAATTATAATACCCCGGCTCAAACTGGTCTTCACAGTCTTCATCCTGGCAGATATACTTTTCTAAGCCTGCATCGTATTTCAAATGATGTTCTTCATCATCAATAGTTACTTCAAATACTTTTGTGTCCTCTGCTTTCGGCGCTTCTTCTGCCTTTACCTCTGTTGTAAATGCTGGCAAATTAACCATTGTCAGCAACATAGCAAGACACATAAACCATGCTGTTATTCTTTTCGTTACCTTTCTTTTGTTCATATAGAACCTCCGATCTTTACTATAAATCTATCTATTTCAAATCCCAAATTACGGATGTTATTCTCTTTACTCCGCCATGCCGAGCACTCGCAACAAGTTGCTCGTTCTCGCGGTGTTCGCCGTATGTATCCAGTCAGCCAAACATCCGCTTACAAGCAAGCTTGGCGCGTCTGTTTTTCTGCCTGTCTACGCATAGCTCATCACTTAGAGAAATTCGGATTCCCCTTAAAAAGGCGTCCTCGAAAACTTCTATTCGACTTTTGTGCATTATGCTCAAATAATATTTTCCCAAACTTTATAATATATCTTCATCGCTTAACAAAAAATCAATGATATTCTGATGAACAATACCATTTTCGTCTGTAAATGTATGGGGAATATCACTTCTAATTACAATTTTCTTAAAGAAGTCCTTAGACAGCAATAAAGAATCCAATTCACTATTCACCTTATTTTCTGTATGCATTTCATATGCTGATTGAATATATACTCTCTTGTCTGCACTATTAACTATAAAATCAATTTCTTTTTGAACTTTTTGTCCATTTCTTCGATCAACAACTACTCCAACATCAACTGAATAACCACGTGCAATCAACTCGTTATATATAATATTTTCCATAATATGTCCTGAATCAAATTGCCTAAAATTTACTCTGGCATTTCGAAGTCCAATATCAACATAATAGTACTTATTAGGGTATTCAAAATATTTTTTGCCTTTTAGGTCATATCTTTTTGCTTCACTTATTAAAAAAGCATCTATCAAAAAATCTAAATAAGATTTGACCGTATTAGGACTAACATGATCCTTTTTTATACTATTAATCGCATTGGTTATATTAGTCGGATTTGTTAAAGAACTAATTGACGAGCTTAGATAATCAAGCACCTCACTTAATATATCTTCTCGTTCAATTTTTTCTCGCTCGACAATGTCCTTTATATATACTTCTTTAAACAGATTGTCTAAATAATCCTTCTTCTGCTTATCCGTTTTTAACTGAATCATATATGGCATACCGCCATACAACATATATTCATCAAATGCATCTCTCTTATCTTTGCCAGATGCTTCATAATATTCTTTAAAACTAAAGGGATTAATGTGAATCTGAGATGATCTTCCACGAAACTGCGTTACAATATCCTTCGACAACATTTTAGAATTGCTACCAGTAACATAAATATCAAGATTTTTATAATCTTTTAATTCATTTAATATATCATAGACCGTAACCAGTTCTCCATCCGCTTCAGAATCTTCTACCGATTTACAAAATTGAATTTCATCTATAAACAAATAATATTTCTTTTTATTATCAATCACTTGTTTCTCAACATAATCATAGAGTTTTATGGGATTACGATATTTTATGTCTTTTCTCTTATCCAATGCTATAGCTATAATATCTTCCTCAGAAACGCCAGTCTGCAATAAATAATTCTTAAATAATTCAAATAACAAAACCGACTTGCCACTTCGTCTAATGCCTGTTATAACTTTAACTTGTCCATCCCACATATAAGTTTTTATCTGATTTAAATATCTATCTCTATTTATCATATTCTAATAACCACCACCTTATTTTTAATACATCTATTATAATATGATAACCAATATTCATCAACAAAAGCATTGAACATTTAGGACAAAAACGGCGCAAGTTTTCAATGAGATATTTTTCATCCGCACACCCGTTATTTAGAGAAATTCGGATTTTGCTAAATGAGCACTTCATACTAATTCACCAAAAAACAATACACTTCTAAAAATGGATAACTAAAATGCCACCCACTTTTAAAGATTCATCCTACAACTTTTTCAGTACATCTGGCCAAGTTCTATAAATTTAATCTCTTCCGTTTCCTTTTCGGTAAACCCAGCTCTGGAAAAGAAAACATACTTGTAACAGTTATGTCCGGTCGCTTTAACCTGGCTTATCTCCGTTTCGATTACTTCCTTTGATGTCTTCTTCTTTCTGAATTTAACCTCATAAAAGCTGTATCCTTTTTCATCTAAAGAAACTACATCAAATTCACCATTAGTTCGTGTCTTGGGGTCATCATAATAGTACTTCCCAATCTTCTCAATGACTGGCTCAATTGCCCCCAGCCTATTCTGCCTTATCAAGTATTGCGTGCATATTTCTTCAAATCTATGCGGAATATAAATTGTTTCAAAGTCTTCATCTATATACTTATCATAAAACACTTCTGAATCCATTATCTTGAGTTGAGACGAATACTTAAAAATATACCTATAGTAAAAAAGTGAGAGATTATCGCAGATGTAGTAACCTGCTTTCCTTTTGTTATTCTCATCGTTTATAGGAGCTTTCTTCTCTACTACTTCCATCTTCATCAGCTTATCTAGAACATCGACAAGCGTTGGACTACTGGATACATGTGATTGAGACAGTATATCGCTAAATTTTGAAAAACCCTTGGCAAGTGCTTCAAAAACTTCATTAGCATTAACTATCTTTGATATCTC
>JAZUDH010000066.1:0-40384 GCA_045639565.1 Lachnospiraceae bacterium
TTAGTTGCAACAGGACAGAAAATTGGTGAAGGCTTTGACTTCCCGAGACTCGATACCTTAATGCTTGCGGCGCCGGTATCTTTTGAGGGACGTTTGGAACAGTATATTGGCAGACTTAACCGTGATTTTGAAGGAAAAGAAGCAGTATATGTTTATGACTACGTTGATTCTCATGTAAAATACTTTGACCGTATGTATGGAAAGCGTCTGAGAACGTATAGAAAGACTGGATTTTCATTATGGACCGGAGAAATCAGATCTAAGCAGATTATAAATGCAATATATGATTCAGGTAATTATATAGAAAAATTTGAGCAGGATTTGGTTGAGGCAGAAAAAGAAATTATCATTTCAAGCCCGGATATACGTGCTGAAAAGATTGCAAGGTTTATAAAAATTATAAAAGAACGTCGGGAAAAAGGGGTTAAAGTGACTGTCATTACACTTAACCCAGACAACTCAATGTATGGAAATGCAGCAGTATATTATGAGCTAATTTGTGAAATGCAGGGTGTTGGAATAACTGTCGTTGAAAAAGAAGAGATAGACGAGCATTTTGCTGTAATTGATAATCAGATTGTATGGCATGGAGGAATGAATCTTTTAGGCAAGGAAGATGTCTGGGATAATTTGATGCGTATAAAGAATGTAGAGGTTGCAGCTGAATTATTGGAACTATCTCTAGGAAAAAATGAGGTATAATTTTATGCTATTTACACCTTATTTTACACCTTTTGCTTACAAAACTATGCCATTTTATATCGATATATGCCAAGTTAGCAGATTACAAAAATGGCTGAAACACTTGAAAATAAAGGAAAAAGCGTATGATTAGAGTATTATTCATCTGCCACGGCAACATCTGCCGTTCAACAATGGCGCAGTGTGTCCTACAACACTTAGTGAACGAGCGGCATATGGAAAACGAATTTTATATAGATTCAGCTGCTACGAGTAGAGAAGAAATAGGAAATGGCCCGCACTATGGAACAGTAGGGAAGCTTAGGCAGGTAGGGATTCCGGTTATTCCTCATAGAGCGGTTCAGATGACCAGGGAAGATTATGATAAGTATGATTACCTGATTGGTATGGATACTGCTAACATCCGTAACATGAATCGTATTGCAGAGGGCGATCCTGAGGGGAAGATTTACAAGATGCTTTCTTTTGCTGGACTAGGGCGTGATGTGGCAGATCCTTGGTATACGGGAGATTTTGATGCTACATTCAATGATGTTATGCTTGGCTGTAAGGGATTTTTAGATTTTTTAGCAAAGCGAGGAGAAATATAGAATTATATTCTCTGCTATAATGAAATTAAAACGTAGCCCCATTTGTTAGAAAAAATATACTCTAACAAATGGGGTATTTTAATCATAAAGAGAAGGAAGTTAACATAAGAAACGGATTATTGTAAACCAAGCACGTTTCAACTAAGCACCTTTCAACTAAGCACCTTTCAACCAAGCATCTTTCAACCAAGCATCTTTCAACCCAACATCCCCAACCCAATATCTCTAAAAGCCAACATTACTCGAAGCTACATCAGCTTAATCAAGGCCACGAACCTATGTCATCGAACCTAAATCGCTCAAATCAGAATCATTCACTCTTGCACCACCAAAAACATCCCTACATCGCAAAAAACTCACCAGAAAATTCAAATTACAACTTCACCCATCAGCGCGCTATACTGTAATCATGGAACTAAATAAACGCGGGTACTAATGTGAAAAATGATATTATTCACATGGCATTTTTGCGACGCCCAGTGACAGGGATAGCCCTGCAATAGTCATCTAGATTGTACGGGGCGGAATGAAGATTAGTGTGACAAATAGAATATTTCTCACGTGGCATCCTGTGCCACACGACAACATTCCACAACAATGAGGTGTGTAGTCGCAAAATATGAATATGGAATGGAGATTAAAATGAAAAACAAAATAGCTAAAGCAATACTCTTAAGCTGCTTACTTACATTGCCACTTGGTATGCTAGGTGGATGTGGAAAAGAGGATGAAACCAAGACTTCAACGAGTAAAGATCAGATTGAAACTAGTATAGAGGCTTCGGACAAAAGCACAGATGAGCAAGCGGAGAATCTTTCTAAAAAAGATTCAACTAAAGTAGAATCACCCGAAACTAAATCATCTGAAACCCTAGGACAAACTTCAGGTAAAAACAACACTTCCACTTCTAAAGCTTCTGATTCAAGCAAGGCTTCCTTCGATGATTCTAGAGAAGATGAGGGCGAAAATGAACTTAAACCCATATCAGAGTATACAAACTTCGTGGATCTGATAAACGATAGGATAGATGCTGATCCCTATGTAACCTATGAAGGCATAACTACTCTATACTGCGGTCCTAGTATTGCGTATGTTGATGTAAATGCGGATGGGCGCAAGGATCTGATAGTAACAGGCGCGTTAGGCTTAAGAAGCAAAATGTTTACAGATGTCATTTTGGATTTACCTGCTGGTTACGAAGCAATTCCTTTTGATGGTGAACCAATCGAAATTCGTGGAAACAAGCTGCTCTTTGGGGACCCTGATTATGCTCAGGCTGGGGATATAACCTATGAAGACGATTATATAGTTGAGTTTGATAAGGACGGAAAGAGCCATGAAATCCTGTCTCACTATACAGAAGAGTGCTGGATTGATGAGGAAACAGGAGAGTATGCTGATGAGCCTACATATGTTATAGAAAGCTATTCAATCGGTAAGGAAGTTCTGACTCAAGAACAGTACGATGAAATCTTAAAAGCATATGAAAAGGAGGCAAAAGAAAAAATCGAATATGTAAATCTTAGCGATCCTGGCTGGGAATCCATATTTAATTAGCACAATACTCTTGCAACGGGCTTTACAAGCCTGTATAGGAAAATAGCCAGCTTGTATTCATCTTCGTTTAAATCAACATCCTTAGTGTGAGATCTAAATAGACCGAATTTGTATACAAGATTGTGAGCATACCATTCATCGCTCCAAGCATTGAGTGTTCTTGTATATTTGAAATCATTTCCGATAGCTTCCTTTAATTTATCAAGGAAGCTATCGATATTTTTTACTTTATAAGAATCTACGATATGAATATTATTTTCATTACAATAGCAGTCATAACCATCAACAACATATTTCTTGTTCATCTTGATACCTCGTTTTCCTAGGTGCTTTTTTCTTGATGGTTTTATTCTACTAGGTAAGGGGATTTGAAAACATCGAATCGCCTTACAGTTTAGTCATTAATTCTTACAGAATCGTCACATCTTAGCCTTGTTTAAGAATGGTTTAGCAAATTTCTCGTTAAATAGGTCAATTAAAGGTCCCATGAAGAATGCTGTGATGATGGTTCCTACGCCTACAATTGTGTAAACAGATTTAAATGAGTTGCCACCCATGATAAATAGCACAACTCCTAAGATTACACACACAAGATCTGTTGCAATACGGATGAATTTAAACTTTCCAAGCTTCCATTTGTAGGCCATTACAATTGCTACAGCATCATATGTTGAAACACCAAGGTTAGCTGTCATATAAAAGGCTGAGCCAAAGCATATGATTACAACAGCTACCACCAGGCATAAAAATCTTATAATAATGCTAGGATTTACAATAATCTTTTGTAAGCACTTATATGTAAAATCGGTGATATATCCTAATAGGAAAAGATTAATAAAGGTTGCAATACCAATATTCTTTCTGTCTACTACCATACTAAATATCAACATTATCGCATTTACTATTACATAAAGAGTGCCAAAAGAAATGGGAATCACACTGTCAAGACCTGCCATAAAGGACTGGAATGGATCAACGCCCAGGGCAGCAATTTTGAAAATGCCTACGCTGATTGCACAGATAATAACACCAAAAAGTGACATGAAAATGCGTCGCTTAAAAATCTTATCCTTGAACATAGCTAAAAATTTATTCATAACTTGAATCTCCTTAAAAAAAGAGCGCTGTCAAGAATAACTCTCACAGCGCCCAAGTGATTTACTGTTAATATGATATGACATACGATTTCTTTTGCCAAGCTAATTTTTCGATAATATTGAAAATATGAAAAGCTTGTTCTGTTAACTAAAATAAAGCATTTGTTTGCTAAAATATTTCATAAGAATGATATTTTGCCCGCAAAATGCGCGTATATATATGAAATATCTGATATACTATTATATATAAAGAAAGTTTACATAATCTGTTTTTGAGGGGATTCGATTATGAATAAGAAAATAAAAAGACTGTTATTAGGTGTGCTCATAAGTGTTCTTTTGCTAGGAACTAGCGCCGGAATATCTACAATAGCTGCTAAAACTGCCAAAGTAGAGGTAGACAAGAAGGGGCCGCTTTATAAGGCTTTGACAGAAGAAGGTTTTTTTGACCCTGTATATTATGCGAATACTAATCCAGACGTTATAGAGGTGCTAGGTGGAACCTATGAAAGCCTTCTTAGACACTTCATTGTCTATGGAATTTTTGAAGGAAGGCAGCCTAACTCATACTTTAATGTAAATGCATATTCAAGCGCATATGGCGATCTTAGAAAAGCATTTATTACGCCAGGCAAGTCCAAAGAACAGCTTATCATAGATTATTACAATCACTATGTAACATATGGACAAAAAGAAAATAGACTGTATTGCTCACTGGACCGATTTGTTAACGACGGTGGAAGGGTTATTCCTGTTTCTACAAGTATTGAGGAATATTCAGTTGGTGAGAGTACGCCCTTGCCAGGAACTCAGTCTAGTGCAGGAAGTGGTGCTGAAAATGAGACAACCACTCCTCCTACTGAAGGCGGTAGTAATGAACAGACTCCTAACCCTAATGCAAATAACGGAGTTGATAATTCTATAGCTAACTCACAGCATATGTCTATAGGTATCAAGGAAGGTCTAGAGATAAACTGCCCTCACAACTCTACATACTATGAGCTTGTTGTATCACAGGCAGGACCTAACAATAACGGTTATGTAGGTAAGGTTTGTGACTTATGTAAGAACAGGTTTGAAGGATATAATATTCATGCCTACAAGACATATCAGTATTTTGACAATGAAGGCAAGTCGGTCGATATCACAGGTTGGGTTGTTTCTGAATATGATGGAACAACTAATTCCCAGTGTGGAGGCACAAGCTTAAGTATAATCAATAAGATTAATCAGATGCGAGATAAGGCTGGCAAGAATAATCTTACATGGGCTGCTTCGTCTCAGGCTTCCTCTAATGTAAGAGCAATTGAAATAGCAGTAGTTCCTGGCGATACTAAGCCCATAGGCAAGCCTTGGAATCAAGGAACTGATTTTAAGTATGAAATTCAGTTTTCTGGAATTGCAAATGTTGATGCAATATGGAACAATATAATGGCTGATGATGCTAAGAAGGCTTTGCTATTACAAGAAGACATTACAGCAATATCTGTAGCATGCTTCCATCACTTTACTTTTACAAATGGTAGCAATATACCTATAGAGGGCGTATACTGGGTAATCGAATTAAAATAGAGATTGAGGTTTGGAAATGGATCACGAACACTTAACAGAGCAGGAAGAAAATTTACTACACGAGTTTGAGCATGAGTTTGGCATAGAGCATGATCATGAGCATGAACATGAGCACCACCATTCACATCATCACTCTCAGGCCGAGAAAAAGCGACAGCTAAACAGAATCTCTCGTATCATAGGTCATCTTCAGTATGTAAAACGCTTGATAGAAGAGGATGCCGACTGCTCGGAAGTACTAATGCAGCTTTCTGCCAGTAAGTCAGCTACTAATGGCCTGGCCAAAGAAATTATATCGGAACACATGACACACTGTGTAACCCATGCCATTGAAGATGGGGATACTACAGCCCTTGAAGAGTTTCAAAAGGCCATTGAGCGCTTTGTATAATTAAATTTATTCAAAAAACAGAAAAAAGTCTAAAAAATAACCCCCCCCCTAGTTTGTTTGTAAGGATATTAGATGATAACCTATCTCTAGCTATTATATTCACCTAGGGAGGTTTTTTTATGCATATGGCAGATGCGTTGCTTGCACCAGCTGTTGCAGGTACTATGTACGTGGCTTCAGGCACTTCAGCAGGCATTTCAATTCAC
This sequence comes from Lachnospiraceae bacterium, assembly GCA_045639565.1. GTDB lineage: Bacteria > Bacillota > Clostridia > Lachnospirales > Lachnospiraceae > UBA1258. The sequence goes on from JAZUDH010000066.1 coordinate 6,116, forward strand.
AATTTAAAGAAAACAGAATACGTTAAGAAATTACCAGTTATGGCTGTTACAGCCGCACTCGTTTTTGCTGGTCAGATGATTAACTATACAATTCCTGGAACAGGTTCTTCAGGTCATATGTGCGGTGGCATGATGCTTTCAGCACTTTTAGGACCAGAGGCTGGTTTCTTATCAATGATAGTAATTTTAGCTATTCAGTGCCTTTTCTTTGGCGACGGCGGTCTGATGGCTTTAGGCGCTAATGTATGGAATATGGCTTTTTACGGATGCTTTGTGGGTTATTACTTAATCTGGCGTCCTATCATGAAGAGTAAGATGTTTAAGGGAATGGCACCCTCGGCTGCTGCTAGATTGAAGGTTATCGTAGCTGCTATTTTAGGATGTGTGATTACACTTCAGTTAGGTGCATTTTCGGTAGTTCTTGAAACTTCAGTTTCTGGTATCACAGAACTTCCATTTGGCGCATTCGTTGCATTAATGCAGCCTATCCACCTTGCAATCGGCTTGGTAGAGGGCTTGGTTTCGGCAGCAGTACTTGTATTTATCTGTGAGACACGTCCTGAATTATTGATGGATGTTGATACAACTGGTATGAAGGCTCCAGAAAAGCTTTCTATTAAGGGTGTCATTATTACATTAGCTATCGTTACATTACTTACAGCTGGTTTGTTCTCACTCTTTGCAAGCTCTAATCCTGATGGTCTTGAATGGTCACTCTTTGGCAATGAAGAGGCTGGATACTCAGCTAACATGGGTCTTGATGAAGAAAGCTATGGTGTTTCAAGCCAGATTGCTGATACATCTGCTACTATTCAGGAGCATACTGCTTTCTTACCTGACTATGCATTCAAGAATAGCGAGTCAGCAGTAGGTACTTCAGTTTCTGGTGTAGTAGGTTCAGCTATGGTTGCTGGATTAATTGCTATAGTCGCAGCTATTAAGGGTGTATTTAAGAAAAAGAAACAGACTGCATAAAAATAGTATTAAATTGTTGAGGGGTGTCTTTATAGGCACCCCTTTTATGTTATAATCCTTAAAGCGAGACTATTAGCCCCGCTTTTGTTTGTTGTTTAGAGGTATTTAGCGTGTCACAAATCGATACAGCCCTAAGAGATTTTAGGACGATGGACGAGCTTGCTATGAGAGATTCCGTGATTCATAGACTTAACGCTCTTCCTAAATTTATCATTACAATTACATATATTGCCTTTGTAGTCTCTATGGATAAGTATGAGTTTAGTAAGCTATTGATATTGATTTTGTACCCTTGGCTCATGTTTGAACTTAGCAATACAAGCTTTAAGGGCTTTTTTGTGAGACTACGCTATGTTCTTCCTTTAGTTATGGCAGTAGGCGTTATAAATCCTTTTCTTGATAGACAGGTCCTGCTATATATAGGTAGTATTCCGATTACAGGTGGTTTAGTATCTATGTTTACCCTGATGCTAAAGGGCGTTTACACTATTATGGCCTCCTATGTTTTAGTAGCGACGACCAGATTTGATGCGATTTGTGCTTCTCTTGCAAGACTGCACGTTCCGAGTATTTTTGTTACTATGATGCTCTTAACATACAGATACATAAGCGTCATGATGGATGAACTTGCCATCATGAATGCAGCATACAAGCTTAGAGCTCCTGGTCAAAAGGGAATACACTATACGGCCTGGGGATCTTTTTTAGGCCAGATGTTCTTACGAAGCATGGATAGGGCCGAAGAACTGTTTTCGGCCATGCAGCTTAGAGGCTTTGATGAAAGGTATCGATACGTTAGTAAGAGTAAGTGGAAGATAAGTGATGCGGTTTACATAATACTGACTGTTCTTTTGCTTATTCTATTTAAAAATGTAAATGTTGTAAGCTTGTTAGGTAGTCTGGTTTTATAAAGTGAGTATTGTTTATGATAGAATTTAAAAATGTAACATGTGAATATGAACGTGGAAAAACCGTAATAAACGGGGCTTCGTTCATAATTGAATCTGGCGAGAGTGTAGGATTAATAGGGGCTAACGGAGCTGGAAAGTCTACAATAATGAAAGCATTATTAGGCCTCGTTGAGCATAAGGGTGAGATAATTGTTGATGGAAGTTATGTAAACAAAGATAACCTTTCTGATATCAGAAAGAAGATTGGATTTGTGCTACAAAACTCCGATAATCAGATGTTTATGCCAACAGTTTACGACGATATGATGTTTGGCCCTATGAACTATGGGTTATCAAGAGAGGACGCTAATGCCAGGGTAGACAGGGTATTAGAGTCATTAAATATCATGCATCTTAAGGATAAGTACAACCATAAGATTTCTGGTGGAGAAAAGAGAATGGCAGCAATAGCTACAATACTTGCTATGGAGCCCTCTGTTATTGTAATGGATGAGCCATCATCATCTCTTGATCCATACAATAGACGCATGATTATTAATGCTATTAATGGTATAAATGAAACCAAGATTATTGCTTCACATGATCTTGATATGATTTTAGATGTCTGCGATAAGGTTATTCTTGTATCAGAAGGTTCGATTAAGGCATTCGGACCTACAAGGGAAATACTTGCTAACAAGACACTTCTAGAAGATAATAGACTAGAGTTACCACTATCATTACAATAAGGAGAACGGGTTATTATGGGAAGATGGGGCGATGATATTGATCCTGAGGTTAAAGAAAAGGTTGATCCTAAGGGCCGATTTACACTTAATTTCAAGAAAATGATTACTGATGTAGGAGAGATTATAGAATCTACTACCAAGGTAGACGACAAGCATCCTAAGGTAGAATTACTAAAGGAATGGGCTGGCGCAATGACAGGATTTTTTATCTTGTTTTTGTTTTCATATCAGATTCTATGCTTTATAACAGTACTGTTTATGGCATTTTATCTTTATGGAGTAATAAAAATAGGCTCAGCTTGGAAGCATTTTAAGTACAAGGTATCTTTGTATGTGCTTATGAATGTGGGAGTGCTTGGAGTTTTATTTGCTGCTGCATACCTAATCAGAACTGCAATCATGGGATAAATGACATCTTGGGGAAGGGGGTAGATACGGCATTTTGACTGCAATAGTCAAAGTGGCGTTTTTAACCCCGTCCCCAAGATGTCATTTTTGTATTATTTCAAGCACAGTCAATGCCAGACCATCTACAGTGAACTTAATATTCATGCCAGCATATGCCATTCCATAGACTCTTTCTGGGTCATCGTGATAATGAGGACGAGGGTCTTCGGACAAAATTTCTATTAGCGCGGCACGTTTATTTTCAGGAACCTTTCTAAGCAATTCATCGCTTATTTCTACGGATAGGTTATCGTTTTTCTTAAGACCAGCAAAGCCATCTTTAGCGTCTGGATGAGAATCTACATACGCTAGATATGGCTTAATGTCATAGATTGGTGTGTTATCCTTCATGTCTATACCAGATACTATTATGACGGGACCATCTATGGCCTCATAATCTAAAGAGACTAGCTTAACACTTGACAGGCCGATAGGATTAGGTCTGTACGGTGACCTCGTAGCGAACACGCCTCTGGTTTCATTGCCGCCTAAACGAGGTGGGCGGACCTTGGCTACAAAATGATCGCTTTCCACTCCCTCAAAGCCCCATAAAAGCCATAAATGAGAAAACTCAAGGATACCGTCTAAAGCATCCTTGGTTCTGTATTCTGGTTCTAAAACAATGCGACCGTATAGAGAATCTACGAGGCCACTTTGTCTGGGAATGCCGAATTTTTCTGGGAAATCTGTTCTGATATGGGCGACAATTTTTAATTTATCCATGGTAAGCTTGCAAGTCCTAATAGTACATTAACAAAATATAGTATTAATATGTGAGCGGGATAAAAAGCATAAAAGAAGTACTTTAAGCTGATTCCACGCTGACCGTTATACTTCTTTAATGGAATAAGCATAAAGAAAGCGGTGCATTCAATAATCTGCATAATAGTAAGAACCACGCAGCCGATGATACCGGCTTTCATGTTACTTTTCTTTTTGAATAAATACATTGCAGCAATTGTGATTACTCCACCACCAGCGTAATCAGTTAATAGATATTCTGCTGCAAAGTAGGCTACAAATAATGCAATCAGGCACAAACCTACTGTTCCAAGCTTCTTAAGTCCCCATTTATAGTTAATCAGAGCAAAGACAGCCAGGAAGCATAGACCAGCAATTGTACCAAGCTTTGCTAAGCTAAAAGAAAATTTAACATAGCTATCAATAGTTGATTCTAAGCCGGCTGCTTCAGCATATCCTCTAAGCACATTTCCAATCAGATCGGATTTTGCTAGAAATGATACTGCTACGAACCCAGCAAGAATATAGCCTAAAAAGCCTATATAATACATTAAGTTAGGCATACTTTCTTTGGCCATGAAATAGTCAAAGGCTATCAGTGCTACTAAACCTAAAAACAGTGTAAAGAAAACATTCTGATATCCAAAATCATACCAGTTCCCTCTAAAAGCCAGGTCAAAAGGAATTTCTGACACAAGCGCAAAAATAGCCAGGTTTCTAAGATATTTTAACTTGTTGTGAGTGTGTGAAAAGCCCTCGACTAAAAGGAAACAAAAGATTGGAAAGCCTAGTCGCCCGATTAATCTCATTACAAAATAAGTATTATATACACTATTGTAACTAATATTAAGGCTGTGTACCTTAGGACTTAGTATTAGTGATTCAAGGATAATAGCAGCGAAGTGGTCTATAAACATAACTGTTATAGCTATTATTTTTAGTGTGCTGCCAGGAATGCCGGATTTAGGATTACTGGAAACTGAAATTGTATTCTCCATTGTACTCTCCCTATTTTAGAATATAAAAAGAGGATGGCAGGATAACTGTCATCCTCTCGTAGATTATAAATAATCAATTATTTTACTTCAAGTGTTTCTGTAAGATAATCAATAACTGAGTATTTAAGTCCAATCTGGTTTAAGTAGCCTTCACCATAGAATGCTGTTCCACCCTGTGATGCAAAAGCATCTGTAACTTCTGCCTTAACATCATCTGCAATTGTAAGATTCTTGGCCTTAAAGTAAGCTTCGAAAGTTGCATCAAGCTTAGCAGATGTTAATGCATTTTCTTTAACCTGTTCATCATATTCCTGGTCAGTAAGTCCTGTATAATCATTGAAGGTTTCGTAGATAGGAGCTCCAAGCATCTGCATGTAGTAAGCGTTCATGTTATCAAACTGATACTTATCAGACTTCTTAGCAAGGTCTACAAGGTGTGAAACATAATCTTCAGGAGCATATTCGGTGTTAATCATTTCTGAAACCTTAGAAGAAATATATGCCTGGATGTTGTTTCTACGTCCCATATCCATGATATAAGCCTTTAATTCTTCAACTGTGTTTGTGTTGTAATATTCAGCAATGTTTTTAACAACAAATTCATCATTTAATTCAGGCTTAACCTGGATAGAGTTTACTGTACAATCGAATACAGCAGCTGCACCATTAAGCTTTGCCTTGTCAGTTCCCTCAGCACCGTAATTGTCAGGGAATGTTACATTAACAGTAACCTTGTCACCAGGATGTGAACCCACTAACTGCTCTTCAAAGTTATCAATATATGTATGGCTTCCGATTACTAAAGTTGTACCATTTCCTTCTGTGTTTCCACCATCGAAAGGAACACCGTCAACTGAACCTACATAGTCAAGGTTGATTGTATCGCCGTCCTTAACCTCTAATGCTGCATCAGTTGAAAATTCCATAAAGTAGCTTAAAAGATTTTCTAATTCAGCTTCAAGATCTTCTTCAGTATAAGTAACCTCAGCTTCAGGAATAACAATTGAATCAAAGTCAGGAACGCTAACCTTATCTAAGTCTAAGCCCTCGATAAAGCCTTCAGCTGTAAGTCCTTCACTAAAAGGAATAGCTGATGCTGCCAAAGCACTTGTAGCATCTGTAGCGGTAGCTTCGCTTGATGTTGTATTTCCTGAATTAATTAATGTTTCATCACCAGCATTTTTAACTGAGAAGTAGATTCCACATCCGATTATTGTGACTACGACGAGACCGATTATAACTCCCAGAATAATAAGAAGCAGATTGTCTGTGTTCTTTTTAGTCTTTTCAGCCTTAGCTTCTTTAGCACGAGCCTCGCGTTTAGCCTTACTTTTTGAGATAGTAGCTTCTGAAGTAGTAGCTTCTGAAACTTCTACATTCTTAATTTCTTCGCTCATAATAAATTTCCTCTCTGTGAAAATGTCGCGTTTACATGCGACACACTTACAAATTATATGATTTTTTGAATCCTATGTAAATATTAAACATATCTAAAATTGTGAAAAATGCGTGAATTTATTAGATTTTTGTACTACACTAAGAATAGATTATTTTTTAATTCAGGAGTTTATATAATGAAAAAGTTTTTCGATTTTTTAGATGCTAATCCTACCGCATTTCACGTGGTAGATACTGTTAAAAAGGAACTTATTGCCAAGGGCTTTACAGAGCTTTTTGAAAATGCAGATTATAAGTTAAATGATGGGGGAAAATACTTTGTAATAAGAAACGATTCCTCTATTCTTGCTTTTGAAATGCCTAAAAAGCAGGCTAAAGGCTTCCACGTTTTTGCAGCCCACACTGATTCACCTTCATTTAGAGTAAAAGAGCAGCCTGAAATGGCTTTTGAAGATAATTATGTAAGATTAAACGTTGAAAAATACGGCGGAATGATTGTATCAACCTGGCTGGACAGACCTCTTTCTTTGGCAGGAAGACTAATTGTGAAAAACGGTAATAAACTCGAAACAAAGCTTGTTAATGTAGACAAGGATTTACTTGTTATTCCTAACGTTGCAATCCACATGAATTCAGACCTAAATTCAGGATATACATATAAAATTCAAAGTGATTTGCTTCCTTTTTTAGGCGGAATTGAAACTAAAGGTAAGCTTGATGAGATTTTGGCAAAAGAAGCTGGAGTGGACAAAGAAAATGTACTCGGAAAGGATATTTTCCTCTATGCCCGCCAGAAGGCTTCACTTGTGGGCGCTAATGACGAATTTGTTATTGCTCCTAGGTTAGATGATCAGGCTTGCTGCTATGCTGGGCTTCGTGGCCTCCTTGATTCTAAGAGCAGTAACTACATAAAGGTATTAGCACTATTTGACAATGAGGAAGTAGGAAGTGGCACCAAGCAGGGCGCTGATTCAACTTTGCTTGATGATACATTATATAGAATTGCTGATGCTATGGGACTTAGCAAGACTGAATATTTAAAACTACTTGCAGACAGTTTCTCACTTTCAGCTGACAATGCACATGCAGTTCACCCTGCAATGACTGGAAAGGCTGATCCTACCAACCGTCCTTACATGAATAAGGGTGTAGTCCTTAAGTTTAATGGAAGTCAGCGTTACGCAACTGATGCAGAAAGCGCTGCATATTTTAGATACTTAGCTAAAGAAGCTAAGGTTAATACACAAAATTACGCTAATCAGTCGGATGTAAGAGGCGGATCGACTCTTGGCAACATTTCGACTGCACATGTTTCTATCAAAACTGCTGATATTGGTCTTCCTCAGCTAGCTATGCACTCTGCTGTAGAGACTATGGGAGCTGGCGATGTAAAAGACATGATAGAAATTGCCAAGATTTTTTATACTAAATAGGAGCTTGATTAATGGAAAAGGTACGAGAATTATCAATTGCATATGATAATCCCGATTATCCTGTTTTGGTTGAATTTGTTGAATCTAATTCAGACAGTATCCCTTCGGAATGGAGAGTCTGTAAAAACGATGCTCAGATAATGGTTGTAAACTATGGAATAGTCGTCGTTGAGGTAGAAGACGCTATATACACTGTTACTTCGGGACAGGCGTTCTTACTTAATGTGGGAGTGCCATACAAACTGTCGGCATCCAGTAAGGCTATTTCATACTACGCAGTAAGATTCAGACCTGAATTTATTATTGCGAGAGAGTATACCAATAAGATTGCTACTAAATATTATGACACCATCGATGACAAAGAAAAGTTTAAAGCAGTTATTTTGGATGAAGCCAATCTTAGAGATGAGACTGTTCTAGATAAGATAAATTCAATAATTGCAATTAATCATACCAAGACTTTAGGGTATGAAATGGTTACAAAAGGATATTTATGCCATCTTTGGGTAGCGCTATTAGAGCTTGTGCTTCATAAGCAGGGGTCTTTTAGCTCTATCAGCTTACCTACGCAGGATGAGCTTAGAGTAAAAATGGCGATAGACTATCTCAAGGAAAACTATGCTGATGAGATTACGCTTGAAAGTATTGCTGAACGTATTCATGTAAGTCGGAGCGAGTGCTGCAGGTGTTTTAAACGTGTTATCGGAATACCGCCAGTAGATTATCTTATTAAGCTTAGAATATTTGAGGCGGCAAGACTCATATACAAGGATCCTGGCGCTTTCACCAGTTTTTCGGAGCTTGCATTTATGGTTGGCTTTAACAATGTAAGCTACTTTAATAAGATGTTTAAACGTATCTTAGAGATGACTCCTACTGAATTTCAGAGGCAGTTAAGACAAGGATCAACATCAGTCAAAAAGCTGTACGATAGTCTTGAAAATGTTGTAAATGAATATTAATGAGAGGTTATGATGAATACTAATAAGCTTCATGATTTTTTGAAAAATCCCAAGATGACAGGTGAAAACCTGATTAAAGCTCATTCAGATCATTTCTACTATACAAAAGAATCAGATATTTCGATGTTTGATTCTTTTAATATGCCACTTAGGCAGTCACTTAATGGAATCTGGAAATTTAAATACTCTAAAAATTTGTTTGAAAGACCTGAGGACTTTTATAAGAAAGATTATCCTCTTGATGACTTTGATGATATAAAGGTTCCAGCACATATCGAAATGGAAGGCTATGATACTAAGCATTACACTAATGTTCAGTATCCTTGGGATGGAACAGAACATCTGCTTCCTCCGGATATTTCTAAAGAATATGCTCCTGTAGGTAGCTATGTTACAGAGTTTAGTGTAAATAGCGAGCTTATGGGTGGTCCTCTTTTTATATCCTTCCAGGGTGTGGAAGTAGGCTTCAGAGTATGGGTAAACGGTCAGTATGTAGGATATAGCGAGGATTCATTTACTCCTGCTGAATTTGAAATTACCGGACTTGTGATAGAAGGCAAGAACAGACTTGCAGTAGAGTGCTATAAGCGTACAAGTGCAATATGGCTTGAAGACCAGGATATGTGGCGATTCTTTGGCATATTTAGAGACGTCTATCTTTTCTCTATTCCAAAAGCTCATGTATGGGATATGTTTGCAAGGGCCACTCTCACAGACGACTATGCTAATGGAAAGCTTCGACTTGATTTAAAGATTTCAGGAAAGCCTGAAAAGGGACTTATTAGAATCGAAGGAGAAGATGGCTTCACCTTACTTAAATACTTTGATATTGAAGGCGAAAGTGTTTCTTTGGCCATAAACGAAATAGAGGATATTAAGCCATGGAGTGCTGAGGAGCCTAATCTTTACACTCTGATTGTTGAACTTATCAAGGATGGCGCTGTAAGTGAGTACGCTGTTACAAAGATAGGCTTTAGAACCTTTGAAATCAAGGATAAGGTAATGCTTATAAATGGAAAGCGCATTTTATTTAAGGGTGTTGACCGCCATGAGTTCTCTGCTATGACTGGTAGAGCATGCTCTTATGAAGATATGCTGTGGGATATAAAGACATTTAAGCGTAATAACATTAATGCAGTCAGAACATCCCACTATCCTAATAGCAGTAGATGGTACCGTTTATGTGATGAATACGGTATTTATATGATAGATGAAACAAATCTAGAGACTCATGGAACCTGGTGTTCAAGAGAATTTCATGAAAACAATCTTGTAGTTCCTGGTAGCAATCCAGACTGGACTAAGGCAGTTGTTGAGAGAGCAGAGCATATGTTTGAAAGAGACAAAAACCATCCGGCAGTAGTGATGTGGTCTCTTGGAAACGAGGCTTTTGGCGGTAAGAACTTTGAGTACATGTCTAATTTCTTCCATGAACATGATGATACAAGGATTGTGCATTATGAAGGCGTTGTAAATAATCGTCCTTTTGACTATGTGTCTGATGTAGAGTCTAGAATGTACGCTAAGCCCGCTGATATCAGGGCCTATTTAAGTGACAACCCTAAAAAGCCATATATGTCATGCGAATACATGCATGCCATGGGAAATTCTTTAGGAGGTATGAAGATATATACTGACCTTGAGGATGAATTTACTATGTATCAGGGTGGATTTATCTGGGACTACCTTGATCAGGCCTTATGGCAGGAGCATAACGGCAAGATGAGACTTGCTTACGGCGGTGATTTTGGAGACAGACCAACTGAGTACATATTTAGTACTGACGGTATCGTTTTTGCTGATAGAACAGAGTCACCAAAGTGCAACGAAGCTAAAAATTTATATGCTAATGTTCATTTAAGCGTTGATGAAAAGGGATTCACAGTCCAGAACCGTAATCTCTTTATAAGCTTATCAAGATATTATTTTGAATATGCAATTACTGAAAACGGAAAAACAGTATACACTAAGATGCTTACTGATATAGATACTAAACCAGGTGCTACTACCAAGGTTAAAGTTCCCCATGGCTACGAGCTTAACAAAGCTTCAGACTACGTATTTTTAATTAGAATGTGTGAAAAGAACACTACTAAATGGGCTGACGCTGGATTCGAAGTCGCTTTTTCAGAAAAGGTTAAGTGGGCCAAGGTCAATCCTATGGCTACTCCTAAATGTAAGCTTAACAAATTCAAGTTTGCCTCAGATGGCTTAGGCAATGTAGGTGGTCTGGGTGATAATTTCAGAGTTCTTTTTAGTAAGACAGAAAACGGTCTGGGTTCCTTTAATCTAAATGGACGTGAAATGGTTACAAGAGGTCCTAAGCCTACTTACTTTAGAGCATATACTGACAATGACCGAGGCTTTAGGCTTGGTGAAAAAGCTAATTTCTGGCACATGCTAAGCCTATATCAGCATGGTGATATTGTTGAATACAAGGATAATGGCGACAATCTGGTTGCTGCCTTTACATACAAGCAGCCAGGAACTGATGATGTATTTAGTAAAGTGACCTACACAGTATATTCAGATGGGCATATGAGGATTGATGCCGAGTATATAGGACATGAGAATGTTCCCATGCTTCCACTATTTGGATGGGAGATGAAGGTAGACGCCTCATATAATAATGTAGAGTACTTTGGAAAGGGTCCTGTAGAGAATTACAGGGACCGAAACAATGGTGTATATACAGGTGTCTTTACAACTAAAGTTAGCGAAAATGTAACTCCTTATTTAGTTCCTCAGGAGGTTGGTAATAGAACCGGTGTAAGATATCTTAAGATAACAGATGATGCTGGTCATGGCTATTTATTCAGCGCATTAAGCGAGACCTTCGAAGCTGGCTTCTTGCCATACAGTGCATATGAAATGGAAAATGCACTTCATCTTGATGAGTTACCTAATCGTAACTATTCATGGATTCGTATCATGGCAGCTCAGATGGGAGTTGGTGGCGATGACAGCTGGGGTGCTCCAGTTCAGGAACAGTTTAGGCTGGATTCTGCTAAAAATGTGAAGGTTTCATTTGAACTTCGCATGATTTAGAAAGGAAAGATTTATGTCAGATTGTACACACGATTGCGGCTCATGTGGAAAGTCATGTGGCGAAAGAAAGGAAAATCCTTTTGCTGCACCTATGAATGAGCTTAGCGACATTAGAAAAGTTATTGGAGTAGTAAGTGGAAAGGGTGGCGTTGGTAAGTCACTTGTAACATCTTTACTTGCTGCTTCCATGAATAAGAAAGGATATGATGTAGCTATTCTTGATGCCGATATTACCGGTCCATCAATTCCAAGAGCCTTTGGTATGAAGGAAAAAGCAATAGCTGCTGAGGACTGCATATATCCTGCAGTGACTACTACTGGAATAGAAGTAATGTCACTTAACTTATTAAATGATGATGAGAAAGCACCTGTTGTATGGCGTGGTCCTGTGATTGCAGGAGCAGTTAAGCAGTTTTGGACTGATGTTCGCTGGGGAGCAATTGACTATATGTTTGTAGATATGCCTCCTGGAACAGGAGACGTACCTTTAACAGTATTTCAGTCTCTTCCACTTGCAGGTATAGTAGTTGTAACTTCACCTCAGGACCTTGTATCAATGATTGTATCTAAGGCTATCAACATGGCTAATATGATGAATATTCCAGTCTTAGGTATAGTTGAAAACTATAGTTACCTTGAATGCCCAGACTGTGGCAAGAAGATTTCTGTATTTGGTGAATCTAAGGTTGAAGAGCTTGCCAAGGAATTTTCAATTGATACTTACGCTAAGATTCCCATTAGTCAGGAAATAGCTAAGCTTGTAGATACTGGACGCACAATGGATGTTAATGCTGATTTCCTAGATTCAGTAATAGCAAGCATAGAGTAGGGACGGGGATGTTGAACCAAGGGTTGTCCCCTGGAAGCGCATGTAGTGTGGCGACGTTGATGTTTATTCGCGAGTTGCCCTCTAGAAGTAATCTATGAAGACTGTTTTGAATAATCAACGAATCGGAAACAGATAATTCAAAAAGGCATGTGAAAATGATTTTCACATGCCTTATTTTTTACTTAAATATCTTCATGAATCATATCAGTAATGAAGCTCTGCATTTCTTTTTTGTCACGACCTAATACAAAAGCAAGCTCAGAGTTAAGATTTTCCTCGGCTATTTTAATGTACTTATCGTCGGTAGCGGTGCTCTTCTTGCCTGCCTGAATGCGTTCAGAACGTCTTGAATGGAGATTCTTTAAAACGCCTACGAGGGCATACAAATCACAGCTTTTAATAGCTTCTTTATACTTAAGCTCACGCATCTTATCGTTTTCAATTTCCATTTCAGCGATTGAAGGGATGCTATCGATTAAAGCATTAGCTTCTTCCTTGGTAATAATTTTGCGCATTGCGCTGTCATTGTCTACGGGAACGTATACCTTGCTGCCGTTATCACGGATAGGCATTAAGAGATAGTACTTTTTACTCTTGTCTGCGCCAGCAATATCAAGTGGTGTAATATCCTTGATCTGACAGATTCCTCCTGTCATATGAATTACATATTCATCTATTACAAACATTTTTACCTCACTTTCTTCTAACATTCCCTTTTCACAACACTATTTTATCAGATTATGATTAAAGATGTAATCGACAAAACGTAGAAAAATAGCACCCCGATATCGGAGTGCTATCTGTCAAAATGCCTATTGCATCAAAAAATCAATATGGAAACTACAAATTACTGGATTTCCCAGGTGGTTCCTTCACGAGTATCTTTAATGAGGATACCCTTAGAAGCAAGCTCTTCACGGATTGCATCAGCTGTAGCAAAATCCTTGTTCTTTTTAGCTTCTTTTCTAGCGTCGATACGCTCTAAGATATAAGCTTCAAGCTCTGAATCAACCGAAGGGGCTTCACTTACAGGTAAATCCTTAGTTAAGTCAAGTGCCAGTACTTTGTCAAAATCATTGAATAATGCAAGCTTTGTTGCATTGTTTGTGTCAGCCTTAAGTACATCGTACAATACTGTAATTGCACTTGAAGTATTAAAGTCATTTCCTAGAGCCTGCATAAAGTTGTCGCGGTGAAGCTTAAATACTGCTTCATCTACAGGACCATCATTAGCATTGTCTCTAATCTTTACGATATTCTTACGAAGCTTTTCGTATGTAGCAGCTACTGTATCAAGAATTTCATAACTAAATTCAAGTGGTTTACGATAGTGACTCTGCAAGCAGAACATACGGTAAACAACAGGATTATATCCCTTGGATTCAAGCAAGTTAACTGTTAAGAACTCGCCCTTAGACTTGCTCATCTTACCATTTTTGTCAACTAAGTGGTGAACATGGAACCAGTAATTACACCATTTGTGTCCTAAGTATGCTTCGCTTTGTGCAATTTCATTAGTATGGTGAGGGAAGATATTATCGATACCACCACAGTGGATATCAAGATATTCTCCTAAATGCTTTTTGCTTATGCAAGAGCATTCAATATGCCATCCAGGATAACCAACACCCCAGGGGCTGTCCCACTTTAATGCCTGGTCCTCGAACTTAGATTTTGTAAACCATAATACGAAGTCAGCTTTATTCTTTTTATTGTCATCTTCAGTAACGTCATCTCTAACGCCTACGTTCAGATCTTCTTCACTCTGATTAGAAAGAGTGTAGTATTTTTCGAGCTTAGAGGTATCGAAGTAAACATTACCACCAGCGATATATGCATAGCCCTTTTCAAGCAATGTACTTACCATTTCAATAAAATCATCAATACAGTTTGTGGCAGGCTCTATTACATCAGGAATACGGATATTGAGCTTGTTTACATCGCTAAAGAACGCATCTGTATACATCTTAGCAATTTCCATAACGGTCTTATGCTCACGTTTAGCACCCTCAACCATTTTATCCTTGCCATCATCTGAGTCACCTGATAGGTGTCCTACGTCAGTGATGTTCATAACTCGTTTAACATCATAGCCTGCATAGCGAAGAGTACGATCGAGAATGTCTTCCATAATATAACATCGTAAGTTACCAATGTGCGCATAGTGATAAACGGTAGGTCCACATGTGTATAGATTTACCTTTCCAGGAACATTTGGTACGAATTCTTCGACGCGTTTTGTCAAAGTGTTATAGAATCTAATCTGATCCATTTTCTCCTCCTTTGGATTATAAAAATCCCTTCTTTTGATAACCATTTTATAGTATCAGTTCAAGAAGGGATTAGTCAACAATATTAAGCTTTTTCTTCGGCCTCTTTTAAAGAACTATAGCCGTATAGACTGGTACTGGTGCCCATTATCATATAGGCAAGATTTTTGCCCTCTGATTCTAGAAAAGAAATAAACCGTCCGTAGAGCTCAAGCATCTTATCTGAGTATGTAGATATTTCGCCTCTTAGATATGTTTCATATGAGGTGTTAAACATATTGTCCTCGCTGGTTCTTATAGAGCGGGAGCGCCCTCCAAGCTTAGGAAATTCCTTACAGAAGGCTTCCATCCATTTGACCTGTATTGAAACAATAGCTTCAATAATATTCTTTTTCTCTGGGCTAATATAAGGAAAGTTTTCTTTTATTTCTTCGTATCTAATAGGCGCAGTGCTTTCCATCATTCTTCCGTACTTTTCAGTGATTAAGTTATGACCTAAGTGATATTCCCTGTAAAAATCGTAGTAGTATTGCAGTAGCATTGCGTGGGTCCAGTTTAAGTACTGGCTTTTACGCATGATACTAAAGGTGTCATAGTCGTCCTGACAGTCAGCTCGACCGCCTTCATTTTTTACTTTGTCAAAAGCAATATATTCAAGCTCTACGATTTTTTCTACAAGCTCCTCACTGCTAAGCTCTATATAGTCACTCTTAAACAAAAGCTCATCAGCGTGGTGATCAAGATAATCATCAGAATCACTGATATAGCCTAGCCTGTACATTTTTAGTGCCATATATTCACTAAGCCCACTTACATCACCTGTATCCATAGCTTCTTTGATAAGCTTTTGGTAATTGCTACCGTTTTCTAGCATACCAGTGCTCTTAAAGAGCCATTTATCATGAGGAGGATATTTTCTTTCGACTAAATGGGCAAGCTTCATATATTCCTTGATTCCATCAGCCAGCATGATTGAAGCAGTAACTGTATCATTTCGCTTTAACATTCGCTTTACGTTATACTGGGCAGCCTGCGAGAATTTAGATGAAGCTTCGGCAAGCTTTTTATATAAGTATCCATCTGGATAGCCTTTTTTGAGCTCATTGTAAAGCTTTGTAAACTCACCTTCTGGGTCAACGAAAACCTCCCCGTTAACTGCAGTAGACATCGAATAGTCAGGGATGAGTGCGTAGTTTCCATTTATGGGCCAGATTCCCAGTAGTTCCTTAAAGAAATCCTCTATTATGAACACACCTTTTCTCTTGTGCTTAGTGATATTAGCGGCAAAAGAAAATCCCTTGAATTCCTTAGGAAGACTTTTATATATTGAATCAAGCTTCATTCCAATTTGTGAATAAGTTTCTCTGGTAACCCATATACATAGACTAGGTCCCCAATCGTGATCCATGGAGCTTACATCATCGAATCCGTAGCACTCTGAGCCTCGGCCTACTAAGCCTACAGCGATTTTGTCAAGATATTCTGGTAGTTCACTTTCTAAAACAGGAAGGAGACACTCCTTATAATATGCTTTAGCTAAGGCCATTCCGCTTGTGAAGGCTTCCAGAGTATTATTGTGCTCAGCTAATCCGCTTGATAAGCTTTCTGGGGTTTTCTTAAGCTCATCCATTATGCGGTAGTAAAATTCGTTCTTTTCATTGCCTATAATCTTAAGAGCTTGATTCAAAACCTTTCGCGCATTTAAAGAATCAGCTTCGTTATTGTAGATAAG
Organism: Lachnospiraceae bacterium; assembly: GCA_045639565.1. Lineage (GTDB taxonomy): Bacteria > Bacillota > Clostridia > Lachnospirales > Lachnospiraceae > UBA1258. Next base: position 22,588 of record JAZUDH010000066.1, read on the forward strand.
TCCTAGGATGTAAAGAGCTGAAGCGAGGCTTAAATCATTAGGATTTATTGCTTCAAAGGTTTCTTTTGCTAAAAGAGCATTTTCTTTTGCACTACCATAATCAGCTGTCTCAAAATAGAGATTTGCAAGGCATGAATAGATGTATGCAGTATCATAAACTCTGTTAGAAGAGCTTACGATATGAAGTGCGTTTTCAAAGTATTCAATGGAAACTTTGGGCTCTCCTTTAAAGCGGTATGTATTAGCTATGTTAATAAGACTGGTAGCGTAGGGAATGCTTCCGACTAAGCCCATTGCGTCTAAGAGTTTGAGAAGTCTGTCTGAAATTATGTCAACCTCTTCGAAGGAAGAGGTCTTACGCAAAAAGCCCAGATATTCATTAGTGAGGGCAAGCAAAGAGGTACTGTCATCGGTCGATGAAGCTTCACTCATTCCCTTTATTAAAAGGGTTTTTACGCTGTCATAGTCGTAGGCTTCCATTAATTCATCAACTTGTTTAATCACTAATTCAACGTTCATAGTTTTAACTTTTCAGATAGCTCCTTAAAATCAGTTATGTTAACCTTACATATCTTTCGGTCATAGGTAAATAAACCGTTTGTTTCTTCCTCAACATCGGTAATCTGAGTATAGATGGAGGCACACAGACCGTCCTTTATTGCAGGTACGATTTCTCGCTCGTAAAGGTCGATGATTTTAGCTGAAAGTTCATCAGTTGACGCTGTGTTTCCATATCCATAATTACCTTTAAGGCTATAGATATGCTCAGGAACCTTTAATGAGTAGCCGCCAAATTCAGATAGCACAACGGGACGATCAGATGGTTCAAACTTGAATTTTTTAAAGTAGGTATGGATACTTTCTACGTCAGATAATTGCTGCTTGTACCAACCAGAGGTTGCATCGTACACACGGCTAGGATCCATATTCCTTGCAATGTCTACAACTACATCGGAAGCAAACTGTCCCCATCCCTCGTTAAAAATAGTGTAGTAGCACACTGAAGGATAGTTATAAAGGTGCGAGAGAGTAGCCTCCATATGAAGCTCGAAGGCATTAGCAATTTCAGCTTTTACCTTACGCCTTTTATCATTGCTTCGTTTACTAATAAACGTAGGACGCACCGTATCGTGGAAGAATCTGTATTTTCCGTTATTTACCATATCTTGAAATACAATCATGCCCAGACGGTCGCAAGCCTCATAGAAGCAGTCAGGCTCAATTTTTATATGCTTTCTGATGGTATTAAATCCTAAGCTTTTAAGCCTTAATATGTCATCCTCGTAGTCCTTTTCGGTGTTAGGTGTAAAAATACCCTGAGGGAAATATCCTTGGTCTAATATGCCATGGCAAAAGAAAGGCTTTCCATTTAATAAAAGTCTAGGAATACCATCAACAACGCCTGTTTCAAAGGTTCTAAGGCCAAAGTACGAGGTTATGTGGTCATTTTTTGTACTAATCTCCAGGTCATAGAGGTTAGGCTCGTCAGGAGTCCAGAGCCTGGGATTTTCTATGTCTATCTTAAAGCTATCAGCTTCTTTTACTCCTTCATAGATTGTAGTTCCCCTAAAAGAAATCTTAACATTATATTCAAGTGCTTCAGAATATACGTTGACACTTACTGAAGATAGGCTAGGCGTGATTTCAAGTGCTTCGATGTAATCATTGCTTACGCTTTCAAGCCATACACTTTTCCAAATTCCTGATACGGGAGTATACCACATGCCGTGAGGCTTTTTGCATTGCTTTCCGTAAGGATATTTGATTGATAGAGTATCAGTTATGTCAACCTTTAATATATGAGTAGTCTGTTCTTTGGCCTGATTAGTGATATCGAGAGTGAAGGGAAGGTATCCCCCTTCGTGATAACCGATTAGGACGCCGTCAAGATAGACTGAGGCTACCTGATCGACACCGTCAAAATGAAGAAGAACCTTGTCCTTTATGAAACCTTTAGGAAGCTCAAAAGAACGGGTGTAGCTGTAATTTCCGGGAGAACCTTTCTTGTTGTATATGGATTCAAGAGGAAAAGGGACGATTGTGCCGTCGTCCCAGTTGCCGTTTAAACATAGATATGAAGACCTTTTAAGCATAGGTCTAGGATATTGTGACATAGGAATCTTAGAAACCATCGATTCCATGGTTAGTTCATTGTGTTTCTTGATTTTTACTTTGTACCCCATTATGTTTTCTCCTGTTTTAATGCTTAGGAATAGTAAAGCTTACGCATGTACCAAGGCCAGGTGTGCTTTCGACTGTAAGGCCGTGGCCGTATTTGTTTTTTAGTCGTTTGTCGATGTTGTAGATACCGATGCTCTTATTTTCTTTAGGAATTTCAAAGAGTTTTTCTATTGTAGCTTCGTCCATTCCCAGGCCATTGTCGCTTACGTAGAAGGTTACGTCCTTTTCGTTTTCGGCAATCCTGAAGGTGATAATACCAGGCTTGTCAGATTTACGAACACCGTGCTTGATAGCGTTTTCGATGAGCGGCTGAATAGTAAGCGGTGGCATTTCGATGGTAGGAAGCTTCTGAGGATAGCTTGTGAAGAATTTAATTGAGGGGAAGCGCTCCTGCTCAATATGCGCATAATTTTCAGCAAGCTCAATCTCTCGTAACAGTGTAACAGTTTCATCCATGTTATCAAGGCTTAATACTAACTTTAGGTATTCAGTTAGCGTCAAAATCAGCCTTTTAGCCTTAGGTGGTTCAGTTACGCATAAATCAGCGATTGTGTTAAGTGTGTTATATAGGAAATGGGGCTTCATCTGAGCATTTAGGAATGCGTTTTCGGAAGCCTGCATCGCTTCAAGCTGGTGCTGTAACTCATTTTTGTAGAAAATCTCTTCTTGCTGCTGGGCCGCGTATCTTTTAGCTAAAACTACAATCTCAATAAGAGAGAATACAGTAAGACCAAAAGAATATAAGAATCTTGCAGGAACAGGAAGTGAGCTTGTCATAATCTTTGTAAGTACACTGATTTCTACAAAAAGGATACCAATTCCATATGATGAAGCGTAGCTTTCACGTCGTTCATACGCAAAAATAAATACGTAAAGGCATATTGCGAGTGGAAGAGTGGATACCATCATTGAAAGAGTTGACAGCATCTTTATCTGGCCAAAGGAAAGCACGTTAATCAACGGCACAACCTGGAATATGGCAAAAGCGAGTGAAAGCTTCTTAGGAAAGTTTTCAGGGAACATAATGTATGCTAAATATACCAGTGAAATCAACATAAGCGGGGTAGATAAGCCCTCTAAAATGATACCAATCTGATATGGAATATACGGAAGCAACAGCATTATAACCTTATCATCTGAAAAGCCCGAAGAAAGAAGGGACGTAATCGCGAAAAGCAGGAAGGCAATATGTGACTTTCCACCTCTAAGGGCAATAATTTGTATTACGAAGAATATGATTAGGAAAATAAGATATCCTAAGAATACAAATCCGGTTCTGATACTTGTATGGAAAATACGCTTTAGGGATTCGCTAGTTCCAAACATAAGCATATCCGAGCTTTCAAGAGTCAGAACTACTGGCGAAATAATGTCCATAATTATTTCGTATTTACCATCTGGACTGTAAGGAAGCTCGTAAATCTGCGCTACCGGATAGCTAGGAGAACTGCTATTGTACGTAGGCGTTTCTCCTATCAGATACCCATTGGAATACAGTTTATATTCGCAAAAATATGATGGAACCCATATCGCATACTTTTCAGAAAGCGGAATATTTAAATAAAATACGATTGTTGCTTTATAGAAGTCACCACTCTTGCTGGCATCATTAAACATGCTTGAAAGGCGGTTTATTGTAATGTAATCATGAGTCGAAGAGTGATACTCATTAGGAGTCATGGTGATTCCTGAGTAGCAACGTTTCTGACCGGTCAGAATATATCTTTTGTCGTATTCGATAAATGATTTGATTTCAGGGCTATCCTTGTAAACTGGCAGGCTTGTAGGCTGGGCATGCTGCGAAAGAACATAAAAGAACGCAGTCAAAAGAATAGGAAAGAATACTACTAAAAGTACTGATTTTGTAATTCTATTCATTAGCTGCCTCCTTTACATAATCAAGCGCGTTAGGAGGAACAACAAAAGAAATGCTTGAGCCTACTCCAGGGGCACTCTGAATAACAAGGCCCTTTCCAAAAAGGTTTGAAAGCCTTGTGTGAATACTGTAAACACCAATGCGTGCACTGTCGTGAAGTGAGTCTGTGAGTGCATTAGCATAATCTTCATCCATACCTACACCATTATCTGATACATCGATATGATAATAGTCCTTGAAATCACTTATTGTGATAGAAATATGAGCATCTTTTGCATCTGGCAAAAATGCATGTTCAATAGCGTTTTCAACAAGTGGCTGGATTGAAAGCGGCGGAATATGAAAGTCTGGAATGGGATTTGGCAAATTGTAATCAAAAGTAATATTTGGATGCCTTTCACGTTCAATTGCTATATAAGCCTTAGTAAGTTCTATTTCATTACTAAGTGGTACAATTCCCTTTAACTGCTGAAAGTTTAGTGTATGCCTTAGATATTTTGACAAGGAAATAGTAAGATCCTCAGCTGTCCAGGGATCTTCATCACACTTTCTGCTTATAAGCTCAAGTGATGCGTATAAAAAATCAGATTTCATCTGAGTACATAAAAGAGCATTGCTTGAATGATTGATTGTGGTGATAGTTTCTGCCAAAGAGTTAGAAAGAGCCTTTGTACTTTTTATGGACGATCTGTATACTGCTGAAAACATGAGTATCATGATAATCAAATATAGTTCAACAAGCGAAAGCTTAGCGATTGCTACCGCCTCGTATCCAAAGCTATCTATAAAGGAAAGAAGGGCTCTGGCAAAGAGCAAAGCCTCTCCGGCTGCATTTAGATAAAATGGTGGTGAGCTATGACGAGCTATTCTCATAGATCTTAAAAAGTTATAGAAACATAAAATGAGCATGCTTCCTATTGTTATATAGTAAGCAGCCTGAACATAAGAAGCTGGCACCGCAAAAACAGCGGCAAGCATAATAATAGATATTATTTCATATACGTGTTCAAAGGTTCCTGGCTGTTTAGTGTCAGTTAAAACATAGCCTGAGTGTCTGTTAAGTCCTAAGTTAACAAGCACGCAAAAACATAAGAAAACATTGTGAGAAAGGCCCATGAAGACATGCTCAGTATAGGTAGCGAAACTACCTAAGTTATACGCAATGTTGATACAAATGGCCATACAAAAACACGTGATTCCTTCCCAAAAGAAACCACGGTTTTTATGGAAATAATATCCCATTGCAAATACATATATTCCTGAAGCAATTAGTGAAACGACAACTAGTGTCTGGAATATTTCGATCATGGAACCCTTCCTAAATATAAATTTCCTTCTTTATTATCTTTTTTAAATGTTTTTCATCATTTCTTTGATTTCACGAGAAGGCTCTAAGCCGTATTCTTTGAATAATGAATCGCAATACTTTTCATAATATTCATGAATAGCAGCAGGAGGAAGTTTAGTCTTTTTAAGACGTACTATTTCGCGCAGAGCATCCTCTTCATATAAATCAACACGTAAAATTGATTCGAATGAATCGATGGCTGAATCAATACGATTTGCTTCAGCATATAATTTACCAGCGCGATATAGTAGCTGGATGTATCTATTTTCAAGCCAGCCTTTAGTTTCTTCGGCCCAGTCATAGAATCTGTTTTCAAGATAAGGACCTTTATAAAGCTGGATTAATGATTCAGTTTCACCAAGTGATAATACATCTGGATTAGAAATCTTGTTTCTAAATTCAGTGTAATCACACTTAATTCTGTTAGTATTTACACTATAATCATCATGGTCACGAACTAGGATATCTGCATAACCAAAATCAGCTAATGTACTACGAATATATGTACATGTAACACGGAAGTTATTAGCTGCCTTATCAAGATCAGCATCAGGCCATAATGTATCAAGAATCATATCCTTAGAACGTGCTCTGCCTTCATTCTGAATTAAGAATGCAAGCAATTCTTCAGCCTTAGAAGTTCTAAATCTAAGTGGCTCAGAATCCTTGGCTCTCTTAATAGAAAATGCACCAAAGCAGTTAATTAACAGCTTGTCATCCTCAACTACATGAGACTTAGATAATTTCTTTTCCATGCTGTCAATCTGTGTCTGGAAATCTTCCCTTGATAATGGCTTAAGTAAATATCCTGTTGCATGAGCCTTGAATGCTTCAAGAGCATATTGGTTATAAGCTGTGATAAATACAATTTCCAAGTAGGGATTAGAATCAAGAAGCACTTCTGCTAGTTCGAGACCTGTCATTTCAGGCATTTCGATATCTAGGAATGCAATATCAACTGGATTAGATTTAATGTATTCAGCTGCTTCAAGCGGCTTTGTAAATGTCTTAGCAAGCTCTAATCTAGAATCCTGCGAAATAAGTCGTTCAAAACGATTAAGCGCGTTTTGCTCGTCGTCAACTGCGATTACTTTGTACATGCGGTTATCCCCCATCTCTTTCTTTATAATCCATCTTTAGTTTATCTAAAATATTCTGACATATCAATACAAAACCCGTTAATATTTCGTTTCTTTTGTAAATTGCGCCACTGGTCCATTAGGGACGGAGGCGTTTGGCCCGCAGGACTGTCCCCAACGGCCCACCGCCCCCATTGGTCCATTAGGGACGGAGGCGTTTGGCCCGTAGGACTGTCCCCAACGGCCCACCGCCCCCATTGGTCCATTAGGGACGGAGGCATTTGGCCCGTAGGACTGTCCCTAATGGACCAAGCTTGTGAGTTGGAAGAAGATGATATATAGTAATATATAGGAGATTTCCGCGAAAGAAGGTATATTTATGCGCAAGATGGAGTTCAAGATGGAACGTCCAGGACTTGTGAAAGAAGGCGATGTAGTAAAGATTACAGAAGGCTTACTCCCTAGTAATTATTACTACATTATTGATCCTTCACTTGCAATGTCTGGAAATGTACCATTCAGAGAAAGACTCATTTCTAAAACTGGAGTTGTTGAAAGTGTGGTTGAGAATATTCGAGGCTTTTACGTGACTGTTGTTTTTGAAAATGAGGATGAACCCAAAAGATAAAAGAAAAAGAGGAGAGTGTAATATGAAGGTTATCTCAACAGAAAAGGCTCCCGCAGCCATCGGTCCTTACTCACAGGGCATTATATCAAATGGATTTTTGTTTGCATCAGGTCAAATTGCTATTATTCCCGAAACAGGTGCTATCGCTGAAGGCGATATTACTGTTCAGACTGAACAGGTTATGAAGAATATCGGAGAGCTATTAAAAGCAGCTGGCACAGACTACTCAAGAGTAGTTAAGACATCTTGTTTTCTTGCTGATATGGGGGATTTTGCTACTTTCAATGAAGTATATGCAAAATACTTCACTGGTAAGCCTGCAAGAAGCTGTGTTGCAGTAAAAACTTTACCTAAGAACGTTTTGTGCGAAGTAGAAGTTATCGCCGAAGTATAGTGGAACAATAGGATGGAGGCGTTTGGACCAGTGCGGAGGGCGGCCCGATAGGGACAGACCTACGGTCCAAACGCCTCCGTCCCCAATGGACCAGTGCGGAGGGCGGCCCGATAGGGACAGACCTACGATCCAAACGCCTCCGTCCCCAACGGACCACCACAAAAAAAGGAGTCGCGCGAGGCGACTCCCTTTTTGTGGTTTATTATGAACTTATTTCTTGTTCTCGTTTTTTAACTCATTCATTCTCATTGCACGTACCTTTAATGGTAAGCCCCAAAGAGTGATGAAGCCTTCTGCATCATGGTGATCGTACATATCACCAGTTGTGAATGATGCGAGTGATTCGCTGTAAAGTGAGTAAGGAGAAGTTGTACCATTTTTGATGATGTTTCCTTTGTAGAGACGAAGCTTAACTTCACCAGTAACAACTTCCTGTGTTTTATCAACAAATGCTGTGATTGCTTCACGAATAGGTGTGAACCATTTTCCTTCGTAAACGATACCAGCCATCTTGTTTCCTAGATCCTTCTTGAGGGCGATTGTGTCACGATCAAGAACTAATTCTTCGAGCTGCTGATGAGCTTCCATTAAGATTGTTCCACCAGGAGTTTCATAAACACCACGGCTCTTCATACCAACAACACGGTTCTCAACGATATCAACGATACCGATACCATGCTTTCCACCGATTACGTTTAACGCCTTGATGAGGTCAGCAACCTTCATTTTTTCACCATTAAGTGATGTAGGAACACCCTTTTCGAATGTGATTGTAAGCTCTTCGCCTTCTTCGGGAGCCTTTTCAGGAGTAACGCCTAGCACTAACATGTGATCGTAGTTAGGTGCAAGAGCGGGATTTTCAAGCTCTAAGCCTTCATGGCTGATGTGCCAAAGGTTACGGTCACGGCTGTAGGACTGGTCTGTTCCGAAAGGAAGGTCGATGCCATGAGCCTTGCAGTAATCAATTTCAGCCTGACGAGAATCCATATTCCATCTGTCATCTCTCCAGGGAGCGATAACCTTGATGTCTGGAGCTAAAGCCTTGATACCAAGCTCGAATCTAATCTGGTCGTTGCCCTTACCGGTAGCACCGTGACAGATAGCAACTGCATTTTCAAGTCTTGCAACTTCAACTAATTTTTTTGCAATGCCAGGACGAGCCATAGCTGTTCCCATCAAATACTTATGTTCATAAACAGCACCAGCCTGGACGCAGGGCATAATGTAGTTTTCAGCAAAATCATCAACAATGTCTTCGATATAAAGCTTAGAAGCGCCAGAAAGCTTAGCTCTTTCCTCAAGTCCATCTAACTCCTCGCCCTGTCCGCAGTCGATACAGCAGCACACAACTTCATATCCGTATGTTTCCTTTAACCAGGGAATGATAGCAGTAGTATCAAGTCCACCTGAATACGCAAGTACAACTTTTTCCATAGTTTAACTCCTTTTATCCGCTCTCTTTTTACTGAGTTTATTTTTTCTAAATTTGATATTTCAAAGCATACAGCAAAAGAAAAGGTTTTGCAAGCCTAAAATTAATATTTATTCAAAAAGTATGTATAAAAACATGCATAAACACTTAAAAAGTGTATAAGCCACCAAAAAACGTGCATAATAAACCCGTAAAAAGTGCATACATCCCTCTTAGAACCTACATAATAAACGCGTATTGCATTTTCCCTTCTTTTGCCTAACAATAGTGTTAAGCAAAACATTTCGATTTAAGCTGGTGCATAAAAGTACAAGTGCATAAAAGCACAAGTGCATAAAAGCACAAGTGCTAATGCACAAACATTGGGGGCATAATGATCTTTAAAATTATTATCTGCGAGGATGAACCTCTTTTTTTAGAAGGACTAAAATCACAAATAGAAAATTGCTTTATAAAAAGAAATATGCACTGTGAATTTCTATGCTGCAATAGTGGTACTTCCTTTGAAACTATTATTCAAAAAATAAATCCCAATCTGATTTTTATGGACATAGGCCTAGGCGACGCCGATGGCATGAAGCTTATTGAAAAATACAGGAAAAACGGTTTGGAAAAGACTCCTGTTGTATTTGTTTCGAGCATGGAAGATCGAGTTCTAGAAGGCTACGAAGTTAGTGCCCTTTCTTTTTTATATAAACGAAATTACAAAGACAAGCTTGAACGCACGCTAGAACGTTTCTTTAAAGAGTACGCCGACCAGGCTAAGCTTACTATAAGAGGAAACGGCAATATAAACCTCATAGGAATACACGATATCTACTACGTTGAATCCGACGGCAGAAAGTGCATTGTTCATGGCGCAAGCACCACATGCGTTGACGATAGAACTATCAGCTCATTCGTAACAGAACTTCCTATGAATCTATTTTTCGAGGTCTACAAGGCAATTTATGTAAACCTAGAGCATATAACAAGAATAGATGAAACAGAAGTAATCCTTGACAACAAAGAGCACGTCATAATCAGCCGCAGGAAGCGTAAGCCTGTAATGGAAGCCGTCATGCGCTACATGGAGGACACAAAATGAAAAAGCCAGCGCCTCTTTGGATCCCGGTAATAGCAGTGCTTATTACCATAATTTTTAATTCTATTTTGTTTTATACCTTCAGGTGCAACACTGACTACATCCAAAGCACCAATTATAAAGGAAAAATTCAGTCCATCGCTAAAAAAGACCTTGAAGAGCAACTGTTCATTATGAATCTTTTGCCTCGGGACAAAAACGAAGCGTGCATAGAGCTCACAAAAGCTATGTCAAAATTTTCGTCATATCAGAAGGACGATTTTTATAATAAGGTAAAAGCATTTTCATACGACAACCTTATCGCCGTCAGAAACCTATATTTAAAAGGGAAAAAGTATGACGATATGCGTACAAATATGACCGTTAACATCGAAGCCTTGTCTCAAATCGATATCTTCTGGCATGAAGGCTACGACGAAGAGCTTGCCATGGTTGCAAGAGACTTCTACGGTCTTTTGGCTCTCGACATCCCCATCCTCCACGACAATGGGGTGAATGTGCTCATAAATCATAAAATCACCGATTATCTTGCCATAACCCTCTCTATTTTAGGCGGCATTTTCTATTCATATAGGCAAAAGAAAATTGTCGGTACTAATATGAAAAAAAGCCATTCTGTCCTGATATCAGGCCTGCTTTTGGTACTGGCTTCATCAGTTTTTATGTATGTTTTAAACGCTTTCTTTGTCCATAATTACCTATATGCATATGACCTAAAAGACTTAATTCAGTCATACAGCGTCTTTCATAGCTGCCCCGTGCCCATGAACCTGACTGCATTTTTAGCCAGATTCATAGCCGCTAAGCTAGTGGCCTGCCTGTTAGCGTATTTAGTCACAGTCATCATATGCACATTACCAGGCAAAAGAAAATCTATAGCCTTTGTAGTGACTATTATTCTTTTAGGAACAGAATTTATCTTTACAAGGCTTAACGAAGCTGGCACACTGGCTTTTACATTAAAGGAAATAAATGTCTTTTCTTTAGTAACCTATGAAAGATTTTATGAGACCTACAAAAATATAAGACTATTTGGCATAAATATTCATAGACTTAATGTTTTTGTGACGGTAATCGGCATTTTATTAGTAGCAGTCATTATTACAGCAAGGCACATAGTATCTAAATACATAAATGAAATATTAGAAAAGCAGCAGTATAGCTACTACGAAGAAATAAATCAAAAATACACTGAAACCAGGCAACTATGGCATGACTTTCATAACCATCTACTTGCCATACAGGAGCTTATACGAAAAGAAGAGTTTGCCAAAGCTAATTCCTATATGAACGAGCTTGAAGAAGAAATGGACAACTCGCATATTCTTACAAAAACAGGTATGGAAGCGCTGGATGTACTCATTTTTCAAAAAAGCGAATATGCAATCAAGCATGACATTAAGCTTGATATAAGCATAAATGCCTTGGTAACAGAGCCTGAATTTAAGGCCGTAGCAGTCTCATGCGTAGTAGGAAATCTGTTAGACAACTGTATCGAAGCAGTGATGAAGCTTCCTAAAAGCATGAGAACAGTTTCTTTTGCCATCGAAAAACGAGGCGACATGCTTTATATTTCGTCAGATAACCCTTACGAAGGGGAAATTGAAACGGAGGGAGAAGTTTTTAAAACTACCAAGTCCGACAAGCTTTCACATGGCTGGGGCTTAAAGAGCGTTTCTAATGTATGTTCAAAAAATGGTGGCTCGATGCTAGTAGACACTAAAGATGGACACTTTAAGGTAAAGGCATTATTAATGGCTAGGCCTAGCTAGCAGGAGGACTATAGGCTTTAGTACAATTTCATACCACTTACGTATCCTAGACAACCACTTGTGCATGAGTGGTTGTTTTTAAATTTTAGACTTTTTAGTATTAGCTTAGATACGATAACAAAAGCCTACGGAGGGGAATATGAGAAAACAGAAAAAATGGATAAGTGTTGTTCTTTTGACATCAACTATTATGTTAACCATTGCATTCGGCGGCTGTGGTAAAAAGATCGGAAAGAACACATATGTAGTTACCCCGGTTGATGGAGAAAATTTTAATGCTTCATGCGATTTATTTGCAAGAACCCTAGAAGGTGATCAGGGCATATATTACAGAGGCTACAGGGGACGGTTTGGTCCCATGGACTATCACTATTACGATTATGAGAGTGGCAAAAGCGTGTATTTATGCAGTAAACCTGAATGCATGCATGATGGCAATGAACTTTGCGTTGCGACTAATGAAAACTATTTAGTAGGTGATGATATTTTTTATGATGGAAAGATTTATTGCTCTGCGTATATAACTGGTGGCTTGAAGTTTGTGCTGTTAAGGATAGAACCTGATGGTTCAGCGTTAACTGAAGTTGCCACATTAAAAGAGTCAATTGGCACTCCAACCGGCTTTGAATGTGGAGAAATCTTCATACACAGAGGATATGTTTTTGCAAGCTACGGGTACCGAACTGAGGACAAGCTATGCGAGGGAACTGTAGTTTATAACCTCTTAGACGGTACATTAAGTGAGCTTCCTGAGTATGAATACAAGGTTTCGCTTGAAGGAATATACACAGATGCACCTATAGTTCGTTCAAACTTTAAAGCCGCAGGAAATTACGTATATTTTAATGAGTTAAGGCCCATAAAGGAGCGAAAGAACAAACGCTATCTATGCAGGTATGACCTTTCTTTGGGCGAAATAAAGGATGTTCCAATTGATGTAATGTACCAGGGAACCTATTGCGTGACAGAACCAGACAATGTGGTTTACACAGATAAGTTCAACCATTTATATAAGTACGATTTTGCAAGTGATGAAACTACACCATGCAGTGATTTATATGCTCCAATAGTTAATCGTGAAGAAAACGGTGAATACGTTTTGAATTATGATCAGGATATTATCGCCTCGATTGGAGATTTTCTTTACTATAATGGCGATTTATATGCTGTTCTTGCGGCTTATTTTTATGATGTTTCATATTATCAGAGCGATTATGAAAATGTAAAAGGGTATCCATTTTTAGCTAAGCTAAATGATAAGCTTGAAATGGAGGGTGAATTTATAGAGAGTCCTTTTACTGATAAAAAACTGCAGGAGAATATTGGAACTGATGAATATGCAAGTCCTGTTAAGTATAGTGTTTTAGGGGACGACCTTTATATTGAATTTCTTAATAAGTCCATAATGATAGTGATTAGTCTGCCCAAACTTTTAACAGGAAACGTGGAATATAAAATATTAGAATACAAAGAATAATAGGGTTAAGGGCGTGAAAAGAAAATGACTAATACAGTAGAAAATGAGTGTGTGCTTAAAATCAGTGGACTTACTAAAAGCTACGGAAAGCTTACTGCACTAGATAACTTAAGTGTTGAACTTGATTACGGAATATATGGCTTGCTTGGTGCTAATGGGGCAGGCAAAAGCACATTTTTGAACCTGCTTACAGATAATATAGAAAGAAGCTCTGGATCCATTCTTTTTCATGGAAAAGAGATTAAGACCCTTGGAAAAAAATATAGGGAGAAGATCGGTTATACTCCACAGGTTAGAGGCATGTATGAGGACTTTAGCGCACTTGAATTTTTGTATTATATAGGTTCTTTAAAAGGGCTAAAACGTAGAGAAATTAAAGAACAGTCAGTAAAATTTTTAAAGCTGGTAAATTTGTATTCTGTTGCGCATAGAAAAATAGGTTCTTTTTCAGGTGGTATGAAGCAAAGAGTACTGATAGCCTCAGCAATGCTTGGAAATCCTGAGGTTTTAATATTAGATGAACCTACGGTAGGGCTAGATCCCAAAGAACGCATCCAGCTTTATAACTATATTACCGAGCTAGCAAGAGACCGAGTAGTGATACTGGCAACTCACATAGCCTTTGATATAGAAGGCATCGCTAAGAAGGTTATGATGCTAAATCATGGGAAATTAGTGTGCTTTGATACACCTGAAAAAATGCTGGAAAGGTTAGAGGGGCATGTAGGGGAAGCTAAGGGCACCTACGAGGAAATGCTGGAGCTTAAGTATAAGTACATGGGTGGAAAAATATCCATGGAGGGGTCTGATTTTAAGCTTCGCGTGGTAGGGGATAACTTGCCTTCGGAATTTAGAATGGTAACTGACAATTTTACATTAGAAGATGCATATCTTTTATATCTGGCGGTATAGATATGAGCGAGCTAAAAAGAGTAGTATTCAATCTTAGAAGTTTAATGGTTGTATGCATTTTGCTTTTGCTAAACGTGTTCTTTTGCCTAATGCAGTGTGATGATACAAAAGCGCTTACTAAAACTGGCGATGAATTGACGCAATATCTTGAGGGGTATCAAGATTACGTAAATGGTACGCTTGATAATGCTACAAAGCTTGCGGTATTAGGTATGTTTGGTGATGAGGATTCGTACAGTCACAGGAATATTTTAAAGACCTATGAAGATTTTGAAAGAATGCAGGATATTGAGGTATCTTTAGGTGAAAACCGTGGGGTGATAGCCTATACAAATCTTGATATTACGGCGTTTTTGCTGGCAGGCTTTGGGGTTATGCTTGTACTTATGTTTACGGATGGGTACAAGAAGGGCTTAAACTTACTTACTTTTTCAACTATGAAGGGACGAAGGACGCTAGGGGCATGGCGCGTGGGCTTATTAGCGGGTGCTTTGCTGGTAATGGCGGTGGCGATGTATTTAAGCAATATTCTGATGGTTGACATAATGTATCCTTTTCGGGGGTTTGATAGGCCCATACAGTCGGTACCAGAGTTTTATAAATGCACATTAAGGATAAGCATAGGCGAGTATTTAGTGATTTTGGGCTTTATAAAATACCTTGGGGCGCTATCTATAAGCCTTTTATTCTTAGCACTTATTTCGATATTCAGAAATTCGCTAGGGGGTATTATTGCAGGGGTTATTTTACTAATAGAGGCTATACTTAATTCGATTGTTGCTCCTATGTCCAGGGTGAATCATCTGAGATTTTTGAATATTTTTAATGTTTTAAAGCAAAATGATGGTTTCTTATATTATCTTAATCTGAATATGTTTGGAAAGCCGATGGGATTACTCAAGGTTCAGGTAATCGTTGTGGCTTTGATGATTTGTTCTTTGGCCTTAATAAGTATTATGGCGATGGGGTTTAAGGAACCTGAAGGGGTGCCTATGATAAGGAGCCTTGCAGATAGGATTTCGAGGTTTTTTAGTCTTAAAAGGCCCTGCCTTCCTCGCTTTATGTGGGAAGCTCATAAGATTTTATGGAGTCAGGGCGGCATACTTATACTGATTTTGGTGATGTATCTTGCAATTTCAGCGTCGTTAAAGACTAATTATGCAGACTTTACAAGCAGGGCTGAGATTATGTATTACGATGAGTATAAGGGGCCTATAAGCGTGGAAAAGTATGAGGAAGTGGCAGCTTATGAAAAGAAGCTTACAAAATACTACAATAACGCGCTTTCTAATATAGAAAAGTACAGCGCCAATCCGGTTAAATATGGCGAACAGCTTGATAGGAATAAGCAAAGAGTGAGAGAACTTGAACTTAAGCTGCCTGCACTAAGAAGAGTACTAGCAAATCTTGAATATGGAGCTAAATATGAAGCGGAGCATGGAAAACAGTTGTCTTTAGTGAAACCGTTTAGCTATGATATGCTGCTAAGGCTTGACTATAAGACATATTATAGAAACTTATTGTATTGCTTTTTGTGCGAGGTGCTGATATTTTCTGGGGTCATGACCTATGAAAAAAAGTCGGGAACTGTAGTCTTGCTTCGTAGCCAGCCTTATGGAAGAGGTGCGGTAAATAGAAATAAGCTTTTGTGGGTTTTGATACTTGCGGGAGTAGTTTCAGTCCCGGTTCACCTGATTCAGTTTGTGCTGATAGGGCGTGTGATGCCATATGATGGTTTAGATGAAGTGGTACAAAGCATTGAAATACTCAAGGATTTTCCTTTACGCATAAACATACGGTGCTTTTTGTGGGGACTTTACGCTGTAAGGGCGCTTATGGCAGCAGCCGTAGGCGCAGTGGTTATGCTTATAGGCAGGTTTTTAAAGTCTAGAGTCACATGTATAGTAGTGTGCACTACCTTATTGCTAGTTGCCTTCTTATGTTATATTATATGAGTAATTATGCAAAAGGGGTGACTAGAGTATGCCAGTTTTTGAATTTAACGACAAAAATGAAACCACAAAGGTTACATATACATATCAGACATTTAGCTCTAACAAAGATTATGCAGATGCTGAAAATCCTATAATTGTTATTGCTAATAAAGCAGGTAAATTAGTGCATCATTCAGAAGGATGCTTTACAAATCCTACTAAGGGTTCCGCATTTATAATAGATGGGACTAATGTAAGTGAGGATATTTTAAAAATTGATTCAAGATTCGTAAGCCTCATTAAGTGGATAGGCGAGAATCATATTATGGTGAGACTTTCTGGAGCGGTTAAGGGTGACGAATACCATGTTTATAAGCTCCTTGAAACTGGAGTTTCAGTTCGAGGCGCCAAGCTTGCTGGCGAAAATGGATTCTTACAGTTCATGATGACAAGACTCTTTCAAAGCGAAGCTCCTAATATGGAAGAAAAGGACATTGATGAGCTTGATGATTCAGACAGCATGAAGATTACAAGTATTCAAAGCATTACTGATTATCTTACCTGCGCTGGAAATACGCTTCCTGAAAATATACGCTTATGGGCTAAGAGAAATCTTGCTATTGCTAAATCAGCCGAGGTTACACCAGAAGAGCGTAGACATGCTCAAAGAGCGTTGTCTATTATGCTAAGTATTCACTGGAAAAACGATTACTTTGAATCAATTGATCCGGTTGAGGCACGTCGTATTTTAGATGAAGAGCTATACGGAATGGAAAAGGTTAAACAGCGCATAATCGAAACAATTATTCAGATTAACCGCACACATACACTTCCAGCATATGGAATCCTATTAATAGGTCCTGCAGGAACTGGTAAGTCTCAGATTGCTTACGCAGTTGCAAGAATTTTTAAGATGCCATGGACTACCCTTGAGATGAGCTCTATCAATGACCCTGAGCAGCTGACTGGTAGCTCAAGAGTTTATTCTAATGCTAAGCCTGGTATTATTATGGAAGCTTTTGAACGAGCTGATAGCTCTAACTTAGTATTTATCATAAACGAGCTAGATAAGGCTTGCGCTGGCAAAGGAAACGGAAACCCAGCTGATGTACTATTAACATTACTTGATAACCTAGGATTTACTGATAACTACATAGAATGTAACATTCCTACAAGCGGCGTTTATCCAATTGCTACCGCTAATGACAAATCTCAGATTAGTGCTCCATTAATGTCACGTTTTGCCGTTATTGAGCTTCCTGACTATACAGACGAAGAAAAGAAAGCAATCTTTAGTAAATTTTCTATGCCTAAGGTATTAAAGCGTATCGGCATGAAGCCTGAAGAATGCTCCATCACAGAAGATGGTCTCGACGCTATCATTGCAATTTATAAAAACACCAGCGGTATCAGAGACCTCGAGCAGGCAGCAGAGCATATCTGCGCCAACGCTCTATACAGAATAGAGGCTGAAGCTGCAACTTCAGTAGACTATGATGCTAAAATGATAAATGAATTATTGAAATAATATATTTTTTTTGACATCTTGGGGACGGGGTTGGAAATGTCATTTTACGCGAAGCGTAGCAAAAATGACATTTCCAACCCCGTCCCTTAGATGTCATTTTGCGCATAGCGTAGCAAAATGACATCTACAACCCCGTCCCCGAGATGTCATTT
>JAZUDH010000067.1:0-151854 GCA_045639565.1 Lachnospiraceae bacterium
GCATGACATGAGGGGGAGGGGGTGGGGTACGTCATTTTGTCCTTGCGTGTCAAAATGCCGTACCGAACTCCATCCCCATGATGTCATTTTAGCAACAATTCGCATAAATTCAGCACATTAAGACAAGTTTAAAGTAGTGGAACTCAGATATACTAAGATTAAAGTAAGAAGAGGAGACAATGTATGGCTTCAAGAGAAATATTAAAGGACTTGTATAAGGATTATTTTAAACTTGGTGCAGCGTGCGAGCATATTAATGGTAAGTTTACTAACCATGAAATAGGAAATAGCGAAAAGGAAGCACTGCTTGCGGGACAGTTTAACAGTATGACCTGTGCTAATGAATTAAAGCCAGCTTATAACATGGGTGTAACATCGCCTGAAAGAAAAGAGGATTTCCTTCCATTTGTAATTAATCCTATGGCGGTTAAGATGCTCGATTTTGCAAAAAGTCATGGTATGAAAATGCGTGGTCACGTAATGGTATGGCATAGCCAGTGTGCCAAAGAAGCTTTTTGTATAAACTATGAACCTGTGACAATTCCGACAGATCCTAAGCTTTTAGAAGAAAAGCCATTCCTAAAACATTTTGAAAAACTTAATCCTGTGTGCTATGTAAGTAGGGATATTATGCTTAAGAGACTTGAGTCTTACATCAATAATCTTCTCGAGTATATGTATGCACATAACTATGCTGACGTCATCTATGCGTGGGATGTGGTTAATGAGGCAATTGAATTAGAGGACAAGACTGAAACCGGTCTTCGTAACACGTATTGGTATCAGGTAATAGGTGATGACTTTATATACTGGGCATTTAAGTATGCACATGACGCGGTTGAACGTCTTTCAATCCAATATGCAGATTTGTATAACCTTGACCCTACGGATAACGAGAAGTTAAAGTCTATAAAGCCCAGTCTATTCTATAACGATTACAATGAGTATATGCCCGCTAAAAGAGATGCCATAATCGCAGCACTTAAGCGTGAGGGTCATGGCCATGGAAGCGTTATTTCCGAAGGATTAATCGATGGTATCGGAATGCAGGGCCACTTAAGCGATAATAGCAATCTTGTGGAATACGAAGAAGCACTCATGATGTATTCAAAGCTTGTCAACGAAGTTCATGTGACTGAGCTTGACGTTAAATGTACATGCACAAATATCAATGCTGAATACTATCAGGCAGTGTTCTATAAGAGCTTGTTTGAAATGTTCATAAGATGTCGTAAGAATGGAGCGAATCTTACAAGCGTAACTTTGTGGGGATTAACTGATGATAATTCATGGATACGTGATGCAAATCCTTTACTATTCCATGGAGATTTAACTACAAAGCGTTCTTTTGACGCACTGGTTTATGCAATAAAGGGTGGCGATTTAGGAGAACCTGAAATTATAAAGCTGGATCTATCAGACCGACACATTGACTTTGAAGGCGAGAACTATGATCTTCAGGCTGCCGGAGTCAAGATGCGAGGCTTTGGCCACATGGAAATTACAGACAAGACATCGCACAGCGGCATGCATTCGCTTTCTCAGGAAAATAGATTCGATGGCTGGAGCCAGATTGCTGTTGATGTGTCTGATTTTATAGGACTTACAATCAACTTTAGCGCTTGGGTTAAGTGCCCCGCTCAGTATATTACATTGAATGCCACAGAGGGTGAACCGCTAGTAGCCAAGGTTCCAGGCTCTGATGATTGGACCATGATTAGCGCAACCTACAGAGTTCCTGACAAGGTTCATTCGATGTTCTTGACATTTGGCTCAATCGAAAAGGAACCAGATAAGTTCAGCCCTATTTATGTAGACGATATCAAGGTTAGCCTTGTAGGCCTTGTTGAAGGCTTTGAAAATGATACAAACATTGCACTTATTCGAGGCGTAGGACATCTTCCAGTACTTAGTACTACGGCCAAAGAAACACATACACCAGGCGGAAAGTCTTTACTTGTAACCCGTCAGGAAAAGGATGCAACCGTTAAGTTCAGTGTAGCATCATTTATAGGAAAGACTATTAAGATTAAGGCTTATGTTAAAACTTCAGACTCAGTCATTAAAATGGGTCTTGATACAACAGAATCTATTGAACTTACTACCATCAATACTATCCCTAATGAGTGGAACCTGATTGAAACAGAAACTACTGTTTCGGCATCCGTAAATTCAGCAGATATTTACATTTCGACAAATGGAAATGCAGACTATTACATAGATGACATAGAAGTTACTATTGCCTAAATAAAAGCCCTGAGGTACGTAAAAGACTCAGGGCTTAAATATTATGTGTGAAATTTAAAGCTATTTAGTAAGGCGAAAGAATGAAAAGAGCTTCTTAAAGAATCCCCCAACTGTTTCTTTTTCAGGGGCGTTAGCCATAGGAGTATCGGATTCCTCAATGACTAAATCTTTATCATCCGTCACTCTTACAAATTTCTGACTCAGGTCAGGTACATAATTTCCAGTATAATTGTTGACGATTATTATTTCATATGATGAATCCGTAAAGCTATGGAAATTCTCATCACTTGCTTCGAAAATAACCTTAACAGCACCATTAGTCTTGCCTGCTGTAGCTTTTAAAACATAATCGTCAGTATATTCTAATATAACAGGGTTACGGCTTTCATCGCCTGTGTCAAGTGTAAGTACGGTGAAAGTAAGGTTTTCAGGCACTCTGAATTTATCGTCATAAGGTATTTTTGTTGTAAACTCAGCGTATGAGAGCGGACCATCCATATAGAAGACATTTCCGGCCCTTTTTACATCATCAGCTGCACTAAGCGTAATATCTATATATCCATGTACAGGTAAAATCAGAAAAGTGAAGGTTTCGTGGATGTGAGGATCCCTTTTAAGTGCTACATCTACAGTTGCCGGACTTTCAGAATATAACGAAACATAGACATTATTATTATATGTAACAATGCAATCTTTTTCTAAATCTACAGGGTATGCCTGGCCATCAAGAGTAAGTAAGACTTCAATATTTGGTTCAATAGGCTCGCCTGTAAAAAATCTGGGTTCAATAGGCGCTTCAAGCGAAAGAACAGGTAAAGAACCTGAGAACTTAAACGTTCCGTCACTTCGTTCGTCTAAGATTTTGTAGTCAAAAGAAAGCGAATCTATTATTGTCTTAGATTCACTTGCATATGATGTGCTAGAAACGAAATATGAACTAATGCTAAGCGTAACTATGAATAGCATTAATCTTGTCGATAAAGTATGCTTTTTAGACATAAATAAAACCCTTTCTCTCTCCGATTTTCATTCTATTTACCCAGTAATAGCGAATTGTTAAAAACCTCAGGAAATTCAATGAATTTTAGCAAAAATTCGAACTATAATGATGCAATAAAATCGAAGGAAAACGCATTATCTTGTAGCATTCCTAAACACAGGCTCCTATATATGTGATATAATGCACCGGGGAGATATAATGTATGAAAAGAACAATAAAAGTAGTAGGCCTAGTGCTTGTGACATTTTTAATACTTGCGCTAGTAGGAATATACATTTTGTTTTGGAATGAAATTAATATTTTAGAGTCCGTTAACGTATTTGAGACAGGTGGAGAGACTACTGTTTACATTATGGACTATGAGACGGATTACCATTTGGAGGAAGTACTTAAAATCGGAGCTTCTTCTGATGCTGATATAGCTGCTGTGCTTAGTACTATTTCATCGCATGGAATGTATACTGCTGAGCGTTCAATCAGCGCGAAACCCGGATGTGAGGTTCTTTCGGCAGTAAATGCGGATGGAAAGCTTGTATGGGGTAGAAACTTTGACTGGTGCTATTCTGTACCCATTATCGTGCGTAGCAATCCCAAAGAAGGTTATGCATCAATTGCAACATGCGAATTTACGAATATCACACAAGATCCAGAGCTTAGTCCTTACTTTACAAAAAGTAAATTTATGGCCGTTTCTGCTTTGTATGTTCCTATGGATGGTATTAACGAAAAGGGACTATGCGTAGGAGATATAGAGGTTAAAGAAGGCGGCATGAACGTTGTAGACACTGACAAAGTTAACCTTCCTACTGTAATTGCAGTTCGAATGCTTCTTAATAAAGCCGCTAATATTGATGAGGCAATTGCACTTTTAGAGCAGTTTGATATTTTCCCTTCTGGAGATGTTGCACACCACATTGCAATATCGGATGCGTCGGGGCGAGCTGTAGTGGTTGAGTTTTTCGATGGCGGTATGCAGGTAATAGAGCAGCATGTGGCAACAAATTTTGGAATATACAATAATGGAATTGAGCAGGCCGAAGCTCCTGCCGTTGATAGGTATAATACCTTACTGAATGCTTACAATCGTAAAAATGGTGTTATGTCTAAGGACGAAGTGTTGCATACAATGGAAGCAGTTGTTCATGAAGATCCATTCTGGCAGACCAGATGGACAATGATTTATGAATACAGAGAAGATCGTATTTTAGTTGACTACTATTTTGGTAATGACTTTACTAAGAAAAATACAGTCGAATTAGCATTTAAATAGCATATAGTTAAAAAATCCTCGATGCGTAATCGAGGATTTTTTTATCAATTCATTAATTTTGGCAGGCTAAAATATTACATGCTAGAGAGACTAGTAGGCACTTTAAAATTCGGAGGTAACTGAAATGGATCTTGAGAGAAAGCACATGATAGAAAACAACAGGCTATGCTTCATAATAACTCTTGTAATAGAGTTTTTTTCAATAGCAGCGTTTGTTTTATACAAAAGAGGAAGATTTGTAAACACTACTGTATTAATGGTGATTGAACTGCTATGTATAGCTGTTACAGTAGGCGGTTATGTTAAATTAAAATACAGTGAGAAATGTCACTATCCATTTATGCTATGTCTTGCTGTAGGCTACATGGTTTTATTATTTGGTTCAACTCACACACCTTATATGTATGCAATGGGAATGCTGATTGGTAGTGGCGTTGCGATTTATAATAATAAAAAAATCTGCTTAATTGCATCAGTAACAGCAGTAGTTGAAAATATAATTTTCCTGGTATTTTATTATGGCTTAGGATTCCACAAAGCAACTCCAAGCGTATTTATGGTTCCTACAAACATGGCTTACATTGTACTATACGCAGTCATCACTTACTTTGTTATCAATGTCAACAATAGGCAGATTGGTGAAACAATGGACGACATTGATCGTCGAAATAACGAACAGTTAGAAAGTGCTAGAAAAGTTAAAGAAACAGCAGAAAAGATTTCTGAAAAACTTGAGGGCGCTCACGAAGCAATGGCAAGCCTTTCTGAAAAGGTATATGCTTCAGCAGAAGCCGTAGAACAGATATCAAGCTCAGTTACAATGACAGCCGAAGCCATCCAGACTCAGACAGATATGAACTCTAATATTATGGATTCACTTCAGAATATTTCAAATGAGTCCAAAGAAATGCTTGAACTGTCTAACGCTGTAAAAGGAAATGTTGACGAAGGAAATAAGATTATTGTCAATCTTCAGAAGCAGTCTGAAGAGGCAGCAGTCATTAATCAGCAGACTGCTGAAATGACAGATACACTTGTTAATTCGGCTGAAACTGTAAATGAAATCGTACATGCAATCCTCGCAATTTCAGCCCAGACCAATTTGCTTGCACTCAATGCTTCAATCGAGGCTGCAAGAGCAGGTGAAGCAGGAAAAGGTTTTGCAGTCGTTGCTGATGAAATCCGTAAGCTTTCAGAAGATACCAAGCAGTCTGCAGAAATGATTTCAGAAACAATCAACGAGCTTATTGTAAGCGTACAGAATGCATCTGAAAATATGCACAAGACTGTTGAATCATCTAATAAGCAGG
The DNA here is from genome assembly GCA_045639565.1 of Lachnospiraceae bacterium. GTDB lineage: Bacteria > Bacillota > Clostridia > Lachnospirales > Lachnospiraceae > UBA1258. Next base: position 5,828 of record JAZUDH010000067.1, read on the forward strand.
GTGAAATGATTAACGAAACAGGTGCTAAGTTTGCCGTAATCTTAAACTCTGTTAACGAGCTTGCTAAAAACGTTGATGAAATTGCTACAAATGTTGATGCGTGTGCTAGTGCAACCTCAACAGTTATGGATTCCATTACAGATCTTTCAGCAACCTCCGAGCAGGTCGCTGCTTCATCTGAATCATCCCTCGCTCTTTCTAAAGAGTGTGAAAACGATATGGAATCTACCAACCGAATTCTTGACGATATCCTCACCATCTCAAGAAACAAATAGGGACGTGGCTTTCGCATCAAGGGTTGTCCCTTAGATGTAGTTAGTTTATTCTTTGTTAATCCTTATTTCTTACATTTATGTAAGGAGTTTGTACCATTTTGTTAGGTAATTAAATGGAATGTGCTTTCTAATCTATATAAGATATTGGCGTGAGGGGAAAACACATAGCAGACAATAAGGAGAGCAGATATATGAAGACGATTAAAAGTTTAACAAATGGCCTGGGTCTATCAGTTATGACAGTATTTTTCTTTTTGATATCCTTGATTGCTGAGACAGGCTCGAGTTTAAAGAAAATTTTATAAACAAAGTAATAGATAAAGATGCCTAGATGGCATCTTTTTTGTTATAATGGGTTTATATTTTCAATTGGAATTAATGGCTTATATTCGAAAGGCTGATTGAAATCATAGAGAGAGGCAATTATGGCAAAAGAAAAGACAAAAAAGAAATTTTTAGATGGAGAATGCCGTTCGGTAAAGGTATTGTTTTGTATCAGAATAGCACTTTGGATTTCGGCATTAGTACTTACGCTACACTGGGTTTATGTTTCCTTTGATTTGTATGCTAAGGGAATATTTGATCCTCATGAGTATGCGACGATTCTAAGACCAATTTTATATAGAGATTTCCTGGCATCACTGGCTTGCGTGATAATTTCTTTTATACTAAGAGGTATCAGCGACAAAATTAAAGAAATTAAAAAGATGAAATAGCTATTTACAAATCGAACATATGTTTGTATAATGAGAAACACAACAGGAAGGAGTTATATTATGCCTGCAATAGTCTCTTATACATCACATGATTATGATCCGATAGAAACAGTTCCAGTTATTGCATCTTTCGATGCGGCTGGGCATATTGCGCCACTTTATGTAGGTATTGATCATAAGCGATTTAAAATATCTACTTATTGGGAAAAGGAAACCTTTCATAACAGTGTTAAATTTAACTGTCAGATTGAAGATGGTGACTATTTAAAACCATTGAATCTTACCTATTATATTGAGGAAAAGGTATGGGTGATTCCTGCCAGAAAGATTAATTCACAAAAGTAATCTGTTTAACAATCCGTTTAGCAGCATAGAGTATATTCGTATTTGGAACGAGGGAGTATCGTGCCGAAAATGACTATCTAAAAATGTTGTCTTAATGGGTAAAGGAGGTCCCAAGGGTCGAGGGGACTTCATAGGTGGAGTAAATATATTAAGACTTAAAAGCCCTACTGCACAAATGCAGTAGGGTCTTTTTAATGTAACAAAATGAATCCTTCAAAATTAGCCACGGCCGATACCGCTTAAATCCTTCAAGCTAGTCGCCGTTTCAACTAAACACATTCAGGTGTTGTACATTTCTTACAAATCAAAATAGTCCAGCAAAGCACCGATGTTATCATCAGAATGCTCGGTTTCACGAGAGTATTTGTATAGAATTTCAGCGTATTCTGAAAGTGCAAGCTTTCGATTAAGAGCTTTAGACTTAGAAAGTGCAAGCGCATCTATCATTATGGCACCAAAGAGACTCATCTTAGTGTAACCATAAATCATACCGTTATAAATTGAGCCTAGGTAATAGGTATATATAAGCGCATTGAATAGATTTTCAAGAATCTTTTCATGACGGGCTTCGCTTATACCCTCGATAAAGTCTTCATGCAAGGCATTATCAGGATATTTTTCGATAAGTGCAAGGATATCCTCCCAATCGTCGCTTAGCTTTTCAAGTTCTTCAAGTATCTCGAAGTGATTGTTAACCATTTCGTTAAATGGAAGATTGTATTCTGATGCATTCTCAGCCAGAAAGGCGTTATTAGAAAAATCTTCTATTACATCATCCATAAAGAAATAATCACCAGAATCATAAAATTCCTGGAGGCGCTTAGCCATCTCAAGCACTAAACCTGCACGCTCACTTAGCTTAAGAGAGGTGTTTCCAAAGATTTTAAACATTACATCTCTTGAATCCTCAAGCTTGGAAAAAAGGATAAAATCAAAATCCTCGAAATCATCTTCTAATGGATCTGGTTCATCATTGTCCTCGGACACAAGACTGATAGTGTTTTCTTTTTCTAAAAAGATACGTGCAATCTCAGGGCATGAAAGAGACATGGACCATTCTCTTAAATCTTCAAATTCTTCAACATGCCTAGGGTAGAGGCGACAGGTATCGCATAATATGTCATCACCTTCAGCTGTGATTAAATCGCATAGGCCGTTTTTGTTCAAAAAGGCACAATCTCTGTTATCCTGTTGTATGATGGTTTCTTCAATCCAGTCAATGGAATTTTTAACACGGTCCTTTAAAACACCATCATATTTTTCGAAACGTTCTAATGATTTTTCGTCCACAACAATCTGCCAGCCGCTGCAGCAGGTCATAGGACATTTATCCGCTATACATTTAAATTCGTCGTAAAAATCCTGCTTTGTAATTCTCATAATTTAGCTCCTTTAGCTTATAAGTATACCACATTTTAATTTTTAGCAAGATAGCGTTATTTTTGAGCAAGAAATACGTATATGTGGTAGACTAGTCTTGAGATAATAATTATATAATCACAATTTGGAGGGGCGTTATGGCGCATTTAAGTGGTACATTTTATTCTAAATCCTTATGCCGTCCTGTTCATTACACAGTTGTTTTGTGCAATGACAATGCATACGGAACTGAGGGGAATCCTCATTATTTAAGAAACACTAAAAATGTCTATCTGTTACATGGGTATAGCGGATGCGATAGTGACTGGTTTACAGGAGTTCCTTTAGGTGAGCTTGCTAATCGCTTCAATGTTAATTTCTTTATGCCAGCTTGTGAAAACAGCTTCTATCTTGATCAGAAAGCTACTGGCTTTAAGTACGCAACCTATGTGGGTGAGGAATTTGTTGAATATACCAGAAAGACCTTTGGGCTATCTTGTGACCGCGAGGATACATATATCTGTGGGCTTTCAATGGGAGGTTTTGGAGCTCTTCACACAGCACTTGCATATCCTCACAACTATTCAAAGTGCTTTGCTTTGTCATCTGCATTATTAGTGCATGGACTTAAGAACATGAAGCCTGGAGATGCTAATCCTGTTGCTAATTATGAATATTATGCTCAGATGTTTGGTGATCTTTCTAAGCTAGAAGCATCAGACAACAATCCCGAAGTGCTAGCTAAGCGTCTAGTGGAGACAGGTGCACAAAAGCCCGATATCTATATGGCCTGCGGAACTGAAGACTTCTTGATTGAGCCTAATAATCAGTTTAAAAAGTATTTAGATGAAATCGGCTATCCGGTGACATATTTTACTGGTCCTGGAATTCACGATATGGTGTTCTGGAGAGCACAGCTTGAGGCTGGACTCATCTGGGCCCTTGGGGAATAACGTGATTTAGATTTCATAAGCTAAATGGGGAAAATATCTAGTGTAAAGGGTTTGGGGGAATTGCAATACTTTCTCGGGTAATTCAGAAAGGATGGTACAATTTCACATGAAAAAAATATCTTTAAGGATAAAGGCGCTTATCCCAACTTTCTTACTTACGTCTATGTTAATCGCGTCCGTTGCAATTTCTTTTGCCATGATTAACAACATGAAGAAAAACTGTGACAACATTGCTAATGATAAAGATGTATTAGTAGAAACCTGTCACGAAATACAATTTCATAATGAAGAAATTCAGAAAATAGTATACACACATATTGCAAGTGATGATTATGATTACATGCTTGAGCTCGAGAAGCAGTACAAAGCATTAGTGGCAGAAAATTCAGATCTTTTGCAGGGCATCAGAGCTAATGCAGATGCTTACACCATGGTACAGATTGACTCGGCAATTGATGCTTACTACACACTTACCAAACATTCAGCTGAGGTGTTCGGATACTCACGTGCTAGAAAACGTGGAGATGCTGCTGACTACGCATTTCGCGAGGTAGTGCCTGCTAATGACACGATTAATGAAAAGCTTGATGAAATCGTGACAGTATGTCAGTCATCAAGAGATGAGGCAATTGCTCAATTTGAAAAGAGCTACAATACAGCGATTAAGACCTATCAAGGTTCAATTATTGTGGCGGTTTTATTAATCGCACTGGCAATCTGGATTGTATCTAAATATATCATCCGACCTATCAAAGCGATGGGCAAGACTATCGGTGAGATTGAATCTGGAATTGCAGCAAGAAATGGCGACCTTACTCTACGAGTAAAGGTTAAAAATCAGGATGAAATCGGACGACTCGCAGATGGTATTAATGCATTCTTAGACACATTACAAAACGTTATGAAGAGCATCTCTGAAAATGCTGTAAAGCTTGATCAGGTTATCGACAAGGTAAACGAATCTGTTGAAACTGCTAATTCAAGTGCAACAGATATTTCTGCAGTATCTGAAGAACTTTCTGCTTCAATGCAGGAGGTTGCTGCAACTGTGATAGAAGTTAATTCTAATATGGAAACAATTGGAAGCAACGCTGATATGCTATCCGATAACGCTGCAGGCTTAATGAGTTATGCAAAAGAAATGCTCGTAAGAGCCCAGAAGATGAGTAAGGATGCATCTGATAACAAGACTAATACCGCCCAGATGATTGATGAAATGTCAGGCGTATTAAGCGTAGCAATTGAAAATTCGCGTGACGTAGGTAAGATTAATTCACTTACAAACGATATTTTAGCAATATCTAGCCAGACCAACCTTCTCGCCCTCAATGCAGCAATTGAAGCATCAAGAGCAGGCGATGCAGGACGAGGCTTTGGAGTAGTTGCTGACGAAATTAGAAAGCTTGCGGATTCAAGTCGTGATACAGCTAATAACATTCAACAGATTAACAAGCTTATCATTTTAGGTGTTGAAGAGCTTATTGCATCATCTGAAAAGCTTATAGCCTTCGTATCTGAAAAGGTAATGAGTGATTACAGCAAGCTTGTAGAGTCAGGTGAACAGTACTCACAAGACGCAACACATGTTGATGAGGTTGTAGCTTCATTTGATGAAATGTCTGAAGCACTTAAACAGGCAATCAACGGCATCGCACATTCTGTGAATGAAATTTCAACTGCTGTCGAGGAAAGCACAAGAGGCATTACTGAGGCTGCTAACAGCACTACAAAGCTGGTTGATGATGTTAATTCAATCGTATGCGACATGGAAGAAAACAAAGAAGTTGCAGGCGAGCTTAGAAACGAATCTGGAATCTTCTCAGTATTATAAGGGATTTAGGCATTCTCATATGAGGATGCCTTTTCTTTTGCCTATTCATTAATAAATGATTAGTAATATTAATCCAAACACTTGTAAATTATGTTTATGATGTTTGGGAGTTAATAGTTGTGAAGAGAAAAGGGAAAAGCAAAAAAATAGGCGTCTTAATGCGTGCATTTTGTGGAGTGGCTGCCGTTATGATGATGGTAGCGACTTTTAGTGTGCGTGCTAGTGCAAGCGGGTATAGTGCTCCTGCGTATATTAGTCATCCGATTAATATACGTGTGGGCTTTTTTATTTATGAAGGTTTTTATGAGCTGGCAGCAGACGGAAGCGCCAGTGGCTATGGCTATGAGCTTATGAATAAGCTTAGTAACTACATGAACTGCGAGTATGACTATGTAACTCATGAAAACAGCTTTGAAGAGCAGCTCAATATGCTTAGAAACAGAAATGTAGACCTCATCACATATGTAAATTACTCTAATGAGCGTGCTAAAGAATTACGGTATTCTGATGTTCCGATTGGAACGAGCAAGTCATATATCTGTAAGCGTGTAGGTAACGATTCAATCATTGCAAGAGACTACAAGACATATGCTGGTGCGACGGTTGGTATGGTTAGAAATAATTACAATAACGATGCCTTTATACAGTATATGGATAGCAGGAAGGTCGAATACAAAAAAAGATTCTTTAGCTCTGAAGCTAAGATGATAGAGGCGCTTGATAAGGGCAATGTAGATTTAATTCTGAGCGACAACATACATATGGCAGACTGTGAGGAACCACTTGAAGTATACAGTATTAATGATGTGTATCTAGCTGCAAGAAAAGATGATACTGCAACTATGAAGTATGTTAACAAGGCGCTTTCACTGCTTGATGAAAATGAACCCGGATGGAGATTTGAGCTTGCAAATAAATATTTCGCAGCTGAGGATGGCGGATACATTCTTACTACTGACGAGGTGGCTTATTTGAAGTATTTGCGCGGAAATAAGATTACACTTAAGTTCTTAGTAAATCCGGATAGATATCCATATTCATACATAGAAGATGAAAAGTTTAGCGGCGTAATCCCTACGCTGATTGACAAGGTGTGCAACGAGTTAAATCTCTCATATGAAATTATTGATGTAAAAGATAGATATGCTTACAGAGCTGCGATTGAAAACAAAGAGGCTGATGTAATTGCGGACTTTTTAGGTGATTATAATTTAGCCGACGCAGCTATGTATCGTATTACTGAACCTTATATGAGAGCAGGTAATACACTGGTTTTCAAGGAAGGAAGCGACGGAATTGCTAATAAAATTGCACTTCCTCCTGACTATTTTGAAAGACTTACAAATATCAATATAGATACGTTATATCCTGATGCGACATACGAATATTATGATACTCTTGATAAATGTGTTACAGCAGTTAGAAAGGGTGACGTGGATGCAACAATCTTATTCCATTACACTACTCAGGAGCTGATGGCTACAGAATACGCGAGTGAATTTAGATTCCTGATGCCACCTGAATCTAACGTACAGTTTTCTTTTGCCACCCTTTATGATAAGGGATATTGCTTGAGAAGTATCTTTAATAAGGAGCTGTCATTACTTGTTAAAAACGGTACGCTTAATACTATTATTGAAAACGAGATTAAGATAAAGAGTTCGCCAGTTACATTTAAACGAATTACGGTGGCCTATCCATGGCTTCCATATGTGCTCTCAGTGATATTCGTGGTGATTTCAGCACTTACATTCTGGGGAATGTATAATAAATCTAAGAACAAGCGACTCACTAGAGAGATTAAGCTTGAAGAAATCAGCTACCATGATGAGCTTACTGGTTTTAGAAACAGGCGCGCCCTTTACAGGGATATATACGAGCTTGAAAAAGAAAATGATGTTAAGAGAAGGCCTCTTGGAATCGTTTATCTTGACGTAAATGGATTAAAGGAAATAAATGACAAGGAAGGTCATGATGCAGGAGACAGACTTTTATTAAATGCTTCTGCTATTATGAAACGAAATTTTAACAACGCATACTTCTACAGAGTGGGTGGAGACGAGTTTATCATTCTTTCTCATGAAAGTGAAGAGGCAGCTTTTGAAGATTGCCTATATCGCTTAAAGGAAAGCTGGACAGATGGTATCTCTGCTGCGACTGGCCATATATGGATGCTTGAGACCAAAGAAATTGACAAAAACATTGCGTATGCTGATCAGAAGATGTATCAAGAAAAGAATGAGTATTATCAGCAGAAAACTCATGACAGACGTAAGAGCGCAAGAAATCCTGTTGATGATGCTATTCGAATTGCTATGAAGGAATTTGCTTCTAATGTTCCAGGCGCATTTATTTTGTGTAGGGCCAATGAAGAAATTCTTATCGCCAATGATTCGGTAATAAAACTTTTAGGTTGCAATGACGAAAAGGAATTTAAGGCACTTACCGGAAACACTCTCAGAGGTATGGTGCATCCAGAAGACTGGAAAAAAGTGAGTGAAGCTATGGCTGAACGTACTGACGAGGCTAATGTTGAACGTGAGATAAGCTATAGAATACTATGTAAGAATGGCCTCGTTAAATATGTAACTGATCTTGGAAAGCTTGTTCATACCAAACAGTTTGGAGACTTATTCTATATAGTACTTGGAGATGCTTCTGAAAGATTAATAATGGCTAATTAAAAAGACCCGCATATATATGTTAAGAGTATTCTAACAACATATATATGCGGGATTTTTTTATTTAACGCTTACTTTTCCAGCAAGTACATTCTGATAATCTTCGTAATTTTTCCTAAGAAGTGCTGGTGTATTAAGCTCATATGGACACTTCTTTTTGCAGGCGCCACAACCTATGCATTCTTCAATCTTTTTCATTTCAGCCTGCATCTCTTTTGTAAGCCATGCATCAGATGGCGCACGACGAAGCATAAGCGACATTCTGGCACACTGGTTAATCATGATTCCCTTAGGACATGGCATACAGTAGCCACAGCCTCTACAGAAATCACCCATGAGTTCTTTTTGTTCTTTGGCTATATATGCTTTAATCTCATCAGTCATAACAGGCTCTTTGTCCATAAACGAAAGCCACTCTTCAAGCTCGTTCATACGTTGGATACCCCAGATAGGGAGTACATCATACTGAAGAATAAATGCCATTGCAGCGGTGGAATTGTTAATAAGTCCTCCTGCAAGTCCCTTCATAGCTATGAAGCCCATATTGTGCTCCTTGCAGGCTTTAGCAAGAGCGATTTCTTTGTCTGATGCAAGGTAACTAAAAGGAAACTGGAGGGTTTCATAAAGGCCTGATTCCACAGCGTCAAAAGCAACCTGTATCTTGTGAGCAGTGATACCTATGTGACGAATCTTACCTTCTTTTTTAGCTTCTAGCATGCACTCATACATTCCTGTGCCATCGCCTGGCTTGTAAACCTGATTAGCACAGTGGAACTGGTAGATATCTATATAATCTGTTTTGAGTAATCTTAAGCTTTCTTCAAGGTGAGCCTTAAATTCCTCGGGAGTTTTAGATCCAGTCTTAGTTGCAATATAGACTTTGTCTCGCATTGTGGGCCACATATCGCCAAATGCAAGACCAATCTTTTCCTCGCTGTTACTGTAAGCTCTAGCGGTATCAAAAAAAGTCATACCTCCCTCGTAAGCTCTTCTTAAAATTTTTACTGCTTCATCATAATCAGCTCGCTGAACAGGGAGAGCACCAAATGCGTTCTGAGGTGTGGTGATGCCTGTAGAGCCAAGTGTAATCATTTTCATAACTGATATCGCTCCTGTAGGTTTTCTTTTGCCTTAAGAATAACATATATTTTAAAAACTACAATGGAATGATGGACAGATTATGACAAATATTAGATAATATAGGAAACATAGAACTTATATATGTGGAGGAAAAATGAAGCAGTTAGAAGGTTTTTTAAAGGGTGTAGATTTAGGCGGATGGATTTCACAGTGTTTAGACCATTACAACGAAGAGCACTATAATACATTCATCACCGAAGAGGATATTAAAAAGATTAAGGACTGGGGACTTGACCATGTACGTCTTCCTATCGATTACAATGTAGTGCAGCGTGAGGATGGAAGCTTTATAGAAAGTGGCTTTAAGCATGTTGATGACTGCCTTAAGTGGTGTAAAAAGTATGGTCTTAAGATTGTGCTTGATTTACACAAGACCTGCGGTTATGTATTTGATGACAGCGAATACGTAGGATTCTTTAGCGACCCTAAGCTTCAGGATATGTTTATAAGCTTATGGCTTGAATTTACCAGAAGATATGGCGATGAAGAGGATATGGTGTTCGAGCTTTTAAACGAGGTAACAGAGAAGAGATTCGCTGAAAGCTGGAATGATATTGCTAAGAGAACAATTATTGCTATTCGTGAAAAGGCACCTAATAAGACAATTATGATTGGTGGTATTTTCAACAGCAGTATTTATGGACTTACTCTTTTAGAGAAGCCTTATGACGAGAATGTTGTATTCACATTCCATTGCTATGATCCTATGGTGTTTACTCACCAGGATGCAAGATGGGTGGCTCAGATGCCAGTAGGATATCATACTAAGTACAGACTTCCGGTAAAGGAAATGAGAGCAGAATCATACAAGATATTCGGCGCAGACTTCGATGGACACTTTGAAGGACTTGATCAGGATGCAGTTATGTCCGCAGACTTCTTTAGAAAACTGTTTAAGGAAGCAATGGCAGTTTCTGAGAAATACAACGTGCCTCTTTACTGTGGAGAGTACGGTGTAATTGATGACGCTGATCGTGAGAGTGCTCTTGAATGGTACAAGGATATTCATGAGGTATTAGTGGAGCACAATATTCCTAGAGCTGCATGGTCATACAAGGAGATGAATTTCGACATTTCCGGAACAATTAATGATGATATTAGGGATGAACTTATCAAAAATCTTTAAAAGTGCTAAAAATAAACAATTTTGTAAGCGGATTACTTGAAAAAGTGGTCCGCTTTTTGTTTATTTAAGAAAAAAATAATGTATAATAATTTGGTAAACTGCGTTAAGGGAAAAATCAAAAGGACAAATTGACACAAAACTACGTGAAGTGTCATTTGGGTATGATTACGTTATGGGTATAAAAAACTTAAGTAGGGTCGATTTGAATAGCGAGCCTACATACAGAGACTTTATTTACAACAATCGATTAAACAACAACAAAGCACTTAATCTGGTGCTTTGGTTCAGTATTCTTACTGGTCCATTGCTGGCGCTTGGTATTTTTACTGGAGTGTTCGATACTCTTGAGTACGATACATGTATTTGGGTGTCAACACTTATGGCAGGCTTTGCGCTTACGCATCTTCTAATGGTTAAATATGACCCGGCATCTGTTCTTACCGGTTTCTGGCCACTATTCGCTATTGATCTTTTATTAGTTTATATGGAAAGTGCCAAAGTTGAGATTAGCTTTGCTCATTTCTTTGTTCCTATGCTAAGTTTGCTTTTTTGCGATGTTAATTTCTTTATGGCGGTGTGTGTCATAAATTACTTAGCGATAGTGTATTCGACATATAATATCTCGGCTTACAATGCGGCTCTTATGCATCAGAAGATAACAGGCATGCAGTGGTTTGCTAAAACACTTGCCGGATATACAATTGAAGCGTTGATTATGACCGCGGGCGGCTTTGTAATCTGCTACACAATTGTTAAGTACATAAAGACTCTTTACGAGAACAGGCAGCAGATTTCTTCACATATGAAGGTCATTTCTTCAATGGCTGAAATTTATGATGTTATCAATCTGATTGACTATGAAAACAAGAAGATTGCTCATATGAACAGTGAAGGTACGACATCGGAAGCAATCGAATTATTCGAAATAGGCAAGGACTATATATCGCTTGAAAACCAGAAGATAATTGAAGATATTAAGAGCGAGTATCGTGAAGCTTTCATAGAATTTGCTAATATTGATACTGTTAAAGAACGCTTAGGACACAAGAAATCAATCTTCCAGGAATTTCAAAGTTCGACAGTGGGATGGTTTAGAGCTCAGTACATACGTGTTGAGGGAATTGACGAAGATTGCTTTACTGTTATTTATACTATTGAAAACATTGATGATGAAAAACGTCGCGAGGAACAGCTTATCAAGATGTCAACAACAGATGAGCTTACAAGACTTTACAACCGTAGAGCCTATGATGAAGACATCAGTTCTTTCAATGACAGCATGCCTGATGATCTTGTGTTTGTGACAGCCGATGTTAATGGCCTAAAGCAGACTAATGATTCGTTAGGACATGAGGCAGGTGACGAACTTATCTGTGGTGTATCGAGTGTTCTTTTGGCGGTATTGGGGCCTTTTGGTAAGGTATACAGAATCGGTGGTGACGAGTTTGCAGCGCTACTACGCACTGACAAGGATTTAGGTGAGATAAGAGCTAAGCTTAAGAAAATGTCTGATGACTGGAAGGGTAACCTTGTTAAGAACATGTATCTTTCAGTAGGATTTGCTAAGCATAGCGATAGTCCCAATGCGACAGTTCCTGAACTTGAAAAGCTTGCTGACGTTATGATGTACAAAGAAAAGGATGCATACTATAGAGAAAAGGGAACGGACCGTCGTGGACAGCAGGCTGCATTTAGTGCCATCGGAAACCTTTATTCTACTGTATTAAGAGTTAACCTTTCTGATAATACTTACACTGTAGTTAAGTCGAACGACGAGAATCCTAATAATGCAAGGCCAGCGACCTTTACTGAGTGGATATATGATTTTGCTGAACAGGGAATGGTTTATATGTATGATCGAGAAACCTTCTATGTTAAGACAAACATAGATACTCTCATTAATCATTTTAAAGCGGGTAATGATTATTTCAGCATTAATTACCGCCGAAAATACAAAACAGCATACAAGTATGCTAAGCTTGAGGTGGTTGCGGCACCTGATTATACAGATACTAATCAGCTAGTATATTTTTATGTAAAAGAATATGGTGATTTAGCGTAGCAGTCTTATGACTGCTACTTTTTTTGTGCAGCCGCCAATTTAAGAAAGCCTTAAGAAAAAATAATATTGCATCTTAATTACTATTATGTTATAAATACTACATCAGACGTAGTAATACAAACGTAGTAACTACAAAACTACGAAAAGGGCTAGGGTATATCAGAAAGGAGAGTATCAAATGCTTGAAATTAGTAGTGACGTAATCCGTGGATATAACGACACGATGATTTTAAACAGGTTACTTAATGGACCTTCGTATGGTTATGAAATATCCAAGCAGATTAAAAATGAATCTGGCGGTAAATACATCATAAAAGAAACAACACTTTACTCTGCTTTTGCCAGAATGGAGCGAAACGGCTACATCGAATCCTACGAGGCCGGTGCCGATGAGGGATCTTTAAAGAAGAGAACCTATTATAGAATTACCGATTCGGGGCGTGAATATTACAAAGCAAAGTGTCAGGAATGGATTTTAACCAAAGAAGTAGTAGAAAAATTTATTAGTGAATGTGAGGAAATATAAAATGGATGCAATTAAAAGTTATTTAGAAGCAATGTTTGCTAACCTTCCTAACACTGAAGCAGTTAGAAAAGCTAAAAAAGAGCTTTCTCAGATGATGGAAGATAAATACAACGAGCTAATTGCGAATGGCAGTACCGAAAACGAAGCAGTAGGCGCCGTAATCTCAGGCTTTGGCAATCTTGATGATCTTGCAGATGAATTAGGCCTTACAGAGGAAGTTAAAGAAGAAAAAGAGCAAAAAACAGAAAGACGAATAGTAACCTTCGATGAAGCAGGAAGCTACATTAGTGAAAAGAGTAAACAGGGCTTCTTAATGGGCTTAGGAATCCTGTGTACAATCGTATCAATGTCCGCAGTTATACTTGTATCAGAGGTATTACATCTACCAGATGGCTTAGGAATTGCAGCCATGTTTTTGCTCATATTTTTAGGTGTTGCACTTATCATTTACAGTTCAATGTCAATGAGCAAGTGGAAGTTTTTAGGAAAACGTTCATGTTTAGTTGATTTAGAAACCACCAAGGCTGTAGCACAGGCCAAAGAAGAGTATCAGAAAACAAAGGTAGGTCTTATGACACTTGGCATTATCTTATGTGCAGCATGCTGGTTACCTGCAGCTATGTTAGATGGCGTGACAAAGTATATAAGCAGTGCAGCAGATTTTGCAGGAGCTCTTCTTTTTGTAATGGTAGGTGTGGGCGTGTTCTTTATCGTATATTCAAGCATTACTAATGGAGCCTACGATAAGATTTTAAAATTAAATGACAAAAAGACAGTTGCTGGTGCATACATAGAAGAGAGCGAAAAGGAAAGCAAATATACTTCTGAAACCGGACGCTTAGTAATTTCTCTTTACTGGCCTACAGTAACATGTTTTTATCTTGTATCAAGCTTTGTGACATTCCACTGGGCTACAAGCTGGTTAATCTGGCCAGTGGCTGGAATATTATTTCCCGCTATTAAGTCATACTTTGTTAGAAAGAAATAAAGAGTTAGAAAGAAATAAGGAGTTAGAAAAAATGAAGAATCCTAAAAAGTTTAGAGGGCTATACATATTTTTATTGATTGTTTTTTGCGCAGGGGCAATTTGCGGTGGTGTGTACAAAAACGTGCTTAAAGAAAGAGGATACACCTCAAATAGTTCAAAACTAAAAATCACAAACAGTTATGAATATGACTACAAGAAAGTAGATTCAATTGATATTGATGCTGATATAGCTAACATTAAGATTAAAAAAGGTGATGAGTTAACCGTTGAATATAAGTATACGGATGGATATGAGCCCAAGGTTCAATTAAGTGGAAAGACACTTTGCATTGAACAGGAAAATCCTTCTATTACCATCGCTGGAAATATTGATTCAGATATAACAATTACTATTCCTAAAAAAGCTTCTTTTGATATAATAGACATTGAGGTAAGTCTAGGAAGCATTGATATTAGCGATGTAAAATCTGAAGAGATTGAAATTGATGCAGCCCTTGGTAGCGTAGATATTAAAAAGGTTGAGGCTGGAGAAATTGAAATTGAAGCATCACTTGGTAGCGTAGACGTTTCAGGTGAATTCGATAGTCTTGATGTATGTGCAGCACTTGGTTCAATCAATGTAAAAACTGACAAGCCTGAAAAAGAAGTAGACTTAGATCTAACTGCAGACCTTGGAAGTATTACAGTAAATGGTAAAAAGTTTAAAAAGTATTGATTTTAAAAAGCTTAACTTCCAGGTCATGATAAGGGGGTTAAGCTTTGATTAATTTATGCGACTTAAAAGAAGTACCATTTAACAACAACGTAGATTACTGTGTGGGAACCGGAAGATTAGGCCTTGCTTTATGTGAGGAATATCTTGATGAACTAAGATTTGTGCAGTCTGAAATTGGATTTAAGCACATAAGAGGTCATGGTTTGTTTTGTGACGACGTAGCTATCTACCATGAATATGAAGAGGATGGAGTAACAAAGGTAGAATATAACTACACATACATTGACCGTATTTTTGATAAGTACCTTGAGGCTTCAATAGAGCCATTCATAGAGCTTGGATTTATGCCTTACAAAATGGCAAGTGGTACACAGACAGTATTTTACTGGAAAGGAAATACAACTCCACCTAAGGATTATAAGCTTTGGACCGATATGGTCGTGGCTCTTTTAGACCATTTAAAGCATAGATACGGAAACCGCGTATTAGACTGGCCTATCGAGGTTTGGAATGAGCCTAACCTTCCCGGATTTTGGGAGCATGCTGATATGCAGGAATATTTTAAGCTCTTTAAAGAAACCTTCCTTGCTATTAAGGCATATGATGATCGATTCAAAGTAGGCGGACCAGCAGTATGTGGAGTCAAGGATGATTTATGGATCAGAAGCTTCCTTGAATTTTGTAAGGAAAACGGCTTAAAGCCTGATTCAGTAACCAGACACCACTATACAATTGAATTCCCTGATAATGTAGGACATTATGACTATTCAAAACTCATGAATGCCGAGGATGGCTTTAAGAATCTTAAATCTTCAAGAGACATCATTGATTCCTTCGAAGAATATAAAGGACTTCCTATTCATATTACTGAGTTTAGTACTTCATATACTCCTAAAGGGGTTATACATGATACTAACTTAAATGCTGCATGCCTCGCAGAACAGCTATCACGACTTGGCGAAGTGAATGAATCTTACTCGTACTGGACCTTTGGTGATGTGTTCGAGGAGCAGGGAGTGCCATTTGCTCCATTCCATGGCGGATTTGGTCTGGTGGCAGCAGGATGCATTCCTAAGCCTACATTCTGGACTTTTGCGTTCTATAAAAAGTTAAAAGACAAAGCTATCAGCTGTGTGCTTAAGGATTCAGATAAGGTTGTGGTAAAAACAGAGAATGGATATGCTGGAGTTATCTGGAACAAGGATATGGATGAGTTTAGCCATACATTTTCTTTGGCCGAAGGCGAGTATACAATTGTGACTAAAACTGTTGATGAAGAGTGCTGCAATCCTCTCAAAACCTGGCATGATTTAGGCGAGCCGGCTTCACCTAGCAAGGAGCAGCTAGATATTATCAAGAGCACCGCATGGCCATTTGTTGAGACTATGGTTGCCAAAGAAAAGTTTGAGGTTTCAGCGAGGAGAAATGCAGTAGTTTACTTTGAGGTAATAAAACGCGAGTTTACACCCGATAGAGGATATGACTACGACAGAGTTATAAGCTTTCATTAAAATTTAGAAAACCCTATTTGTAACATTGGATTAATCAGTTTTTGATAGGATGAATCTACTACTATCGGAAAAATGATTAAATTTAAATAATGTTCAAGTAGGGTTTTTATGCGTCGTAGAGGAGTAACCAGAAATCTCATCTTAGCTTTACTGGTGATATTAAGTATTATAATTCAATCTGCATATATGCTACTGCCTAACCAGGGAATCATTATTGTGGAAAGGCTTGAAAATACGTCGTATGTAAATGTACGAGTGGTGTTGATTGCCTTGATTTCTTTAATAGGTATTGTTGTTGTGTGCATAAATTACCGCGTAGGAAAGATTATTGCGTATATCATATATGCGAATGCTCTTATCACTATGTGCATTACTATGCATTTAGGACGATCAATAAGCTCAATAACAGGTATTGTAGCTATCATTACATCTATAGCTTGCAACAGAATCGTAAGTACTAATCTTGAAAGAAGAGAACACGAAACTTTATATGATTGTGTTACAGGAGATCCCAATTTAAATGGTCTTAGCAAAGAGATGGAGAGATTAGGCTATGACAAGATGACATATTTTGTCATTGTTGTGCATATAAGGAATCTTAACGTCATAAATGACAATATGGGCTTTATGTATGGAGACAAAACAGTAATAGAAGTTTCTAAGAGACTAAAGGGGCTGATGAATGGACGAGGCCTTGTGGGAAAACTAGATACTGATGATTTTATAGTCGTAGTTGACTATACAGAATATATAAGAGATGTGGCAGACAGCGTGCTTGCCTGCTTTACGCTTCCTATCGATGTGAACTTTGAAGGAGAAAATACAAAAGTATATATGCATGCCTGCGCTGGCGTAGCTAAGGCACCGGACGATTCTGCCGAATTAAATGAGCTTGTAAGATATGCAGATATTGCGATGTTTGCTGCTGACAAGGTTGTGGAAGACAGAATAATGTTCTTTAGCTGTGAACTGTTGCAAGAACTTAACCATAGAATCGCTGTTGAAAGTAAGCTTAAGGAAAGTCTTAAAAATGAGTACCTTTACATAGTCTATCAGCCACAATATGCAGCAAGAAGCAGAGCAATAAGAGGTTTTGAAGCGCTTGTGCGTATGCGATACCCTGATGGAAGTAGTATAAGTCCTGGCGAATTTGTTCCGATTGCTGAAAAGTCGGGCCTGGTAAGCCAGATTGATGAATATGTAATGAAGCATGCAATGAAAGAGTTTAAAGCGATGATGGATGCAACTGGTGTAAAGGCGATACTTGCAATCAATATTTCATCTCACAATTTCGCGAGCAGCTCTTTTGTTGGTAAAGTTGAAAAACTGTTGGCTGAGCTTTCTTTCCCGCCAGAGTGCTTAGAACTTGAAATAACAGAATATTCTATGTATGTTTCGACTGAACAGACAAGGATTAACATGAATGAGCTTAGAAAGCGAGGCATTAAGATTGCGATGGATGATTTTGGAACTGGTTTTTCTTCACTAGCTCAGGTTATTTCGCTTCCTTTTGACTCGATTAAGATTGACAAATCTCTTATTGACAAGATTGTTGATGATGAAGTTTCTAAAGATTTTGTGAAGCTTGTCATTTATATGGGACACCTTATTAATACGAAGGTTATTTCTGAGGGTGTTGAGTCTGAAGAACAGATAATATCTCTTGTTGAGAATAAATGTGATTATATTCAAGGGTATGTGTGGAGTAAACCTGTTCCGTATGAAATGGCTCTTGAACTATTAGAGACTAGCTCGAAGGTATACTAAAAACCATATCGAAATAAGAAGATATTTTTTAAGTGTTCGGCAATAATCACTATTTTAGATAATAAATACATGAATTGACAGAAAAAGACGCATATATTTGCGTTTTTTTCTTTTATTTATAAAAATCCTATGATAATATTGACTTGAAGTACCTTTTTAAAGCTGTGTAATAGGGGATTATAGAGAACTAAAGGGGTAGAAAATGGGAGAAGTATTATTTGACGGAAAATACTATAAGGATATAGATGAAGATGCTCAGAGAACTCTGCACTCTGTTAATATCCACACATTTAGGTATTTTCCCAAGGATAAGGTCTGGATGGCTTCTGATGCTACAGCCAGACATTTTGGTATCAAAAAGTTCTATAGAATATCTGAAGATCCAGAATCTGGACCTAATATCGTTTACAAAAAGGATCGTGAGAAGGATAGGCGATTGTATTATCGCGCGTCTAATTCTGACAGTGTAGTAAGCGAACAGCTAAGGTCTAGAGATGGAGAGACATATTATAAGGTTTCATTATCTGTTCTTGAAAGAGATGATGACAATATACCAACCATCCTTTCGGGTATCATTGAAGATTTCGATGAGCACATGACCAAGACTGAGTTTATTCAGGTTCTATCTGATGATTATCATTCTGCATTTTATGTTGATTTCACTAAAGATCAGGTAATTGCATATCGTATTACCGAATTCATGCTTGACAAGTATATGCCCAAACTTCAAAATCAGCCAAGCTATTCACAAATCATGGGTGAATATATTGATGCTGAAGTTATAGAAGAAGAAAGAGCAGAGATGCATGTGCGTACAGCATATGAGTCTTTAGCTAAGCATTTTAGTGAAAATCGCATTTTTATGCATGACTATCGTGTGTTTAGAGGTGGAGTCACAAAATATATAAGATTAAAAATCGTCAACATTTCAGAAGGCCCCGTCCTTACCAAGATAATGGTAGGCTTTGCTGATGTAAGCGACTATAAGCAGGAAGAGCTTGAAGTACTGGCTTTTTTTGATCAGGTGACTTTAGGTAGCAACTACAATCATTTTTCGGAAAAACTAAAAAAAGAAAATCACGAAGGTTACATTGTTTCAATGGACATAAAGGATTTTCGAATGGTAAATGACGTATGCGGCATTTCTATTGGGGATGAAGTATTGCAGGAATTTGCAAGATACTGTGAAGTTGAAACATTAAACCGTGGTTTCTACGGACATGTAAATGCCGATCATTATGTTATGTATTTGAACGTTTCTTCAGAAGATGAAGTAATAGGGGCTATGAAATCTTTGTATGAGAAGATTAAAGGCTATGCGTTGACTCGTAACCTTCCTAAGATTTTTCCATACTTTGGCGTTACTAAATGGCATCCAGGAGACCGCATTCAGGTTAGATTCAGTGAGGCTAATACCGCTAAACATAAGATAAAAAACAAAAGAGAAGTATATTATGGTTTTTACAGGGATGAAGATAACAGAGTCGCTATCGAGGAAAAGCTGATAGAAGATTCTTTTGAAAACGCAATCGTAACAGCTGAATTTGAAATCTGGTATCAGCCTAAATTTAATCCAAATAACGGTAAACTAAATGGTGCTGAGGCCTTAGTCCGATGGAGAAAGCCTAGTGGGGAGCTTGTATCTCCTGGAAAGTTTATTCCGGTATATGAGCGAAATGGAATGATAAGACAGCTTGACGAGTATGTTTTTTACAGAACCTGTATGCAGCTTAAAGAGTGGGTGCATAAGTACCCTAAAATGATTCCTGTATCAGTTAATCTATCACGAATCAGCCTTTACTATGAGGACATTGTTGATACATTTAGAAAAATGATTGCTGAAATAGGATTAGATCCAAAGTTAGTTCCGCTTGAAATAACAGAAAGTGCAGCTGTAGATAATAAAGACATAGGTGTTTTGACTACGAAATTATATGATGTAGGTTTTCCTCTTCATATTGATGACTTTGGAGCGGGCTATTCATCACTATCTACGCTTAATTCAATAAGGTTATCTAATCTTAAACTGGATAAGAGCTTAATTGATTATATAGGAGACTTTGCCGGGGACAGACTCATAAAGCATACAATTGCTTTGGCCAAGGACTTAGGAATTGATGTTACTGCCGAAGGTGTTGAAAAGGCCGAGCAGGTTAAATTTTTAACCGAAGCTCAATGTGATAGTATTCAAGGTTTTTACTATTCTAAGCCGCTTCCTGCAAGCGAATTTGAAAAGCTTTTAGAAGCATTAAATGAATAAGGAGCGGGGCAGGACATCTATTCTGCCCCGTTTAACGTATTATAGGAGCTTATTTTTTTGTCTTTACTCATAAAAAGTTAAGAATTTAGTGGTATGATGCTAGTGTTTGATGGATTTTGTAAAAGGAATGGAGAAAAACATGTTAAGAATTGAAAATTTAACAAAGTCATATGGTACCAAGAAGGCTGCTGATAATGTAACTCTTCATATTGCTCCAGGTGAGATATATGGATTTATTGGTCATAATGGAGCGGGTAAAACTACAACAATCAAATCAGCAATAGGAATTCTTGATTTTGATGAGGGAGAGGTTTATATCAATGGAATGTCGGTCAAGGAGCATCCGTTAGAATGCAAGAGACAGATTGCATATATTCCTGATAACCCTGATTTATATGATTATATGACAGGCAAGCAGTACATTGATTTTATTTCGGACATATTTGGTGTGAGTAAGGATGAAAGAAAAGCTAAGACGGAAAAGTATGCTGAACTATTTGAAATCAAAAATGATCTTCCTAAGGCTATATCATCTTATTCACACGGAATGAAGCAAAAACTTGCTATCATTGCAGCATGGGTACATAGCCCTAAACTTATCATCATGGACGAACCTTTCGTAGGATTGGATCCTAAGGCATCGCATATCTTAAAGGGTATGATGAGAGAGGTTTGTGATAATGGCGGAGCAATCTTTTTCTCAACACATGTTTTAGAGGTTGCTGAAAAGCTATGTGATAAGATTGCTATTATCAGTTCTGGCGTAGTTGTTAAATCTGGTACTATGGAAGAGGTTAAAGGTGACGAATCCCTTGAATCAGTATTCCTCGAGTTGGAGGAGTAAGCCATGCTTAATGTATTAGTTAAAAAGCAGCTAAAGGAAGTATTTAGAGCTTACTATATTAACCGAAAATCAGGAAAAGGCCGTTCTAAGGCTGGAATTGCAGGCATGTTTATCTTGTTCATGTTTTTGCTTGCGCTTTTAAGCCTTGTATTCCTTTTCTTGGCAAGTAATCTGTGTAAGCCTTTAGCAAGTGCCGGACTTGTGTGGCTGTATTTTTCAATTATGGGACTTGTTACAATTTCCCTTGGCGTAGTCGGAAGTGTATTTAATTCATACGAAGCACTATTTCATGCAAGGGATAATGAAGCATTACTCTCAATGCCTATAAAGCCTTCATATATTTTGATATCCAGAATGATTTCTGTATTCGTACTGGCTCTTTTATATGGAGGAATAGTATGGCTCCCTACAGTATTAGTGTATGCAACTGTTAAAGACCATAGTTTAATGGCGATTGTGCTTTCATGTGTTTTGTGGCCTTTCATTACATTATTTGTAACCGTTGCGACATGCTTGTTAGGCTGGATAGTAGCGCTTGTTTCAAGAAAGATTAAACATAAAAATATTGTTATCACTGTTTTATCAATTGTTGTTTTCGGAGCCTACTATTATTTTTGCGCAAACATTTCAAATGTTGTAAATAATTTCATATTAAATAGCGAAGAGATAAGTGATGGCTTCGCAAAATATGGGAATATTGTTTATCTTTTAGGTAAAGGAGCAGAAGGCGACGTGCTTTCTTTTGCCTTATTCATTGCAATTACAGTACTGGCATTTGCCATTACTACATATCTTATGAGTAAGACCTTTGGAAAAATTGCAACTTATAAGGACGCCGCAACAGATAATGTTAAGGTAAGCAAAAAGGAGACAAAACAGCTTCCTGTTAAAAAAGCATTACTTAAGAGAGAACTTTTAAAATTTACAAGCAGCCCTACATACATGTTAAATGGCGGAATGGGCATAGTGTTCGGACCTGCGGTTGCAATTATTGGCATTATTAAGATGGATACAATTCGTTCGGGCATGAACATGATAGCTGCAGAACTACCTGGAACCTTCAGAATGATTCCATTTTTTGTGCTTGCTTTAGTATGCTTCATATTCGGTATGAACCTTATCTCAGCTCCTTCGATTTCACTGGAAGGAAAGAGCCTATGGCTAGCCAAGAGTCTTCCTATCAAAGGAAAGGATTTCCTTGAGGCCAAAGAAAATTTACACGTAAGCTTAAATATTTATCCTGCTATTTTTACAATGGCTGTATTTGCGTGGATTGTGATGCTTGAGCCTGTAGAGTGGATATTACTGCTGGCTTATCTATTTGTGTTTATAAGATTAAATGCAGTAGTCGGATTATGGTTAGGAATTAAAAATCCTAATTTTGAATGGACTAACGAATCTGTTCCTATTAAACAAAGTAGTAACGTGTTCGTTGAAATGGTTCTCAACATGCTTGTCGTAGGTATTACACTTTTATTAGGATATTTGATTAAGACTACATGGTGTGAATACGTAGTAATCGGTGGAATGGCAGTTTTAATTGAAGTGATTGAAAGACTTACATCAAACTGGCTATACAAAAATGCTGATAGATTATTGAAAGCTTTATAATGACTATGAAAAAAATGGCGTCTATTCGTAAAGATAGGCGCTATTTTTGACTTAAAATATCTGACCAAATTGATGAAAGTGATGGAAAAAAATATATTACTGGTAGTATTATGTTTAGTAGCTGTTTTGGAAAGGACAAAAGATGGAAAGAAGGATATACAAATTGTTACCGACCTTTATAGTGATAGGAGCGGTTCTTTTGCTCTTAGTTGCAATCGCACCTATTATAGGGGTTTCAACATATTCACACCCTTGCGCTGACGACTATACTTACGGCATGATGTCTCATAGTGCATGGCTAAATACGCATTCCGTTGTCGAAACAATAAAGCAGGCATTTTTGCAGGTGAAGGATTCATATTATACATGGCAAGGAACACATACATCAATATTTTTGATGGCAATGTCGCCAGCTGTATTTGAAGGAACCGTAAGCTATGGATTGTCAGCTTGGATTATGATTATAATGCTGTTTGTTTCTGTGAACAGCATTTTGAATACTGTTTTTGTGAAGATATTTAATGCCCCAAAGTGGATGAGCTTTTTTGTAGCTTCGATAACATCATTTTGGATGCTTGAAAGTATGTATTCTCCTGTGAATGGACTGTTTTGGTTTAATGGAGCGGTTCATTACTGGTTTATGCATGGCTGTATGCTGATTTCAACAAGCTGCGTATTAAATTATTTTTGCGAAAGGATGCATAAAAATCGAACTGCTATAAAGGTGTTATACCTTGTATTGGCGACCTTTATGGCTTACTTTTGTGGCGGTTCAAATTATTCCACTGCACTCGTAACTGGCTGCATTATGGGATTATGCTTGATTTTAGAAATTGTTCTTTGCAAGTGTTTTTTACAGATAATCCCTACTTTTTCGTATCTTATTTCTTTTGCCATAAGCGTAGCTGCACCAGGGAATGCAGTAAGGAGTGGGCGCTTTGAAGGAAAAGGTCCAGTAAGTGCTGTGCTTGAAGGTATTAATTTGGCGCTCTACGATGAGCTACACTGGATCGATATTCAGTTTTTTATCATCTTGCTGATTATACTTCCTATTCTTTATCTAATGGCAAGAAAAACCGACTTTACTAAGATAAGATGGATTCCTATAATATCCATATTGATATCATTCGGCCTTCATGCAGCGTTTAATGTTCCGCTGTTTTATGCAATGGGCGGTGGTGGATTAGCAAGACAGGAAAATATATGCAAGCTGTGGTTTCAGCTGATGGTAGTAATAAACATCTTTTTGATTATATGTTCAATCAGACCGCTAGTTGATGGAGCTATCGAGAAAATATATTCCAAAGTGGGTAGCAAGGCTGGTCTTAAAACATTGATTGTAGTGTCGTTTTATTTTTTATTGATGATTTCTATTGTTGCGCATATGAAAATTTCTAATAAGAGTATTTTCCAATATAGTTCATATATAGCATATGTAGAATTAAGAAATGGGGAAGCGAGAGAATTCCATTCTGTTTATGAAGAAAGATTGGATATTCTTAAAAGCGAAAAAGGTGATGTTACGCTTCCTGAGTATACAGTAAAGCCTTACCTTTTGTATTTGGATGATATTGATTCTGATCCGATGGATTGGAAAAACATGGCCTATGCAAGCTGGTATGAGGTAAACAGTGTAAGGCGATAGAATAAAATTGTGAAGAAACAGGAAAAAAAGAGTAATGAATGGTACAAAAAATGAAAAGAGCTTTTTAAAAACGGTGTTTGCGTTAGCGCTTCCAATTGCAGCGCAAAGCTTGATTACAATCGGAGTTAATATGCTAGATACAGTAATGGTGTCTAGAGTAGGTGAGAATGAAATAAGTGCTACATCGCTGGCTAATTCTTTCATTAGTATATATCAGATACTGTGTATGGGATTAGGAATGGGGGCTTCGGTTCTGGTTTCAAGATATTGGGGGATGCTTAAGGTAGACAAAAGTAATGAAGATGCAGCTCATGCTCTTAGACAAACGATAGCGCTGATGCTCAGATTTACATTACTTTTTGCATCTTGTTTTGCAGTGGCTACTTATTTTATACCAGCAAAAATCATGGAAACCTATACAACTAATGAAGCGATTGTCTCGTTTGGTGTTGAGTATTTAAGATACTCTGTTATTACATACTTTCTATTAGGTATGTCACTTGTGTGTACAATTGTGCTTAGAAGTGTAGGACAGGTAATGCTTCCACTTGGAGTTTCTATTGGTGCTTTGTTTGTAAATCTTATTGCAAATTACGCGTTTATTTTTGGTAAGCTTGGGGCACCTAAGATGGGCGTTGCGGGTGCTGCGATAGGAACATTAATTGCAAGAGCATTTGAAGCAACATGCATCTGTGGTTATCTATTCTTATATGATCAGAAAATTGTATTTAGAATAAAGGATCTTTTTATGAATACTGGTTCGCTTATCAAGGAGTATTTTCTGATTAGTATTCCGGTTTTGGTAAGTGATGCTCTTTTAGCAGTGGGAAATAATGCAGTTGCACAGGTAATAGGTCACCTGGGTGCTGCGTTTATTGCAGCTAACGCGGCTACAACGGCGACTCAGCAGCTTAGTACTGTAGTGGTGCAGGGGGTGAGCCAGGCGGGGGCCATTGTTACGGGACAAACCCTGGGCAGTGGAAACGTGGAAAAGACTCAGAAGCAAGGCTGGCAGTTTTTAGCATTGGGTGCTGGACTAGGACTTATCTCAGCAGTATTTATTATAGGAACAAGCACACCGATTCTTATGTTTTACAAACTTTCGGATGAAGCTAACGCCATTGGTAAAGAACTAATGCTTGCTATTAGTATCATAATAGTATTCCAGGCTACTAACTCTATTATGACTAAAGGCGTATTGAGAGGTGGTGGAGACACCAAAATGCTGATGCTTACAGACAATGTATTTTTGTGGACAATTTCCATTCCTTTAGGTTTATTGTCAGCGTTTGTATTTCACTTACCTGCATTTTGGATATACACTTATCTTAAGTCTGACCAGATTGTAAAAACAATTTGGTGTGTATTCAGATTAAAAAGTGGAAAGTGGATTAAAAAGGTATCTACAGGAGACAAATAGCGTAAATATAACATATATGATATGAAACTTTTTGCAAGAGGCAGGCTATCCTGTCTCTTTTTTACTACTTTTAATTTACATAACTTTAACGCGTCACAGAAATACAATGTATTATTGTATACAATTATATTTGGGTATTGACAAATGGTTTTATGATGTGTATATTACACACATGATGAATTTTTCCACAGCAAAGCTTTAACGCTTTCAACGGATAAAGTCATGGATTATTTACATATTTTTCACGGGAGGAAAATAA
This sequence comes from Lachnospiraceae bacterium, assembly GCA_045639565.1. Taxonomy (GTDB): domain Bacteria; phylum Bacillota; class Clostridia; order Lachnospirales; family Lachnospiraceae; genus UBA1258. Next base: position 31,862 of record JAZUDH010000067.1, read on the forward strand.
CATGAAGAAGAAATTTCTTAGTGTAGCACTTGCTTCTACTATGGTTCTTTCACTCGCTGCATGTGGTGAGAAGCCTGTAACAAGTACTTCACTCGAAGTTGTAACATCAACTTCACAGGAACCTTCTACATCAGTTGAAGCAGCTGACGTAACATACGTTCGTGCTGATGATGAAGAAGTATACGATATCGTATTAGGAAACTTTGGAGATTTAGTTGACGCTGCTAAGGCTGCTGCAACAGTTGACGAAAGATTCGTTCTTTTCGCTCAGGCTGAAGCTGCTTTAATGGATTCAGCTACAATGCTTCCTACAACTACACAGGGTGGTGCTTATACAATCAGCCGTGTTGCACCTAGAACAGTTCCTTACGTTCAGTGGGGTAACGATGATGACCGTCTTAAGTCAATGGTTATCTCTAATGAATTCTGCACACCTGCAGAAAGAGAAGCAATGCTTGCTGAATGGGCAGCTGCAGTTGCTGGTGAAGGAACATATGATCCCGCTGCTTACCTTAAGTCACAGGGACATACAATCCAGGATACATATACAACAACATTCTCTACAGCTCCTGTAACACTTGACTGGTTAAACACAAGCTCACAGGCTGATACAGAAATCACTGTAAACACAGTTGAAGGTCTTGTTGAATACAACAACCTCGGACAGATGAAGCCCGCACTTGCTGAATCTTGGGAGATTTCAGAAGACGGCTTAACATACACATTCAACATTCGTAAGGGTGTTAACTGGTGTACATCAGAAGGTACAAAGTATGCTGAAGTTAAGGCATCTGACTTCGTAGCTGGTTTCCACCACATGCTTGATACACAGGCAGGTCTTGAATGGCTTGTTGAAGGCGTTGTTCTTGGCGCTGGTGAATACCTTGCAGGCGGAAGCTTTGATGAAGTTGGTTACAAGGCAGTTGATGACTACACACTTGAAGTTACTCTTTGCCAGCCTACATCATACTTCATGACAATGCTTACATACTCTTGCTTCTTACCTATTTGTGAATCATTCTACGCAGCTCGTGGTGGTGTATACGGAATGTCTGAATTCGCTGCAGCTTCAGCTGATACAAACGCTTACACATATGGTAACTCAGCAGACGTAGCTTCTCAGGTTTACTGCGGACCTTTCCTTCTTCAGACTCTTAATGACAAGGAAATCGTAATCGTAGCTAACGCTAACTACTACAAGAAAGACGTTGTAACACTTAAGTCAGTTAAGTGGGTATATGACAACGGTGAAAACACAGATGCATTCTATGATGATGTACTTGCTGGTACATACGCTGGATGCGCTCTTAACGCTTCTACTGGTCTTTTAGCTAAGGCTCAGGCAGATGGAAACTTTGATAAGTATTCTTATGTTTCAGATACAACATCTACAACATACTTTGGTGGTATTAACGTAAACCGTGGTACATTCGCTCTTGAATCAGGTGCAGTTGCAACTCCTAAGAACGAAGCACAGAAGGTTTCAACACAGAAGGCAGTTCTTAACAAGAACTTCCGTAAGGCTTTAATGTACGCTTTCGATAAGAAGGTATGGAACGGTGTTACACGTGGTGAAGAGCTTGCTCTTACAAACGTACGTAACATGTATACACATCCTAACTTCGTACAGCTTGAAAATGACACAACAGATGCTGATGGACATACATTCGCTGCTGGTACATGGTACGGTGAAATGGTTCAGTACTACTGCGATAAGATGGGTGTAAAGATTAACGTAGCTGACCAGACAAACGGTTTATTCAATCCTGATGAAGCTAAGGCTTGCTTAGAAGCTGCTAAGGCTGAACTTGGTGATACAGTTGAATGGCCTATCCAGATCGACGTTGAATACTACTCAGGTTCTGATTCAAATACAGCTCAGGCTGCTGCATTCAAGGAAGTTATTGAAAAGACACTTGGTTCTGAAAACGTACAGGTTAATATCGTAGAAGCTACAACTTCTGAAGATTACTACGCAGCTGGTTACCGTGCATCAAACGGTGAAGCTGGTGACTTCGATATCTTCTATGGTTCAGGTTGGGGCCCTGACTACGGTGATCCTTCAACATACCTTGATACATTCCTTGGACAGGGTGCTGGATACATGACAAAGGTTATCGGTTTATTCTAATAACCGCTAAGACTTGAAATAATTAGCATTTTATATTAGTATTTAAAACTAGGAGACACAGGGGCGTGTTTTACACCCCTGTGTATCTTGGTGTTTTTGGGAGTTTTGATTGGTCCTCTACAAAAATAAAAGTTTTTAATCAATCGGGGTTTATTATGATGGTATTTTTGTTTAAAAATGCCGCACAGCATGAAAGAAAGGAGATAATTGAATAATGAAGAAGTACATGTTCAAGAGAATTATGTTCTCTATATTCTCGCTTCTAGTTGTTGTGATGGCAGTAATGTTACTAGTTTATTCGCTGATAGAGCGAAGTGTTGTATTCCAGACTGATGATACCTGGAATAAAAAGAGCAATAACGACAGAAGTTTGTATGAGTACGTTCAGTACGAAAAGTACGGCTACCTTGAATACGAAGAATATACCGCTTTCTTAAAGGATAAGTACTTATCTCTTTATGGAGAGGATTATTATACAAAGGAGGATTTCCTTGCTGACAAAGCAGTTGTTCAAAAGCCTGATCAGATTCAGGAGAATGCGTCAGTACAGGAATTTATGGCTAAGTATGGTGCTAAAGGCTATTCTATCAAGTACCTTGCTCCCATTACCTTCAAAAATGGAAAGGTAAAACCAGGCGGAACTGGATATCTTTTCGCTACATTAGAAAAGAACCCTTTATACAGATTAGTAGACTATATCAAGGGATTCTTCACATTTGAAACTAAGAACGACGTTGTTGACCCTGATCTTACAGACCGTTATGTAAGATTTGAAAAAGATCCATATAATGGAGCATTTGCATTAGTAGGTTCTGGTACACAGCACAAGTATTTACTTTACTTTGATTCTCACTTCCCATTTATGCACTGGAACTGGATTCACATTAATTTAGGTACTTCATTCACAAGCTATAGAGGACAGGAAATCACTAACGTAGTTACTACACCTACAGGCGAATTGTACACACGTACTATGCAGTATCCCACTATGTTAGGAACTGATGAATATGTAGAAACAGCGATTGATTTCCATACATTGACATACAACACTAATGAAATTAGTGAAGTAGAAAAGGCTCAGTTCCCTGATAAGTACACTGTTTATTCGTACCGCCGTAAGGGAATGTCAATGGTTGAAATTTCTTTCGTAATCGGTATTATTTCAACTGTTTTAGCTTACCTTTTAGGTTTACCTTTGGGTGTTGCTATGGCAAGATCTAAAGATGGTTTCGGAGATAAGATTGGTAATGCGTTTATCGTATTTATCATGGCTACTCCTTCCCTTGCTTACATCTTTATGTTCGCTGCGATTGGTACCAAGGTATTTGGATTACCATATAAGTTCGCTAATGCTGAAGTTAAGATTTTAGCTTATATCTTACCCGTTATTTCATTGATGCTTCCTTCAATGGCCAGCTTGATGAAATGGATGAGAAGATACATGATCGACCAGATGAATTCAGATTACGTTAAGTTCGCTAGAGCTGAAGGTATGTCTGAAAGAGAAATATATAGTATTCACATCATGAGAAATGCCGTTATCTATATCGTACACGGTATTCCTGGAAGTATTTTAGGATGTATTGCAGGTGCTCTTGTAACTGAAAGAGTATACTCAGTACCTGGTGTTGGTAACCTCCTTATGGCAGCTATCAACAGCCACGACAACGGAATCATTGTTGCATGTACAGTTATTCTTACATCAGTATCATTGATTTCATTAATCTTAGGCGACTTATTACTCGCTAAGGTTGATCCTAGAATTTCATTATCCGAGGAAGGAGGCGGCGGTAGATAATGTTAGACGAAAAGAAAATGTCTCCTGAAGAAGAAGCCGAATTATTTAAGTTTGTAGGTGACGAAGATTATACATCTTCTGAAAAAATCATCGCACCTCGTTATTCATACTGGAAATCAGTATTTAGAATTTTCTTTAAAAAGAAGATTAACATTGTACTATTAGTTTTACTTGCATTAGTTTTACTTTCGTCATATGTACTTCCACTTTTCTTTACATATGATATGTTCGAAAACGTTACTAATGCTAAATCATTTAACCTAAGCCCAGCTAAGGCAACCGAATTCTTTGGAGGTTGGTCTTTTAAGTGGATGCTTGGTACAGGCCCTATGGGTAACTCAATTTTTTATGGTATTTTTGCATCAGCTCGTATGTCACTCACTCTTTCTTTTGTGTGTGCTATGATCAACATGACAGTTGGTATTTTGATGGGTGCTGCATGGGGATACTCTAAGAAGTTAGACGTTATCATGCTTGTTATTTATCAGATTATTGCTAACGTTCCTTCATTACTTGTACTTTCAGTATTGGTATACGTTATTGGTGCAGGTTTCTGGAGTTTCGTTTTTGCATTGACAGTTACAGGCTGGTTAGGAATTGCATATTTCTTTAGAACACAGGTTATGATTATCCGTGACCGTGAATATGCAATGGCTTCAAGATGTTTAGGTACAAGAATTCCTAGAATGATTGCTAAGAACATCTTACCATTCTTAACATCTGTTATCGTTACATTACTTGCTACTGAATTACCTGGCTATATCGGATCTGAAGTTTATCTTTCATACATCGGAATCGGTCTTAGTGCATCAGTTCCTTCATTAGGACGTATGGTATCTCAGGCACAGTCAGCATTCCTTACATATCCTTGGGAATTCTGGCCTCCAGTAGCAGTTACAGCTATTGTTACTATGGTTTTATACTTATTAGGTCAGAATCTTGCAGATGCTTCTGATCCTAGAACACATATGAGTTAAGGAAGGTGGACTATGAACGATTATAAAAACAGAAAAGTTCTCCTCTCACTTAACAATGTAAGCGTAAAGTTCAACGTAAGAGGTAGAACACTTCAGGCGATTAGAAATGTATCGCTCGATATTTACGAAAATGAAAATTTAGCAATCGTAGGTGAATCAGGTTCCGGTAAGTCAGTTCTTACTAAGACATTCGCAGGTATGCTTGATTCTAACGGTTACATTTCAGAAGGTTCAATCATTCTTGCTGATGATGGTATTTCTGAAACACACGTGCCTTTTAATAAGCGTAATGAACGTATTTACAATAGAATGCTTAAAAGCCTCAATAAGTCATCTTGTTTAGAGCGTGGAGCATTTGAATACGTTTCATACAAGAAAAAGCTTCAGGAAATCAAACATGCTAAGAGCTTAACAGAAGCTGAAGAGCTTGAGTATGCAGCTAAGATTAAAGAAGCTGAAGAAAGCGCAATTGACTTAACAAATAAGCTTTGGACTCTTGACAAAAAGAATGCTGAAGATGCCAAAGAGATGGTTACTCTCAATGCTAAGATTGAAGAGTTCAATGCACTTGCTAAAAAGCTTAATGACGAAAGAGAAGCTTTAGCTAAGGAAAGACTTAAGAAGTATTCTGAGAATACTACTAAGGTTGAAGCTGATAAGGCTGAGCTTAAGAGACTTATCGATGAAAGAGACAAGAAGGTTGCAACTCCTGATAAAGAAGGTAATGAATTAGGCCTTAAGGATGAAGTGCTTGCTAGAAATAAAGAATTAGCTTATGAAATTCTTCTTTCTATCGGTAGATATCCTATAATGGATCAGTATAAGTTCTGTCACAAGCTCGCTAATGCATTTAAGCTTGCAATGAGCATCGGTGAAGACTTAAACAATCCTGAGGTTAGAAATAAAGTATTCGAGACTGTAGCATTCCGTGTTGAGTTTAGAAACTTTGATGAAGAAAAGAAGATGGTTGATGGTTATGCAATCATTGACTGTGCTAAGGTTAAATATACTAAGGACTGGCAGCAGATTCGTGGATGCCGTATTGCAACAGTATTCCAGGATCCTATGACATCACTTAACCCTGTTATTCCTATTGGTAAGCAGATTATGACCGTTATCTTAAAGCATCAGCATTGTACAAATGCCGAAGCTAAGGAACGTACACTTGATATCATGAGCAAGGTTGGTATTATCGATCCTGAAAAGAGATTTGATGATTATCCATTCGAATACTCAGGTGGTATGAGACAGCGTATCGTTATCGCTATTGCTCTTTCATGTCAGCCTAAGATTCTTATCTGTGATGAACCTACAACAGCTCTTGATGTAACTATTCAGGCACAGATTTTAAGACTTATCAAGGATTTACAGCGTGAACTTGGTTTCACAACAGTTTACATTACACACGACTTAGGTGTAGTAGCTAACGTTGCTGAACGTGTTGCTGTTATCTATGGTGGACAGATTGTTGAAGTAGGTACAGTAGAAGAAATCTTCTATGAGCCTAAGCATCCTTATACATGGGCGCTTTTATCATCACTTCCTCAGCTTGCTGAAAGAGGATCAGAGCTATTCTCAATTAAGGGTACTCCTCCTTCTCTTTACAACAAGATTGTAGGTGATGCATTTGCTCCTCGTAATATGTATGCATTAGCAATTGATTATGTTAAGGAACCTCCTATGTTTAAGGTTTCAGATACTCACTATGCTAAGACATGGTTACTTGACGAGAGATCACCTAAGACAGAGTGTCCTAAGAATATTCAGAACTTACACGAAAAGATGCTTGCATCTTACGTTAATTTAGATAATTAAGGAGGCAACAAACGATGGACAATCAGGAAAAAGAAGTTTTATTATCCGTTCAGAATTTGGATGTTGTCTTTAAAAAAGGTAAGAAGAATTTTAAAGCAGTTGATAATGTAAGCTTTGATATTTATAAAGGTGAAACACTTTCACTTGTAGGCGAGTCTGGTTCTGGTAAAACTACAATCGGACGAGCAATTGTAAGAATTAACCCTTGTTCTGCTGGAGCAATCTACTTCAAGGGTAAAAAGATTTCAGGTAAGTTATCTAGAAAAGAAGATAGAGAAGTTGTTAAGAAGATTCAGATGATTTTCCAGGATCCTTCAGCTTCCCTCAATGAAAGAGCTACTATTGATTACATCATTTCGGAAGGTCTTTATAACTTCCACTTATACAAGGATGAAAAAGATCGTGTAGCCAAGGTTGAGGAAGTTACTAAGGCAGTAGGTCTTCTTCCTGAACACTTAACACGTTACCCTCATGAGTTCTCTGGTGGACAAAGACAGCGTGTTGGTATGGCTCGTTCTCTTGTAATGGAACCTGAATTTATTGTAGCTGATGAACCTATCTCAGCTTTGGACGTTTCTATTCGTGCGCAGGTACTTAACCTTCTCAAGAAATTCCAGAAGGAAAAAGGACTTACATATTTATTTATTGCACACGATTTATCAATCGTTCGTTTTATTTCAGATCGTATTGTAGTTATCTACAAGGGACGTATTATGGAAATTGCAGAAAGTGAAGAACTCTTCGCTTATCCTCTTCATCCATATACTAGATCATTAATTTCTGCTATTCCTATTCCTGATCCTCAGATCGAAAAGGACAAGAAGTTATTGGTTTATAATCCTGATGATCATGACTATTCTGTTGATAAGCCTGAACTTGTTGATTTAGGCAACGGCCATATGGTATTTGGTAATAAGGCTGAAATCGAACAGTACAAAAAGATTAGATTTGCTGATAACAACTAAGTTGTCTAGGCGAAACTATATAGTATTAAACCCAAATAATAAACCCAATAAAGGACTAATCGCTTCGGCGATTAGTCTTTTGCAATTAAGGATATTGAGGATTTTATGTTATTTGAAGATGATAGATTTGCAGATTATAAAGTTAATTTAAAGCATAAAGGATTAAGAATTGCTGGCTTTATAGTTTTAGTTTTGATTGCCATAGGCTCTATAACTACAGGTGTATTAACGCTTTCACATAAAGATAAAGGCTTCTATGTGATTAATGCTTCAATGGATTCTGAGGCCGTTAATTATGCTAAAAATACAGAACTTCACTACTATATGGAGGGGTCAACCTCAGAAATAAAGGATAAAACCAGAGAGGTAACTTCATTGTATTCTCAGGCATTATTACATATCTATAAATTATTAGATGCAGAGAATACCTATACAGGATATGAGAATATTGCTTCTATCAATGCTAAAAGAGGCGAATATGTGAATGTCGGTAGCGTGTTATATGAGATTTTAAGGGACGCATATGCTAAGACCTGTGAGCAGGAAGGCTTCAATATGTTCGCAGGAAATCTCTATGAGCGTTGGGCTAATATTTTAATCTTATATGATTATGAAAATTTTGATCCTATCAATGATGCGTATGAAAAGGATATTATTACAAAGCTTTCAACATATGTTAATAACTTAGATAATTTTTCTTTTGACTTTAGAGATGAAGATAAAGCCGTAAGATTTACAGTAAGTAAGGAATATGATGAATTTGTTAAAGAAAATGAACTTTTAGGAAATGTACTTGATTTAAACCTTTTAAAGGAAGCATATCTAACAAAGTATGTAACGGATGCTCTCGAAGATAAAGGATTTTCAGATGGATATATTACCACAAATAGAGGGCTTACTATAACATTATCTAGCCTTGAGGGCTGCCAGTATCCTGTATATGCTCTTGATGGAGACGAAATTGTCATAAAGGAAATAAAGGATGCAGCACCAGGTTCGGTTCACTCAGCATTTAATCATTTCCAAAAGAAAGAAACTGATATTCTTTATCAGAAATTGAAGGTAGGAAACAAAGAATATTATAGAAGTCCATACTCAAATCTTAGTAAAGATGGCTACAATAATCTTCACGAGTCTTACAATACTATTGTGTATACGTTAGACCCAGTTGAAGCAAGTTACACAAATATTAAGTTAATTAATACCGAAACACAAGAAGAGTTAGATAATACTTTAACTGCACAAATTGAAGTAACTCAGTCTAAAGAAACTAAAAAAGAAATATCGGTTTACTAGTTTAGAAAAATTTAATATAATAAGTACATCATACACATGCGAAATCTTTATGAGGTTTCGCATGTCTTCGTTTAATGAGAAGTTAGTTTCAACAAACCAGAAAGGTAAATTGCAGTATGGAATTTGAGAAGTACAACCAGTGGCCCGCCAACCACAAAAACGACAACCCTCCTCGCGAGAAGATCGTTAAATTAGGCCGTAAGATCACAGACGTAGTTGCACATACTATGTTTGGCGTTAAGGTCGAGGATCCAGAGTATTGGGGTCTTGCAGAAATTATTTCTGACGAAATGGCTGATGTTGCACTCAAGATGAAATTGAGAAAGCATTATACATTCCCAGAATTATGCAAGCTTTGCGATGCTAAAACAGATGCTGAAAAAGAAAACCTTCAGAAGCTCCTTGATGAGATGAGCTATATAGGTCTTTTAGAGTACGATTATGGTTATCATTATGATCATAACGGACGTACAGCGCCTCAGTCAGAAAGAAGATATATTCTTCCTTTATTCGTACCTGGTTCAGCTGAGTTATTTAACATGGAAGAGAATCCTGGAAGAGAAGACAATCCTAGAATTGAAAATCATCCAGATGTATCAGCATTCTTTGAAAGAATGACATATATTCCTCTTGCCGGACTCACACAGATGATTCCTCCCGGAGGAGCTGGTGTTGGTATGCACGTTATTCCTGTTGAAAAAGCCATTTCAATGGAAAACGAAGCAATCGATATCGAAAAGCTTTCATACTGGCTTGAAAAGTATGAAGGACATATTGGTGTAGGCCGTTGTTCATGCCGTGCATCCAGAAAAGCAATTGGTGATGGATGTGCAGACGATGAGATGGGCTGGTGTATTGGTGTAGGTGACTTTGCTGACTACTCTCGTGAAACAAATAAAGGTCACGATATTACTAAGGCAGAAGCACTTGAGATTTTAAAGAGAGCCGAAGAAAACGGATTTGTACATCAGATTACTAACATTGATGGTGAAAACAAGATTTTCGGTATTTGTAACTGTAACGTAGAGATTTGTAATGCTCTTCGTACTTCTCAGTTATTTAATACTCCTAACATGTCTCGTTCAGCTTACGTAGCACATGTTGATAAAGAAAAGTGTGTAGCATGTGGACGTTGTGTAGAATATTGTCCTGCCGGTGCTACAAGACTTGGTCAGAAATTATGTAAGGCAGACGGTACTGAGGTTCAGTATCCTCGCCAAGAGCTTCCCGATGCTAAGAAGTGGGGCCCTGATAAGTACGACTTCGATTACAGAGATAACAACCGTAAGAACGTACATGAAACAGGTACAGCTCCTTGTAAGACAGCTTGTCCTGCACATATCGCAGTTCAGGGTTATATCAAGAAGGCAGCTCAGGGTCAGTATACAGAAGCTTTAGCTTTAATTAAGAAGCAGAATCCATTCCCCGCAGTTTGTGGTTCAATCTGTAACAGACGTTGTGAAGATGCTTGTACACGTGGAAAGGTAGATGAAGCTCTTTCAATCGATGCAATTAAGCGTTTCATTGCTGAGCAGGATCTTAATGCTGAAACAAGATACATCCCTCCTATCGTTGTACCTGCTAGTACACAGTCAAGCAAGAAGGATGGCTTTGATGATAAGATTGCTATCATCGGTGGTGGTCCTGCTGGATTAACAGCAGCATTCTACCTCGCTGAAAAAGGATATAAGCCAGTTGTATTCGAAAAGAATCAGGAACCTGGTGGAATGTTAAGATACGGTATACCTTCATACAAGCTTGAAAAGAACGTAATCGCTGCTGAAATCGATGTAATGAAGCAGATGGGCGTTGAAATAAGAACAGGTGTTGAAGTAGGTAAGGATATTACATTAGACCAGTTACGTGCAGAAGGCTACAAGGCTTTCTATATCGCAATTGGTTGCTCTGCAGGACGCCGTCCTGGAGTTCCTTCAGATGATGCTGAAGGTACATTTACAGCTATCGATTACTTACACGAAGCTAACTGCGGTGGCAAGGAATTCACTGGCCGCGTAGTTGTAGTAGGTGGTGGTAACGTTGCTATTGATGCTTCAAGAGTATCAGCTAGAAACGGTGCTTCAGCCGTTACACAGCTTTGTCTTGAATCAGAAAAGGAAATGCCTGCATCAGCAGAGGAAATTCGTGAAGCAGGAGAAGACGGTGTTACAATTAAATGTGGATGGGGACCTAAGGAAGTTCTTACAAAGGATGGCAAGGTTTCAGGCATCGTATTCAAGAAGTGTTTATCTGTTAAAAATGCAGAGGGACGTTTCGCTCCTACATATGATGAAAATGATACAATTACAATCGAATGTGATAGAGTAATCTTTGCAGTAGGTCAGGCTTCAGTTTGGGGTGACCTTCTTAAGGGTGCTTCAGTTGAATTCCATGGACCTGCTATCGTTGCTGACAAGCTTACATTCCAGACAGGGCAGCCTGACGTATTCGTAGGTGGTGACGTATATACTGGACCTAAGTTCGCTATCGATGCAATTGCTGCTGGTAAGATCGCTGCAGAATCACTACATAGATTCGTTCATAACGGACATATGGTTACTGGACGTAATCGTTGGGAATTCAAGGAGCTTGATAAGGATGATATCCTTGTAGAAAGCTATGATCGTGGACCTAAGCAGGTTGAAGGACACAAGGAAGTTGCTGACAAGTTCGCAAGCTACAAGGTAACTCTTACAGAAGAGCAGGTTAAGGCTGAAACAGCTAGATGTTTAGGCTGTGGTGCTACAATCGTAGATCCTAACAAGTGTATTGGATGTGGTGTATGTACAACTAAGTGTGCATTCGACGCTATTACGCTTCACAGAGATCATCCTGAATGCTCAGAAATGACAGTTGCTGAAGATAAATTTAAGAAGATTCTTCCTTACCAGATTAAACGTGTAGGAAAGATTATCACTCACAAGAAAGTAGAGCACTAATTAATCAATAATTTGAACAGATTATAATAATATATGACTCTATGAGACTTATACATAGCATCTCATTACGTTGTAGTGAGATGCTATATTTTTGAGAAAGTGAGAGCTTACAAATTATGCATGAACTTGGTGTAGTTTTTTATGTAGTAAAAGACGTTAAGGCCGTAGCCGAGCAAAACAACGTTGATCATATTGATTCTGTTACACTTGAAATCGGAGAGGTTTCTGCCGTAATCCCCGAACAGCTTATAGACTGTTGGGAATGGGCTAAAAAAAGAGAACCCATAACACAAAACGCAGAGCTTAAAATCGAAACTCTCGAAGCAATCACGTTCTGTGAAGACTGTAAGCAAGAATACAGAACCGTAGACCACGGAAAAATCTGTCCTTACTGCAAAAGTGAGCACACATATCTTGTTCGTGGAAATGAATTTAATATAAAAGAAATCGGTATCTACGATGAAGAGTAGAGAAAAGAGCCATGAAAATGTGTGAAAACATTTTCATGGCTCTTTTTAGGTTTATCTGTAGAGGGCAAGCCCATTCGTGCAGGATGGGTATTAACCTCGGGTTCCGAATCTAAGAATTGATAGTGGGTTTGACAATAAAAAATGAATCAGGATAAGGAATGAAATCTCGCAGAATACCCTTCACTGTTAGTAAGTATATATTTAGAAATAACTGTCATTTTGATTGAACTCTTATTACTGACAGGCTATTTGTGATAATATATATATGTGTGTGTATATACTTCTCCTAGATGCATCTAGAAATAACAAAAGATTATATAGGAGAGTACGAATCAATAAATGATATGATAACTAATATATTGGATATTAATAATCCAGTGATAAGTCCTATGCAAGAGTATGATTATAGCAAGGAAACAAACACAGTGGGATCGGGGAATCCTTATGGTCTAGATTGGTACGGAATATTTGATTTATTTAAACGAAAACCATAATAATATTTAAAAGAACACCTATGCAACATTTATGTTGTACAGGTGTTATATAGGGGTAAAATGCGAAAAAGACGATTCATTATACTAACAACTATTATAGTTTTATCAGCCTTTCTTTCTGCTTGCGGACAAAGCAAAAAAGACTACAAAATACTAGAAAAAAGAAACGTAGAGATAATAAATTTTGAAAGTGACAAATCTCATGATAAATTAAATAACATGGCATCTTTTTGGAAACATTTTGAATGCCCTGAAAAGAAGGTAATCGTAGATTTCGAAGAATCCTTTTCTTTCGAGGACTACTTACATATTTTTCTAGAGGCCTATGAGGAATCTGACTATGGATTAGCGTATGGTCTTGTTAATTATGTTTGTAAAAAAGAAAACCTATGCGAAACAGATGAACCAGAAACTTGCATTGTAACTGAAGATGAGGTGTTTTTACTAGATCTTACAAAGCCATTATTTGATGGTGTAGGAATAGACGCAGATAATGCAGAGAAAATAAGAACCTATTCAGTATGCCTTGCTGAATATATAGTCAAAGAACTGGGACTTCAGGCGCTAACAGATATTACAATAAACAAGGATGTCGACAAAATAGTAAGTATTAAAAATGAGTGGTTACAGTCGTTGGGGTGCGAGTATCATTATTATCCCTCTCTAACTATTAGTTTGTATGATAGTAATGACGAAAAGAAGGACAAGTATCCATATTGCGATGTGACAGAATTGTATACATTTTTCTTTAGCCTAGAAGACATAAATGCACTTGGTTATAAAGATTATTTCGGTTCATATAACAGAATTCGAGGCTTTATCGAATACGATTTTAAAGAGGCACAGAGTAAATTTTGGAAATGTAATGAAGATGTTGAGCCGGTTAAAATATATACTTGCTTTGAAGACGACAATTCGTACCTTAAAGGAAAACTTGCAGGAGCATATAATTATGAAGAGAATCTTATCAATCTATTTGTAGACTGGAATACGGCTGAAAGCGCACTGTTACATGAGTATATTCACTATATGGACAAGGACTACCATAAAGTGCCAGAAACCGATATGAATAAGAAAAGGGCAATGCAGGAAGCGTATGCAGCGGAGATTTCTATATATGAGTGTGAGAATAGAATGTTAAAAGATGCTCTGCTGCAAGAAGGTGGAAAAGACGAGCTTGCTCGCCTAGGTGTGCTTAAAAACGATGAGGTGGATTCACAATATTATGTCGAGTTATTTTCTAAGCTTATTCTAGAAGAAAGTAAAGGGGAGGTTTTTACTGCTACAGGTAGCAAAAACAAAATCAATTCTGACATAATTCCATGGTATTATCTTCCAAGCTATGCTAATGGAAGTTTTATGCATTATGCAATGAAAAAATATGGAAAAGAGAAAATTATAGACGTAACAAAAAATGCAAGAGATTACGATGAGCTGATTAGTGAAGATTATGAAGCCTTGTATCTTGAATGGACGTCATACCTAGATGGATTATAAATAGTAATATTATTGGGACGTGTGCAACCACGTCCCATTGTTATTGTATAGCAATAACGATGGTCCCGTTGTTATAAAGTCGTGCACTTAGTCTAGCTTTAGCATCAAGTATGAAAACTTCTATAATGCAATAGGTGTAGGTTCGCTAACTAAACAAAACAAATGATAGAAAATGACCTATGAAAAATGATTAAAAAAAGACTCAGATGAACCTTGAAAATTGCAAATTATTTAGACTGTGCATGAATTACGCCACCCTTGACAGCATAAAAAGAACTGCTGGTAGGCGATTACCGACGGCGAGGAACTCAAGAATAGATAGAAAAGCTTCCGTCGTTAACAACAGTGTAGCAGTTCTTTTTATTAGCTGTAAAGGGCAAGCCACTACGTGGTGGCTGGGTATTAACCTCGGGTTCCGAATCTAAGAATAGATAGTGGGTTTGTCAATTTGGAATTTTAGGTTGTCAGATGAATTTTGCTATACAACGTAATTATATGGTGTTAGTAGGGTTTTGAAATACAACCTGCCTCATGCGAGATAAGCTAGATATGCGGCTTGTGCATACTGCTCGAAAAAGTTGAATTAGTCTGGAAGCAGTAAAAAATGAGGTTAGAAAAAGAGATATCATTATTTCTTACTGCTTAAGTGCAAGCTCGAATAGACGTAGGCAGTAACTATTTTAGGTTTTGAGAAAAATGGCGTTAAAAACTACGGCTTAAGGCGAGAATTATAGTTGGCAGGCAGTAATGCTAGGATGGATGGAAGCGCAGAGCGTACTAAACAAGGCACGAAGGCAGGAAAAGAGATAGTGATTACTGCCTGCGGGAAACTGAGTAAGGGCAAGGCAGTAATGAAAACATAAATAAGGGCGCAAAGCGTATCGGAAGAATGGTACGAGTGGAGTGAAGAGATAGTAATTACTGCCTGAAACAAACTGGATAAGAGAAAGGCAGTAGTGTGAGTAATACACGGGGCGCAACGCGTATCACGAGAGATAGGATGGGCGTATATCAGAAGGTGTGCAGCTTTGTATATACTGCTTGAAACAGTTCAACTGGTTTGGAAGCAGTAAAAAAAGAGGTAAGAGGCACAAATCTATTTTTTCTTACTGCTTAAGTGCAAGCTCGGATAGACGTAGGCAGTAACTATTTTGTATTTTGAGAGAAATGGAGCTAAAAACTACTGCTTAAGGGGAGAATCTAAATGGGCTAGGCAGTAATGCTGGCATAATTAGAAGCGCATGGCGTAAAAACAGGACGACAAAGGCGTGAAAAGATGAAATAATTACTGCCTGCGTGGGAATCAGCGAGGGAAGAACAGTAACGTGAAAAACGATAAAGGCGCAACGCGTAATAAGAAGGGAGCATAAGCGAACTGGAGAGATATTAATTACTGCCTGTGGTGTGATCAGTGAGGAAAGAGCAGTAATGTTAACGATGGCAAAAAAGCAAGGTGTATTGCGCACAAGGAGTAAATAAACTAGTACTCGATAATATGAAGATAGGTGAAAAATATAAGCGGTGGTCAACAGACCACCGCTTATTTGACGGATAATCAAAGTTTTTGTGAGTCTCAAAACACATCGAGAGTTTTCAAAACACATTGAGATCATTCAAAACACATTGTAATCCTCCAAAACTTATCGAGGGTTTTCAAAACTTTAGAGGTATTCAATTTATTTACGCTTTTCAAGCTGCTTAAGCTTAAGATTTGTATTGTAAAAATCCTTGGTTGAGCAGCCGGCACGGCCGCCGCCGGCACAGGCGCAGGCGCAAGCGCAGGCACATGAGGCACAGGCACAGGCGCAGCTTGAATGGGCGCATGAGCTGTGATGTGAGGAACTTGCTGGCTTAGGAGTTCTTACGGTATGACTTGAAACGTGAATGTAAACATTAGGGTTGTTGTCATACTTATATAAACCGTCTTTAGCGTAGCGGGCATCGTCGCAGAGTTTTTTCTCGGTTATTACTTCTTCCTTTTCGACGAAGCTGCGGCCACAGTATTCACATTCAGTCTGATCTTCCTGTCTGACTGCACCACAGCCTGGACAGTTAGGGTAGTAGGTTATCATCTTACGAGTGATAACTTTGGTAGTGGTGAAGCCTGAACCGGATGTATATCCTGCTTTAGATGAAGCACTCATTATAATTTTAGCAATTACAAATACAAAGATTAAAACGGCCACAAAACCTACTATCGCATCGGAACTGTCATCACTATAGCTTGATGAAGAATTGTAGTTTTGGTAGTAGTCACTAGGGGACATGCCATCATCATAAGGTATTGTGGATGGTGTCACCACAGTTGAATTAAACTCGTATGCATCCTGAGGATAGGTTACTGTAATAGTAAATTTTTCGCCTGCGCCAAGAGAGGTTTCAAATTCCAGGTAGTCCTCATCTATGAAGCAACTTGGTGTCCATTCGGTAGCTGTCTCGGCGCCACTCCAGCGGATAGTAAGCTTGTCGACTTTGATATCGTCAAACCATCCAGGGGTAAAGGTATATGTAGCGGTTTCGCTTACGGAATTAACTAAGTACAAATAGTCCTGAGTGAGGCTGAAATCAATATCGACTACCTCACCTTCATAATATTTCCTGTCAAGATCAATACGAACCTTGTTATTAGCCGAACTCATATAGCTTATGTCATCGATTGTATCCGACTGAGCTGTGAGATTAGTGTTGTGACTATTAGGTATACCCACCTGAATCCAGTCAAGAGGACCAAGAGAGTCTGAATCTAATACTTTCCAGCTTATATGATAATAAAGGTCTACGGTTGCATCATCATTTACATCAGCCGTAATGGAATAATCTAAAATCTCATCGGTATATGCATATGCGGAAAGACTAAAGCCGCATACAAACAAACCTACGATAAGGGTTGTTAATAATAGTTTTAATCTTTTCATCAGCTTTCCTTTACCTTTCTGAGTGGACATTCACCCTGCATAAGGGCTGAGTAATCGCGTCTCTTTTTACATTCATCACTGTTCCATATGCTTTCCCATGGAGTCTTTAAGAAGTTACCTAGAGACTTACCTGAGAGCCAGCTCTGACATGGTACGACGTTTCCAGAAGGAGTAATAGCCATATTACTTAAGCAAGCTCCGCAACTAGGTGTGGACAATGCATGCTCCATAAAGAAATCATTATCTATCCATCCTGGTGAGGTGAAGCTTATTTCCATGCCATTAGCATACGCATATTCAGTCGCATCAGCTAAGACCTGTTTGATTTCATCTGTAGATAGCTGTAAATTTTCAGAGGCCTCGGTCAAGGCATTACCAGTAGTAATAAGTCCTGAGCAGGTGACATACATAATGCCCTTGTCATGTAAGAATTTGAGTGTTTCAACATAATCCTTGTTAAGCGTACAAAGAGGAGTGTTAATGCTTACACTTAATCCGGCTGCTAAAGCATTCTCGATTCCTGCAACTGTATCATCATAGTGAGGCGCACCTACAAGCTTATTGTGAATATCTTTATCATGCGAGTAAAAGGTAATCTGCAGGCTATCTAGCTCCGAAGCACGTAAGCCCGCACAGTACTCACGGGTAAGCTTAATCCCGTTAGTATTAAGTCTGGTCACGAACCATTTGGCATGTTCAATTAACTCAAACAAATCATCACGCATAGTAGGTTCGCCACCAGTGAAGGTTACCTGTGGCACACCGATTGCTCTTAACTTATCAAGAGCTTCTTTCCACTGAGCAGTAGACATTTCCACTTCATTAGAGTGCTCTTGACCTGCTGCGTAACAGTGTACACACTTTTGATTGCAATTCCATTTGCCTTCTTTTTCCATGGCACTAACCATAATGTCCATTCGGTGAGGCGCTTTCATAAAAGGTGCATAGTCAGACATTGTCATATAGCCGATATCTTCAGTTACCTCTTCTTTATAAGCAACCTGCTTGAAGGTATTCATGATACGGTAGATATCATTTTTGATTAGCTTTTTGCTAAGTGAAGGGTATACTTTTCTTACCGCTTTGCAAGTATTGTTAAGTATTCCCTTGACATCATCATCGGACACTTCCATACCATGATGCTTGTTTACTTCTTTAATAAATTCATTTAGAACAATAGCCCATGAATAGTTAATGGGGATAATGTCCTGGCCGTTTAAAATCACGACACTTTCTCTAACCTGCATATCCTCATACTTAGGAGGCACTAAGTGTATTCTTACGACACCTGGCCCCTCGGGATTAAGGGTAGTGTGCATGACTTCGGTAAAGTTGTTTCGTAAATAATTGTCTAGTCGCCTAGAGGTTTTTACTTTTCTCTCCATTGTCTAAAAGATCTCCTTACATATGGTTAATCTTGATAAAATATTATCATATATGGGCTATATGCAAAAGAAAAATTAAGTCAATGACAGAAGCAAAAAAATATAGTAAAATAAAGCATAGTGCGCAGTTTGCGTAGTATTATGAGGATTAAGATTTATGACAGTACTAGAACTCAAACAAGGAATTTTTAAGGAAAATGAAGTTACTGCTGACGGCATTAGAGAGTATTTAAAAGAACGCGGTAAGTACATGATTAATGTTATGTCTAGTCCTGGCTCAGGAAAGACTACTACACTTTGCAGAGTGATTGAACACTTACAACCAGGCATTAGAGTTGCTGTAATGGAATGCGATATAGATGCAAGCGTTGACGCTGAAACAATTGCTAATCATGGAGCTAAATCAATTCAGCTTCATACCGGTGGAATGTGCCATATGGATGCTGCAATGACTAAGCAAGGCCTTGATGCAATGGGAATTGACGATGTAGATTTAATCTTTATTGAGAACGTGGGAAATCTTGTATGCCCTGCAGAATTTGATACAGGCGCTCATACAAGCATTACAATCCTCTCCGTTCCAGAAGGCGATGATAAGCCTGCTAAATATCCACTGGTATATGAAGTATCAGAGGCTGTTTTATTTAATAAATGTGATGCTAAGGTAGTATTTGATTTTGACGATAAGCTTGCAGGGGAACGCATTCATGCATTAAATAAAGATGCTGTTATCTTCCCTATTTCAGCTAAAAATGATGAAGGCCTTGAACCCTTTATTGAATGGATTAAGGGCAAAATGCAGGAAGGTGGTGCTTTATAATGGGAAAGGTTAAAGTTATAGAAGTACACGAGAATGTATTTGCATCTAATGACAAGGCTGCGGATGCTTTAAGAAAAGAATTAAGCGACAAGGGCGTGTTCATGCTAAACGTTATGTCGAGCCCTGGCTCTGGAAAAACAACTGCACTAAGCGCAGTTATTAATATGCTAAAGGATGAGCTTAAAATAGGTGTAATGGATGTTGATATCGAAAGCTCTCTTGATGCACAAAAGGTTGCCGATTTAACGGGTGTTCCCTCTCTTCAGATTCATAATGGAGGCTTATGCCACATTGATGCTGAGATGACTGGAAAGGCCTGCAAGGAGTTTGGCGTGGATGACTATGATGTCTTATTCCTTGAAAACATTGGAAATTTAGTATGCCCTGCAGAATTTGATACAGGTGCTCACAAAAATATGATGATTTTGTCTGTTCCAGAGGGCGAGGATAAGCCATTGAAATATCCATTAATGTTCTCTGTGTGCGATTTAGTGCTCCTTAGTAAAATGGACACAATAGAATTTTTCGATTTTAATAAGGAAAAGGCAAAAGAATATATAAAGAAATTGAATCCTAATGCTGATATAATCCCAATTAGTGCTAAAACCGGTGAAGGCATGGAAGAGTTTGCTAATTGGATTAAAAAACAGTTAAATAAATAGGAAGGTGTTCTTTAGAACACGGAGGAAAAAAGATGTGTGGAATAGTTGGTTATGTTGGAGATAAACAGGCTGCGCCTATTCTCCTTGAGGGATTATCGAAGCTTGAATACAGAGGGTATGATTCTGCTGGTATTGCAGTAAGATTAGGAAATAATGATCCTGAAATAGTTAAGGCTGAGGGCCGTCTTTCTGTATTATGTGACAAGACTGATAATGGCGACGCAGTAAAGGGTAGTGTTGGTATAGGACATACCAGATGGGCTACACACGGTGAACCCACAGAGATTAACGCTCATCCTCATCATTCAGATGATTTAAATGTTATAGCAGTTCATAATGGTATCATTGAAAACTATACAGAAATCAAGGAAAAGCTTGTTAAGAAAGGTTATACCTTTTACTCACAAACTGATACAGAAGCAGTTGTAAAGCTTATAGATTATTACTATAAAAAATATAATATCGGACCTATCGATGCTATTGCCAAGACAATGGTTCGTGTGCGCGGTTCATATGCCCTTGCTGTTATGTTCAAGGAATATCCTGGTGAATTGTGGGTTGCTAGAAAAGATAGCCCCATGATTATTGGAATCAACGGAGAATCAGCATATGTTGCAAGCGATGTTCCGGCTATTTTAAAGCATGCCCGTTCCGTTTACTATATCGGAAACCTTGAAATGGCATGCCTACGTGCTGGTGAAGCACATTTTTATAACCTTGATGGTGAAGAAATCTCTAAAGAGATTACTGAGATAAAGTGGGACACCGAAGCTGCTGAAAAGGGTGGCTACGAGCATTTCATGATGAAGGAGATTCATGAACAGCCTAAAGCAGTAACTGATACCATGGGAGCATATATCCATGACGGAAAGATTGATTTATCTGCATCAGGCCTTACAAAAGATGAGATAAAAAATCTAGAACGTATCACAATTGCCGCTTGCGGTTCTGCTTACCATGTAGGCGTTGTAGGACAATATGTAATCGAAAGCTTAGCTAGGATTCCAGTAAGAGTCGAGCTTGCTTCAGAATTTAGATATAGAAAGCCCATACTTGAAAAGAATAGCATAGTAGTAGCAATCAGCCAGTCGGGTGAGACTGCAGACACTTTAGCTGCAATTAGAGAGGCAAAGAGTCAAAATGTTCCGACTCTAGGCATTGTAAATGTAGTAGGAAGTTCGATAGCACGTGAAGCTGACAAGGTCATACAGACATATGCCGGTCCTGAAATTGCGGTCGCAACTACTAAGGCTTACAGCGCTCAACTTATAGCAATATATCTTCTTGCTATTGAGATTGCATATGTTAAAGGACAGATTGACGATGAAAGATATAACGAGCTTTTAGCAGAGCTTCAGACCCTGCCTCGAAAGATTGAAAAAGTCCTTGAGGACAAAGAACGTATTCAGTGGTTTACTGCTAAATACTCTAACGCACAAGACGTTTTCTTTATAGGACGTGGAATTGACTACGCTATCTGCTTAGAGGGTAGCCTTAAGATGAAGGAAATCAGCTATGTTCACTCTGAAGCATATGCAGCAGGTGAGCTAAAGCATGGTACAATCAGCCTGATTGAAGATGGAACATTAGTAATTGGTGTTGCTACTCAAAAGGAAATATATGAAAAGACTATATCTAATATGGTAGAGGTAAAGAGCCGTGGAGCTTATCTATTAGGTGTCACAACTGCTGGCAATTACGCTATTGAAGATACAGCTAACTTCACAATCTATATTCCTAAAACAGAGCCACTCTTTGATGTAAGCTTAGCTATTATTCCATTACAGCTTATGGGCTATTACTTATCGGTTGCCAAGGGTCTTGATGTTGATAAGCCTAGAAACCTTGCTAAGAGTGTTACCGTAGAATAATTATTGGTCATTTAGAGCCTTATGCACAAAAATTGTGCATAAGGCTTTTTTTGTGAATCGAAACGTTTTTTTTATCGGCGTATCATAATGGTGCTTTAATACATTTTATATTAGGAGAAACTGTTAAATATGGTAAAGATTATTGTTGATTCATGCTCTGACTTAACTGGTGAATTGCTGGAAAAATATGATATAGACTATGCCAGAATGAATACAGTATATAAGGGCAAGGAAACACCTGCTTCATTAACTTGGGAGAGCTATTCACCTAAGGACTTATATGACATCATGAGAAATGGTGAGCGAGTTACAACCACTCAGGTTCCAATGGAAGAGTTTTCGAGAATATTTAGAGAATACCTTGAACAAGGATTCGACATTATCTACATAGGCTGTGCTACTAAACAGTCTGGATCTGTTAATACAGGATATGTAGTAGCCAAAGAACTTGTAAAAGAATATCCAGGCAGAAAGATTGAATGCATAGATGCACTTAACGCCTGCATAGGGGAGGGCATGTTAGGTATATATGCCTCTGAACTTAACAAAGCTGGAAAAAGTTTTGAAGAGATTGTTGAATTGGTAAAATCGCATAGAAAAAATGTAAATGAGTTTTGCACAGTAGAAACCCTAGATTTCTTACGTATGGCAGGACGAGTAAAAGCTGGTAAAGCTTTCTTTGGCAACCTTATGGGTGTTAAACCCATATTGATTGCTGACAAGGAGGGAACGCAGACCCCTATTAAGAAAGCAAGAGGCCGAGTTGCGTCACTTAAAGAAATTGTAAATCTTACAAAGATGAGCATAATCGAACCTGAAAACCAGTATATTTTCCTTGCTCACGCAGACTGCTCGGAGGACGAAGTAAAAATGCTTACTGACATGGTTAAGGAAGAGATACCTAATGTAAAAGGAATCATTCCTATCATCATAGGACCAATTATCGGCGCATCAGTAGGCCCTGACACAATAGGTCTATGGTCGTTTGGTGAGGAAGTAACCTACGTAGCCGAGGAAGCATAACAGGAGAGAATGAATGATAGGACACGAAATAGACGCTGCAGCATTTGCTAAGATGGTGGATGTTGCTGCAAGAAATCTGAATAAGCACGTTGATATGGTTAATGATTTAAACGTATTTCCTATTCCTGATGGAGATACAGGAGACAACATGATGATGACCCTTCAGGGTGGCGTAGGTGTTGATATTAAGGAAAATGACAGCTTGTCCACTGTAGCTGAAAAGGTGGCAAGAGGAATGTTACTTTCGGCAAGAGGGAATTCAGGAGTAATTCTTTCTCAGTTTTTTGCCGGGATAGCAGATGGCTTTAAAGGTCTTGATGCAGCTGATGCCAGGGCTTTAGAAGAAGCCTTCAAGCAAGGCGTTAAGCGTGCGTATGATTCTGTTATGACTCCTACCGAAGGAACTATTCTGACAGTGGCTAAAGAAGCAACTATCGCAGCCTGTAACGCAAGTTGCGAAGACCCAGAGGGCTTCATGGGATGCTTTGTGTCGGGAGCAAAAGAATCTCTTAAGAGGACTCCAGATTTATTGCATGTGCTAAAGGAAGCAGGCGTGGTTGACTCTGGTGGAGCTGGGCTTGTATACATTGCAGAGGGCATGAAAAGCTATCTTACTGGTGACTATGAGGATATCGAAACACTAAGTGAAAGTGAAAAGAACACAAAAGTCTCAGCAGACATGGACCTTTTCGGACCAGATTCAGTTTTAGAGTTTGGTTATTGCACAGAAACATTGCTGCGACTTCAAAATTCTAAGTGCGACGTGGAAAATTTCGATGTTGATATTATTAAAAATTACCTAAATACAATAGGCAACTCAATTGTATGCATTAAAACTGACAGCATTGTTAAAATGCATGTTCATACCATGACTCCATACAAAGTATTAGAGTTTTGCCAGCAGTATGGTGAATTTTTGACAATAAAGATAGAAAATATGATGCTTCAGCACGAGGGTATTGTTAATGCCAAAGAAAAGGTGGCACCTAAACCTCATGTTAAGAATGCGGTTGTAGCTGTCGCAAACGGTGAGGGCGTCAAGGCTGACTTTATGAACTTTGGTTGCGAGGCTGTAATATATGGTGGACAGACTATGAATCCGTCCTCACAGGATTTTATTGATACCTTTGATACGATAAATGCAGAGAACATATATGTACTTCCTAACAATGGAAACATTATTATGGCTGCTAATCAGGCGGCTGGAATTTACGATAAAGCCCATGTCTACGTAGTCCCTACACACTCTATAGGTGATGGATATGCTATTCTTTCGCTGCTTGATTTGTCTGGAGAGCCAGAGGATATAATCGCATCTATGAATGAGTCGATGGAAGGAGTTATTACTGCCGAAATATCAACTAGCATAAGAGATGCGCATTTAAACGGTGTTGAAATAAAGAAAGATGATTATATAGGGATATTTGGAAAAGAAGTAAAAGCTTCGACTAATGATATTTTTAAAACTGCTAAAGAGACTCTCGATAAGATGGAGCTTCAGGACAAAAGTCTTTTGCTTGTTGTAAGAGGAAAGGATGGAACGAAAGAAATATCAAGTAAAATCGTCGAGTATGCAAAAACTGTAAATAAATACATGGAGATATCTGAGACTGATGGAATGCAGGAAGTATATCCATTCCTGATGATAGTTGAATAGGGGTGAGGAAATGGATTATAGAATAATAATTGTCCTCGTGATATCGGCTGTCATTTCGTATCTTGTAGGAGGCGTAAATGCGGCGATTATAATGTCTAGGCTTTTGCACCACGAGGATATTAGAGAAAAGGGAAGTAAGAATCCAGGATTTACCAATTACAAGAGAGTATATGGGATGAGCGCGGCAGCAGTATTTGTAATGCTTGCAGATATTTTGAAAGCGATGATTTGTGCTTTGATAACTGCACTTATATGTAAGAACATGGCTGATATGTGGCAGCTTGGTGCGCAGGTTTCTGGGCTCTTTTGCATGTTAGGCCACTGTTTCCCTGTCTGGTATGGCTTCAAGGGTGGTAAAGCATTTATGACAGGCTTTGGAACAGCATGGTTAGTAGATTGGCGCATGACACTTATCGCAATGATTATATTTTTGGTGATACTTTTTACCGTAAAATATATGTCTGTGAGTTCGTGTGTGGCTTCAATCTTATGCCCAATCATACTAATGTTTTTAGGCGTAGATCATCCAGCAGTACAATTTCTTAGCTTTATAGCCGCACTGTTAGTAATAGTAAGGCACTATCCTAACTTCATTAAATTGAAAAACGGGACGGAAAGCAAATTTTCACTATTGAATAAATAATACTAAAAATCCGAACTTTGGAATATCAAGGTTCGGATTTTAAATATTATCATAAAAATTTACGCAAATTGTAAAATTGTTAAATTTTTATGCTGTTTTTATAAAAATTTTATCACATTTACCCAAAAGTGTGTCATAATGTGCCTATATTAGTTGGGGTTTTATTTAAGAAAATAAAATCGTAAAGGAGATTATTGATATGGATATCAAAACTTCTAAAAAAGCAAAACTAAGTATGCGCACGACTCTTATCCTTTTTGCATTGGTTCCTATGATAATATCAGCATTTATTATAGGACTATTATTGTCAACAACCAGTGTTAAGCTATTAAAGAGCAGTACGCAAAATGCAATGGTGTCACTTATCAAACAGACAGGAACAGCTTTTGATAATAATACTGTAGAAAATGAAACCATCATCAAGAATTTTATAGAAGCACCTATTGTAAAAGAATATCTTAAAAAGCCAAATGATGCTTCTCTTCAAGCTAAAGCACAGGAATATACGATGAACTATTTTGCGAACCTTGATGGCTTTGAAGGATTATATATTGCAGATTGGAACTCTAAGGTTTTGACACATCCTGCAGCACCGGTAGTTGGGAAGGTAATGCGTGAAGGTGACAGGTTGAAAGAACTTCAAAATGCAATGCTGGCTTCTGATGGCGTTTATAATGTGGGCATTATTACTTCACCTGCATCAGGACAGCTTATTATGTCATATTATGTACCAGTATATGATGAAGCAGGTAAGTCTATTGGTTATGTGGGTGCAGGAACCTATATAAATAGTACAGCATCAAAGTTCTCTGATGTTACATCACTTAATATGAACTCGGCATATATCTATTTTGTAGATTCTGTCGGTACAATGCTTTACCATCCTGACGAAACAAAGATTGGAAATCCAGTAGAAAATGAGGCAGTAAAGGGACTGGTTGCAAGACTTGAAAAGGGAGAGACGCCTGAACCTGGATATACTGCATATATGTACAAAGGAGCTCCCAAATATGCTGCATATTATATCGGAGATAACGCTGCATACATTGCAGTACTCACCGCTGATGAAAAGGAAGCTGTTGCAGCAGTAAATAAAGTTACAAATGTTGCTATTCTTGTAGCAGTTGTGAGCGTAATCCTCTTTGTATTTGTTTCGTTATTTATTTCAAGGCTGGTGGCTAAGCCGTTGACTGCAATAATGGAAGCAATTGAAACATTAAGCACTGGTGATGTAACTGTTGAATGTAACGCTAATGCTAAAATAAAAGAAACAAACAGTGTAATAGTGGCATTTAACAAGCTTAAAGCTGCACTTACGAGCTCAATGAGTAATGTAAAAACATCTGCGGAAACTTTACAGAAAGCTATTATTAATGTAGATGATATGACTGCTGAAAACGCAGATCAGATTACAAGAATCAATCAGGCAATCAATGAAGTTGCCACTACATCGCAAAGCGTTGCTGAAAGCGCCCAGGAGATGGCACTTAAAGCATCAGAGCTTGGTGATAGCGTTGAACTCTTTAATGATAACGTTTCAAGCCTATATGAAGCTTCACAGACAATTAAAAATACAAATGATGAAGCAACAGAATGTATGAAGTCAGTATATGAAGGCGCTAATGAGTCAGTTCTTGCAGTGAAGAGCATCACTGATAAAATATCAGAAACTAATCAGGCAATTGAATCTATCGAAAGTGCCGTTCAGGCAATTGAAAACATAGCGGCTCAGACAAATCTTCTTTCGCTTAATGCTTCAATTGAAGCAGCAAGAGCAGGAGAAGCCGGCAGGGGATTTGCAGTTGTTGCTGGAGAAATAAGAACTCTTGCGGATTCATCTGCACAGTCTGCTAGAGAAATTAAGCAGATTATTGAAAATGTCATAGCTCTTTCAAAGGGTACAGTTGATATTTCAAACAGAGTATATGAAGTTATATCAAAAGAACAGTCAGATATCAGTGTTTCACAGGAGAAATTTGACGCTTTATCCGGATCAGTAGAAGCATCTATTAATGAGATTAATACTCTCAAAGAAATGTCTACAAGACTTGAGGATATTAAACGCGATCTGACAGAAACAACCACTGACCTAGGAGCGATGTCTGAAGAACTTGGAGCATCAGCTGAGGAAGTTGCAGCTTCATGCCAGACTGTTACCGCGGCTTGTACAGATACACAGGCTTCGACTGAGGAAATGCGATCAGTTAACGAAAAGATGGCCGAAGCTATTTCGTTCTTTAAGGTTTAAATATATAAGACCTCACTTATGAAGTGAGGTCTTTATTTTTTATTACATTTTGTATCATTAATTCAATTGTTCCGTTGAAAATGACTCTGAATCTAGCCGCGAGTACACGGATTTCTTCGGGTGACCCAGAACTTTCATTTACTACCCACCTAGATAAGACGCCGAAAAGAGCCTCTTCGTAGAAAGCGCAGATTATATCAAGGTCCATTTCAGATATATCCTTGCCTCCTGGAATGGAGGATATATAGCTTACAAATATTCCGTGGAGCCATTTGGTGACATATCTTGAAAGAGTTTCCTTGTCTAGGGTTTTGTAAAGATTCTTCCAGACTTTTTTACGCATGGCCATGGATTCGATCAAGTCAAAGATGGCTTTATCAATATCGGCCCAAGAACTGTTCTGGACAACTTCGACCTCTTGTCTTACTGCCTGGTCCAAGACATCAAATATATCGTGGAAATAATAATAGAAAGTGTTCCTGGTAATACCACATGAAGAGACAATGTCTCTTACAGTTATTTTCTTTAATGGTTTTACGCTTGCAAGCTCAAGCGTACAGGAAATAATAGCCTGCTTTGTAAGTGATGACATATTGTGCCCTTTCTGCTGTTTAGTCAGATTATATAGTCATAACTAAGGCTATGATAACGATTTTGAGGGATAAATTCAAGTGCCCTAAATTCTTAAGGAACTCTTAGGAGTTCAAAATGTAGTTGATAATCCAAATCTTTTTATGTAAAATAAGCATGGGTTATGCCCATAATACGAAATGAGGTAGAAATAATGAAAAGATTCTTACTTATGTTAGCTTCATGTTCAATGGTTTTAACACTTTGTGCATGCGGAAGCAAAACACAGGAAACTTCAACTTCTACAGATTCTTCTTTTGTAATTAGTGAAGAACCTATTACTGTTGCACCAGTAACATCTACTGAAAACAATGATGCAGTAAATGAAACTTCTACAGCACCCGCTGAAGAAAAAGAAGAAGTTATCGACACAACAGGAAAATATAGAAGTGAATTAACAAACGAATGGATAGACGAAAAGATTAAAGATCAGAGACCCTGCGCATTTATGGTTGATAATGAATCACTTGCATTACAGCACTATGGTACATCTGATGCAGACATCGTTTATGAACTTATGAATTCAACAGCGAATGGACGTATTACTCGTTTAATGTGTATCTTCAAAGATTGGGAAAGCACTGAAGTAATCGGTAACATCCGTAGTACTCGTTCTACTAACGTTATTCTCGCTCCTGAATATAACGCTATTCTTGTTCATGATGGTGGTCCTTTCTATATCAATGAATGGTTTAACTACAAGAATGCCAAGGATCATCTTTCTGGTGGTTTTGCTAGAATTGACCGTGGTAAAGCTAATTTCTATGAAGAGTATGTTACTAACACTACATACTCAGGTGTTGGTGAGTACTCAGGTAACAGCTACAAGAGCTTAAGAGCTAGAATTGAGTCAGCTGGTATCAGTATTGAATATAATCAGCATTACATGGGTAAACATTTCCAGTTCTCTGATGATACATTAACACTTGACGGCGAGGCTAATGCTAAGGCTGCTAAGAACATTGAACTTCCTTTCCCTCACAATGAGTCTAAGTTAAAGTTCAACTCATCAACAGGTTTATATGAATATTACGAGTATGGTGAACAGTACATCGATGCTTTGTATGATCGTCCACTTGCTTTTGAAAACCTTATTATCACTGAAGCAGATTTCGTTCAGTTAGATGAGAACGGCTATATGTGCTACTATGCAATTGGTGGTGGCGAAGGATATTTCGTAACAGAGGGAACTGCTATTCCTATTAAGTGGAGCAAGCCTGACATGTTCGGCCTTACAAAATACACAAATAAAGCAACTGGTGAAGAAATTACTCTTAACACTGGTAAGACATATATTACAATCGTTCCTCAGGATTCTTGGAAGAAGCTTGTGATTGAATAATTAATTAGATAATAATCAGATGATTAATTTGTGCCTCATCTAGGAGAAATATCTCTTAGATGAGGTTTTTAAGTGAAACTATGAAAAAGATACTAGACTTTATAAAGAAAGACATTGTATTATGTGTGGCGGTTACCCTGGCTATTATATCTTCATTTGTGGTAACTCCCGACAAAGAATACATAGAATACGTTGATTTAAGAACATTAGCAATTCTTTTTTCGCTTATGTGTGTGATGGCTGGGCTCAACGAACTGGGACTGTTTAAAAAGATTGCTGAAGGCTTATTAAAAAAAGCAAGTACAGTGCTGGGACTTGCATTAACACTAGTGCTTTTATGCTTCTTTTTCTCAATGCTTATAACTAATGATGTTGCATTAATTACTTTTGTCCCTTTCACATTTACTACCTTTGGGATGCTTGAAGAGAGTAAGAAGAAGTTCATAATTCCTACTATTTGTTTAGAAACAATCGGGGCTAACTTAGGAAGTATGATGACTCCTATTGGTAATCCTCAGAATCTTTATCTATACGGAAAATCAGGTATGAGTTTTGCTGAGTTTATAATGCTCATGCTTCCATATACATTTATTTCATTAGTATTATTATTGATTAGCATCATGGTGATATGTAGGCAGGATTTAGGTAAGAAAGCCTCTAAGGCTCGAAAGAGCGAGGTGGTATCTCAGGGATTTTTCTCGCTTACACTTACAGAACTTTTTGCTAAAGCATCAACAAAGTATCATTCAAAGCTTATTATGTACTTGATGCTTTTTATTGTGGCATTGCTTACTGTTTTGGGATTTTTGCCATATCAGATTATGTTTATGCTTACATTTATTTTAGTTTTGCTGGTAGACAAAAAGACTCTGTTAAAGGTAGACTACTCTTTACTAATAACCTTTATAGGCTTCTTTGTGTTTATAGGAAACATGGGACGTATTCCTGCTATTTCAGATTTCATGGGAAAAATAGTAGCTGGCAATGAGGTTGCGACTGCAATCATCTCAAGCCAGATTATTAGTAACGTTCCCGCAGCACTTATGCTTTCGGGCTTTTCTGATAACTACAAAGCCCTTATAATAGGAACTGATTTAGGCGGGCTTGGAACTCTGATTGCTTCCATGGCTAGCTTGATTTCATACAAGATGGTTGCCAAAGAAAAGGACATAAGTACAGGAAAATATTTCGGATTCTTTACTATTATGAATGTATTGTATCTGGCAGTGCTTGTTCTTTTGCACCTGATAATTAGATAAAATATTAAGAAACTTAGCGTGACAGATAGAATATTTGTCACATGGCATTTGTGCCACACGCAACATTTTACAATGATGTGGATAGTAGCTTTAAAATATGAATGCGGAATGTGAGAGTAAGATGGAAAAAGAAAAGAAGAGTTTTTGGGGGAAGTATAGAGAAATAATCGTGTATATCATAGTAGGAGTAGCTACCACAGTTTTCTGCTGGGCACTTGCTTGGGTTTGTAAAAAGTATGTTTTTGATGTAACAAATTCATTTCAAAACTTCCTAAATAATACGCTTAACTGGGTGGCAGGTGTTTCTTTTGCCTACCCTCTTAATAGAAAATGGGTATTTAAAAGTAAAAATCCGCATGTAATGCAAGAATATGGAAAATTTGCATTATCAAGAGTTTCTACTTGGGCTGTAGATGTAATCATTATGTGGATTTTTGTAAATTTGTGGACATTCATTCCTTTAATCGAAAAAGTTGCTCTTTCGCAGGGCAAGGCGTTTACCGAGGATACGTTGGTTACAATTAATTACTGGATTGCTAAGATTTTTATTTCTTCAGTAGTTGTAACTATTGTTAACTATATTTTCAGTAAGCTGCTAGTATTCAAAAAGAAGAAAGATGGAGAAGAATAGACTCCAGAGGAGACTTATGAAGAAAGTTTTTGATTGGAAAGAATATGCACGTTTAGCAAGACGAGCAGGAGCAGAAGGTTCCGTATTAATAAAAAATGATAACGAAACACTTCCTGTTAAAAGAGGTAGCAAGGTTGCAATCTACGGAAGATCACAGTTCGACTATATTAAAAGTGGATCTGGATCAGGTGGACTTGTAAATACTCCATATGTGGTAAATATCTACGACGGTTTCAATAATAATGAGGATATGATCGTAGACGAAAATGTAGCTAAGAGATATTTAGACTGGCGCGTTGATAATCCATTTGACAGGGGTGTAGGCTGGGCCAATGAACCCTTTAGTCAGGTAGAAATGCCTCTTGATTTAGAAACGGTAAAAAATGATGCACTTAACAATGAGTATGCGTTTGTTGTAATCAGCCGTCTGGCTGGTGAGGACAAGGACAATGTTGCTGAGGCTGGAAGCTATCTGCTTCGTGAAGATGAAAAAGATATGCTTAAGGTAGTATGCGACGCATATGACAAGGTAGTTGTACTTGTAAACTCAGGCAACATCATTGATATGAAATGGGTCAAAGAATACAATCCCAGTGCAGTTTTATATATCTGGCAGGGTGGCATGGAAGGTGGAAATGCTGCCGCTGATGTGGTGACTGGTGCAATTAATCCAAGTGGTCACTTATCAGATACGATTGCCTGCGATATTAATGACTATCCTTCAACTGCTAATTTTGGCGATAAATTTATAGGAATCTACGCTGAAGACATCTACGTAGGTTATCGTTATTTTGAAACATTTGCAAAAGAAAAGGTTTTGTATCCCTTCGGATACGGCCTTTCATATACAACCTTTAAGCATGAAGCTACAGTTTCTTTTGACGGCGATAATGCAATCGTACGTACAAAGGTAACAAATACAGGAAAGCTTCAGGGTAAGGATGCAGTAGAAGTATATTATAAAGCTCCTAATGGAAAACTTAAAAAGCCAGCAAGAGAGCTTGCAGGTTTTGCTAAGACTGGACTAATTCCTGCTGGCGAAAGCGTTGAGACTACAGTTTCTTTTGCCTTAAAGGATATGGCTTCATTCGATGATGGCGGATACACAGGAAACTATCATGCGTGGGTACTTGAAGCTGGTACATATGAAATTTACGAAGGTGAGGACGTAAGAAGTGCGGTCTTAGTAGGCTCATTCGACCTTGCTGACTTAGTGGTAATAGAAAAGACAGAAGAGGCACTTGCACCTGTTAGAGCGTTCAAGCGTATGACTGAAGGCGCAGATGGAGAAGTGGCTTATGAAGATGCTCCTCTTAGAAAAGAGTCGATGCTTTCAAGAATTGAAGCTGAGCGTAAAGCGTTAGTGGAGATTCCTTATGCAGGAAAGCAGGAACATCATCTTAAAGAAGTAGCTGAGGGTAAGATTACTCTTGATGAGTTTATTGCAGGACTTAGTGACGAAGAGATGATTGAAATGACAAGAGGCGAGGGTATGTGCTCTGCAAGAGTTACTCCTGGCACTGCAGCAGCTTTTGGCGGTGTAACTGATGCACTTCAAAGCTATGGCATTCCAGCTATGTGCTGTGCTGATGGGCCTAGCGGAATTAGAATGGACGTGGGAACATTGGCTACTCAGGGGCCTAATGGAGTGTGCCTTGCATGTACATTTGATACAGAGCTTGTTGAAAAGCTATATGAATATGTAGGAAGAGAACTTGCGCTAAATAAAATCGATTCTCTTTTGGGACCTGGCATTAACATTCACCGAAGTCCACTTAATGGTCGTAACTTTGAATACTTTAGTGAAGATCCATTCATGACTGGTGCTATGGCGGTATGTGAGCTTAGGGGCATGCACAAAAACAAGGTTACAGGAACGATTAAGCATTTTTCTTGTAACAATCAGGAATTTGGACGTCATACAATTGACAGCGTTGTTTCGGCAAGAGCGTTAAGAGAGATCTATTTAAAGGGATATGAGATGGCAGTTAAGGAAGCTGGCGCTTATTTGATTATGTCGACATACGGCTCTTTGAATGGAACATATACAGCTGCTAACTTTGATCAGAATGGTGCCATCTTAAGACATGACTGGGGCTATGAAGGCTTAGTCATGACTGACTGGTGGGCTATGATTGATGGAGAAGGTGTGGAACCTTCACGAAAGAATACTTCCTTTATGATCAGAGGCGCTAATGAAATCTACATGGTAACTACGGATTCTCACAAGAACGACAATGATGATGATTCTAATGCTGGACTTGAAAAGGGTATCTATACAAGAGCAGAACTTCAAAGAAATGTTAAGAATATTTTGAAGGTTGCACTTAAAACTCTTGCCTTTGACAGAGTGTGCGGAATAGAAGAGGAATGGGAAGTTAAGAACGGACCTAAGGTTGAAATCCCGGAAAAATATGTTGAACTTGAAGTGAGCGTACTTGATGAAACTCCTATTGATGTTGATAAACTTGACTTATCTAAGGGAGCTGTAAACTCTATTCAGGTCAAGTTTGAAACAAGAGGCCGATTCCTATTATGCTTTGACATTGCAGCCGATGGTGCTGAGGCTGCTCAGATACCTATGATATTAGGACTTAATAAGGTTCCTAAGAAGGTTATTACTAAGGTAGGAAGTGATCATGAGTTTACAGAAGAGGTATTTGACCTTGAGGCTGGAATCAATATCACTACAAAGCTTTCTATTTCGTTTGGACAGGATGGAATCAAGTTAAGGAATATGAGAATTATCCGCGAAGCGTGGAAATAAATTATCTAAAAATGATTTGCGCCAGCAAGAAGGCGATTTTTGCTGGTGCAAATACTATCTAAATGTTCTTAAAAAAATAAGTAAAAAGATTATAAATCCCCATTGACTAGTTGACGATATTATAATATACTGTATGTTGCTCTATCTTGGAGTGATATTGTTTTTTGCGCGCTTTTTTATACAAAAAAGGGCTAAATCATAAGAACGGGGTGAGTGTCTATGGAAAAAAACAGAATACGTAAAGTGCCCGCTGGCAAAAATATACGTATGAGTTACTCGCGACAAAAAGAAGTTTTGGAAATGCCCAACCTTATTGAAGTTCAGAAAGATTCCTATGATTGGTTCTTAACTGACGGATTACAAGAGGTTTTTGACGACATTTCGCCAATTGAAGACTTTAGTGGACGTTTAAGCTTAGAGTTCGTAAGTGCAGAACTCTGCCGTGAAGACGCTAAGTATACAATTGAGCAGTGTAAGGAAAGAGATGCTACATTTGCAGCTCCCTTAAAGGTCAAGGTACGTCTTACAAATAAGGAAACTGGAGCCATCATCGAACATGAAATCTTCATGGGCGATCTTCCTATGATGACAGCAACAGGAACCTTTGTTATCAATGGTGCTGAACGTGTTATCGTAAGCCAGATGGTTCGTTCGCCTGGCATTTATTACAACATCGAACACGATAAAATTGGTAAGAGATTATTCTTCTCTACCGTTATCCCTAACAGAGGTGCGTGGTTAGAGTATGAAACAGACTCTAATGACGTTTTCTGGGTACGTGTTGATAGAACAAGAAAGGTACCTATCACAGTATTACTTCGTGCGTTAGGACTTGGTACTAACGAGGAAATTACTGAAGTATTTGGTGATGAACCTAAGCTTGAAGCATCATTCGCTAAGGATACTTCAACAAATCACCAGGAAGGTCTCCTTGAACTTTACAAGAAGATTCGTCCAGGCGAACCTCTTTCAGTAGATAATGCCAAGAGCCTTATCGAAGGAATGTTCTTTGACCCCAAGCGTTATGATCTTGCCCGAGTTGGTAGATATAAATTTAATAAGAAATTAGCTTTACGTAACCGTATCAGACACCAGATTCTTGCTGAAGACGTAGTGTCTCCTATCACAGGTGAAGTAGTAGCTGAAAAGGGTACAAAAGTTACCGCCGAAATCGCTGATGCAATTCAGAATGCAGCAGTTTCTTTCGTGTACATTCAGACAGAAGAACGTGTTGAGAAGGTTCTTTCTAACTTAATGGTAGACCTTACAGCATTTGTTGACTGTGACCCTTCAGAACTTGGTATTACAGAAGCAGTACACTATCCTACACTTGCTACTATTTTAGAAGAGTATGGAAATGATGCTGAAGAGCTTGCTAACGCAATCCGTAGCAATGTTCACAACCTTGTTCCCAAGCATATTACTAAAGAAGATATTCTTGCTTCTATTAACTATAATATGCACCTTGAATATGGCATTGGTAAGGACGACGATATCGATCACCTTGGCAACAGACGTATTCGTGCAGTTGGTGAATTATTACAGAACCAGTACCGTATCGGTCTTTCAAGACTTGAACGTGTTGTTCGTGAAAGAATGCAGACACATGATACTGAAGAAGTTACTCCTCAGGCACTTATCAACATTAAGCCTGTGCAGGCAGCTGTTAAGGAATTCTTTGGTTCATCTCAGTTGTCACAGTTCATGGATCAGAACAACCCTCTTGGTGAGTTAACACATAAGAGACGTTTATCAGCACTTGGTCCTGGTGGTCTTTCAAGAGAACGTGCTTCATTCGAAGTTCGAGACGTACACTATACACACTATGGTCGTATGTGTCCTATCGAAACTCCTGAAGGTCCTAACATCGGTCTTATTAACTCACTTGCATCATATGCAAGAATTAATACATATGGCTTCATCGAGGCTCCTTACAGAAAGATTGACAAAACTGATGCTGAGAATCCTCGCGTAACAGATGAAGTTATTTACATGACAGCTGATGAAGAAGATAACTATCATGTAGCACAGGCTAACGTAGCACTTAATCCTGATGGAACATTCGTTAAGAAGTCTGTATCAGGTCGTTTCCGTGAGGAAACACAGGAATACCCTAGCACAATGTTCGATTTCATGGACGTGTCTCCTAAGATGGTATTCTCAGTAGCTACAGCCCTTATTCCTTTCTTACAGAACGACGATGCTAACCGTGCCCTCATGGGATCTAACATGCAGCGTCAGGCTGTACCACTTATGATGACTGATGCTCCTGCAGTAGGTACTGGTATGGAACCTAAGGCAGCAGTTGACTCTGGTGTCTGCGTAGTTGCCAAGGACAACGGAGAAGTTACATATGTTTCTTCGAACCTTATCAGAATTAAATATGATAATGGTGAGGAAGAAGATTACAAGTTAACAAAGTTCCAAAGATCTAACCAGTCTAACTGCTACAACCAGAAGCCTATCGTATTCAAGGGTAACCGTGTAGCTAAGGGCGAGGTTATCGCTGACGGTCCTTCAACATTTGGAGGAGAACTTGCTCTTGGTAAGAACCCTCTTATCGGTTTCATGACATGGGAAGGTTACAACTACGAAGATGCTGTTCTTCTTAGCGAAAGACTTGTACAGGATGATGTTTATACATCTATCCATATTGAAGAATATGAAGCAGAATCACGCGACACTAAGTTAGGACCTGAAGAAATTACTCGTGACGTTCCTGGTGTTGGTGATGATGCATTAAAGGATCTCGACGATCGCGGAATTATCCGTATCGGTGCAGAGGTTCGTGCTGGTGATATCTTAGTTGGTAAGGTTACTCCTAAGGGAGAAACAGAACTTACAGCTGAGGAAAGACTACTTCGTGCTATCTTCGGTGAAAAGGCTCGTGAAGTTCGTGATACCTCATTAAAGGTTCCCCACGGCGAATACGGTATCATCGTTGATGCTAAGGTATTCACACGTGAAAATGGTGATGAATTACCTCCTGGAGTTAACCAGTCAGTTAGAGTATACATTGCTCAGAAGCGTAAGATCAGCGTTGGTGATAAGATGGCTGGTCGTCATGGTAACAAGGGTGTTGTTTCAAGAGTTCTTCCTGTAGAAGATATGCCTTATCTTCCTAACGGTCGTCCTCTTGATATCGTACTTAACCCCTTGGGTGTACCTTCGCGTATGAATATCGGTCAGGTCCTTGAAATCCACCTTTCACTTGCTGCTAAGGCTCTTGGATTTAATGTTGCAACACCTGTATTTGATGGTGCTAACGAAAATGACATTATGGACACACTTGACCTTGCTAATGATTACGTAAATCTTCCTTTCGATGAAGCAGAAGCTAAGGCTGAAGCTGAAAAGAGAGGAGAGGCATTTGATAAGAATGCTGAAACATTCGTAGGCAAGCATGGAGAATCATTATTACCTGAAGTATTACAGTACTTATCAGACAACCGTGAACACAGAGCACTTTGGAAGGGTGTACCTCTTTCACGCGATGGTAAGGTAAGACTTCGTGATGGTAGAACAGGTGAATACTTCGACAGCCCTGTTACAATTGGTCACATGCATTACCTCAAACTTCACCACTTGGTAGACGATAAGATTCATGCTCGTTCTACTGGTCCTTACTCACTTGTAACTCAGCAGCCTCTTGGTGGTAAAGCTCAGTTCGGTGGTCAGCGTTTCGGTGAAATGGAAGTTTGGGCACTTGAAGCTTACGGTGCATCATATACATTACAGGAAATCCTTACTGTTAAGTCGGATGACGTTATCGGACGTGTTAAGACATACGAAGCAATTATTAAGGGTGAGAACATTCCTAAGCCAGGTATTCCTGAATCATTCAAGGTATTACTTAAGGAATTACAGTCACTCGGTCTTGATATCAGAGTATTACGTGATGACATGACAGAAGTAGAGATTTCAGAAACTATCGACTATGGCGATACTGATTTCCGTATGGATGAATTCGAAGACAGAAAGGGCCAGGGTAACGAAAAGCTTGATGGCATGAGTTATCAGGAATTCGACGAATCAGGTGAATTAGTTGAAGCTGAAGAAACAGTTTTCGAAGAGGAAGAAGCTTTTGAGGAAGATTTCTCAGGAGATGAATTCTAATCAGGCACCAAAAAAAGAAAAGCAAAGGAGCGCCATAAATGTCTACTGAAATAAAGAATGATACATATGAACCTATGACATTTGATGCCATTCAGATAGGTTTAGCTTCACCTGAAAAGATCAGACAGTGGTCTAGACGTGGAGATGACCCTGATTTTGGTGTCGTTACAAAACCTGAAACAATTAACTACAGAACATTAAAGCCTGAAAAAGACGGTTTGTTCTGTGAAAGAATATTTGGACCTAGCAAGGACTGGGAATGTCACTGCGGTAAGTACAAAAAAATCCGTTATAAGGGTGTTATTTGTGACCGTTGTGGTGTAGAGGTTACCAAGGCTAACGTTCGTCGTGAACGTATGGGACGTATTGAGCTAGCTGCTCCCGTTTCACACATTTGGTATTTCAAGGGTATCCCTTCACGTATGGGATTAATCCTTGATATCTCTCCTAGAACACTTGAAAAGGTATTATACTTTGCATCTTACATTGTACTTGATCCAGGTGAATCTAACCTCGAATACAAGCAGGTTCTTTCTGAAAAAGAGTACCAGGATGCTAGAGAAGTTTACGGCAACAAGTTCCGTGTAGGAATGGGTGCTGAAGCTATTAAGGAATTATTACAGGCAATTGACCTTGAGACAGAATCAGTTGAATTAAAGGCTGAGTTAAAGGACTCTACAGGACAGAAGAGAGCAAGAATCATTAAGAGACTTGATGTTGTCGAATCATTCCGTGAATCAGGTAATAAGCCTGAATGGATGATCCTTGATGTTGTTCCTGTTATCCCTCCTGATCTTCGTCCCATGGTACAGCTTGAAGGCGGACGTTTTGCAACATCTGACTTAAATGACCTTTACAGAAGAATTATTAACCGTAACAACCGTTTACAGAGATTATTAGAGCTTGGAGCTCCTGATATCATCGTTCGTAACGAAAAGAGAATGTTACAGGAAGCTGTAGATGCTCTTATCGATAATGGTCGTCGTGGACGTCCAGTTACAGGACCAGGTAACCGTGCTCTTAAGTCACTCTCTGATATGTTAAAGGGTAAGGGCGGACGTTTCCGTCAGAACTTACTTGGTAAGCGTGTTGACTACTCAGGACGTTCCGTTATCGTAGTAGGACCAGAACTTAAGATTTATCAGTGTGGTCTTCCTAAGGAAATGGCAATTGAATTATTCAAGCCCTTCGTTATGAAGGAACTTGTAGGACGTGGAATTTCACAGAATATTAAGAATGCTAAGAAGCTTGTAGAAAGACTTGATTCTCAGGTATGGGATGTACTTGAAGATGTAATCGCAGAGCATCCTGTAATGCTTAACCGAGCTCCTACACTTCATAGACTTGGTATTCAGGCATTCGAGCCTATCTTAGTAGAAGGTAAAGCTATTAAGCTTCATCCATTAGTATGTACAGCTTTCAACGCCGACTTCGACGGTGACCAGATGGCTGTTCACCTTCCTCTTAGTGTTGAGGCTCAGGCTGAGTGTAGATTCTTACTCTTATCGCCTAACAACTTGTTAAAGCCTTCAGATGGTGGTCCAGTAGCCGTTCCTTCACAGGATATGGTTCTTGGTATCTACTACTTAACAATGAAGAAGTTTGTAGACCACTCTAATGATGTAGCTTATACATCAAATATTGAAGCTGAATTTGCATCAATCGAAGAAGCTAAGGCTGCATTCGATGGCAAGAAGCTTACAAGCACATCTATTATTAAGGTGTGTGTAGATCCTGATAGAAATCGTATGGCAGTATGTCGTATGGTTGACTTATTAGGTAGATACTTCAATTCAACTAACGAAGCATTACTTGCTTACGAAAACGCTGAGATTACACTTCATCAGCCTATCTTCGTTAAACGTCAGGGTGAATTCGAAGGCGAAGAAATTGAAGGAATTATTGAAACAACACTTGGACGTCTCATCTTCAACGAAATCCTTCCTCAGGATTTAGGATATGTAGATCGTTCTAAGAAGGAAAATGCGTTACTCTGCGAAGTTGATTTCCACGTAGGAAGAAAGCAGTTAAAGCAGATTCTTGAAAAAGTAATTAACGTTCATGGTGCTTCAGTTACAGCTGAGACA
Source organism: Lachnospiraceae bacterium (assembly GCA_045639565.1). Classification (GTDB taxonomy): domain Bacteria; phylum Bacillota; class Clostridia; order Lachnospirales; family Lachnospiraceae; genus UBA1258. Next base: position 72,297 of record JAZUDH010000067.1, read on the forward strand.
CTTGACCTTATTAAAGCAACTGGTTACAAGTATTCAACTCGTGCAGCTATGACAGTTTCTATTTCAGATATGACTGTTCCTGCTACAAAGCCTGCTATTCTTGAAGAAGCACAGCAGACAATTGATAAGATTGCTAAGAACTATAGACGTGGTCTTGTTACTGAAGAAGAAAGATATCGTGCAGTAGTTGATACATGGACTCAGGCCGATAAGAGACTTACTAACGACCTTCTTTCTGGTCTTGATAAGTACAACAACATCTTCATGATGGCTGACTCAGGTGCCCGTGGTTCTAACCAGCAGATTAAACAGCTTGCAGGTATGCGTGGTTTGATGGCTTCTACAACAGGTCGTACAATCGAATTGCCTATCAAGTCTAACTTCCGTGAAGGTCTTGACGTACTCGAATACTTCATGTCCGCACACGGTGCTCGTAAGGGTCTATCAGATACCGCTATCAGAACAGCCGACTCTGGTTACCTTACACGTCGAATGGTTGACGTTTCACAGGAATTAATTATTCGTGAGCTTGACTGTTCAGAAGGAAAAGATACAATTCCAGGAATGGATGTTTATGCATTCATGGATGGTAAAGAAACAATTGAAGGATTAAAGGACCGTATTCAGGGTAGATTTACATGTGATGATATCTTAAGCAAGAACGGTGACGTTATCGTTAAGAAGAATCATATGATTACTCCTAGCCGTGCTGCTAGAATTATGAAGGAAGGTCTTGATTTATCAGGACATCCTATCACAGATGAAGAAGGAAATATCAATCCTACATCTCGTATCAAGGTTCGTAACATCTTATGCTGCCGTTCACACAACGGTATTTGTGCTAAGTGCTACGGCGCTAACATGGCAACTGGTGAAGCAGTACAGGTTGGTGAAGCAGTTGGTATCATCGCTGCTCAGTCAATCGGTGAACCTGGTACACAGCTTACAATGAGAACATTCCATACTGGTGGTGTTGCCGGTGGCGATATCACACAGGGTCTTCCCCGTGTAGAGGAATTGTTCGAAGCAAGACGTCCTAAGGGACTTGCAATTATCGCTGAAATGGGCGGTGTTGTAGAAATCAAAGATACAAAGAAGAAGCGTGAAGTTGTAATCACAGATGAAGCTACTAAGGAAGCTAAGACATACTTAATTCCTTATGGTTCACGTATTAAGGTTACAGATGGACAGGTACTTGAAGCAGGTGATGAACTTACTGAAGGTTCTGTTAATCCTCATGACTTACTTAAGATTAAAGGTATTCGTGCCGTTCAGGATTACATGCTCCGTGAAGTTCAGCGTGTATATCGTTTACAGGGTGTTGATATCAACGATAAGCATATCGAAGTTATCGTACGCCAGATGTTAAAGAAGGTACGAGTTGAGAATAATGGTGGTGCTGAAGATATCCTTCCTGGTATCATGATGGATTACCTTGAATTCGAAGACAAGTGTGAAGAATTAATTGCTGAAGGCAAGGAACCCTTAGAGGGAACAAGAGTTATCCTTGGTATTACCAAGTCAGCTCTTGCAACAAACTCATTCTTATCAGCAGCTTCATTCCAGGAAACTACAAAGGTTCTTACTGAAGCAGCTATTAAGGGTAAGATTGATCCACTTATCGGTCTTAAGGAAAACGTTATTCTTGGTAAACTTATCCCTGCAGGTACAGGTATGAAGCGTTACCGCGAGGTTAAACTTGATTCAGACGCTAGATATGAAGCAATGCTCGAAGCGATGAACGCTAAGCTTAACAACACAGAAGCAGAAGCTCCTGTAGAAGTTGAGGAAGTAGAAATCGAAGAAGAGTTCGATGTAGCTGAAGAAGAATAATAAATCTTATGGAACCATGGCAAGCAATAAGCCATGGTTCCTTTTTTACAACAGAAAGACGTGTTATGTAAACAAACATATTATTGTAGACAAAAACTGAAAAAATTAAAGATTGTTCGTCTATATAATGCTTGTTTCGTTAATTCATTAAAGATACAATAAAGGTATGAATGGGAGTATGAAAAAATCAAAGAAATTCTATGAAGGTATGTTAAAAGGGTGGGTGCGAATTGCACTTTCTTTGGCATGCCTTTTTGTATTTATGACACTGCTCTGTGTCGAATCTCACGCGTACAACGAAGATATGAATGACATGATTGTTGAAGCTAATGAAGCTTTGAAGCCCATGTTAATTCATGAAGATATAATGGCAACAGTGTATTTGTGTGATGAACTAGATGTAAAAAGCGATGCTTCAGAATATTCAGAAAACCTAGGTAAGGTTAAGAGTGGACAGTTAGTGTATATTCTTGAAGTTGATATGGATGAAGACTACACACTTTGGACTAAGGTTGAAGTACGTGGAGTGGACAGTCAATACACTGGATATGTGAGAAGAGATAATCTTGCATGTTCTAATCTAAGATATCTTGACTTAGAAAGCGAATATTGCCTTTCACCACAGTTTTGGAACGGTTCAATGCAGGTCATGCTTATGTCAGTAGATGGTGAGGAAGAGGAAACAAATGAGTCCGAAATTCCCATGATAGATTCATATCCTGATGTGAAATTGTTCCCAGAATCATATCAGAAGTATCTGCTTGATTTAAAGGCTATCCATCCTAACTGGACTTTTGTAGCCGTTAACACAGGATTAGATTTTAATGCGTCGATTAATAAGCAGATAGGAAATAAAAGCTGGGTTTCTGGTAGTTTATATAAAAGTTTTTGTGAAGGAAGAACTGGACAGGGAGGCTGGTATTATGCTAGTCCCGAAACAATTGAGTTTTATATGGATCCTAGAAATGCTCTCACAGAAGATAGAATATTCCAGTTTGAGCAGCTTACATACAATCCTGAATGCCATAACCGAGAAACTCTTGCATCATTCTTAAGCGGAACATTTATGGAAGATGGCAAACAGATTCCTGGGTTAAATGCACATCCAGGAAACTGGTATGCAGATTACATAATGGCCTTTTGTAACAGTGAGGCTGAGAATATTAACCTAAGTCCTTATCATCTTGCTTCAAGAATTATCCAGGAACAGGGTAAAAACGGAAGCGTAATGATAAGCGGAACTGTACCTGGTTACGAAGGCTTATACAATTATTTCAATATCGGAGCAACGGGAGGAACTGATCCTGATACTATTAAAAATGGACTTGAGTATGCTAGAAATCATGGATGGACAAGTGGTTATTATGCATTATTAGGTGGTGCCAAATTCTTATATAACGGATATGTGTCAATCGGTCAGGATACTTTGTATTCTCAGAAATTCAACTACTTATCAGCTCAGTTTTCGCACCAGTACATGCAGAACATAACTGCCCCCACAACCGAGTGTACCGCGACGTATTCGATGTACAAAGAGAATGATAATTTTGACAGTGTACCATTTGTATTTAAAATTCCAGTATATCTGAATATGCCTGAGACACCAATTCCTAAGCCTGTCACTACAACGAAGTTTCTGATTACCCTTCCAGATGGATATGCTGCAGAAAGAGTAAGCGCTACGCCAGAGGTTTGGGTTGATGGAGTAAAAAAGAGCAGTGTATCAAGAAATGGCTATCTTGTGGTTGATTCAGGAAGTGATACAGCTAAGGTTGCATTAGTTAACAAATATGGCTCAGATGGCTTTGAAAGCGGAATGTATATATGGTTCTTAGACTATAATAAAGGGGCTTATACAGTCACTAGAGAAGCAGATATGGATGATTTGCTTACATACTGGGGATTCTCAATTAGAATTGTGGAGCCATCAGGAATTAGGTTTATGTCTGGAATAAAGGATGACACAAAGAACAAGCTTTTGGGCGATGGAATAGACGGATATAAGCTCAAGGAATATGGAACGCTTGTTACCATTGCCAGTTTAAAAGAAGCTGATGGAACGGACAAAATGTTTGTAAAAGGTGCAAGTGGTGTAGCATCGGGAACATCATATGGAGCTTCAACCAATTACGTAGAGAACAAGACGGATATCTATGCTGGTGAAACAAGGTTTGCTGCTGTATTTAAAGGATTACCGGTTTCAGCCTACAAGACAGACTTTAATTTTAGAAGCTATGCAATTGTGGGAAAAGATGGCGTAGATAGGATAATCTATGGACCATATTATGGCAAGAACATATATGATCTTGCAAAAAGAGTTTTAGCTACTAACAAATATCCTGTTGGAAGCGATAACTATAATTTCATAAATCAGTTGATATATGATTCGGATCATCAGGTTGAGGAAAATCAGTAACTGGGGAGTTATGCGGTGATTAGTTAAGCAAGGGTGATAAGAAATATGAAAAAAAGACACATAGTGATGGGTACTACACTTTTATCATTAATATTTGTAGCAGGGTGTGGACTAGATATTAAGGTTCCAGGAAGTGTTTTCAATTTTGGTAGAGACAATGAAACCAATCCAGAACCAATAGTTGAGGAAAGCGTCGAGACTATCGAAGAGAGAGAGCTTAGTATAGAGGAAATACTTGATGAGGCCAAAGAAAGCGGGGAATACAAAAAAGAAGCGATTCGAATGCTCGAGCTTGAGCTTCTTAGAAACAAAGAAGGCCTTTCTAGAGAAGAGTACGAAGAGCTTGCTAAGATATACATCGAGTTAGGACATATGCTGGATGCAAGAAATACAGTTGAAGAAGCGTATAAGCTATCTATTTCGGATTCATATATAGAAGAGCTTAATAAAATCTTTGTTGATGTAGATGAAGAATCCCCTGAGATTCAGGACATCTTTAAGACTCTACTACAATTTCTAAAGGAAGGCATGAAAGAAGGCGACTTTAGTAAAACCATTAGACTGTTTGAAAGTGAGGAGTGGAATAGCCTTGTAATGCCATTTGTGAGAGCTGGCTATAGAAATTATTATGCCAAAGAAGATGGAAAGATTAATCTGATAGTTAAGGATGGATATTCTGAATCAGGAGAAGTAACTAAGCGTCTTTATTATGTTGAAAATGTAGCAGATGGTTCTATGGGGATTGCATTTGAACAAAATGGTGAAATAGCAACACTTTATATAGAGGAAAGCAAAGCGAGCCAAAGCATTGAAAAGCTGTTAACTAGCGAAGCTGAAAGGACATTTGCAAAATACAATATAAACTCTGAAACGGGAACAATAGAGATTGAAGAAGGAACTTTAATCAATGGACTCTTTGTAGGAGATTATGGATATAGAGTTATTCAGAAAGATATACATTCATTATGCGAACTATATCAGTGCAGAAATGATGAGCCTAAAGAGACCTATACTGGATTATTTGACGAGACAGGAATAAGTAAGGTGCAGGCTCCACAGGCTAGTAGCATTTCTTCTTTTGCTAAAGCAGCAGGAACCGAGACTGCAGTGGTTTATGCATACAATACCAAAAAGGATAAATGCTTATTCAAAGGTGTTAGTAAGGAAGATGCTGAAAAAGGTGTTGTATTTGATGTATCTTCATTTGAATTAGAAAAGCTTCCTGAGATAAAGGAATATGAAGTAAGTAAGAAGCTGACGATGGCAGATATCCGAAACGATTTTGAGAGAATAACTACTAATGAATCTCAAGTCACGCTTCGAATATACAATGGTCAGATACAGGTTTTTGACGGTGCTACCTGGAATGATTGTGGTTCATATGAGTCATATCTTTTGAATGATCCGTTTTACGAAAGTGCTCAGCTAATAAAAAATGAAATGGAAGAGCATAAGGCTCAAGAAACAAGTGAGAATATTCAGAGCGCTTCTGTAATGATTGGTAGTATTATTACTCCAAAACCGCAGGTTCAGGTTGCGGGCGTAAACAGACCTGCAAGTAACCAAAATAGCAATACTCAGCCAGCACCAGCACCAGCGCCAGAACCAGCGCCAGCACCAGCACCAACGCCAGAACCAGCGCCAGAACCAACACCAGCGCCACCGACAGAGCCCAGCCCGACATTGGATGGCGATACAATGATTGAATTTTCAGACATATTTAAATAAAAAATTAAGCCTCAGGCAATAACTATATGCTCCCCCCACGACCTACTTAAGGGGAATCATATTAATTGCTTGGGGCTTTATTTAAATACCGGTAATGAATCATCATATTCTAGTGAGCCGTCAGTTACGACTTCCCATCTGGTTACTTCATAGAAATTCTCACCTTCACTTTCGGGATAAAGAATCCTAATCTCTACTTCTAAGGTTAAAATAGGAGATATAGGGATTGAAAAAGACATCTTTTTGCCTACTTTTTTGTAATAACCAGTTCTGGAGATGCCAGTATCGTATAGACTTTTGAGAGTCAAATCAGTGTTAGCAATTCTAATTTCTGCTTCATTGCAGGCTTCAGAATAAGCTCTCGCGTGCTCACTTACTTTCGCACTTAGGCGATAATCACTTTGCGCACTGGCCAGTGACAATATGGCAAAAGAAACAATGCACAGAATAATAAAAATAAGAAGCATGGATGATACACCTATATTAAGGCTGAATTCAGTTTTTCGTCGTTCGCGCATCTGAAACCTCCTTAATATGTTTCTTGTATTTAAAATTGTATATATCCTTCTGCTTTTTTACATCCTTAAACATAAAACTCATGGTTTCAAGCGAGCCTTCCTGTTTAAAGAAAACGCTTGTTGTAAAATATGTATTAGGAGAGTTGATTTCAATTGGATGATAATCCTTGTCAAGGTAGAAAACGATAGTTTTACTGTTGATAAGATATGTATCTTCAGGCGCAAGTAAAGAGGCCATTGTAGACGGATCAGAACCAAATTCATAGAATATTTCAGACGCATTGTCAGCCCAGAGCACGGCATTAATAGTATTTTTTGTTGCAACATCATAAGCGTGCGCTTTAACAAACACTTGCAGACTGATAGCGCTTGTAAGTGAAAAAAAGAAAATGACTAATATTAATTCCATTAAAAAAAGTCCGGTTTTAGAGTGACGCATGGTATTCCTTTATTTAGAATGAGTATGTGTGAAAATAGTTTTCATCTCATTATCTTTTGTAACTATTTCAAACTTAATCAGTGAATCTGAAAGCGGTGTAACGTTAAGACTGATTGCTTCTAAGATATCGTTTCCGTAGCTTAAATCGAAGGTTTGACCTTTTCTAGTAAAAATTTCCTTTATATAGCCATCATAGTAATATAGATAAGTGCAATAGGTTATGTTATCAATTTCTTCATAGATTACTAAAGCAGGCTGCCCAGAATAGGAGTCTACAGTAACATTTCCGTTAGCATCGCTTTGATGAACCTTATTTATTATGTATGAGTATGCTGTCCTTGAATTGTAGTTTTTAGACATATGTTCGACGATGTTTTGATAAACACTCGCTCCCATACCTGTAATAAGGATTATAGATATGGCAAAGCAAGAAAAAAGAGTGATTACAAATACTACATCAATTGTATGCCGTTTAATCCTGCTTTTCACTTTTCTTCTACCTTTCTAATAATGGTAACATCAGGATATATATTAGAACCAATCGCCTGATAATCGATAAAAAACAAATCACTATTATAGGTAATTCCATAATGGCTAAGCAAATAGTCAAGGCTTGGAGGGTATGTCCCCTCGACAGAGTAGCAACTTACTATTGCGCGATTAACAGCGAGTGTAAGAGATTGCTCCTGCCTGTCAATTGTATCTTTTGATAGTCCTCGCAATGCATTGATAAAGAAAAAAAGAACCAGCACAAAAACCAGTATAGAAATACGTATACCGGTAGTATATTGCCTTATTCCGTTTTTTTCTTTGAATCTATACATGCTATCTCCCTAAGTTACCCTATAGTTGTCATGATTCCCATTAGCGGAAGAATTACAGAGAGTAAAATTAGTCCTACTATAAGCGAAAGAACAATTACAAGCGTAGGTTCTATAATAGATATTATTGAATTAATCTTCTTTTCGCTTTTATGTTCATATTCATCAGAAATGTGGCGTAGAACTCTATCCAATTCCCCGGATTTGACACCAACTGAAACCATGCGGTTATTAACATTAGAGAACATCTGACCAGCTTTTAAACCTTCAGAGAGGTTGGCACCATCATCAACAATTGCTTTTTTTACATTTTCAATCTTGACCTTTATACGATCACTTTCGACCAGTTCCTTGACCATATCAAGGCCTGAGTAGGTATCAAGACCTGCTGAAAGAGCAAGAGCTAAACCTCTAGCAAAGCGACCAGTGGCAATTTCGTCATAAAGAGATCGTGTGGCATGTAAATGAGAAAAAATAGATTTTCCAATGCGTTTTCCTGAACTTGTATGAGCAAAGAATATGTAAAGCAATATTATAACTCCTAGAACTATTCCAAAGAGAAGAGAATATGAATTAAGCTTTTCACCTATTCTCATTAGGGAAGCAGCAAAGCCTGTCATTTCAGAACCTAACTGCACAAATACCTGATTAAAAATAGGAAGAACCTTTGTTACTAAAACTACTATTACAATAAGCATTAGCACAATCATTACCAGAGGATATGTGACTGCATTATGAATGCTTTCAGAAATCTGACTTTCGCGTTCATAATAGTCAGCTAGAGAATTCATGACATCATCCAAAGATCCTGCCTGCTCGCCAAGTTTAATGGTACTTACTACATATTTTGGGAAAACACCTGTGCTTTCTATGCTTTCAGCAAAGCTGTTTCCATCGTAGATTGAATCAGATATAGCGGTGAGCAATGCTTTACTTGCAGCATCTTCTGTGTCACTTGATAGAATGCGGATACATTCTATTGGTGTGATACCAGCATGCAGCATAATAGAAATTTGAGAACAAAATGATGCTAATTCTTCATTTGAGAGTAAACGCTGTTTTTTCATAGTAATATGCTAATCCTCTAATAAACATATTTGGTGGAATAGTTTGAACCATCACCAATGTATTGCTTTAATTTGGCTTCGTTTGTGCTGGCTCCAAATGTAGGATCAACAAGTGACCACTCGTAGCCATTAAATTGTATTACCCCATTTAGCCAGCCCACTTCTTTGATATATACGCTTATCCAAGCGTGATAAACTTCACCTGCATAGCCTACTTCGAGACGTGTAGGAATATTTTGAGTGCGAAGCATGGTAGTCATGACAGCTGCATAGTCTAAGCAGATACCAGCTCCCTTTTCGAGAATTTCGTCTACATCACAGATATAGCCGCTAGCAACTGTGTTAGCTTTATCGTAGTCATAGGATATATTTTTGGTGATGTAGTTATAGATATTTGTAACTACTTCAATATCATCTGAACAGTAAGCGGCTAGGTTAGCGCCTTTTGTTACTGTTTTTTTGCTCATATCATAATAAACATATTGATTAGGGTGAAGATATGGACCGAATTCGTCAATTTCATCGACTGTAATTGTGGTCTTGTAGGAAAGAGAATACTTGGTACCCTCAATATTCTCGCACACACTAATGTCATAGCTACCAGGGCCTTGTGTGAGAGGAAAAGCAGCATATCCATTAGAAAGATCATATGTATAGGTAATCTGACTAGGCCCAACCATCTGAAGCTTTACTTTAGAGGATGAACCTAAATAATTAACCATAATATAGCCATCTCTGGCGTTAGAGTAATCTATTTTTGCATATTCATTACTGTCGGTGAGAAGGCCGGGAGCGATTGTTTCAAAAAAGACTGGCTCGTTAGGCCGCTCTGTTTTTGTTTCTATAACATTATTTGAGACAGGTAATCCTGTTGAAATCTCGGGATTAGCAGTTGTCGGTGTAATAGCGGCACTAGAAATAGTGGCGTATCTAGAAGGTTTGCTTCCACAGCCACATATGAGTGCAAGTATGATAATTAATGCCCCTGATAGAAGTTGTTTTTTCAATGAATTATTACCTTATTTTCGTGGCGATAAAAGAAGGTGAAGAGTTTTCCCGTTAATGTCTGTAATGTAGATATTGTATTCTTCGTTTTTGAAAGGGAAGACAAGCGCATTACTCTCTCTTTCATAGGAAATAGGATTAAGTACTTCTCCGCTATCACCAACCATATATGTATTTTGAAGATCAATAGTTGCACCCTTCAATGAAATGTTGAAGGTTTCTTCAGTAAGCGAGTGTTCCTCGATAACTAAAGGACGTTCCCTGCTAGGAGCTACCGAAAGGAATACCTTAGAGGGTGGAAACAGTAAGGGAGCAACAAAGGTTACTATAATCAGCAAAATTGTGGCAACCATAAATGAATTGTCAGATTTGAAATTCTGCTTACTTTTGAGCACAATCTTATCAAATGGAATGCGATTAGGCTCGGTATTACATGCGGCAAATACGTTTTGGAGCATCTGATCCGCGGTTTTAACATCAATCTCGTATTTTTTATTTTTATTAAACATCAATCTAATCCTTCATAATGTTGCGTAATGTATCTGTAGCTGAAGCGATTCTACGCTTTACGGTACTTCGACTGATGCCTGTAATATTGACAATTTCATCAATACGCATACCGTTATAATAGCGCAGAGTAATTAACTGTTGCTCAACAGGAGAGAGCTTCTCGATTGCTTTTCTAAGGCGCTGCTGCTCATCCTTGACAAAGGCACTTGCCTCGGGATTAGCATCCAGCTTAACATCGCAAATCTGTTCAATAATCTCTGGATCGCCCTCACCAGAATCTGCGTGTCTTTTTTTGGTCATATCATAGCAAACATGAAAAGAAATCTGATTCAACCAGGCGATGAACAGCGTAGGATCATTTAATTTTTCTAAGTTTTTTAGGGCTGAGATATATATTTCCTGAACTGCATCCTGAGCAAGATAATCATCCTTCATATAATGTCGGCAATAATTATAAACCTTGTTGTATGTGCAGTTATATAGTTCGGCAAAAGCGTCGCTTCCACCGCTCCTAGCTCTTTTCACTAACTCAGCAATATACACATGTGAGTATTCCATTATTTCCCTTTTAGTATGTAACCTTATTTATTCTCTTTTAATTTAGCATAGGCCTTTGAAATCAAATCTGAGAAGGTTTCAACCTGCTCATTATCAAAAAGAACATATTCTGAATGAATAACTAACTGTCCTTTATCAATAGAATCGTTGTAAGTCACAATGTTTTTCTTAAGTTCATCGAAGTATTCAGATGCTTTTTGGTCACTACAGTTTGAAATAACAGTAATAAACTCATTACCACCATTTCGTCCAATAAAGCCATACTTTTCTGAAGTTTTTTCGAGAACATGAGAAAATTCTACAATAGAGTGATCACCAAAGTCTTTTCCGTTTTTTGCATTAATATCTCGAATATTGACAATTTCGGTTAAAACTAATCCGATTCCCTTCATCGATTCTTTGGTTGTGTAAGTCTCAAAGAAAATATCACAACTGGTACGGTTAGGAATACCTGATTTAGAATCGATAAATGCTATATTTTCAAGCTCGTGATTTAAACGTTTGAGTTCTTTTAACTTGAAAAAATCAACTAGTAGGTAAACTAAAGAAACCAATACTGTAAAGTATATGATTGAACATAAAATGAAAAGACTCTTGTCAACAAAGATACTCGAGCGAAGAGCTTTGTTAGTAATTAATATGAAAAAAAACACTAATTCAAGAACGAATAAGAATGAAAGTTCGAAAACTTTCAGACATTTATATTGGTGGATAGACTTCTTCATACATTCTTTCTCCTTTTTACCATAATATTATATTATAAAGGCCGGGAAAAAAATAGTTTTTTCGTGTGAAAACCTTGCAAAAAGGGGATAAACAGGACTTTTGTCCTATTAATATCGATATATTAATGTGATATTGTAATATTAACAATTTTGAAAAATAAATAGACGACAATTTTTGAACCGTTTACATTTATATGTAGTCTTTACTATTGGAGAGATATAAAAAGAGTTTAGAGGATTTATTGTGTATACATTAACAACAATTATTTACAATTTTATATGTAACTGCTCATTAATAGCTAGTTTACCGGTGTGTCTGATGCCTGCGTATGACTTAATTGTTATAGAAGACAATAATACACCATTAGCGGCCAAGGCTTCTAGTATTGATATGTATGGACCAACTGCAATCATTGTTTTATCTGTCATATTGCTAGGATTATTAATTTACTGGCTGGTTAAGAGAAACAGATATAAAAAGAGACTTTTAGAGCTTAGAAGCAAAATGGGTGACCATGATAAACGGTCAGCTTTTCTTATTAGTGGAATCAAGGATGAAATAACTAGACTTGAAACTGAACTCGTTTCAGATTACATCTAGTAATATCGGATTATTTGGAATATACTATTTGAATTAGTACTAAAGTCTCTCATGGAGATGTACAGTACCGGTTTTTCGTGAAAGGGAGATAGAATGAAGGAAAAAAAGATGCTAAGCAGAAGAATGTTTAGCGCTATTGCGGTTTTTGCATGTATATTGGTCTTAATACAGCCGGTTGCTGTAGTTGCTTTAGATAATGCTAACACTGTAACTACTCAAAGTAGTGACAGTGCTGACGCTCAGAATAATGAAGTAGTTTCTGCTGTTGAATCAGAAAAACTACAAAACGAGAGCGTTGAGATAGAGGATGAAGAGATTCCTCTTGCTACACTCGAGGAACAACAGAGAATGTCATGGTGGTGGTTACTGATTGTTTTAGTGTTAGGTACAACTGGTGCTGAATTATTCAGAAGGCATCAGCTTAAAAAAGAAGCTAGTAATAAGAAGTAGTATCTGCTAGTTACATATTACATAATTAATACTGATACCCCCGAAAAAACATCGGGGGTATTATTGTTTTATACTGGTCTTAAGTGGGTAATATCGCTATATCTAGGGTTAAAAATGATAATTAATTAGATATTTTATCGCATTGCACCCTAAAACCCTTTGTGGTAGTATATTAAGGTTAGATTGCGCGGAAATAAAATTTGCGCTAGGAGGCACTAAAATGGATAACAGAGAATTTTTAATTGAATTAAGAAAAAGTACAGGCATGAACCGTAAGGAATTTTGCGCATACTTTGAGATACCTTACAGAACAGTGACTGATTGGGAACTGGGAAATCGTAAGATGCCTGAGTACTTATTGAAGCTTATGCAGTTCAAGGTTTCAGTTGATAAGCCTGGCAAAATGAGCGAATAGTAACCTCGCTCGGAGGTTTTTGTGGATAAAACAAAGATTGTTTATTATAAAAACGAATTAGAAGATGAGTTTTCATCGGCAATTATTAATCCTAAAAAGATTGATGAAAGTTACTGCTATGATTTAGTAGGAGTTAGGAAGTTTGGAAGAGTTGTTTTATATTATATAGTGGCTAAGCCTTTGGGATGGCTCTTCCTAAAACTTAAATATGGGCACAAAGTAGTTAATAAAAAATGCTTAAAGGATGCAAGGGGAACAGGGTACTTTCTATACGGCAACCACACTAATGCGGGTGCCGATCCTTTTATTCCCAATATTATTGATTTTCTAACAGATTTATATGTCATTGTGCATCCCAATAATGTATCGATGCCAGTACTAGGGAGACTTACCCCTATGCTTGGTGCGTTACCTTTACCAGATGATTTAAAGGCTGCAAGAAATTTTCATAACAAAATTATGGAGCTTTCTAAAAAAGGCAAGAGCATACTAATATATCCGGAAGCGCATATCTGGCCATACTACACTAAAATAAGACCTTTTACAAATGCTTCTTTTGGCTACCCTATTCAATGTGGGGCTCCAGTGTATTGCTTTACTAACACTTATCAGAAAAGGAAATTTGTGAAAACCCCTAGAATGGTCACTTATATTGACGGGCCATTCTATGCGGATTTAAGTTTACCTAAGCCATTACAAAAAGAAAGACTAAGAGACCAAGTATATGATACAATGGTTAATAGAAGTCTTAACAGTAACGTTGAATTTATCAAGTATATTAAGGATGAGAATGCATGAAAAATATTCTTTTTTCAGGAAATGACAAGGTTTTTGATGGGGTATTAACCTGTGCTCTTTCTATTATGAAGAGAACTGAATCTAAAGAACCATTTCATTTTTATGTAATGACAATGGATGTTTCACACATTAAACCTGAATATGTTGCTATTTCTGAAGAGAAGATTAGCTTTTTAGATAGCGTTGTTAAAACATATAATGGAGAAAATGTTGTTACAAGATTAGAAGTATCGGATTTGTATCGAGAAGAATTTGCTAACTGTCCCAATGAACAGTGCTATTGTTCTCCATATACTTTGCTTAGGCTATTTATGGACATGATTCCAGATATGCCAGAAAAGATTTTATATCTTGATGTGGATATATTGTTTAATCGTGACATCTCTCTTTTATATGAGCAGGATGTATCTGATTACGAATATGCAGCGGCACGTGATCACTATGGAAAATATCTGCTTAATCCTAACTATATTAATGCTGGAGTTATCTTGTTTAATCTTACGAAAGTTAGAGAGACAGGGTTATTAGTAAAAGCAAGAGAATTAATCAAGACTAAGAAGATGCTTTTTGCAGATCAGGATGCTATTTATCATAGTACTACTAAGAAACTGATGCTCAGTCAGTATTTTAATGATCAGAAATTCCTATGGAAACATACAGTAGTTAGACACTTTTCAAAAAGACTGTTCTATTTACCATATCCTCACACTGAAAATATCAAGCAGTGGCATGTAAGCCGCATGTATAAGGTGTTTGGATATAACCAGTTTGATGATGTAATATATGAGTATTTATATTGGAAAGGAAAGTATGAACATGAACATGCTGAACCTCAAAAGGCTTAACATTTTAAAAGAATCAACAAAGACTGTTCCTGTGTTCTTTGCTTGTGATGATTACTATGTAAAATACTTAATGGTAGTGCTACGTTCACTTATTGACCATGCTTCGATTTCTTATGATTACAAGATATATATTCTTAACACAGATATCGCTGAAGAGACTAAGAAAAAAGTATATGCAATGCAATCAGTCAATGTGTTTATAGAATTTGTTGACGTAAGCACAGAAATTTCTAAGATAGAGAAAAAATTAGCTCTTAGAGATTACTATTCTTTAACAACTTACTACAGGATTTTTATAGCAGATTTATTTCCACAGTATGATAAGGTTATATACCTTGATTCTGATATTGTATTAAATCGAGACGTTGCTGAGCTATTTAAGTATAACCTTGGTAACAATATGGTAGGCGCTTCGCAGGACTATCTTGTGGCCAATACAGATATTTTCGGCGATTATGTTGAAAATGTACTAGGTATTTCTAGATCTGCTTACTTTAATGCAGGTGTATTAGTAATCAATGCTAAGCAGTTTAGAAAAAGCCGCATGAAAAAGCAGTTTATTGATCTGCTTAATACTTATACCTTTGTTGTAGCTCAGGATCAGGATTATCTTAATATTCTGTGCAGAGACAAAGTATTATGGGTTGATTCAAAATGGAATGTTCAGATGTCTGAACCAGCTGAAAGATCACATAGTAAGATTGGCCTTGTACACTACAATTTTGCCGAGAAACCATGGCATGTTAAAGACTGCAAGTATGCAGCCATGTTTTGGAAATACGCCGAGAAAACTTCAGATATTGATGAACTAAAAAAGGATCTTGCTAATTATGGTGAGGCTGAAAAAAAGAAAGATTTCTTATCTGGTGAGCATCTGTTAAAGCTTGCTGAGCAAGAAATTAACAATGAAAAGAATTATTTTAATCTTTTTGGCGATACCATTGAAAAGGGTATTACAAGGCAGGAGATTTTAGAAAAGATTAAGCAGTACGAAAGAGAAGGGCGATTCGACGAAGATGTAGAAGATGACCCTCCTGGACGTACAATTATGCCAGACGAAATAGACTATCTTGACAACAGCATGTCAAAACGTCTTAACACTAGATATGCCTATAAGATGGCCAGATGGTTCCTAAAGACTATGATACGTCGTAAGATGTTCATCATTAAGGAGATTAAAGGAATCGAAAATTATAAAAAGCTAAATTCTGGTGCAATCATTACATGTAACCATTTCAATGCTTTTGACAGCTTTGCTATGCAGCTTGCCTATGAAAAGTCAGGTCAGTATGGTAGAAAGTTCTATAGAATTATTAAAGAAGCTAACTATACAAGCTTCCCTGGATTTTATGGCTTTTTAATGAGAAACTGTAATACGCTTCCACTTAGTTCTAATAAGACAACCATGAAGAAGCTTATGAAAGCAGTTGATACTCTTTTACAGCGTGGACATTTTGTATTGATTTATCCCGAACAGAGTTTGTGGTGGAATTACCGTAAGCCCAAGCCATTGAAGAAGGGTGGATTCATTTTTGCAGCTAGAAACCTTGTTCCTGTGCTCCCTTGCTTTATTACTATGAGTGACAGTGATTATCCGGGTGAAGGTGGTCTTCCTGTACAGGAATACACTATTCATATTGCAGAACCTATTTATCCAGATCCTAATAAATCAAGGTCTGATAATGTAAAAGAGATGATGGAAGCTAATTTTGAAACATGGAAGAATATCTATGAAGATACATATGGCATTCCTCTATCATACGAGACAGAAGGAGATTTGAATCCTCTTTCCAAGAAATAAGAAATATGGCGAGCAACCATTTTGGTGACTCGCCTTTTTATTATAGGTATGTAACTTTATCTTTAGGTAAAAGTCTTACAATCATTCTCTCATAGTCTACAGGATCCATTGGTTTAGACAGATAGTCTGTAAAATTCTGAGATTTGTAGTAATCAGCAGCTCCCTGCTCGGCATCAGCAGTAAGGGCTACTACAGGAACACCGACACAACTGTGCTGGATATTGTCCATTTCTCTAAGTGTTTCTAAACCAGACAATCCAGGCATTCGTAAATCCATCAGTATGATGTCATAGTGGTTGCCTTTTATTAGTTCAAGAGCAGCTTCACCAGATGCAGCTTCAGTAAACTTTATCTTACTGTTCTTTAGCAGTAGCTTAGCAATTGTTCGATTGGTTTTGTTGTCATCAACAACCAAAATGTGAGCATTAGGAGCTTCAAATCTGATACGCTCTTTTTCGTTCTTATTTTCGACGACTTCTTTGGAAGCCTTGTTAAAGTCTCCTATAGGCTCTCGATTAGCCACCCTTTGGGGAATTGTAATTATGAAATTACTTCCCTTCCCATATTCACTTTCAACGTGAAGGTCACCAAACATTAAATCGAGAAGTTGCATTGTAATACTCATTCCCAACCCAGTTCCCTCGGTTTTGTGTGTTAGCTCGTTTTCTATTCTTTCGAATTTTCCAAAAAGCTTTGGAAGGTCGTCTTTCTTGATTCCTATGCCTGTGTCTTTTACTGATATGATTAAATCAATCTCTTCGAATTGTGCTTCTTTATAGTCAACGGACACGGTTACAGAACCCTTGTCTGTATATTTTACTGCATTTGTGATGACATTGGTTATTATCTGCTTAACTCTGACCTCATCGCCTATCAGTTCTTTGGGCGTATTCTCATTTATTACAAAGTTTAATTCTAGCCCTCGCTGATCGGAACGCACTCGGCCCATGTTATATAAATCTCGTAGCATTCCTGCCAAAGAATAATTTGCAGGAACAATTTCCATTTTTCCAGCTTCGATTTTAGAGTAATCCAGCAAATCGTTTATAAGAGAAAGAAGAGTCTTGCTAGCTCGCATTAGATCATCCGCGTACTCTTTAGTTGTATCATCGCTTGTCTCTCGGATGATTAATTCATCCATACCAATGATTGCATTGATGGGAGTACGTATTTCATGCGACATGTGGGCAAGAAAACGAGACTTAGCATCATTAGCCTTGTCGGCCTGCTCTTTGAGCTCAAGCGTTTTAGCAATATAGCTTTGTTCTTTTGTAACATCCTTTAACCAGTGTATCTGGCCATAGGTATCGTTTTTATATTTTACTGGAGATATTTCACAGGAGTATATTCTATTGTTAGCACTAAACAGATCCTCATTTTTTAAGGCAAGAATTCTGTCAGTTAGAGGACTAAGCTCTTGCAAAGGTTTGCCAAAGGCTGGAACTTTGTCTACTGCAAGATATGCAAGCATCTTATCATTTACATAAATGAGTCTCGCCTGATCGTCATATGCAAGAATCATGTCATCAATATTTGTAAGAATATCTTCTTCGACATTTTTGCCTAGAGAGTAAAGCTTTGCTTTCCAAACAGTAAAATATAGTAGCGAAGCGGATATAGTTACCAGAACGGCTCTTGCATCAAATGGAAGAATCTTAAAATAATTCGAAACAAGCGCAAATGCTGATAAAAAAACAACAATTAGGAATGAAAACATTGTTAAGGGCATACCCTTATAGCTGTATCGCTTCAATTTAAGAGCTCTAAAAAAGATTGAAAATGATACAAGCATAAAGAAGAGCGCCCAACATATATATAAGTAATAGCCGATGTTATATTCAAATATT
Organism: Lachnospiraceae bacterium; assembly: GCA_045639565.1. GTDB lineage: Bacteria > Bacillota > Clostridia > Lachnospirales > Lachnospiraceae > UBA1258. The sequence goes on from JAZUDH010000067.1 coordinate 90,674, forward strand.
GGATAAGAAGCAACACCATTTTGACCATACGCTATTGAGTTAAACACAAGATGGTGCATAAAGTCGGTGGAAAATAATGCGCAGAAAAGAACATTACCAAGATTGCCGATATATTTAAATATGTTTGGAAGTTCCATACGGCTGATAAGGCAAAAGAACACTAAAAATACATACGGAATAAAGATACTTCCAAATAGTGAAAATACCACTCCGTTAGCAACTGTATTAACATTGTCCGCAACAACTTCTGCTGTACATCCTACGTTTAATACAAAGACACAGGTCGCTAAAAGCTGGAGCATTTTCTGCTCATTAGAAGGTGCCTGCGATACCGCTTTATACAATAGGAAGATAGCGACAAGAAGTGATGCAACAGAAATAATAATGCAGAATAAATCCATTGTTCTTCCTCGTAAAATATCACGACAGCGGACAATGACCCACTATCATCATAATGAGATTATTTTACATTTTGATAGTAAGCATACTGTTAACATCAGTTTTGGAATAAATGCAAAAACAGTAACAAAAAAAGAACCAAGTTATGCACGAACAGATTTGTTTTTGGCTAATATTGATGAAAAACAATTGTATATTTTGTATATTATTCGCTGTTACAGGTCTGGTGTTATTATTGAAATGGACTGTGATATGCGATATAATGGAAACGCAAATCGGTAAACGAGTTTTCTAAAAGTGATTTGTCGGAGGGTTACTTAATGAAATATGACGTGGTGATAGTAGGAGCTGGCGTTACAGGCTCTTCCATCGCAAGAGAGATTTCAAGATACAATCTTAAATGCGTTGTTATTGAAAAAGCTTCAGATGTATGTGAAGGAACTTCTAAAGCTAATAGCGGTATTGTTCATGCAGGCTTTGACGCACCTGCTGGCTCAAAAAAAGCATATTATAACGTAAAGGGAAGCAAGAAAATGCCAGAGCTTGCTAAAACGCTTGATTTCCCTTTTAAGAATAATGGCTCTTTAGTTTTGTGCTTTGACAAAGACGATATTTCTAAGCTAGATGAGCTTGTTGAAAGAGGAAAGCTCAATGGTGTTGAAACCAAAATAATTACAGGGGATGAGGCACGAAAGCTTGAACCTTCATTATCTGATGAAGTCGTTGCGGCGCTCTATGCTCCAACAGGTGGTATTGTATGTCCCTTTGGACTAACAATAGCGATGGCTGAAAATGCTAATGTGAATGGCGTTGAGTTTAAGTTAAATACAAAAGTTGAAAATATAGAAAAACATGCAGAGGGCTTTACTGTTGTTACTGACAAGGGCTCTTTTGAAACAAAGGTTGTAATTAACGCAGCCGGAGTATATGCAGATTCAATTCACAATCTTGTATGTGAAGATAAAATCAAGATTACAGCAAGAAAAGGTGAATACTGCTTATATGATAAAAAGGTTGGAAATACAGTTTCAGCTACAATATTCCAGCTTCCTAGTGCTAAGGGCAAGGGTGTGTTAGTTACTCCTACAGTGCATGGTAATTTGCTACTAGGCCCCACTGCACTTGAAATAGAGGATAAAGATGATGTGAGCACTACAGCTGAAGGGCTTTCTGAACTTCAGGCAGCTGCAGCAAGAAGCATTAAGCAGATTCCATATAGATCCGTTATTACTTCTTTTGCCGGATTGAGAGCTGCATCAGATGGACATGACTTTATAGTAGGAGCTTCGAGTGTAGAAGGCTTCTATGATGCTGCTGGAATCGAATCGCCAGGCTTGACAGCAGCGCCAGCTATTGGTGAAGAGCTTGCTGAGATGGCTGCATCGTATTTAAAAGCAGAGCGTAAAGAAAACTTTATTAGTACTAGAAAAGGCATTCCTAATATGGCACTTGCAAGCAATGAGGAAAAGCAGAAGCTTGTAAGCGAGAATCCTTTATACGCTAATGTGATATGTCGTTGCGAAATAGTTACAGAAGGCGAAATTGTTGATGCTATTAATAGACCATTGGGTGCTACTACGCTCGATGGAGTTAAGCGTCGTACCAGAGCTGGAATGGGAAGATGTCAGGCGGGATTTTGCTCACCTAAAACATTGGAGATTATAGCGCGCGAAACCGGTCGCGAGATTGTAGACATTACTAAGCACGGTGCAGGATCAGAATTCCTGACTGAGCATAAGAGTTTATAGGAGGGACGAAATGAAGACAAAAATAGCAATCATTGGTGGTGGCCCTGCTGGACTCGCAGCTTCTATTGCGGCTAAGGATGCGGGTATTGAGGAAGTACTAATATTAGAACGTGATGGGGTATTAGGTGGAATCTTAAATCAGTGTATTCACAATGGATTTGGTTTACACACATTTAAGGAAGAGCTTACTGGTCCTGAATATGCACAAAGATTCATTGATCAGGCTCATGATAGAAAAGTAGACTGTTTATTAAACACAATAGTAATTGATATAAGCGTTCGTGATGGCAAGAAGATAGTTACAGCGATGTCCAAAGAACGAGGAATTTTTGAAATTGAAGCGGACTCAGTTATTTTAGCTATGGGTTGTCGTGAACGTCCTAGAGGAGCACTTAATACTCCAGGATATAGACCTGCAGGAATATACTCAGCTGGTACAGCTCAAAGATATGTAAATATTGAGGGAAAAATGCCAGGACATGAAGTAGTCATTTTGGGATCAGGCGATATCGGACTTATTATGGCCAGAAGAATGACGCTTGAGGGAGCTCACGTAAAGGCTGTCGCTGAATTGATGCCGTATTCAGGTGGGTTAAAACGTAATATTGTGCAATGTCTTGACGATTTCAATATTCCACTTAAACTGTCTACAACTGTAGTAGATATAAAAGGAAAAGACAGAGTTGAATCTATTACACTTGCTAAAGTAGATGAAAAGAACAAGCCTATTCCTGGAACAGAAGAGGTTATTCCTTGTGATACGTTATTATTATCTTGTGGACTTCTTCCCGAAAACGAGTTGTCAGGTGAATTAGGCGTTGAATTAAGCCCTATTACTGGAGGTGCCAGGGTAGATGAAAGCCTTGAGACCAGTATTGACGGTGTTTTCGCTTGCGGAAATGTATTGCATGTTCACGACCTTGTTGATTATGTGTCAAAAGAAGCTTCAGAAGCAGGACGTCATGCTGCAAGCTATGTAATGAATCTTGCTGGTGAAGCTAATCAAAAGGAAGATAAGCCTATTAATATTGAGACTGGTAATGGAGTAAGATATACAGTGCCAGTGATGGTAAGAAAATCAAGGTTAGAAGATTTACTTACCATTCGATTCAGAGTAGGAAATGTTTATAAGGATTGCGAGATTGTAGTATATTTAGGAGACAAATGCATAAGCCGACGCAAGAAACAGATTTGTGCGCCAGGTGAAATGGAACAGGTTGTTCTTAAAAAATCAGATATTCTTGAAATGAATGACAATGAGACAATAAAAGTATTGATAGAGAAAGCTTAAGGAGGATAGCGTATGGAAACAAGAAATTTAACATGTATCGGCTGTCCTATGGGCTGCCAGCTTACTGTAACAATGGAGCCAGGCAAAAAGGAAACAATTGTAGTAACAGGAAATACATGTAAACGTGGTGAACTATATGCAATTGATGAAGTAACAAATCCTACGAGAATTGTTACGGGAACAATCAGAATATCAAATAGAAAAGGTATTGTAGTGCCAGTAAAGACAAAAACAGTTATTCCTAAGGGAATGATCTTTGAGGTCGCAAAAAAACTAAATGAGCTTTCTATTGAGGCACCATGCAGTATTGGGGATGTTGCATGTGCTAACATATTAGGCACAGGAAGTGATATAGTAATAACAAAGAATATTTTGTAATTGCATTGGAGGGTTACACTTATGAAAAAATATGTTATGGCTCTTGATCAGGGGACAACAAGCTCTAGATGCATCTTGTTTGATCAGGCTGGAAACATAGTAAACATGGCGCAAAGAGAGTTTTCTCAGATTTATCCAAAGCCCGGTTGGGTAGAGCATAATGCCATGGAAATATGGTCTTCTCAGCTAGCAGTTGCTTTAGAAGCAATGGCATTAGTTAATGCCTCATATGAGCAGATTGCTTCTATTGGTATAACTAATCAAAGAGAGACTACTATTGTATGGAATAAATCAACTGGTGAACCGGTATATAATGCAATTGTATGGCAATGCAAGCGTACAGCGGATTACGTTGAGGATATAAAAGAGCTTGAAATAGCTGACAAGATACGTGACAAGACAGGGTTAATACCAGACGCATACTTTAGTGCTACCAAGATTAAATGGATACTAGATAATGTGGAAGGCGCTAGAGAATTAGCTGAAAAAGGTGAGCTTGCATTTGGTACTGTTGATACATGGCTTATATGGAATCTTACAAAAGGAAAGGTTCATGTAACTGATTACACTAATGCATCAAGAACCATGCTCTTTAATATAAAGACTTTGGAATGGGACAAGGAGCTATGTGACTTCTTTGGAATTCCTATGAGCATGCTTCCTGAAGTTAAGAAATCGAGTACTTTGTTTGGAAATACAGATCCCTTTGTGCTTGGTGGAGAGATTCCTATTGCAGGTGTTGCCGGGGATCAGCAGGCCGCTTTATTCGGACAGTGTTGCTTTGAACCAGGAGAAGCTAAGAACACATATGGAACTGGTTGTTTCTTACTTATGAATACAGGAGAAAAAGCAATATTCTCTGAAAATGGATTGCTTACTACCATTGCAGCAAGCATAGGTGATACTCCACAGTATGCATTAGAAGGTAGTGTTTTCGTAGCCGGAGCATCAGTCCAGTGGTTAAGAGATGCAATGAGGATAGTAGAAAACGCTAGACAAACTGAAGAATTTGCAACAGTTGTTCCAGATACTGCTGGCTGCTATGTTGTACCTGCATTTGTAGGCCTGGGAGCACCATATTGGGATCAGTATGCAAGAGGCACAGTAGTAGGAGTTACAAGAGGCTGTAAGAAAGAACACTTTATACGTGCAACATTAGAATCAATTGCATACCAGACATATGATGTGTTAAAGGTCATGGAGCAGGATTCTAACATCAAGCTTAAAGATTTAAAGGTTGATGGTGGAGCAAGTGCTAATAACTTTATGATGAAATTTCAGGCTGATGTACTTGAATTAAACGTTAAGCGTCCTAAATGCATAGAGACTACTGCTCTTGGTGCCGCTTATCTAGCAGGACTTGCTACTGGTTTTTGGAAGTCTTTAGATGAGATTAAAGAAAACTGGAAGTTGGGAAGAGAGTTTGAAGCTTCTATGAAAGAAGAAGAAAGAAGAAAGCTATTAAAGGGATGGCATGTTGCAGTAAAATGTGCAAGACTTTATGGCGAAGCAATGAACGAAGAAGAATAAAAATATAACCCCTGGAGCTAGGCTTAAATGTAATCTTTTTTTGGATATCTAAAAAAGATTACATTAAGCTAAGCTTCAGGGGCTTTTTTTACTCAGTCTGCTTTTTTTCTTCAATACGTCCTAATCCTTTTATAGGGATTTCTTCCTTGTATCTTATGCTAATCTCAGGATCTGTGTTATATGCTGCATTATAGTACCAAAGATAACTTTCAGCATAATCGCCTTTTGTCTCGTAGTAAGCTCCTAATATAGAGCAGATTTCCGAACTTGCACCAAGTGAAATGTCCTTTTGCGAGTATTTCATGATTCTGGTGGAATTAGCTGTGGTTGCAGCTTCAGCAGCAAGAATGATATAGGCTAGCCTTGCTACATCCGAGTCTCCATAATTAGATTCTATTACGCTTTCAAAAAATGGAACTGCGTCATGGAAGTTTTGCTCTGTACCAGAAACCATGAGCTCTCTTGCATACATTCTGGTGAGTCTTTCACTCATTTCACCCTTTTCCTTGACTACTTTTTCAAAGATCGAAATATCTCTGTAAGAATGAAGGTTTTCGGGCTTATGTATTATTTCGATATCGCTTTCGTATACAACAGGGTCTAAACGTACCATTTCGTGTACTGGCTCTATAAAAGTAAACTCCCTGAGTCTGCGATAAAGCTTAGGACGAAGTTCACTGTCATAGTTGTATACAGTGCCATGCTCTAGCTGATTAATGTATTTCATTTCAACTATTTCAATTTCTGGGACCAGTGCTTTTTTTAAAACTAAGAATTTTGCTCGATTTTCTTCATCAATTATTTCATCTGCATCTGCTACATATATATAATCGCAGGTGGCGAATTTCATTGAATAGTTTCTTGCAGCACTGAAATCGCCATTCCAGGTGAAATTGTAAATGTCCTCAGTATATTCTTTGGCTATTTTTTTTGTTGAATCTGTTGAACCAGTGTCGACGATGATTAGTTCATCATAAAGACCCTCGAGAGAGTCAAGGCACCTACGCAATACCTTCTCCTCATTTTTGACTATCATGCAGACAGAAATTGTTGCCATATGTTACTCCCACTTTTACATTCACAAAAATACACAAATTGATTGCAAATTGTTTAATTAAGTACTATTATGCTTAAATTAAATAAAATTATCAACTAATATTTACGCATTACGAGGAAACTATGAAGAAAAAGGAATATAGTATAAATACAACTGAAGGAACGCTGTTTCCTAAAATTCTTTCTTTTGCAATACCGCTGATTCTATCAAGCGTTTTACAGCTTCTATTTAATACTGTAGACATGGTTGTGGCAGGGCGATTTGCAGGGAAAACAGCGTTAGCTGCGATAGGATCAACGTCATCATTGATTAACCTTTTAGTAAACGTCTTTTTGGGGCTGTCAGTTGGCGCTAATGTTTTAGTTGCAAGGTTTTTTGGATCAGGACAGGAAAAAGACGTGCATGAAACTGTACATACCGCAGTTTCATTATCAGTTATTGGTGGAATCGCTCTTTCATTCATAGGAGTTATATTTGCTCCTAAGATATTAGTTTTGATGGGAACACCATTATCAGTGTTGCCAGATGCCTCTTTATATATACGAATATATTTTGTAGGGATGCCTGTACAGATGCTCTATAATTTTGGTGCTGCTATATTAAGGTCAGTGGGAGATACGAAAAGACCACTTACATATCTGACTATTTCTGGGGCAATAAATGCAGTTTGCAACGTTGTTTTCATCACAGCTTTTGGAATGGGAGTAGATGGCGTGGCATGGGCTACTGTTCTTTCGCAGACAGTATCAGCATACCTGGTAGTAAGGTGTCTGATAAGGTCAGATGAATGCTACAGACTTGAAATAAAGAAACTTAGAATATACCAAAATAAGTTTACACAGATACTAAGGTTAGGTCTTCCCGCGGGATTTCAGGGAGCAATTTTCTCGATTTCCAATGTTTTGATTCAGTCATCGATTAATTCCTTTGGCGAGGATGCAATGGCTGGAAGCACTGCATCTAGCAACCTAGAAAACTTTGTATATTGCTCAATGAATGCGATATATCACACATGTTTAAGCTTTACAAGCCAAAATTATGGTGCTAAAAGGTTTGACCGAATTAAGAAGCTGTTCCTTGAGTGTTTAGGTCTTGTAATAGTAATCGGTGCGACTGTCGGTTCACTTGTATATATTTTCGGTCCAAATCTGCTTGCAATATTTGCAGGAGACAATGACAAGGATGTAGTAATCCACTATGGATTAATAAGAGCACAGATTATTATGCTCACATATTTTTCGTGCGGTATTATGGAAGTTGCTGTAGGCGCAATAAGGGGATTAGGCTATTCGATAATGCCTATGATAGTGTCACTTTTAGGAGCGTGCGGCCTTCGTATTGTGTGGATTTTCACGGTATTTAGATTGCATAGGTCACTTGAATGCCTATACCTGTCTTACCCCATTTCATGGGTAGTAACCTTTAGCGTACACCTTGTCTGCTTCATAATAGTATTTAACAGGCAAAAGAAAAAAATGAACTAAAGGCTTGAAAAAAACTACGCTCTGTGCTAATATCAAGCCTACCTATTAAAAAACCTGCATAAATGAATTATCTAGCGCCCGTAGTGGGTGGATTTTTCATTGATGGAGGTTTTTTATGTTATTAAACTATAAATTTCGTAAAGTAATTGCAAGATTTATTCCTGCAGTTACTATTTTGGCTGTAAGCTTTATTGCGAATCCTGTAAGTACACATGCTGCTGATTTTGTGCATCATCACAGTGAAAGCTGCTTAGGAAGCGTGGCTAAAACATGTACTGATCATACCGTTACTTATGAGGAAGTGGGGCCTATTATGGTCATGTGCAGAAGTTGTCAGCTTTTTACGTCTGCATACAGGAAGGTGTACACAGAAGTTTGTAATAAGGGTCTGATTGAGCCTAGGGTGAGTGAGCAACAGACTTGTACTTGGTGCGGGGGTGAACTGTTTCAATATCCTATAACAAAACCAACAGCGCACGTATATTATGAGACTGAAAATATATGCGGATATAGTGAAGGGGAAGTGCTAGGAAGCGTAAGTCTTTTAAAGAGCACATCAGACTGGACTAATCAGGATGTTACTATAAGTGCCAGTGTAACTTCTTTGGCAGCAAACTTTGACAGTTCATCAGTTACATATGATTTTGGTAATGGTGCGTCGGGTAGCTCGACATATACGGTATCCTCTAATGGTACATATTCAGTGACAGTAAACAGCCCTTTGTATGGAAGCATATCTGATAGCATCGTTGTAAATAATATTGATAAAAATGCACCTACAATCACTATTTCAAAGAATACGAACAGATGGACGGAAGCTGGAGTTGATGTATATGTAAGTGCAAGTGATGCTGAATCCGGCCTTTCAGATACCGCTTATTCGTTTAATGGCGGAGCTTATGGCTCAAGTAGCTCCATGCATATTAGTAGCAATGGAACTGTATATGTAAAGGTAATCGACAAGGCAGGAAATGTTGCAACTGGATCAATTGTAGTGAACAATATAGGAAAAGATCCAGCTGTCATAGAAGCAGAAAGAAAAGAAGCAGAACGACTTGAAGCAGAAAGAAAAGAAGTGGAACGCCTAGAAGCAATTAAGAAAGCTGAGGAAGAAAAGAAAAAGCAGGAGCTTTTGAATGCAGTTAATAAAAAAGAAGAAACATCTAAGCCTAGTCAAACAGAAAATGTGACTACGAATAAACCTGGAAGTAACAGCACAAACAGCGTAGCTGGATCAGGTTCTACGAATGTAACAGCTAATCCTGAGACAGAAAGTACCACACATAAAAATCCATTAGGTAATTTTATTGCAAGCTTTACTGGAATAAGCAAGAATGATTCACAGGAAGAAAAAGGCATAATTGAAAATGAATCTACACCCGCTAAGAATCTTGTCTCTGTATCTAAAAAGCCAAACTCAAGGACAAATGATACGTCCAAAGAAAATGTATCTGGTGATAGTAGTGTTTCGAATTATTCTAAGCTTGAAGAAAACAGTAAGCAGGGGAATGCCTCTGTAAGCACCAAAAAAACAGAAGATAATACAATAGCCACGGTTGAAACTAAAGCTGACGAAGAGAAAGATAATACAGATATTAGCATAGTAGAAAAGTCTGATAGTAGCGTTTATGCATATATTGTGGCTGGAGTAATGGTTTTGCTTCTAGGACTTATGCTAGTTTCTCACTTTAATTATGTGTATTATAAAAAAGATGGAAAAATTAAAGTGGTCTCAGCTGCAAGAGCCAAAACTGACGGTAAGAAAATTATAGTAATGATAAATGACAAGAAGCTTACAGATGGTGGTAAATATTTCATATATCTATCCCCTTGGATGAAGCTTTCAAGAAAAAAGAAGCATGTATATGTTCAGATTAAAAATCAGGATGTGCTGATTGTAACAGATGAAGGCCTGTGTTTTTCATATTGATTTAAAAGATAAAAACACTTAAACTGTTTACATGTTTATGGAAAGGGAGAAATGTTTATGTGGGAAGGCAATGTTAGAAAGGTAGTTCCATATACCCCTGGTGAGCAGCCTAAGATAAGTGGACTCATAAAATTAAATACTAATGAAAATCCATATCCTCCAGCTAAAGCTGTGAGAGAAGCGTTAAAAACAATGAGCGTGGACGATTATAAAAAATATCCTGATCCAACCTGCTCAAGACTAGTTGATGCTATCAGCCAAGCTTACCATATTGATAAAGAAAAGATATTTGTAGGTGTTGGTTCTGATGATGTGCTTGCAATGGCATTTCTCACCTTTTTTAATGGTAATGAGAAAGTTCTGTTTCCGGATATAACTTATTCGTTTTACCCGGTATGGGCTAATCTTTTTAAAATTCCTTTTGAGGAAGTTCCTTTGAAGGATGATTTTACGATTAATGTTGAAGATTATTTAAAACCTAATGGAGGCGTAGTTGTTGCTAACCCTAATGCACCAACAGGTGTTGAGCTTCCACTTAGTGATATAGAAAGAATTATTAAGAATAATCCAGATTCTGTAGTAATAGTAGATGAAGCCTACGTTGATTTTGGGGCAGAGAGTGCACTTCCATTAATAGATAAGTATGATAACCTTTTGGTTGTAAGAACATACTCTAAGTCAAGATCTCTTGCTGGATTAAGAATAGGTTATGCATTTGGACAGTCTAAGCTTATTAAGTACTTGTCAGATGCTAAATATGCATTTAACTCTTATACTATGAATATGCCAAGCTTAGAGCTTGGAGCTCTTTCAATGGAGGATGAAGCTTATTTTATAGAGACTACTCAAAAGGTAATTGCTACTAGAGAGTGGACTAAAAAAGAACTAGCGAAGCGTGGATTTTCTTTTGGCGATAGCAAGACTAACTTTGTTTTTGCTAAGCATGAATCAATTCCAAGAGATGAACTCTTTACTTTTTTAAGAGAAAATAAGATACTAGTACGTGCATTTAACGGAGAAAGAATTAAGGATTATTTACGAATTTCTATAGGCACAGATGAAGAAATGCGGCGTGTAATGGAAGTACTGGATATGATTATTAAATAGAAAGTTACGGGAGAGATGGTATGTTAGTTCAGTATTTAATTATTTTTTTTATTTCAATGGTTCCACTAGTTGAGCTAAGAGGGGCAATTCCTTATGCTATGACAGCAATCGAAAAGGGGGTAGCTTTAAACCTTCCTTTATGCTATGTAATTGCAATCATAGGAAATATGCTTCCTGTTGCATTCATTTTCTTTTTTGCTAGAAAAGTGCTTGAGTGGGGCAAGGACAAAAAGGTTATAGGAAAGTTTTTCACCTGGTGTCTTGAAAAAGGACATAAGGGTGGTGCTAAGCTTGAAGAAAAAGCAGGACGTGGATTGTATTTTGCGTTGTTCTTATTTGTAGGTATTCCTGTTCCGGGAACTGGCGCATGGACTGGTACACTTGCGGCATCTATTCTTGATATGGACTTTAAAAAGAGTGTAAGATCCGTAATGGGTGGCGTTGTTCTTGCTGGTGTTATCATGGGACTGGGAACTAAAGTAGTGCTTTGGATAGTTGGATTATTCTAGGAAGTAACGAATGGAAGCTTATACAGATTTTGCAGCTCTTTATGACAGCTTTATGGAGGAGACTCCATATGATGCGTGGTGTGAATTTATTGTAGGGTTGCTTAGAAAAGATAATATTAATGAAGGTTTGATATGTGAACTTGGTGCTGGTACGGGCGAAATGACAAGACGTCTTCAGGCAAAAGGCTATGACATGATAGGAATAGATAATTCTGACTCAATGTTAAATGTAGCTAAGAGCAAGGAAGGCGAGGTTAGCGAGATTTTGTATCTATGTCAGGATATGCGTGAATTTGAGCTATATGGAACAGTTCGTGCTATTGTCAGCGTATGTGACTCAATCAACTATATTCTTGAAGAAGAAGAGCTTATAGAGGTATTCAAACTTGTAAATAATTATCTTGATCCTAAAGGACTATTTGTATTTGACTTTAATACAAAGTATAAGTACGAATGTGTAATAGGTGATGCAACAATTGCTGAAAATCGTGAGAATGAGAGTTTTATCTGGGAAAACTTTTATGATCCAGAAGATGATATAAACGAGTACGATATTACATTTTTTGTAAGAGAAGGTGAGCTTTTCAGACGTTTTAGCGAAACTCATCTTCAAAGAGGCTATACCGTTGATACTATGAAGGAATGCATCGAAAAGGCAGGGCTTATTTTTGTAGATGCTATTGATGCAGATACTCATAAGCCGGTGAATGCTGAAAGCGAAAGGGTATATATTATAGCCCGTGAAAATGGAAAGTAGTGGTAGATAAGTGGAAGATTACATTGTACGTGCAACCGCAGCCGGGGCTCAGATAAGAGCATTCGCTGCTACAACAAAAAATTTAGTCGAGTTTTCGAGACAGGCTCATAACTCAAGTCCTATTATTACGGCAGCATTAGGAAGACTTCTAACTGCAGGCGTGTTGATGGGCTCAATGCAAAAGGGTGATGCTGATGTGCTTACCCTTCAGATTAAGTGTGGAGGTCCAGCTAAGGGACTTGTTGTAACGGCCGATTCTCATGGTGGAGTAAAGGGATACCCCTATGTGCCAGACGTTATGCTTCCTCCTAGCAAGGCTGGAAAGCTTGACGTAGGTGGAGCATTAGGTCCTGGCTTCCTTACAGTTATCAAGGATTTAGGCCTAAAGGAACCATATGTAGGCGAGACAATGCTTACAACAAGTGAAATAGCTGAAGACTTAACTTATTATTTTGCTACCAGCGAGCAGATTCCTTCCACCGTAGGTTTAGGAGTCCTGATGGAAAAGAATAATACAGTCAGACAGGCTGGCGGATTTATTATTCAGCTTATGCCATATACAGATGAAGAAACGATTTCAAAGCTTGAAGACAATATAAGAGACATTACTTCTGTTACCAAGCTTTTGGAGGCTGGTATGACTCCGGAAGAAATGCTTATGACTATTCTTAAGGGCTTTGACGTTGAAATTACTGATTCAATTCCTGCTTCATATAGCTGTAACTGTTCTAAAGACAGATTTGCTAAAGGTCTTATGACTCTTGAACATAGTGAGCTACAGTCCATGATAGATGATGGTGAAGATATTGAGGTTAATTGTCAGTTCTGCGGTAAACATTATTACTTTAATACGGATGAACTGATTGAAATTGATTCACTTAGAAATTAGTATTTGTAAACCTTCCGATACATTATAATCGGAAGGTTTTTTGGTTAAACAAATGTTAATGGTTATGTGTTAAAATTTGATAACCTAGAACTATGCTGCAATAGTTCGACGTGATTTTGATGAAGATTTTTAGGAGGAAAAATGAATAACAAGGATTTAATGACACCCTATTCGCTTGATCCAGATCGTAATAGGATTGATCCAAGAGCAGGCGTAGTACCTGCGGAGTTCGATAAGGACGCTCCTTTAAGAGAGCCCTTGGTTAAAGTAGCTACGATGATAACAGACAGAGCTAAAGTTAAGCTGGGGCTTGAAAAGATTGGCAAGGATAGCCCTGAATACTGGGGACTTGCAGGTTTAGTAACAGACGAACAGTGCGAAATCGCATTAAAGATGCATAAGCGTGAACCTAAGACTTTTGAAGAAATGTGCGCTTTATGTCCTGAATATACTCCTGAAGCTTTACAGGAACAGCTTGATTTAATGAGTAATACTGGTTTTATCGAGTGGAACTATGAAAATGATAGACATGAGAAGCAGTATGTACTTCCTATGTATGTTCCTGGATCAGCAGAATTTACCAATATGAGTACAAAGTCATGGACTGAACATCCTGAAGTAGGTCCTTTCTTTGAAAGAATGACACGTATTCCTCTTGAAGGATTAACACACATGGTTCCTATGGGCGGTGCCGGAGTAGGTATGCATGTTATTCCTGTTGAAAAGGCTATTGAGATGAGCAATTCAGCTGATGTTGAACGTATTTCACATTGGCTTGAAAAATATGAAGGAAAATATGCTGCATCACCTTGTTCTTGTAGAAGATCAAGAATGACCTTCGAAGAAGGCTGTGCAGATGATCCAGAAGGCTGGTGTATCGCTGTAGGTGATATGGCAGACTATGTAGTTCAGACTGGTAAGGGTGGTCACTATATCACAAAAGAAGAAGCACTTGAGATATTTAAGAAAGCAGAAGCTAATGGTTTCGTTCATCAGATTACAAATATTGATGGTGAAGATAAGATTTTCGCTATCTGTAACTGTAACGTAAACGTATGTTATGCTCTTCGTACTTCACAGCTGTTTAACACTCCTAACATGTCCCGTTCTGCATACATTGCTCATGTTGACAAGGAAAAGTGCGTAGCCTGTGGACGATGCGTAGAAGTATGTCCTGCCGGTGCAGCTACTTTAGGCCAGAAGCTATGTAAGAAGGATGGATCTGAGGTCGTATATCCTAAGATGCCTCTTCCTAGCGAAAAGAAGTGGTCTAGAGAAATGTGGACTGAAAATTACAGAGACATCAACCGTCTCAATACACATAAAACAGGTACAGCTCCTTGTAAGACAGCTTGTCCTGCACATATTCCTGTACAAGGCTATATCAAGATGGCTTCACAGGGTAGATACGAAGATGCTCTTGCTTTAATCAAGATGTATAATCCACTTCCTGCTATCTGTGGTTATGTATGTAACCGCCGTTGCGAAGGTGCTTGTACAAGAGGCACAATTGATGATGCTCTTGCAATTGATGAAATCAAGAAATTCGTAGCCATGAGAGATTTAAAGAGCAAGACACATCATGTTCCTAAAAAGGTTATTCCTAGAATTGAAGGTGGCTTCAACGAAAAGATTGCCATTATCGGAGCAGGACCTGCAGGTATTTCATGTGCTTACTATCTTGCACTTAAGGGATATAAGCCTACACTATTTGAAAAGAACAAGAAGGCTGGTGGTATGGTTACATACGGTATTCCTTCATTCGTACTTGAAAAGGATGTAGTTGAAGCTGAAATCGATGTATTACGTGAGCTTGGTGTAGATATTAGACTTGGTGTTGAAGTTGGTAAGGACGTTACAATCAAGCAGCTTCGTGAAGAAGGCTACAAGGCATTCTACATTGCAATCGGATGTCAGGGTGGACGCGGTGTTAATGTGCCTGGCGAAGATTCAATCGGCGTATTAAAGGGTGTAGACCTATTACATACAGTAATTGACGATGAAAGCTATAAGCTTGAAGGCGATACAGTAGTTATTGGTGGTGGTAACGTTGCTATTGACGTTTCTCGTACAGCCATTAGATGTGGATCACCTAAGGTTACTCAGGTTTCTCTAGAAACCCGCGATATTATGCCAGCACTTCCTGAAGAAATTGAAATTGCTGAAGAAGAAGGCATTTTATTTAACGGCGGATGGGGACCTAAGGAAATCTTATCTGAAAATGGTAAGGTAACTGGTATTGTATTTAAGAAGTGTACTCAGGTTAAAAATGCTGAAGGCAGATTTGATCCTAAGTATGATGAAAATGATACTATGACAATCAACTGCTCGAACGTAGTTTTATCTGTAGGTCAGGCAACTATCTGGGGTGACCTTCTTAAGGATGAAAACGTTGAATTTAGAGGACCAGCTCCTGTAGCAGACAAGATTACCTTCCAGACTACAGTACCCGATATCTTTGTGGGTGGTGATATGTTCTATGGACCTAGATTTGCTATTGATGCTATCGCATGTGGTAAAGAAGGCGCAATCTCAATTCACAGATTTGTACAGCCTAAGTCATCACTTACAATAGGACGTGATCCTAACTTCTTTATTGAACTTGATAAGGATGATATCCTTGTTGAAAACTATGACAATACTGGACGTCAGGTTCCTAAGAAGCTTAAGACTGAAGGCGATAAGTTATCATTTAGAACAACAACTGGTGTATTCACAGAGGAACAGGTTAAGGCTGAAACCTCTCGTTGCTTAGGCTGTGGTGCTTCAATTGTAGATCCTAATAAGTGTGTAGGCTGCGGCTTGTGTACTACTAAGTGTGAATTTGATGCTATCAAGCTTACAAGGGATAATCCTGATTGCTCTAATATGAGAATGGCTGAAGACAAGCTTAAATATATTCTTCCTAATGGAGCTAAGCAGGCTCTTAAGAGACCTTTTGTTAAGAAAACACCTAAGGAAACAGCTTGGCTTAAGACTGATAAGTAAAATATAAAAAATTTAAACCCTCTGTATCATGTGTGATGCAGAGGGTTTATTTTTGAGACTTATTCGTTTATGTAATAATAAAAGTCTATGGCATACTCTGGATGCTGTGTGTTAGTGACGATTGAATAGTAAATAGGATATTCACTATAGAAGCATTCATTGTCAGTAACTGTAAGCTTAGGAGCATCAGATACGTCAATGGCAATAGGCAGATGCTTATGGATAATCTGATCTTCTCCTTCTTCTATCTCTAAGTCGTACCAGATTACTTTATCACCTAATGAATTTAAATAATCTTCCGAGAAGTGGTCTCTTAAGTCAGCGAACATTTCTGTATTGCTGTAATAAGTAATAACATTTTCGGGAGCTACGAAAACATCAACATCCTTGGCTGCAACCATGGCAACGATTTTTTGGATGGTAACGTAGTTTTCCTGTGCTTTAGCTTCGCTTCCAAAATATAGCATGTTGGTAGCATCAACTACAGCTTCATATTTGTCTGTGTCAATTTCGTTTCTTTCTGCAAATTCCTCAAGTGTGATACCCTGGAAGGCGTTTACAAAAACTGCATTAAACACCATATCCTTGTGGGTGATGAAATTTTTAATTAGTGAAAAAAGAATAGCGAAAATAACTATGGCAGCAAGAACGTGCCATTTGTAATATCCTACAAAGTATGAAAGTCTGTACTTAAAATCTTTATCCTTGACCATGTCATGGGATTCTCTGACATCATCAATTAATGGCATAATAACATCTCCTTTTATAAATAATACAAACATTATCCGACAACATCTTAAGCCAGTCAAATGGTATAAATGTAAAAGTTTTATGAAATGCTTTAATATTTTAGAAAAAGCAACAAAAAGATATAGAAATAGTCTATAATGCAATTTAAAGGCTGTTATTGTGAAGTTGAGCATTTGTCACATAAATAGCAGCTACAAGCAGTAAACGCAATGAGAATTGGAATGGAGACACAACATGAACGAAACTTATGTAGAATGTATGGTTGCCAGAAAGACACCTGCATATTTAACCGCAGCTAAAGTAGGATTATGGGTATTAACAGTTTTAGCTGCACTTGGCATGTTTGCAACAGGAATGATTATTTTGTTCTTTGCAGCAGTGTTATTTGGCGTAGTTGCCTATTTTGTATCGACCAATGTGGACGTTGAATACGAATATCTTTATCTTGATAAAGAGATTTCCGTTGATAAGATAAAGGGTAAGGCTAAAAGAAAAAGAATTGCTACATATGAAGTAGAAAAGATGGAAATATTAGCGCCTATCAACTCTTACCATTTGGACAATTACAAAAATCGTCAGGCAAAAGTAAATGATTATTCTTCAGGAGAAGCTAATCAGCCTGATAAAAGATACGTATTTTTCTATAACGGACAGGAGAAGGTTATTTTAGAGCCCAGCGAGGATTTAGTTAAGGCTGTTAAAAATGTTGCTCCCAGAAAAGTATTTAATGATTGACAACTAAATATAAAGTGTGATATTTTTAGAAAAATTTTATCAGGTTTGTCCCGCTTAAGTTTTTAGGCGGGACAACTTGTAAACGTTGATAAGTTTTGAATCAGAGGAGGATTTGAGATGAGCCAGATTATTGGAGAAGGCATCACATTCGACGACGTATTACTTGAGCCACAGTACTCAGAAGTAATTGGTAACCAGATTGACATTACCACTTACCTTACAAAAACAATTAAGCTTAACATTCCAGTTATGAGCGCCGGAATGGATACTGTTACAGAGCATAGAATGGCTATTGCTATGGCTAGACAGGGCGGTATTGGTATTATTCACAAGAACATGTCAATTGAAGCACAGGCTGAAGAAGTTGACAAAGTAAAAAGATCTGAAAACGGTGTTATCACCGATCCTTTTTCTTTATCTCCAGAGCATACACTTGAAGATGCTGAGAATTTAATGGCTAAATTCAAGATTTCTGGTGTTCCTATCACAGAAGGTAAGAAATTAGTTGGTATCATCACAAATCGTGATTTAAAATTCGAAACAGATTTTACTAAGAAGATTAAAGAAAGTATGACAAGCGAAAATCTTGTTACAGCTCCCGAAGGTATCGACCTTGAAGAAGCTAAAAAGATTTTAGCTAAGGCAAGAAAAGAAAAGCTTCCTATCGTTGATAAGGATGGTAACTTAAAAGGACTTATCACAATTAAAGATATCGAAAAGACTATTAAGTATCCTTTAGCTGCTAAAGACTCTCAGGGTAGATTATTGTGTGGTGCTGGTGTAGGTATCACAGCTAACTGTCTTGAAAGAGTTGATGCATTAGTTAAGGCTCATGTTGACGTAGTTGTACTTGACTCAGCACATGGTCATTCTAAGAACGTTATTAACTGCTTGAAGATGATTAAGGAAAAGTATCCTGATCTTCCTGTTATTGCTGGTAACGTAGCAACTGGTGAAGCTACAAGAGCATTAATCGAAGCTGGTGCAGATGCTGTTAAGGTTGGTATCGGACCTGGTTCAATCTGTACAACACGTATCGTTGCAGGTATCGGTGTTCCACAGGTTACAGCCATTATGGAATGTTACAAGGTAGCAAAAGAATATGGTATTCCCATTATCGCAGATGGTGGTATTAAGTATTCTGGTGAAATTACTAAGGCTATTGCTGCTGGTGGTAGCGTATGTATGATGGGTTCAATGTTCGCAGGCTGTGATGAAGCGCCTGGTGATTTTGAATTATTCCAGGGACGTAAATACAAGGTTTACCGTGGAATGGGTTCTATCGCTGCTATGGAAAATGGTAGCAAGGATAGATATTTCCAGGCTAATGCTAAGAAGCTTGTACCCGAAGGCGTTGAAGGACGTGTTGCTTACAAGGGAAGCGTTGAAGATACAATCTTCCAGTTAATGGGCGGCTTACGTTCAGGTATGGGATACTGTGGATGTGCAACAATTGAAGAACTCAAGGAAAATGGTCGTTTCGTTAAGATTTCGGCAGCAGCCTTAAGAGAATCTCATCCTCATGATATTCACATCACAAAAGAAGCTCCTAACTACACAACTGATTCGCAAATCTAATATTGATTACATGGCCGGATGCTTGAATATGCATCCGGCTTTTTTAGTGTTTCGTTAAGGCCAGTAAGGTAAAATACTATAAATTACTATCGCGAATTATGCATGAAACATGGATGGAAATTGTATGAAGGCGTTGATTAAGAGGGCATTTAAGTATTTTACCAGACCAGAACTTGATATAATCACACAGATTACCAACATAATACTGATACTGGGTATAATTGCGCTTATTCCGTGTACAATCATGAGTATATGCATAAACACAGCTGTTGATGGAATCATAGCTGAAATAATTCTCTTTTTTGTGGCAGTTTTTCTGCTTTGGTATATGAGTTCAGGGAAGGGCGATCAGTTTCCGGTTGCAATGGCATTAATTGGTTTAAATGCAATAGTATTTCCGATGCTATTTTTTAAGACTGGTGGTCGAACGACTGGAATAATCATCTGGATGTTCTTAGGAGCTGCATACGCAGCATTTCTGTTAAAGAGTATATACAGAATCTTATCGTACGTAGTTAATATCATTGTTTTTGTAGTATGCATCTACGTTCAGCATTTCAATCAGAACAGGGTGTCACACATATCTGAATTTGATGAATGTATAGATGTTATTGTTGCATATGGTGTTGTTCTTTTGATCATAGGATTAATCTTCCAGATTCAGGCACGTCTTTATAATAAGCAAAAGAAAGAAATTGAGCAAAAAGAAGCAAAGCTAATTGAACTGAATGAAAAGCTAAAAGGCGCGTCGCAGGCAAAATCCAGCTTTCTTGCCAATATGTCTCATGAAATCAGAACCCCCATTAACGCAGTACTGGGAATGGATGAGATGATTATCAGAGATGCCCTTGATCCAGTTATTTTAAATTATGCCAAGGACATTGATATGGCTGGAAAACAGCTTCTTTCTCTAGTTAATGATGTTTTAGACCTGGCTAAGATGGAAGATGGAAAGTTTGATTTAGAGTACTCAGACTACCAAATTTATAGTGTTTTGTATGATTGTGCTAAAATCGAAAAGACAAAGGCTAATGATAAAAAGATTTCCCTTGTATTCGATGTTGACAAAGATATACCTAGGACTTTGTATGGCGACGAGAATAGAATAAAGCAGATAGTCCTAAATCTTATTTCAAATGGAATTAAGTACACTCCAAAAGGAAGTGTAAGCGTTAGCGTAGGCTATGAAGACGAGCCGGATGAAACAATAACATTAACGATATCGGTTACAGATACAGGCCTAGGCATTCCAGAAGAAAAGCTTGAACATATTTTTTTAGATTATGATCAAATAGGTGAAGCCAAGACTGTTGATGGAATCGGGCTGGGACTATGCATTTCTAAACAGCTTGTTGAACTTATGGGTGGAACAATTGATGTAAAAAGCAAGTATGGCGAGGGCTCGACATTCTTAGTAAGAATTCCTCAGACTGTTGTAGATAGAGATCCTTCGGGAGATTTTTCGATAGAAAATGAAAATAACATAGTTTCAAGGAAGGCACATAGGCACTCGTTCACGGCCGAGAATGCGAATCTTTTGGTTGTGGATGATGTTTTAGTGAATCTAAATGTAGTAAGGCTTTTGCTGCGAGAAACCAAAATAAACATTGATCTTGCAGAAAGCGGTGCCGAGGCATTAGAGTATTTGTCTAAAAAACACTATGACATTGTTCTTATGGATCATGTAATGCCTAAGATGGATGGAATTGAAACATTGCAACGTATTAGAAAGATGGAAGGCTCTGACAACAAAGATATTCCTGTAATTGCACTAACTGCAAATACAATATCTGGGTCAGATTCAATATATGCAGCAGCTGGTTTTTGTGATTATCTTACTAAACCTGTTAAAGTTAACGAACTGGAGCGTTCACTTATAGAGTATCTGCCTGCTGATAAAGTTAACATAACTGAATAAAAGATACGAGTATTTTGTTTTCTTTTTTCTAACAATTATGTTAGAATTTATCTGGGGGAAAAAGAGGGTACAAAAGTGGAAATAAGTGGATTAACAAAGCATACTATAAAATTATTCCCAGATAACTCGCTGTTAGATGAAGAAGTAGTAAAAAGAATGGCACGCCGATATAGCGAAGTGTCAGATATTTACATGTTCGGATTAGACGGCTTTGGCGACATGATATGCGAGATGACTGGAAATGAAAGTGAAAATGCAAAGCTCGTAGATTATGTAGGTACTGAACAGTTAGATGATTTGTTTCATCGTGTTACAGATGATGATTTAGAGGTTCAGGCATTTGAAGAAACTGCTGTTCCAAACATTCGAATAGCTGGAGTTTCGTTGCGCGCTGGTAAGGAAAGAGTAGTAACATGGCTACTTTTTGGTGTCATTAATGACGAAGATATTGTAAGTCTTCCAGGAAGCGTTGCGCCTATAGAGTATTCAAGAAGCTGTTCTTTGGACCAGTTTATGAATGCTGTGGATGTATTAAGAGATATCACGCAGATGATAGTCAGCTCTAAATACAGTGTAGCCAGTGCAGAAGCAGAAAGCAGACGTAGCAAGTTTTCTGAAAGTGAAATGAAACTTTCACTTAGACGACTAGAAGCTATTTCTAAGATTGTGAAGCTTCTTGATGCAGAGACTTCTGTTGAAATCATAATGAATGAACTGGTCAGAGCTGCTGGCGAGTTTCTTGATATTACTTCTGTGTTTATCTCTCGTGTCAAGGGTAGCCTGCCTACGATGGATATTGTAGCTGAATGGAACAATAAGGGGATAGTGTCCTGCTTTGACAAGACTAAGGATGTTGAACGATTTAGCTTTATTAGTGGTGACAAGCCTTTAGTGGTATCTTCTGATACTGATATTTCAATAGATGAGCGAGAGACAATGGAGAATATGGGCATAAAGGCAATGTGTATATTCCCAATTAATGTAGGTAATACTGTTTCAATGTATGCCTGCTTCATTGACTCTAATGACAATAAAAAGTGGAAAACAGAAGATGTTAAGTTTCTGTTTGACGTAATTAGCGTTTTGCAGAGCGTTTTATCAATGAAGATGCAGAAAAATTCTTTGGCTAACTCTTATGAGTCCTTAGAAACTATCTTAGATAATGTCGGAACTGCAATTTATGTAAGAGATTTAGAAAGTGGAGAAACAGTTTTTACTAATAAGATTCTAAAGAATACCTTCGCCGTGGAATTAAGTGAAGGGTCGTTAGATGATTTGATTGATTCAGCAATCCCGGTTAACAGGGTGAGTGGTGTTTTTGAAATCAATCATATAGATCGTAAGAAGTGGTTCGAACTTCACTATTCACAGATAACCTGGGTGGATAAAAGACCTGTATCGCTATGCTCAATATATGATGTTACTGATAAGAAGAACTATCAAAGACGTATAGAGCAACAAGCATACACAGATTTCCTGACTGGTTTATATAACAGAATGCGTGCTGAAAGAGACTTGGCAACCAATATTGATGAGGCCAAAGCACAGGGCAAGCAAGGGGCCTTAATGTACCTGGATCTTGATGACTTTAAGCACATTAATGATGGTTTAGGTCACCAGTATGGAGACGTTTTACTAAAAGAAATTTCAAATTCACTTCAAAGAATTGAAGGAATCACCAATACATGTTACAGAATGGGTGGAGATGAGTTTGTAATCATTGTTCCACCAAAGAGCTTTGAAAAATTCGAAAAAATCATAGAAGAGATAATGCATATCTTCTCTAAGCCTTGGTATTTAAAGAGTGCAGATTACTATTGCACCATGAGTATGGGTATTGTAGAGTTCCCTAAATATGGTGAAAGTGTTGAGGATCTCATAAAAAAAGCAGACATAGCAATGTATGAAGCTAAAAAAGGTGGCAAGAACAGAGTAGCCACTTATTCTGAAAATATCACTTCTGTATCGAATGAGCGTCTAGACATGGAAAAGAACATGCGTGATGCCATGGCAGCTGATTACAAGGAATTTGAAGTTTACTATCAGCCTATAGTTGATATTACAAAGGGCAATAAATGTGTAGGTGCTGAAGCATTGATTAGATGGAATTCTAATGAACTTGGATTTATAAATCCTAGTGATTTTATTCCATTAGCTGAATATTTAGGACTAATTAATCCTATAGGAAATCATGTGCTAAGAGAAGCCTGCATGACCTGTAAGTCATGGAATGATAATGGACATCCAGAGTATAAAGTAAACGTTAACTTGTCTGTAGTACAGTTATTACAGCCTGATATCGTAGACTCGGTCAAGGATGTGCTTGATGAAACTAAAATCAATCCTAAAAACTTAACTTTAGAGGTTACCGAAAGTTTAGCGATTAACGATATGGTCAGAATGCAGAAAATACTTAATGGCATAAAGACTTTAGGCGTAAAGCTTGCACTCGATGATTTTGGTACAGGCTATTCATCATTGAATCATATAAGGGAAATTCCATTTGATGTTATAAAAGTGGATCAGACCTTTGTAAAGGATTTATCTGAGGATGCTTACTCGCAGTCTTTTATCAAGATGGTTGCAGAGCTTGCACAAACTATTGGTGTTAATATCTGTGTTGAAGGCATTGAAACAGAAACACAGTTTAAGGTACTGGATAACATGAAAGTAAAAATGGTGCAGGGCTATTATTTTGACAAGCCCATGACAAGGGATGCTTTCGAGGGGAAATACGTATTGTAATTGTTTGAAAGGAAAGAAAAATGGGAGAAGGATTATTATCCGGACTTGAAGAATTTGGTTTAGGCGATTTAGAGGGCATGAACCTTTTTGAAGAAAAGAAATCGCCTGTAGCGCAGGGTGGTGCAAGCACAGCTGCAGCAGCACCAGTTCTGACTGAAAAGGATTTCATACTTGAAAAAACAACAAAGTGTCCTGTGTGTAATAGCGATTATAAAGCCAAGGTAGTAAAGGGAAGTAAAGCTAAGCTTGTAGGCTCAGACCTTGATTTACGTCCTAGACACCAAGAATTAGACACTGTGAAATATGATGTATTAAGCTGCCCATTCTGTGGATATACTGCATTGATAAAGTACTATCCTACTATTCTTTCTACTCAGGCTAAAAGGATTCGAGAAAAGATTAGTATGAATTACAGACCCAAGCCTGATACAGGAGACACCTATTCCTATGATGATGCTATAGATCGTTATAAGCTTGCATTAGTTAATGCAATCGTTAAAGAGGCAAAAGCAAGTGAAAAGGCATATATCTGTCTTAAGTCATCGTGGATATTCAGAGGAAAAGCCGAGGAATTAGGCGAAGGACATGCTGAATATGCTAAATATAAGGCAATGGAAGCTGAGTATACTAAGAATGCATACGAAGGATTCATGCAGGCGGTTTCAAAAGAATCGTTCCCTATGTGTGGAATGGACGAAACTACTGTAAACTATCTTATTGCAGTACTTGCCTTCATGACAGAGCATTTCGATGTATGTTCTAAAATGATTGCAGCGATATTAACTTCTCAGGTTGCACCTGCCAGAATGAAGGACAAGGCACGTGATTTGAAGGATGAAGTTATGAAGAAGTTAAAAGAAAAGAGCCAGCTATAAGAGTTTTTCTGTCAATATTTACAGTTGACGTTTCTATTTCTTTTGCTAAACTAAATACATAAGGTCTATATGACTGACGGAAGTGGAATTGACCACAGGGAGTATAGATAACTAATGGCCGACCGTCTGGGCAGAAAGAGCTCAGACTGTGGGCCTTTTTATATATCTAAATCCATATAGGAGGGATAATCATGAGAACATTTGAATTATCACAGTTACTAAAGACAAACGCATATCCTGGTCGTGGTATCGTAATCGGCCGTTCAGAGGATGGCAAGAAAGCAGTTATCGCATACTTCATCATGGGAAGAAGTGTAAATTCACGTAACCGTGTCTTTGTTGAAGACGGTGAGGGAATTCGTACTGAAGCCTTTGACCCTTCTAAGATGTCAGATCCTAGCTTAATCATCTACGCACCCGTACGCGTATTTGGTTCACACACAATCGTTACAAATGGTGATCAGACTGATACAGTTTACGATGGCCTTCGTGCTGGAAAGTCATTCGATGTTGCACTTAGAAGCCGTGAGTTTGAGCCTGATGAACCTAACTATACACCTAGAATTTCTGGTATTCTTCATTTTGAAAAGGATTCATTCTCATATGAGATGAATATCTTAAAGAGCAACAATGGTGATGGAAATTCATGTAACCGTTACAATTTCTTTTATGAAAAGCCTCGTGTAGGTGAAGGCCGTTTCTTACACACCTATCAGTGTGATGCTAATCCTTTACCAAGCTTTGAAGGTGAACCTGAAGTTGTTAAGATTAGCGGCGATATTGATGAATTTACAAACAAGCTTTGGGAAGATTTGAACTTTGATAATAAGGTTTCTTTATTCACAAGATTTGTTGATTTGGAGACAGGTAAGTGGGAAACAAGAATTATCAATAAAAACAAGTAATTCTTGATAAGTGTAACTAATTATATATCACAAAGGCTAATTATTTAAAGGATAAACAAATTCTTTAGATGATGAGCAATCAAGTTTTTAGGAGTAAATAAAATGAACGAAATTCAGTTAAAGTATGGATGTAATCCTAATCAGAAACCTTCAAGAATATATATGGAAGATGGCTCAGAGCTTCCTGTTACCGTATTAAATGGACGCCCTGGATATATCAACTTCCTTGATGCTTTCAATGGCTGGCAGTTAGTAAGTGAGCTTAAAAAGGCTACAGGACTTCCTGCTGCTACATCATTTAAGCATGTATCACCTGCTGGTGCTGCTGTAGGTCTTCCTATGGACGAGACACTTGCTAAGATTTACTGGGTTGATGACCTTGGTGAATTAAGCCCTCTTGCATGTGCATATGCTCGTGCTCGTGGTGCTGACAGAATGTCTTCATTTGGTGACTTTATCGCTCTTTCTGATGTATGTGACGTAGATACAGCAAGACTTATTAAGAGAGAGGTTTCTGATGGTGTCATCGCTCCTGGCTACACAGATGAAGCTTTAGAATTATTAAAGGCTAAAAAGAATGGAAACTACAATGTAATCCAGATTGATCCTACATATGTACCAGCTGAAATCGAGCGTAAGCAGGTATATGGCATTACTTTTGAGCAGGGACGTAACGAGCTTAACATCAACGAAGAGCTCTTTTCAAATATCGTTACAAGCAACAAAGAAATTCCTGCTGAAGCTTTAGTAGACATGAAGATTGCAATGATCACACTTAAATATACACAGTCTAACTCAGTATGCTACGTAAAGGGTGGCCAGGCAATTGGTATCGGTGCTGGACAGCAGTCACGTATCCACTGTACACGTCTTGCAGGACAGAAGGCTGATAACTGGTATTTAAGACAGTGTCCTAAGGTATTAAACCTTCAGTTTCTAGACACATTAGGACGTGCAGATCGTGATAATACTATTGATGTTTATATCGGAGATGAATACGAAGACGTGCTTCGCGAAGGTGAATGGCAGAAGCGCTTCAAAGTTAAGCCTGAAGTATTTACTCGTGAAGAAAAGAAAGAATGGCTTGCTGGTAACCAGAACGTAACAGTTGGTTCAGACGCTTTCTTCCCCTTCTCAGACAATATCGAGCGTGCTTATAAGAGCGGTGTTAAGTATATCGCTCAGCCAGGCGGTTCGGTTCGTGATGATTTTGTTATCGAATGTGCTGATAAGTACAACATGGTAATGGCATTCACAGGAATCCGTCTTTTCCATCATTAAGATTGATAAAATCCCCAAGCTAGACTCGCTTGGGGATTTTTAATAGGTAAGTTTATGGCGCCTAATTTATCAAAAACGCTGATATTAATAATTATTTAAAATAAGGTTAATCTCACATATACATTTATACTGTGTAATGATATTAGGAAACTTATGTTTAAAGCTGGTTACAAAGACTAGCGACAGCCTTATTGATATAAAAAGAGGGAAAAATAATGCTCAAATTCGGATTTTCAATAAACGGTTTCATATTTGCACTTATGCTGTTGATTCCTAATATTACATTTGCAAAATATAAGCCAGATAACTATGCAGAGCTTAGCAAAAAGGAAAACAAATTTTTGCTGGTACTAGAGAGAATCGGCGAGGCTTTGACGCTTGTAAGCATGCTGATTTTTAAAGATCCATCTGTTAAGATTATTACTCCTTGGGTGGCCTGGTTAGTCCTTTCTTTTGCCCTTATGACGGCTTATGAGATTTATTGGATAAGATTTTTTAAGAGCAATCTGACCCTTTGCGATTTTTATAGACCTCTTTTAGGCTTAAAGGTTGCAGGTGCATCACTTCCAGCTATGGCGATGCTATGTTTAGGACTATACTCGCAGAACGGAATCCTTATTATAAGCGCTTTAATATTTGGAATATCGCACATTGCAATTCACTTAAAACATGCTGCCGAAGTTTATCCTGTGAGCCCTAGAAAGCTTCCTGCCAAAATATTGAGTATTATAGTGAGGGTATTACTTACTTTATTCATCATAATTTCAACTACAATAATATGTGCCAGAAATTATAATTCTCTAAGCGGAATGATTAATCCTAATACTGGCGTTGATGAAGAAGCTTATATTGAGCTTAATGGGGCTAAGATTTATACCCTCATAAGGGGAAATGACGTAACTAATCCTGTAATTATTTGGGTGCACGGTGGACCTGCAAGCCCTGATACGATGGGTATTTTTTATCTAGCAGAAGAACTAAAGAACGATTATACGGTGATTTCATACAACCAGCGTGGATGTGGTAGGACTTACTATGAAAATAGGAAGGACGATCCATTTAATGAAAGTGCTTCTTTTGCCATGGCAATTGAAGATTTAGATGCATTAGTAGACTATGCGTGTGATAGATTTAACCAGGAAAAGGTGTTTATCGTGGGACACTCGTATGGCTCGTATGTGGGTAGCTGTTATGCTAACGGCCATCCTGACAAGGTTGAAGCATATATAGGAGTGGGCCAGATGGCCGAGGGTAGAACGGTTGACTATGCATATGAGGATGCATTTAGCAAGGCTTGTGAGCAAGGCGACGACGTTACAAAGATGAAAGAGCAGTATGAAAAGTACGTAAAAGAAGATTCGATATATAATCTTTTAAAGCTTAGAATGCTTATGGCGCCTTACTTAAAGCCGGCCAAAGAAAAGAATTATATGATTTCTATGGCTATATCGCCTTATGCAGGAATTGAAGATGCAATGTGGCTTTTTGAACAACTAGGTGATGTTGATGATTTTGTGGCGATAAATCAGCAACTTTTTGACTATATTAGCACTTATGATGTGAGCCTATGGGGATATGAGTATAAGGTCCCTGTGGGAACAATCATGGGAAGCTACGATTATATTACACCTGTAAAGGCTGCTAGAATCTGGCATGACAAAATTGACGCGCCTGTTAAAGTTTACAGGGAAATCGATGGTTATGGGCACAATGTTCCCCTAGAAGATCCAAAAGAGTTTGCCAGGACATTGAAAGAAGTAATTGAAAAGTTGCATAGTTAAATGGCTTTTTCAATTAGATTTATGTATTTAATGCTTTCTTCATAGTTCATTTCTGCATTGAAGGAATCATCAAGAAGGGCTGCTTCTAAAATATGAGAAAGTGTGTACTCAAGCATTTTTAAGAACTCTTCTGAATTTTTCTTAGCAAAGATGGATGAGTAGTCTGCTCTTGATAAAATCGAATTGTAGTTAGTGTTGTAGGTATTACGAGCTTCCTCAGTTTCGATAAGTGCTTCAGGTACAGTTTCACGCTGTGAACGATTCATAAAGAGAACCATGTATGGGTAGCTCTTTAAAGCCTGAAGCTTAGCTGCTTCCATCTGACGACGAATTTCGAAATAGTTGGTTTCAGAAGGGTCAATTGCACTTGAAAGCTCTAATGATAAAAGCTTGGTGCAGTAATCGTATAAGAATGAATAAACACCAATTTTACTGTCGAAATAGTGGAATAACAGCCCCTTACTGATGTGAGCCTCTTTTACGATGTCATCAGTACTAGCGTGCTGATAACCATTAAGAGCAAATACCTTGAGCGCTGCATTAATCATGCGATCTTGTTTTTCCTGTTTTAAATCAAAAAACTTAGCGTTCATTTTTCCATCCCCCTAGTTGACTTGAGTAGTCGAATTTCATCATATCAGATATGCAATACGTAATCAAGGTGTGTTTTTAAAGAATTAAGACAAATTTTAATTCTACCCTCTTTAAATCTGAAATGTTTGGATTATAATAAAATTATTCATTTAAATTACACAAAGGAGAGATACAATGGCTAAAAAGGGACATAAATTATTAGCATTTGCTGCTATCACAGCAGCTGCTGCAGGAGCATATTATTATTTTAAAAATAACAACAAGGAAGTTCCTGTAAACATGGGTGAAGAAGACGAAGACGATTTTTTAAACGAAGATCTTGATGCTGTTGACGAGAAGGTTGAAAAGTCTGAGAAAAGAACCTATGTTACACTCGATTCATTAGAGCAGAAGGTTCGCGATGCAGCTGATAAGGTTACAGATGTAGCTGGAAAGGCAGCAACTCAGATTGGTGATGCTATTAAAAAGGGTAGCGAGAGAGTTGAAGAATTCTTCGATGATCGTAAGATGGCATCTGAACCTGTAGTTAATTCTGAAGATGATTACGAGGAAACAGCAGCAACTAATACAGAAGCTTCTGAAGAAAAAACAGAATAATAAATATTTTTATTAATAAAATAGCCGTTAGGAATTAATATGTACTATCTTGCCTGGACTTTTAGTAAAGATGTAAAGATGGTCCATATCGATTCCTAACGGCACTTTTTATTTCTTGGCTTTATATGGAGGATCAGCAGGATAGCTTCCACGGAGCTTCTGCATTCCGCGCCCTACTGCATCCTTAGAATTTTTCCAGTCAGCGTTAGCGTTGACGTGGTCAAACTTTTCAATGAGCCAGCTTATATCTTCGTAAACCCTACTCATATTTTTATCCATCAACTCAAACATGGCCTTATAGAATTCGGGCTTATCTTTGTCTGAAATTTTACTTTCGCCTGTTTCACATAACTGCCCAAAATGATGTAAACAGAATCCTTTACCATTATTGACTTTAGTTCTAAATTCGGAGTCTTCTCTGTAAAGGTAAAAGAAGGTATCCATATAATTATCATACATTTTGTCAAACTCTGCACAGATGTAGCATGACTTGTCCTTACAAGCTGTCCACTTGGCAATGGGGTTTTTAAACTCTGATGAACCTGTAATTCGTTCTTTGAAGGTCATCTTAGTAGGTGCGTAGTGCTTGAACTGCTCCTGCATTTCCTTGATAGTCTTCATGTAGTGAGTCTTTAAAATCCAGGCATTTCCAAGCGTATTTCCATAATCGTACATCTTACGAATGTGCTCACGGCAAAATCCGTATTTGTCTGTCTGCTGACGGGTATCATACTCCATGTAAGAGGCAGCTGAGCCTAATACATAGTCAAGCAAATCCTGTTCAACATTTCTTTCTATAAAACAAAAAGGACATTCATCCCCTGCATTAATTGCATCATTTAACGGTATAGTGTATAGCTTTTCTTTCATGAGAACCCTCCCTAATGTGCTAAAAAGATTATACATTTTTTGAAGTATCGACTCAAGATTCTTTTAAAGGAGACGATAATTTTGGCTTGAGTCATTAATAGGACTACTACTTGTGATATAATTTATTTAGTTTTTGAGGCGGAGATTATTTTATGGGATTAAATTTACTCTACGGGCCAGCAGGCTTTGGAAAATCTACAAAAGTTCAGGAAACAATCATTTCTTTGGCAAAAGAAAATCCTAAGAAGCAATATGTCTTAATCGTACCTGACCAGTTCACCATGCAGACACAGATGGATATTGTCCTTAAGCATCCTAACGGGGGCATCATGAATATTGATGTACTTAGTTTTTCGCGCCTTTCATATAGAGTATTTTCGGAAACAGGCAGGCCCAGATTTCCTGTTCTTGATGATACCGGTAAGAGCCTTGTGCTTAGAAAAGTGGCTGGCGAGGTGGCCAAGGAAATGCCATATATCGGTGCAAATTTAAATAAAATAGGATACCTTCATGAGGTTAAGTCTGCCATTTCTGAATTTATGCAGTATGGAGTGAGTTTAAAGGACTTAGAATCACTTGTGGGGCAGTGTGATAATGGATTGTTAAAAACAAAGCTTAATGACTTGTGTGTAATCTATGATGCGTTTATGCGATATAACAAGGACAAATTTGTAACTAGTGAGGAGACCTTGGATATATTGTGCGAAAAGATTCCTGATGCAGATTTTTTACGGGATGCATATGTGGTATTTGATGGCTTCACGGGCTTTACACCTATTCAGGAGCGAGTAATTTTAAAGCTTATGGAAGTATGTGAAAACGTAACTGTAACACTTACTCTTTCTAATCCTGAAACTTATGATATGACTGGCGCAGAGGAACAGCTATTTTATCTAAGTCGCAGAACTGGTGAACGCCTTAAAAAAATCGCGGATGACAATAAAATTGAGGTAAAGGCTTCAGTAATAG
Organism: Lachnospiraceae bacterium; assembly: GCA_045639565.1. Taxonomy (GTDB): domain Bacteria; phylum Bacillota; class Clostridia; order Lachnospirales; family Lachnospiraceae; genus UBA1258. Next base: position 122,339 of record JAZUDH010000067.1, read on the forward strand.
AAAAAGGCAAGACTGGACGTTTTGTTGACAATAAAGAGTTTTTACATTTAGAAAAAAGCCTATTTAGATATCCTATTGTAAAATATGACGATGAAGTTAAGAACATGCATGTATTGTCGTGTCCGGATATAGAAACAGAGATTCAGGAAGTAACTCTTCGTATTCATGAGCTTGTTCGAAGTGGCAAGTATGCATACAGGGATATTGCAGTAGTAGTAGGCGATTTGGGTTCATACGCTGACTCAATGGAAGCTAGAATGAAAGAATTAAATATTCCATGCTTTATCGATTGTACAAAGGGAATTGTACTAAATCCTTTCATAGAGTATTTAAAAAGCGCACTTTCCATTTTAATAAAGGATTATTCATATGATGCGGTATTTCATTATTTAAAGTCGGGTTTTACTGGCTTTGAGAATGATGAAATTGACAGGTTTGATAGATATGTTTCGAGTCTTAACCTGCGTGGAGCTGCCACATATCACAAGGAATTTAAAAAGCGACAAAAGGGTATGCCTAAGGCTGTTGCTGGGCCACTTTTATCGGGGAATGAAGCGCTACGAGTAAGATTAATTGAGTCACTTGAGGTTTTAGAAAGAGAAGCTTTTACCGCGGGTGACTATGTAAGAAACTTATATGATTTTTTAAAGGCTAATGATTCATGCGATAAGCTAAAAGCCTATGAGGATATGTTCAATGAAAAGAACGATCTTTCTAAGGCAAGAGAATATGGCCAGATATATAGACTTGTCATGGAGCTTCTTGAGACTATCATGGAGCTAATTGGTGATGAGAAAATGTCATTAGAAGAGTTTTACAGAATATTCGAAGCAGGCATTGCTGAGATTGAAGTAGGCACTATCCCTAAAAATGTCGACAGAGTTGTAGTGGGCGATATAGAGCGTACAAGACTTAAAGAAATTAAGGCTTTGTTCTTTATGGGTGTTAATGATGGAAATATTCCCAAAGTAAGCAACAAAACCGGAATTCTATCTGATGCTGAAAAAGAAAAGATTCGAAATGTAGATTTAAAATATGAACTTGCTCCTACAGAACGCCTTGAAATGTACACGCAAAGATTATATCTGTATATGAACTTATGTAAACCTACTGAAGCTTTATACATTTCATATTCTAACTCAGACAGAGAAGGAAAGGGCTTAAGACCATCTTATCTTGTTTCTAGTATTTTGAAGCTTTATCCTAAACTAAGGGTTGAAAATATCGACAATGCAGAAACTCTTGAAAGAATTGTAAATCTAAGAGACAGCTATAGCTTCTATTCTAAACTGTTACGCAAATTTGCTGAGGATAATATAGCGGATAGTGAGAAAACGCTGGTTGAAAGCCTTCATAAGCTATATATGGATGACGAAGATGAACTATACACTCAGATTGAAAATTCGGCATTTACAGAGTATCTTGCAACTCCCTTAGCCAGAGAAATTGTTAAGCTGGTGTATGGAGCTAGTCTTGAATCGAGCATCAGTCGAATGGAAATGTACGCTGGATGTGCTTATGCGCATTTCCTAAAATATGGAATGGATTTGAAAGAAAAGGCTGAATATGATTTTAAAGCTAATGATTTAGGTGCCATATATCACGGAGTATTAGATATGTTTTCTTCAAAACTTGAAGCCAGAGGATTAACATGGGCGAGCTTTAGTGAAGAAGAAGGGATAACACTTGTTACTGAATCGGTCAGAGAGTATTGCGAGGATTATGAACAGGGTATTTTAAAGGATGATGAGCAGACTGCCTATGTAATATCTAAGATTACAAGGATAATGATACGTACTGTGAAAACGCTTCAATTTCATGTCAAGAGTGGGAAGTTTGTGCCTAGGATGCATGAGTATGCGTTTGTGCGTGAATTAAATCTTGAAGAAGGAAGTATGATGCTTAAGGGTCGTATAGATCGAATTGATCTTTACGAAGATAACGGAAGAGTGTTTGTTAAAATTGTTGATTATAAATCCAGTGGTCATGATATTGACATTACTAATGTCTACTATGGTCTCGAGCAACAGCTGTCAGTATATATGAATGAGGCTATAAAGCATGAAAAAGAAGTTAATCCTGGAAAAATAGTGCTTCCATCTGCACTTCTATATTATAAGATAGATAATCCTATGATATCGATAGAAGGTGAACTGACAGATGAAGCAATTGAACAGGCAATCAAGAAAGAATTAAAAGTATCAGGTGTTATTGAAAATTCCGACGATAATATATCAAATCTTGATGAGAATGCTGCAGGGGAGGCATTAGTACTTCCTATCTCATTTACTAAAAATGGTATGAGTAAATCAAGTGCTAAGCATCTTGCGACAACTGATGAAATGATAAATATGCTTGATTACACAGAGCGCATGATGACAAATATAGGAAATCGTATTTTAGATGGAGATATTACTACTTCTCCTATGAAGATGGACAAACGCGATGCCTGCAAGTATTGCAGCTACAAAGCAATATGCCGTTTCGATGAAAAGATTCCAGGGTTCAAGGCAAGAGGCAAAAAGACGATAGATGAAGAAACTGCAAGAGAAAATGTAATGGGAGGTAATCAGAATGGGTTATACCTTTTCGACTGATCAGCAGAGCATCATTGATGCCAGAAAACAGAATATACTTGTTTCCGCTGCAGCTGGATCGGGAAAAACTTCAGTACTGACGGAGCGTATAGTAGGCCTAGTTAAAGAAGGAATTGATATAGACAGAATATTAGTAGTAACCTTTACTAACGCTGCAGCCAAGGAAATGAAAGAAAGAATTGCGGCAAGCCTAAACTCACTTTTAGAGGCTAATCCTGCAGATGCGCATCTTCAGAAACAGGCTCAGCTTATCTTCAATGCAGATATTACAACTATTGACAGTTATTGCCTAAAGCTTGTTAAAAATCATTTTCATAAGATTGATGTTGATCCTGCATTTAGAGTTGCTAATGAAGGCGAAATGAAGCTTCTTAAGGAAGATGTCATGCGTGAAGTTATGAAAAGAGCATATGCTTCTAAGAATGAAGAGTTTTATCATTTGGTGGACTGCTATTCTAAAAAGGATGATGACGATTCATTAGAGGAGAGCATTCAAAAACTCTATACATATGCCATGAGCTATCCTTGGCCAGAAAGCTGGTTATTAAAACATAAAAAGGATTATGAATTCGAAAGTTTTGAGGATTTTAAAACATCAGCTTTAGTTACTGATTTGCTTGAAGAAGTGAGGATACGGCTGGATAAGTGCCTTTCGATGCTTACCGAAGCTAAAGCTTTATGTGAAGCGGGAAATGGGCCTTATGGATATCAAGCCACAGTTGAAAATGACGAAAAGTTAATTCTAGAATTAATAAATGCGGTTAAAACGAGCTCTCATGCTACAATGAGAACTAATTTTGATGCCATATCCTGGGTTAGATTATCTTCAAAAGCCGGGGATTGTGATGAATCACTCAAGAACCGTTTTAAAGAGCTTAGAGATAAGTATAAATCAGAAATTCTATCGATTAAAGATGAGGCATTTTCTTTTGACCTAGAAAATGCTTACGCTGACATGCAAAAGACAAGCAAAGTAGTTTCAGCGTTGATTGATCTAGTGCTCGATTTTATGGCATCCTTCGATGCAGCTAAACGTGACAGAGGTGTTATAGACTTTACTGATATGGAGCATATGGCTATCAAGATTTTAATTGAAAGCTATGATGAAAAAGAGGATAAATATAAAATAACAGATGTTGCTGAAAACCTTAGGGGCCATTATTACGAAGTTATGGTGGATGAGTATCAGGACTCTAACCTTGTTCAGGAAATCCTAATCCAAAGTGTTTCGAGAGAATACGCTGATCATGATAGAAACCGATTTATGGTTGGTGATATTAAGCAGAGTATTTACAGATTTCGTCTGGCGAGATCTCAGATATTTGCAGGTAAGGTTTCTGGATATGCCAAGGATGCAATGGCACCTAGCAGACTGATAACGCTTAAAGAAAATTACCGTAGCCGAGATGGCGTAATTAATGCTGTAAATGCAATTTTTTATGATGTTATGACCCTGGAAAATGGTGGACTTGTATATGACAAGGATCAGGCATTGAACAGGGCAGGTAGTTTCACTGAAGATACTATAGATAATAAGGCAGAGCTTCTTTTGCTAGACACTAAGGATCTAAGCAAGGAGGATGCAAGAAAATTAGAATGCGATATGCTTGCTAAGCGCATAAAGGATGCAGTTAGTAGCATGCAGGTTCAGGACAAGGAAACTAAGGAACTGCGCCCAGCTAATTATGGCGATGTTGCAATATTGTTTCGTTCTAAAAAATGGAATGATGGAATTAGGGAAGCGCTTGAAAAATTAGACATTCCCTACCAGATGGAAGGAACCGGAAAGTTCTATGACACAAGAGAAATTCAAGATGTTTTGTCTTTTCTTCGTATCGTAGATAATCCATTAGATGACATCTCCCTTTATGCGGCCATGACTTCGGTATTTGGGCGGTTTGACGACAATGAGATAGCAAGAGTCAAGAGTTTTGATACCGATAGGAAATATTATTATTTATGGGACAAACTGATTGCATTTATGGAAAGCACTCAGGATGAAAAGCTTACTTTATTTGTTGATTTTGTAAATAAATATAGAAAATATGTGACATATATGCCTATTCATGAACTAATAGGAACGCTTTTTGACGAGACTGGGTATAAGCATCTTGTATCGGCGTTGCCTGATGGAAAGCAACGATTAGCGAATGTAAATATGCTTATTATTAAAGCGGCTGAATATGCCAAGACAAGCTTTTACGGTCTTTTTCATTTTCTACGATATGTTGAACTTATTAAGAAGATGGAACAGGATGAGGGTGAGGTGTCAGTTGCCGGGGATAGCAATACAGTTAAGATTATGACTATTCATAAGAGTAAGGGCCTTGAATTTCCTATCTGCATTGTGGGCGGCGTAGAGGATAACTTTAATCAAAAGGATCTGTCTGAGACATTCCTTACTGATATTGATGAGGGAATCGGCGCATCCTTTATCGATCCCGATAAAAGAATAAAGCGGACTACAATAAAGCGAAGTGCCATTGCCAGAAAGCTTAAATTCGAAAGCTTAGGAGAAGAGATTAGAATACTTTATGTTGCACTTACAAGAGCCAAAGAAAAGCTTATTATTGCGGGAAGTGTAAACGATTATGAAGCGTGGTATGAGAAAGCTTCAAGTACATCAACTAAGTCATATCTTGAACTAATCAAGAAAACAATCACAGAAAAAACTGATCTTTTTGACATTGTTGTTAAGAGAGCCTGTGATGTTGAATCTGATTCAATTAGTGATGAAGTTGAGAAGCATTTGAAGAGAGCTGAATTTGAAGAAGAAGCTCGTATGGTATCAGATGAACAGGTGAATATAATTAAGCAACGTCTTGATTTTAAATATCCGTATGCAAACTTAGAGCGATTATATACGAAAACGACTGTTTCTGAATTAAAACTTGCAGCAATAGAGAAAGAAGATGATGGAGCTCATCATATATTTGAAGAAAACGAACTAAGTGAGTATATACCTTCTTTTGCCGGTGGAGACGAGGAAGTTAAGGGAACTGATCGAGGAACAATCTATCATAATCTACTGCAACTCATTAATTTTGCAGATGTATGTGCAGCGAACGAAAAAGGAAATGAAGCTGTAGAAAATGATTATAATTGTCAGATTGCAAGAATAATTTCATCAGGGAAAATGTCTAAGGAAGACATAGACAATGTATTTTCAGGAAAGATGCTTGCGTTTTTGAAAAGTGAAATGGCAATACGAATGGGTAAGGCTGACAGAATAGGACAGCTCTTCAAGGAGCAACCCTTTGTAATGGGTGTGCCAGCTTCAGAGGTTTCGGATGAGTTTCCTTCGGATGAGACAGTTTTAATACAAGGAGTAATTGACGTTTTCTTTGTTGAAGGTGAAGAAGTTGTTGTGCTAGACTACAAAACTGATAGGGTTGATACTGCTGAAGAACTGGCTGGTAGATATCAAAAGCAGCTCGACTATTATGCTATGGCGATACAAAAACTTACTGGAAAGCCAGTAAAACAGCGGGTTATCTACTCGTTTAGACTAAATCAGTCAATAATTCTCTAAAATAAGGTAACAGTTGATATTCTATTTTAGAGGAGTGCCGCAATATAGGGAAGGTTATTTCTTGTAGGTGTGGCATTATATGGAGAAGGCTATTTCTTTGTATTCACGATATGTTAGGGGGAGACTATTTCTTTATATTCACGATATGATATGGGGAAGATTATTCCTTAAAAAAGTGAAATGATATATAGGAGATTTGGTATTTATGACAAAACTTGATGGAATTAAGGCGGTTATTTTCGATCTTGACGGAACACTAATCGACACTGAAAAGATATATAGGCAAGTATGGCCTAAGGCTATTGCCGAATTAGGGTACGAAATGAAGGACGAATATTACCTGGCAATGCGTTCACTTGGAAGGCCATTTGCTCCATTAAAAATGAAGGAGTGGTTTGGTGAGGATTTTGACTATGATGAAGCGCGCAGAATAAGAAAAGGGTATTTTGACGAATATGTGGCTAACCATCCTATAGAAGTAAAGAAGGGGGCCTTTGAACTTCTTGAGTATTTAAAAGGCAAAGGAATTGTTACAGCAATAGCTACTGCAACAGATATTCCTAGAGCAACGGCTTTCTTAAAGGATGTAAAGCTGGACGGCTTCTTTGATAGAGTTATAAGCGCGGCTGATGTCAAGGAAGGAAAACCTTCACCTTTTGTATATGAGCTTGCCTGCAGGGAATTGGGATTTGATCCTAGGGAATGCGTAGCGGTCGAGGACGCGCCTAATGGGATTACTTCAGCTTATAGAGCGGGATTAAATGTCATCATGGTGCCAGATGCTTCTATGCCAGACAGCAGCATTAGCAAAATGCTGGTAGCTTGTGTAGAAAGTTTAGATAAGATTATGGAAATAGTGTGAGAGAGTCTTTGGTAAAGAGATGAGAACAGTGTAATTTAGACAAAGTCAGATTGACTAGATTGCAAAAATCACAGTTCTGACAGTATTCTGAAAATGGAATGATTATGGATATGAGTAATTTGCAGTAAAACAAAGAGCTTGAGGAGCGATGAGGCATTAAATACGATATAAATTCTGGCATAGTAGTAAGAAATAGATAACTATATAGTTGTAAAGGGCTTTTTATTGTGCGTTGTATACTTTTTGTTAATAGGTTTGTTGCAAAATAAAAAAGAACAAATCTATAAAGGAGTATATTGCCATCATGAAAGGTTCAAAAAAATTCAAGTTTCATAGTATTAGAACGAAGATTTATCCCATGATTATTCTTTTGGGATTCATTTCTTTCTTTATTGCATATTCAAATCTTAATGCCTTAAAGGAAATCGGTGTGAATGCACAGACTCAAGGTAATTATGCTGTTATGAAGGGGCATGAAGGAAAGATATTTGAAGATATTCAAAAATCAGATCTTTTTATGACACTTTCGTTTTATGTAGCTGATCAGGAAACTGCAATGGGCTATATGCAGCAGTTAATGGCTAATGCAGAAGAACTAGCTTCTCTTTCGGATAGTATAGTTGAGACAGCTAATACTATTGGTGATGCTGAACTGATATCTGCGACTAACAATTTCTGTTCTTTGGTGTCAGCATATGCAGCAAGTACTTCTCAGCTAGCTGATCCCAGTGCCCAGGCTAAGATTACTGAGAACAGACAAGCCATCATTGCTATCAGAAATGAATATGATGAATTAATCAATACAAAGATGCAGAAGGCTACTAATCGTAACAACATTAAGATAAATGGAACAAGAGTCTTTGACTTTGCCCTTATTGGATTTATGTTATTAGTGGGAACCTGCTACTTTATGGTTGTAAGAAAGACATTAATAGCACCTGCTATTAAAGCGCAAAAGGATGTAAATGAGATTGTTGATGCACTTGAAAATGGTGAAGGCGATCTGACTGCAAGAATAGCTGTAACTTCAGGCGATGAAATAGCTAAGCTTGTAATTGCAGTGAATAGATTTATTGAAGTATTACAGACTACTGTTACTAGGATTAAGACTGAAACTGATAACATTGATTATTCTGTTGAACAGGTTAAAAAAGGTATTGTCGATGCCAATGACAGTGCCAGCAGCATTTCTGCAACAATGGAAGAAATGTCAGCAAGCATTGAAGAGGTTACTGCAACAATTGGAACCATTACCGGAAACGGTGAAGCTATTATCAGTGACATCAGAAAGATGGCTGAACATGTTGAAAACGGAGTTCATTTAGTTAAAGATATTAATGATCGTGCTAATGAAATGAAGGAAAATACTCTGAACGAGCAAGAGACTGTTAATAAGACAGCAATTAAACTTCGAGAAGAACTTGCGCTTGCCGTTGAAGAAAGTAAAAAGGCAGACAGCATTAGTGAACTTACTAATGATATTTTAAATATCGCATCACAGACAAACCTTCTTGCTTTAAATGCTTCTATCGAAGCTGCAAGAGCTGGTGAAGCCGGACGAGGCTTTGCAGTTGTAGCTGATGAAATCAGACAGTTGGCAGATTCTAGCCGTGACACAGCTAATTCGATTCAGGCAATTAGTGCTGGCGTAATTGATGCAGTTCATAAGCTTTCAGACGATGCTGAAGAAATGCTTAAGTTTATCGATGTCGATATTATCAAGGACTTTGATGACTTTGTAATGGTTGTAGAACAGTACAAATCTGATGCCGACAGCATGGATGATATTATCAAGGGCTTTAATGAAAATGTTAAGGGAATCCGTGAGGTAGTTGATAGTATGAACGGTTCATTAAGTGATATGTCTACTGCTATGGATGAAAATGCCAAGGGCGTATCTAATATTGCCGACAGTTCAGTACAGCTTGTAAATACAATGTCTGCTATTCAGGATCAGGCTGAAAGCAACGAAGAAATTTCAGGAAATCTAGCTGCTGAAGTTGCTAAGTTCAAGAAAATCTGAGATTAGCCTTAAAAATATTAATAATATATATAAAAGCCATCCTCATTTAGAGAATGGCTTTTGTTATGCGGGTTGTGACCTCGTTGAATTCGCAAGGCGTGCGAAACAATAAAATACCCACTATGCGGGTGCGCGTCGATTTGCTTTGGGACTATTCGTAGAGCTTCTTTCTTAGTGCATCTACGGAGTCACAAATAGCATTAGGATTGTATTTTTCAATTTCTCCGTAAGTACCAAAACCATATGAGACTGCGATTGTGGGAAGGTTAATTTGTGAGGCTGCTTCTAGGTCAAATCTTGTATCGCCTATCATTACACATTCTGATAAGTCTTTGGGAATAGCTCCAAACTGCCTGGTAAGACAGTCATTAATAACATCAAGCTTGGTGCTTTTTGAACCATCCATTTCAGAGCCTCCGATTACGTTAAAGCAATCCTTAATCTCAAAATGAGCAAGGATATCTTCGACGAAAGGGCGAGGTTTACTTGAGGCAAGTAGGAGAACTTTTCCATCATTTTTTAAATCATGAAGAAGCTCTTTCATACCAGGATAGAGATTATTTTCATACTTTCCTGTCTTAGAATACTCTGCACGGTAGGCTTTTGTGCCGATATCGATTTGCTCATCACTTAAACCATAAAATGTTTTAAATGAATATGAAAGAGGTGGACCTATACATTTTCTAAGATTATCACGTTCTTCTTCGATACCAAGCCCCTTTAGTGCTAACTGGATGCATCTTGTAATGCCTGGGGATGAGTCGCTGATAGTTCCATCTAAATCAAATAGTAAGTATTTGTACATAAAGATGCCTCGCTTTCTTTTGCCTAAGAAATTATAGCATATCTTTATTGACAAGTGAGCATTGATTAGATATATTAAGCGAGTACTTAGTGTACGAAAATACAATTTAGCTAGGGGAGCAATTGCTGAGATTGAAACGGAAGTTTCTTGACCCTCATCACTTGAACCGGACAATACCGGCGTAAGGAAGCAGTATATTGAGTTTATGGGTTTTCTTTATACTCAAATTTGTTCCCTCCTAGTAATTCACAGGAGGTTTTTTTATGCAGAAAAACGTTAAAATGCTAGTAGAAGGCGCTATCATGATCGCTCTAGCAACAGTACTTAGTTTTATCAGGGTTATTAAAATGCCCTGGGGTGGATCAGTAACACTATTCTCGATGCTACCTATCTTTATCTATTCAATTCGCTGGGGTGTTAAGCCTGGTCTTTTAGTTTCTTTTGTTTACTCACTTGTTCAGTTTGGACAGGGTATTATCGATGGCATTTTCGGATGGGGACTTACTCCTGCAATGTTAATTGCATGTATCTTTATTGATTACATCTTTGCGTTTACAGTGTTAGGTCTTGCAGGTGTGCTTCGTAAGCAGAAGCTTGCTGGATGCATCGCAGGTATTGCAATTGCGACCGTGCTTAGATTTTTATGTCACTTCTTAAGCGGAGTTGTTATTTGGAAGAGCTATGGCGAACTTTGGACTGGTTTCTCAACAGAGAGCTCAGTAGTATACAGCCTTCTTTACAATGGAGCTTATATGTTCCCTGAACTTGCAATTACTTTGATAGGTGCAATTGCTTTACTTTCATTCCCTACTACTAAGAAACTTTTATTAAATGTAAATAAAGAAGTTTAATTCTATGAAAACAGCACTTATTATCACAGGTGGAGAATTTCACGAGATTGATAAAATAATTTCATATGATTTTGTAATTGCCTGTGATAAGGGTGTGGAATACGCTATGAAGCTTGACATAAAGCCTGATGTCATACTGGGAGATTTTGATTCTTATACTGGTGAAATAGACCTTGGGTTTAAATCCACCGAATTAATCAAATATCCGGTAGAAAAGGATGACACAGATACAATGCTAGCAATCAAGCTTGCATTCGAGCGAGGATATACTCACATAATTGTTGCGTGTGCCCTCGGAGGGAGAATGGATCACTTAATTGCGAATATCCAATCCCTTCACTATATTGCATCTCATGGTGGTGTTGGAGAAATATTGTCTGGTAACGAGCATTTGCGAACCTTGACGGCGGGAGAGGACGCACTTAAAGTAGCTTTTAGAGAAGGCTTTTCTCTTTCGTTATTCGCTCTGACAGATAAAGTTGAGGGCCTTTCCATTAAAGGCTGCAAATACAATGTGGAAAATATAACAATAGCTAGTAGTTTTCCATTAGGACATGGAAACAGTATTGTCTGTGATGAGGCGATAGTATCAATTAAGTCCGGGGTGCTACTGGTAGTTGAATCGTCGAAACGCGATGAATTGAAGTAAAATTCTCGACACGGTGTGTGTCGAGAATTTTTTTTGTTAGTAGGTGGGATTCGCGTGGCGAGGATACGCTGAGGCGGTTCGGCTTTTTTCTTGTTTTGGGGCGATTTTCGTACAATTTTTGTGCGAAAATCGCAAAGTATGATGTTTCACTTACAAAACGTGAATCTAGAATGGCTGTTTCGGCGAAATTGCCTTGCGGCGCTCAGGTTAGTACAAAAATTGTACCAGAAACGATAAAGGGCGCCGCATAAGCCGAATGACATTTCGGGGACGGGGTCACATACGTCATTTTCGGACAAATGACATTTCGGGGACGGGGTTACATACGTCATTCTCGGACGTATGTAACCCCGTCTGCAAGTATTCACAAAAATTGTCTAAAATCAAATAGCACGTCACCTCATTTTTTGCTATATTACTTTTAGGGGATAAACTATCTAATATTAGATGGGGTTGGGGATATATTATTCTTTTTTTGAAACGATACATAAGATGTTTCAGACTCTTTTTCAAGCAGTGAAATTTCGACAAAATTCCAACCAAAATCTCACATAAATCAAAAATGAATAGTTATAAGGGGTAATATTATGCATTCCGAAGGCGAAGAACGCATCATGAAAAACGAAACAAATCACAGCATACTCGAACTAATCAGCCTTGCTGACGAAAAAATAGTAGCGAAGGTCAATGAATACGGAATATACGAGTACAACGAAATAAAACTCTCTCGCTACGCAGACATACCATTGGAAATAGACCGAGCAGCTTTCTATGTTCGCCAGGTCGCTTACAGAAAAAATATTGATAGGGCAAGAAGAATATTTACCGATGAAGTCATCATTAACCTCACAGAAAAATTCAAATCAGGCGATAAATTATCAGACAAAGATCAGGCCGTAATATGCACAATTCTTCATCGTCTCATTAGATGCGGCCAGCAGCTAGATGCCATCACATTTATAGAAAGCAACCAAAGCTTCATCGCAGCTACAGAAAACAGAAAGATATTTAGCGACTTCGTAAAGCGCATGATATATGAATCGCTATTTAAATACTGGGACAGAGTGTACTGCATAAGATGGTACAAGCTATACATGAACTGCTTTTCGAGTGAGGAAGAAAATGCTTTAACAAGCGTTGAGAATATTAACTCATTCATTGTTGAATTTCTTAAACATCTACGTGGTGGCCAAGCTCAGCTAGGAAAACTTTACAGTAGAAAAATGGGCAAAAAGCAAAGTCGCTTATACATGCTCGGAATGTTTGATTCATACTATCAGACGAAGTTTGATTCAATAAGAAGCTCTAGCAAAAAGTTGACACTTACTGACTGCATGACGGCTGCTATTGAAATTTCAGACTCGCTTGAAAGTGAGTCGTTTCCCGAGCTGTTAGTCTCAGTATGGTATCTATTTCAGTGTATAGTGGATGACCTTGGCACTGAAATAATACTAAACATGGAGAATTCGGATAATGCAAAAGAAGAGGTATTCATCTGGCTAAACAAATTCCTATTTGAGAAGAATATCTCGATACCAAGTGGCATTAAAAGATACTTAGATGCCAAAAAAGGTTTAGTTTCCTGCGAAGAAATTCCTAACCTTATCGCAATAGCTAAGATATATTCATATGTTGATCGCGTCAAAAAACTTCTTCGAACCGATCCGCCTAATAATTTAATGTACTACACCACCTACGAGACACTCCTCTATATGATGCCACACGCCCTTTCTGACATTAAGAAGACAGAAATCGCTCTCGAGACAGAAAAACTCGTAAACAGCGGGGCCAATTCCTGTGCAATGTGGGCCTTCATGAACGTGGGCTATATGAACGACCCTAACGAGGGAAAAGCTGCCAGAACGTACTTTAACATCCTACCTAACTTCGACAACAACAGCGACGATAACAGGGTTACGTACTCAGATGTTTACCTAAAATCCTTTACCTCTCGCCGAGACGATCTTTCAATGTGGGAGATGTATGGCGACCACGCCGAGGGCTGCTTTGTGTCTGTAAACTGGGCTAAAACTAAGAAAAACAATTCTGACAAAAAGATTCCGTTCGTATACAAAGTCCTCTACATGACTGCATCTGGGGACGGCAAGACCTTTTCTTTTGCCAAAGAAAAGAATGAGCATATATCAAAAGATAATCTCGACAAAATAAATGAATTGATGGTTAGCATAAAAGAAACCATCGATGGCGAAACCGACGAAAACATCAAGGTTTCAATGCTCCTTGCCACCGAGCGTATATGGTACCTTATAAAAGATTCATCCTACTGGCACGAAGCCGAAAATCGTATTTTATTCGACGAGCGTGACAGTGGCTACAAACTAAAATACACAGGTGGCGACATTCCTAAAGTTTACCTTCAGGGCGAATTCCGTCTCTATTTCGATGAAATAATGTTTGGCCCTAAGTGTAAAAACGTCATCGAGAAAACCATCTTTCTCGACAAGCAATTCGCCGAAATCCTGGCGGCGTACGGAATAGAAAAGCCGGCGATAAATGTTTCATCGATTCATTATAGGTAAGATTATGGCAACATGCGATAAATGGATAAATATAAAAAAGGAGTGCTATGGCGGTATATTCTTATTTATTTAAAAAAGTGAATAAAGGATTAATAGGTTTGGGTGTCTATTCGATAATGTTAGCACTCTTAGAACTGCTAGTGAGCAAAAACTGTTGGGATAAAAACGGTTTTATCTTTCAGCTAGTTGTTAACATTTTTAATATTTTTTTGGCGGGTTATATTCTAAATATCTTTCTTACCCCGACAAATTGTATAAAGCTTGATAAGCATTGTATTTATGATGCCGATAAAAGCTTTGTTTTTCGGTATTGGATTGTATTACCAGTAGGAAAGTATTTATACAATAGCAAGCTGTATATAAGATTCACATCTGATGTAAAAAGAAAAGATGGAACAAATGCTCAGGACGCGTATTGGACTGCCGCTCCGATTGAATATAGTAGAATACGAGGAGAACGCTACTTAGTTTTAGATACGGATAGTAGCGGTAAACTGAAGCAAGCAATTATCGATGTGCTAAATGGACAAAGTAAAGAAGCTAAAAAAATAAAGAAGATAATAAAAGGTAAAGAAGATAAGAAAACATATAGCGAGGAAGAAAAAAACACCTCATACATTGAACTGATGATTACTGGAACTACTAGCGACGGGCAGTCTATGAGTTCTTGCTATAGATACTATTTATTCAATGCTAAAGAAGATACTACGCATTCAAAACATAGAGCAGGAGTATTGACTAGTTATTCATATGCTCCAAATGATGAATTGTCCTCATATTCATATGAAAAGTATCAGACATATATTGAACAAATTGAAAAGACCGATAAAATCGAAAACATCAAAAAGATGATTATTAATAAAACACTTCATTTCTTCGAAGCAGCCAATTTTGGTAGGTATTTTACGGTGCCTACTATGAGCATTGATAACTTGATAAAAGCTGACTCAGAAAATGAAGTTTTTTATACTACGATTAATGTCAATAAACCAGAAGACAAATCTATCGTTAATTATGAACAGGTAGTTTTGGGGAAAAATAAGATATTTAATTGGTTCAGTAAGATACTAGTTAAAATCACATTGCATGATAGACGAGTCACAATGAAGGAATTAAAGACAAGCTATAAAGAGATAAAAAACGGTGCTAGCGGTGAGAAAACAATGCGGAAAAGAATAAAGAATATAGTAACACGAATATTTGATGGAATAGGAGTTTGGGCTTTAATAGTAATGCTTATTATTTGGCTGGCTATTTCTGGCTTTGTAGCTATTTCTCCTTTAGATTTAAAAAAGAAAATAGTAGTGATTACGATATTAGTAGCAATGTATATACTCATTCTTGTTGTTGGGTTAATTCGAATCGAATTTTTTAAAAAGTGCTCTATCGGTTCTTACTACGTACTAGGTGTATTACTAGGCATCCCTGTAGGGACAATAGTTTATGGAATCAGAAGTCAATTCCTAACTAAAGCGGTGGCATTTGATGAGATGCTAGGATTTATTGAGGCAACAGTTTTTGTAGCGTCATTATTATGGATTTTATTCCAGGGGAAAATAGATGAAAAGAAAAACTGTGTTATCGATGCTGTGTTAACAATAAATATAGCGATTATAACAATCCTGGGTTATATACTATTGGCAGATATCGAAAAGAAACATTTATTATGGGCAATGATTTCTTATTTGGCATTGCAAGGATACACAAAGGTAAAATATGTATATGATAGTAATCACCCAAGCTCAAAATTGAAAAAGCAGGTAATAATAGCAATACGCATTTTGGAAGTTTTGATTTCGGTTGCAATATATGCTCTATTGATAATATTTATAGTACATGAAAATATGAGCACCACCATGTAACAACTGCATTTTTATAATAGGTTATCATTACCTAACTATGAAGGAATTCCTAAAAAGCCTTGTTGAAAGGGTATTTATGCTGACGATAGCTGTCATCTTGGTGTGCTCTATGGCACTAAATTTGTGGACACAACCTGCGTCGCAAGCACCCTTTTAGCCTCCATTTATGGCAAAAGAACAATACATCCTCCGTCAATGACTCAATTAAGCTCACCGATGCGAACTCAATCATACTTTCGGATTCTGGGGTGATGTTTCTTTTGCAGACATTATGGCGTTTTTGTTGAATTCAAACAAATATCAGTATCAAATGACGTATGTAACCCCGTCCCCAAAATGTCAAAAAAAAGGACAGCCATTTGGACTGTCCTTAAAATGTCAGTATAGAAATTATAATAGAGGAATGTTAGCCTCTGATAATGCTTTAACTGCTTCTTCTGGCCAAAGTGAACACTGAACCTCGCCGATGTGAGCCTTACGTAAGAAGAACATACATATACGAGACTGTCCGATACCACCACCGATGGTGAAAGGAAGTTCATCGTTTAAGATTGCCTTCTGGAAAGGAAGCTCGGCACGTTCAGGGCAAGCAGCTTCAGCTAACTGATACTTTAATGCTTCTGCGTCAACACGGATACCCATTGAAGATAATTCAAGAGCGATGTCGAGAACTGGGTAGTATACGAAGATATCAGCGTTTAATGACCAATCATCATAGTCGGGAGCACGTCCATCGTGAGGCTCGCCGTTAGCAAGCTTGTCACCAATCTTCATGATGCAAACAGCACCTTTAGCCTTTGTAATATAATATTCACGTTCCTTGGCTGTATAGTCAGGGAACATTTCTAATAATTCGTCAGAAGTGATAAAGAAAATGTCATGAGGAAGTATCTCTTCGATATAATCATATTCAACAGCAAGAGCCTTCTCTGTTTTTCTAAGTACCTTGTACACGTCCTTAACTACTGACTTAAGAGTGTCAATGTTACGATCTTCACGGGAAATAATCTTTTCCCAGTCCCACTGGTCAACGAAAATGGAATGAATGTTGTCAGTTTCTTCGTCGCGTCTGATAGCATTCATATCGGTGTAGAGACCTTCACCAACTTCGAAGCCATATTTCTTGAGTGCATATCTCTTCCATTTGGCGAGAGAATGAACGATTTCTGCTGTATATTCGCCCTGTTCTTTGATACCAAAAGAAACTGGACGTTCAACACCATTTAAATTATCATTGAGCCCCTGCTTAGGATCCACGAACAAAGGAGCAGATACTCTAAGTAAGTTAAGACGTTCTGTAAGTAGACTTTGGAAAATATCCTTAACATCCTTGATTGCAATCTGTGTGTCGTGGAGGTTTAATGCCGGCTTGTAATCCTTGGGAATCAATGTTTGTGACATGGTTTTATCCTCCGAAATTCATAATTTTTTAATCATATTATATAAAAAAATACATACGTATTTATTAAAATACAAAATGAGACTAAATGCAAGAAGAATGAAGGAGTTTCCGAAGTCTAACGGCGAAAGAACAAAAAACTCTTGTTAATAATTAGTTAATATGCATACTAACTACAAGTATTTTTGTGGAAACTGGATATTTATTTTGCGTTTTTTTATATATATAATAATGACTCGAGAAAAGGAAACTACGTTTCCGTCTCTGTTTTTGCTTGAGGAGGTCAATATGACAAGAAGTGTTAAGATGGTTCCTTCAATGATTAAGGAATTTGTAAGCATCGCTAGTAGATGTGATTTTGATATCGATATTGCATCATCTAATCGTTATTTCGTAGACGCTAAGTCTATTCTGGGTGTTTTAGGACTTGATTTTAACAGAACACTCACACTTAAATATGATGGGTTCAATGCAGACCTTGAAAATTTCTTAAAAGCTAATTCAGCAGCATGCTAATGATTGACTCTCTAATCTGTCTTAAGTAAGATAGGTTTGGGAGTTTTTTTATATGATTGAAACTAAAATTTCTGTAAGAAACCTCGTGGAATTTATTCTACGAAGTGGAGACATCGATAATAGAATATCTGGCGCATCAGAGAACGCGATGGTTGAGGGAACAAGAATACACAAAATGATCCAAAAACGAGCGGGCTCTGATTATCAAGCCGAAGTTCCGTTAGCAATTAAATATACAGAAGAGGATGTAGAAATCACGGTTGAAGGCCGTGCAGATGGAATAATTGACAATGCCTCTGGAATTACTATTGATGAAATCAAAAGTACCTACGCCGATGTAATGAAATACAAAGAAGCCTGGCCGGTTCACCTAGCCCAGGCTAAATTCTATGCCTATATTTACGCGGTACAAAATGACTTAATGACCATTAAGGTGAGGCTTACATATGTAAATATTGACACTGAAGAAGTCCGTTACTTTAATTATACATTTCTAGTTGAGGAACTGATTGAGTTTGCTAATGATGTACTAAAGCAGTATTTGAAATGGGCAAGATTCGAGGCAGAATGGATAGAAGCCCGCAATGAAAGCATTAAGGGTCTGCCTTTCCCATTTGAGTATCGTGATGGCCAGGCAGAGCTTGTGAAGCAGGTTTACTACACAATCTACCACAAGAGAAAACTTTTTTTAGAGGCGCCTACAGGTGTTGGAAAAACAATCTCAACTATGTACCCAGCCATTCAGGCGATGGGGCAGAAGTTTTACAACAGGCTCTTTTACCTAACTGCTAAAACTATTACCAGAACTGTAGCAGACGATACAGTGTCCATTATGCGTGAGAACGGCCTAAAGGCTAAGAGCCTTATTCTTACAGCCAAAGAAAAGATATGCATGACTGGAGAAGCTGAATGTAATCCGGATGCGTGTCCTTATGCCAAGGGCCACTATGATAGAGTAAATGATGCTGTTTTTGCCATGCTTACTGAGTGTGACAGATACACAAGAGATACAATCTATGAATATGCTGAACGTTTTAAGGTCTGCTCATTTGAAATGTCACTTGATGTAAGTTTATTTACGGATGTAATTATCTGTGACTATAACTATGCTTTTGACCCATCAAGCAAGCTAAAACGTTTCTTTGGCGAAGAAGTGATACATGATAAACCAGAATATTTATTCTTAATTGATGAAAGTCATAACCTTGTGGACAGAGCAAGGGAGATGTACTCGGCAGCTATAATAAAAGAAGATTTGATGCATCTTAAAAGACTTACTCTAGAGGAAGCACCCGGGCTTTCGAAAAGATTTGAAAAGTGTAATAAGCTGATGCTTGAGCTTAAGCATGAATGCCCGAAATGCCTTATCAATCCTCCTATAAGTGAGTTGACAAATGGATTGTCGAGATTATACGCTGCCATTGATGATTTTTTAGAGGAAGAGCGTAAAAAGGGCGCTAAGTCAACTCTTAGTAAAGAAGTTAAGGATGCATTACTAGATTACTATTTTGAGATAAATCATTATTTAAATATGTACGAGTTAGTAGACGATAATTACGTAGTCTATGCTGCGTACAATGATGAAGGGGATTTCTATGTTAAACTGTTTTGTGTAAATCCCAGTAAAAACTTGAGTGAATGCATGAAGTTTGCAAGGTCAACGATACTCTTTTCTGCAACGTTCTTACCTATCATGTATTACAAAAATCTGTTAGGTGGAACCAAAGAAGATTATGAAGTATACGCCGAGAGTATTTTTGATCCTTCAAAGCGTGGCCTATTTATTGCCAATGATGTAACTACGAAGTATACAAGACGTTCAGAAGATGAATATGCCAAGATTGCACGGTATATTCATACGACCATTAAAGGTAAGGCCGGGAACTATATGGCTTTCTTTCCAAGCTATGGCTTCTTAGAAAATGTATATAATGCATATCTTAAAATATATGGTGAGGAAGAAGGAGTCGAGCTCTTAGTGCAGACTTCCGGAATGCGTGAAGAAGAAAGAGAAGATTTTTTAAACCACTTTACAGGCAATTCTAGTGAAAACCTGTTTGACTGCCTAGATATCGATGTCGAAGTGGATGAGGAATCAACAATTCTAGGCTTTTGCGTTATGGGTGGGATATTCTCAGAAGGTATTGACCTTAAAAATGATAGCCTGATTGGAGCTATTATCGTGGGTACCGGCTTGCCGCAGGTATGTTTAGAACGCGAGATAATGAAAGAATCCTTTGACTCAGAGGGGGCTGATGGCTTTGATTATGCATATCGATACCCTGGCATGAACAAAGTCCTTCAGTCAGCCGGACGAGTTATTAGAACAGAAAATGATATAGGAATTGTCGTTCTATTAGACGAACGATTCTTACAGCCTTCTTATAAGAAAATGTTTCCAAGAGAGTGGGCTAATATGAAGGTTGCAAGGCTTGATGCTTTGGAAGAAGAAATAAGGAAATTTTGGAGCGATAAGTAGGGACGTGGCTTTAAAAGCAAGGGCTGTCCCTTCGACGTGGCGAATAGGGACAACCCTTGCTTTAAAAGCCACGTCCCTATGTTGCTGAGTGAGAAAGGAGAAACTATTTATGAAAATTGAACCTATAACTTATGATTTGAATGGACATAAGCTTGTACTTAGAAGCGCTGAAAAAGAGGATGCAGCGATTCTTTTGCCTTACTTAAAAAGAATATGTGGTGAGACGAGATTCTTAGTTCGAGAGGCAGACGAGTGTAAGCCACTGACGATTGAACAGGAAGAAGGCTTTATTAGTAGTCATGCAGAAAGCGAGCGTGCATGCCTTGTGTTAGCGGAACTGGATGGGGAATATGTTGGAAATGCTTCTTTTGACGTAGCAGGTAGAAGCAGACGAACCTTTCATAGAGCTTCTATTGGGATTGCTTTGTACCAGGACTATACAGGGATGGGAATAGGCAAGAAGCTGTTTGCACTTATTTTAGATACAATTGAAAAATGCGGATTTGAGGCTGCTGAGTTAAACGTTGTAGAGGGAAATAATCGCGCGATACATCTTTATGAATCCTTTGGTTTTGTAGAGGTTGGGCGCATTCCGAATGCCAATAAATATGATGATGGTACATATGCTTCGGATATTCATATGGTTAAATCCTTGATTTAGTTACTTTTTTAACAAATGACATCACAAACCCCGTCCCTATTTTGTTCTTTCTACAAAAAAATTAAGTATATTTTTCCAAAAATCAGATTAATTCTTCACTTTCAATAAGTTATTATGGTGTAAAAGAAAAAGGAGAATGATACTTATATGAAAAAGATAATTAAAAAATGCGTTGCAATCATGCTTACAATTGGTGCTGTTTTGGGGCTTGCAGCATGTGGTTCTGTACCAGTATCAAGGTACAAAGGAATTGGAATTGTACAGTCAAATACTTCGGAAAAGTGTTTTGTAAGCTTTTCGTCAATTGAAGGAACAATAGTATTAAAGCTTAAGACAGATGGAAAAGGCGAAGGCGGCATTCATTACACTGCAAGTCTTGATGAAGGTTCAGTTACAGTTTCATATGAATATTTAGGAGTAGACGGAGAGCTTTTTACAATAAACGGTGGCGAGTCGGTTGATGAAATTGGCGGATATTACGATCATGCTAAAAATGTTCTAGTGATAATTAAAACTGACGGAGAGGCTAGAGGCGGTCACTTTGAATTTAGAACAGGAGATAAATAATGGGGGAAAGGTATGATTAGGTGTGCAAATTGTGGTGAACTAATAGGAGATGATTTGCAAGAGTGTCCGTTTTGCAAGCATCAGTTGACTAACGAAGAGAGGAAAAATGCAGTGGCAGAAAACGAACAGTTTCATCAGGCTGCTGTCGAAAATGCGATTAGAGAATATGGCAAAAGAATGAAAATTCAAATAGTCATTGCTATCATCATGTTTGTAATAGCATTGGCTGGAATGATTACAATCGCACTTCTTAATCTGGATGTAATTTGGGGTGTTCTTTTGATATTAATTGTCTTAGTAGTATTTGCTTTTGGTGTAATAAAATATCGAATAGGTTTATGTCCATACTGCGAGTCCCTTATGGGAAGAGGTATGGTATTTAGAACTCACTGCCCTAGGTGTGGCGGAAGAGTAAGATGATATCTAAGGGACGGGGGTTGAGACATCATTTTGACTTGTGCGGTTAAAATGATGTCTCACCCCCCGTCCCTTAGATATCATTTTGCTATTTCAACCCCTCCCTTCGTCTTTCCCTCCGTCCCATGGATAGCATATCGCATTAAAAAAATAAAAAAATTAATGATAAACGTTAAAAAAGTGTTGACAAGCATAAAAAGTAGTTGTATAGTCAGATTATCGATAAACGATAAAACATTAATGTTTATAAATTAATTATTTATTTAAGGAGATTAAAACAATGGAAAACGAAAAAATTGTAAAAAATTCTAAAGTATTTGACAAAGTATTTAATGTATTTGAAAAGCTACTACTCGTAGCGGCTATAGTATTAGCGGTGTTAATTGTGATTGTTCCTATCTTTGGAGACGCATTAATTACAAAACCAAATGTAATATCAATTGGAAATGTGGTTGTAGTATTAAAGAATGCAGATATCATACGTATCGCTTCAAGCAAATTAGTTATTGAGATGATTTTAGTTCCTGGACTTATCTGTGCATTTATAAGCTGGTATGGGGTAAGAATGTTTAGAAAGGTTCTTGCTCCTATGAAGGAAGGCCGTCCTTTTGATAAGTCTGCTGCTGACAATATCAAAAAGTTTGGTGTATATGTAATCATTGGTGGTGTAATTACTAATGTATGTTCATTATTTTCTAATGTATTTGAAGTAATGTTATATGATATGGAAAAGGTATTTAACATGAATGTGGTTAGTAAGATAACATATGATTATAAGTTTGACTTTTCATTCGTTGTTATTGCACTACTAATTTTCTTACTTGCTCATGTTTTCCACTATGGTGAAGCACTTCAGGTAGAATCTGACGAAACTCTGTGAGGTGAAATATGGGAAAAATAATTTTACGACTTGATCGAATGATGGCTGATAGAAAAATGAGTTTAAAGGATCTATCTGATAAGGTGGGTGTATCTAATGTTAATTTGTCTAAAATGAAAACTGGTAAGATTAGTGCTATTCGTTTCTCGACACTTGAGGCAATTTGCGAAGCACTTGATTGCCAGCCTGGGGATATACTAGAGTATGATCCTAATGGTGTTTCAGATGAAGATGAAGAATAAGTGGCAAAAGAACAGAAACTCCAAGAGAACAAGGTGATTTAAAAATAAAAAAGGCTTTTGGTATAGCAAAAGAAAAACTGTTTGAGAATTACAAAGCAGGATTAATTGTAGCTATATCGAAAGCCTTTTCTTTGGCCTGATATCTGAGGGACGGGGGTTGAGATATCATTTTGACTTGCGCGGTCAAAATGATGTCTCAACCCCCGTCCCCTAGATATCATTTTGCTATTTCAACCCCCATTAACCTTCGGATGCTTGCATAATGGATGAATATACTGTATCTTCAAAAAAGTATTAGTTACTTTTTCTGAAGATACAGTTTTTGAAGGGAGCATTCTAAGATGAGCGAGCAGGTGAGGCGTAGACTTCCAGGAATAGGGATGAGAATAGTAAAGTCGGCTGTTGCGGTGGCTATATGTTATCTCATTGATATGCTAAGAGACGGACAGGGAATGGTATTTTACTCGCAACTTGCGGCTTTGTGGTGTATTCAGATGTATCGATCTAGCACTAAGCAGAATGCAATACAGCGTACCATTGGAACCGTTGTAGGCGCAGTATATGGTCTTATTTTCCTGCTAATCAATCCCCTTTTTAGTAAAGTGAGTGACGGTAATGATCTTATCAGCAAAATGGTCATTTCTTTTATGATAATTGTTGTCTTGTACACGACTGTGTTGATGAAGCAAAAGCAAGCTTCTTATTTTTCATGTGTAGTATTTTTAAGTATTGTTGTTAATCATGTAGGAGATGCTAATCCCTATTTGTTTGTATGGAATAGATTTCTTGACACCATGATAGGTATCGGGGTGGGAATAGTTGTCAACGATGTAAGACTGTGCTTTCACCCTAATCGAAATACGCTATTTATTTCAGGACTTGACGGATTGTTGCTTGATGCTAAGGAAACACTCAGCCCTTATAACAAGGTTGAGCTTAATCGCATGATAGATAATGGTATGAAGTTTACTATTTCAACTATGCGTACACCGGCTTCAATTATTGAGCCCATGCACGAAGTTAAGCTTCCGCTTCCCGTAATAGCTATGAATGGAGCCGTTTTATACGATACCAACCAGCATTCCTACATAAAAGCCTATGTGATTTCCAAAGAAACTGCTCAAAAGGTCGTAAAGCTAATAAAGGCGTCAGGACTAAATTTTTATTCAAACGTAATAATTGACGATATGCTCGTTATCTACTACCAGGACACTGAAGATACGATAAACCAGGAACTAGTACGAAAGCTTAGAACCTCACCATACAGAAATTATGTGCGCCGGCCGCTTCCAGAGGATGAAGCAGTTGTGTACTTTATGCTGCTTGATAAGAAAGAAAAGATTGCAGATTTTTATGAATTTTTGGCCAAAGAAAAGCTTACCGAGCAGTTAAGAATAATCACCTATGATTCAACTGATTATGACGGATATTCATACATAAAGATATACAATAAAAATGCTACTAAAGAGAATATGATTACCTATCTAAAGGAAATGCTATCGATAGAAGACGTGGTTACTTTTGGCACAATTGAAGGGCAGTATGATGTCTACATCAATACTACTGATGCTAATAAAGTAGTGAAAGAAGTTAAAAAGCGCTATGAGCCACTCTTTAGATAAATCGAGGTGTGCTACGAAAATTTGATACAAAAAAATTATTGAATTCTTTTTTTTAATATGCTATACTCCACGCAAAGGACAAAGGAGTTCACGAAAAGTGAGCTCCTTTTTATATTTCTAAGAACAAAGGCGTTCAGCTATCATGCTGAGCGCTTTTTTGTTTAGAGAGGAGACGGGTGTATGGGACATTTAGAATTGCTTGAGCATACAGACACAGTCAATGAACTGCTAGCTCGATACGGCGTAAAATTTGGTATTTACAAAAACAATACATTCAAGGAACAGCTTTTCCCTTTTGATGCGATCCCTAGAATAATCGAGGCCAAAGAATATGATTACCTTGAAAAGGGGTTAAAGCAAAGAGTCGTCGCTCTTAATATGTTCTTAAAGGACATATATTCTAAAAAACAGATAGTGAAGGATGGAGTGGTTCCTAAGGACTTTATCTTTGCATCAAGCGGATACATGGCTGAATGTGAGGGAGTGACTCCTCCAAAGAATATATATTCACATATATCAGGAATAGACTTAGTTAAGGGAAAGGATAATGTCTGGTATATCCTAGAAGACAACCTACGCGTTCCTTCGGGCGCATCCTACCCTATGATTGCAAGAGATCTCTGCCGCAGGTCTTCGCCAGAAACCTTTACGGATTTAAAAATTGAAGATAACAGAAATTATGCAAAACTGTTAAGGCGAACCTTCGATAACGTAAATACCGGGGGCCACACTGTTATTTTGACACCTGGTAGATATAATGCAGCGTATTTTGAACACAGCTATCTGGCCGAACAAACAGGAGCACACCTTGTAAACGGATCAGAGCTAACTGTTAAGGATGACAAATTGTACTTTATAACAGCTAGAGGAAAGCTTGAAAAGGTTGGGGCAGTATATCGCAGAATATCAGATGAATATTTGGATCCTATGAATTTTAATCCAGAATCGCTTATAGGAATTCCGCATATCTACGACGTATTCAAAAAGGGAAATGTTGCGCTACTAAATGCACCAGGAAACGGGGTAGCTGATGATAAGGGAATCTACTATTTTGTACCTAAGATGATTAAATACTATCTTGGTGAGGAACCTGTTCTTTTGAATGCACCTACTTACCTACCTTTCTACGAAAACGATATGAAATACGTATTAGATAACTTTGATAATCTCGTATTAAAGGACGTTGCTGAGGCTGGTGGCTATGGCGTGGTATTTGGTAATAAGATGACCAAAGAACAGAAGGCTGATTTTATTGCTTTATTAAAGGCTGAGCCTAGAAGATTTATAGCGCAGGAAGTAATTGACTTCCAGGACCTTGATATATTAGAAAGCGGACAGGCCGTTCCTAGAAAGGCTGATCTTAGAGCATTTGTACTAATGGCTGACGAACCTTTGGTATGGAAAAGCGGGCTTACCAGATTTTCAAGAAATCCAGACTCATTCATCGTAAACTCATCACAAGGAGGAGGCTTTAAAGACACATGGGTATTATCTCGATAGAACAGGCCGATCGCTTATATTGGCTAGGAAGATACACAGAGCGTGTATATACGACACTTAGAATGTTTTCAAAAAGCTTTGACAGCTTAATTGATGGAATCGCCGACAGCTATGTGGATTTTTGCAAGGATATTGATATTCCTAATGTTTATGCCGATAAGGCTGATTTTGTAAAGCGTTATCCGTTTGATGCTACGCTATCTGATTCTATTATCAGCAATTTAACAAGAGCATATGACAATGCCATAGTGCTTCGCGAAAGTATCGGCTCAGAGTGCCTTGCATATATTCAGCTTGCTATTTATGAAATGAATAGAGCTTCTAAAAGCTCATCTCCACTCATCGAGCTTCAAAGAGTTAATGATAATCTTTTAGCCTTTTATGGAATAGCTGATGACCAGATAGACAGTGAAAATATTAGAAATATTATTAAAGCAGGCAAAAGAATAGAACGAATCGATATGTACGCTAGACTAGGAATAGGACGTAATGAGCTTATGCGAGAGATTAGCAGAATGATCCCACGTGTTGAAAGAAGCGGGCTAGAGTACGACAAGGATAAGCTAGATAAACTTTTGGAACTGATAAATGAAGAAAAAATAGATTATTACAAAATAGTAGGTGAGGTAGAGTCGATATTCTGATATATTACTACGTGAAAGGAGGCATTCGTTATGAAGAGGCTTCATTTTACATATGATATGCAGATAGATTATTCGATTACTGCTTCAAACTGTAATTTTACTATTAAATGTATTCCGGTTGATACACTTAGACAAAAGATTGAGAATATCAAAATAACCATGTATCCCGATTGTGACTATCAGTGGGGGAGTGATGGATTTAAGAATAAATATATATGGGGAAAGAATGCAGATTCACACACTGTCTTTAGATTCTTGATTGAAGGAGATGCTAAAACAGGTATGTCCGTAGCAGAGGCTAACACGGATACTGATATTGACATGGTTTATTCACTTCCTCATGGTTTAAATATTGCAGGAGAAAAGATAAAAGCATTTTACGAAGAAAAAATAAAAAATATAGACGGTAGTACATATGACAAGGTTAGTAAGATAACTAAGCTCATGTTTCCTATGATGAAGTATCTGCCTGGATCAACAACTGTAGATACCAGTGCTGAAGAGGCATTCTCAAATGGGTGTGGAGTATGTCAGGATTATGCACATATTTTAATTTCACTATTGCATTTATCGGGAATATCAGCAAGGTATGTCACAGGATTTATCATCGGTGAGGGCGCAAGCCATGCCTGGGTTGAGTTTTTAGATGGCGATAAGTGGTATGGAGTTGATCCTACAAACAATAAGTTTGTAAATGATGAGTATATAAAAATCGGTAATGGCAGAGATGCCAGGGATTGCATGATAAACAGAGGAATCATGCTAGGAGGCGGACTTCATACGCAGAAAATAAATGTCAATGTACTAGAAGTTTAGAAAGGTTGACATACATGATTAAAACAGTGGCATCGGTGGGGCTTCCTGTTGATGAAACATTAGCAATAAAGAAAAGAAGAATTCAGCCTAAAGACAAAATCAAGGGAATGAAGCGAATCAGCATTGTAACCGGTATTCACGGTGACGAACTAGAGGGGCAATATGTCTGCTTTGAATTAGCAAGGCGTATTGAAGAATCTTTTTCTAATCTAAAAGGTATAGTAGACATATATCCTGCTATGAATCCTTTAGGAATTGATTCGATTACTAGAGGAATTCCAGCATTTGATCTGGATATGAATCGTTTATTTCCAGGAAATATAGATGGCAACATGACAGAATATCTGGCAGCAGAAATCGTAAAAGATTTGTCTGGTTCAGATTTAGTAATAGATATTCACGCAAGTAATATCTACCTTACTGAAATTCCTCAGATTAGGATAAATGAACTAAATGAGGACACTTTAGTGCCGTATGCCAAAGAAGCCAATGTTGATTTTGTATGGGTACATGGAGCAAGTACAGTTTTAGAATCTACTTTAGCCTATAGTTTAAATAGCACTGGAACCCCATGTTTAGTTGTTGAGATGGGTGTAGGCATGCGTATCACTAAAGAATACGGAGATCAGCTTACAGATGGAATCTTTCATCTTATGGAAGTGCTTGGGATATGGAGTGGAAAGACTAAGACACCAAGGATTCCCATCGTTTCTAAAAATCCATCAGATGTAAGCTATTTAAATGCCAGTGTCGGAGGACTATTTGTACCAAGAGTCCATCATTGGGAGGAGCTTAAAGAGGGCGATATAATCGGAAGCATAATTGATCCATTAAGCGGCAAGGTCTTAGATGAAGTCAAATCTCCTGTTGATGGAATATTATTTACTATACGAGAATATCCCATTGTTGATGAGGGCTCTTTGATGGGAAGACTCCTAAGAAAGGAGGCCTACCAAAAATGAAGAAAAAAGTAATCTATGAGCTTAAAGGGTTATATCGAGATAATTTTAGAGTCACAGGCTATGAGTTTGGTAAAGGCTCTAAAAGCGTGTGTATTGTAGGTACAATGCGAGGAAATGAAGTGCAGCAGCTATACTGTTGCTCACAATTAGTAAAAAAATTCAAACAGCTTGAAGAAGAAGGCAGAATTGCTGCTGGACACAAGATACTAATCATTCCAAGCTGCAATCCATATTCTTTAAACATTCAGAAACGATTCTGGCCCATTGATAACACTGATGTTAACAGAATGTTTCCAGGATACAATTTAGGAGAAACCACACAACGAATAGCTGATGGGGTATTTAAAGAAATAATGGATTATAAATACGGTATCCAGTTTACTTCTTTTTACATGCCAGGTGAATTTATCCCACATGTGCGCATGATGGAAGAAGGCTATAGCAAAATCGAAACCGCTCTTAAATTCGAGATGCCTTATGTAGTCGTAAGAAAAGTACGACCTTATGATACTGCTACACTAAATTATAACTGGCAGGTATGGGATACCGAAGCGTTTAGCTTCTACACCACCACTACGACTACAATCGACCGTAAATCTGCTGGACAGTCAGTACTAAGCATTTTGAAGTTTTTGTCCTCCCTTGGAATCGTCAAGTATCAGTCAGGAAGTGTGTCTAAAGAGTCAAAAGTCATCATCGACACCGATATGGTGAGCGTACAGACCGCTAAATCAGGTATTTTCGAGCCACTTGTAAAAGTAGGTGAAATTGTAAGCGAAGGAACCCCCTTAGCCAATATCGTTCATCCATATGAAGGTACAATAATGGAAACATTATATGCCCCTATCGACTCACGAGTGTTTTTCATGCACACCGATCCACTAACGTATGCTAACACAGCAGTATTCAAACTAATTTCCGACATCTAGTCTGCTTATCTAAGACCAATCCGTTACCTAAAAGGTAACAGGTTGGTCTTTTTTTGATATCTAGGGGACGGGGGTTGAAATATCATTTTTGCACGCAGTGCAAAAAATGATATCTGAGGGAGGGGGGGTGGGAAACTAATTTGTCTTTAGGTGTGAAAATG
>JAZUDH010000068.1:0-3466 GCA_045639565.1 Lachnospiraceae bacterium
TTCCATGGGATTTTGAGGCAAGCCTCTGTGTCCTAAATTCCTATTTTTACAATAAAGGAGATTTTGTATGGTTGAAGAAAAATATTTGACGGATATTAATTTGAAATGTAACGAACTACGCTCAAAAATTGTCTATACAACGATTTCAGAAAAAGAATGTAATATTAGCTATCTACCTACAAAACAAACCTCTTTTATAGGATATTTGAAAGGATATTATGAACAAATCCAAAAAATATCAAATGGGATGAAAGAATCTGATAAATTAAGAGCTAATTGTAAAAATTATTTAAAAATATATAAAGACTCTAACGGTACAATACTACAAGTGAAAAGTATTAAAAAAGGAAAAGTGGCTTGTGTTCATCAAGCATTTTATGATGGAGATACAATGTACTTATTTCCATTTTCAGATATGGGAGGATTTTATCCAACATATATTTATGTTTCTTGTTACGATGGAACATTCGTTAAAGAAGAATATATGGTTGAAGGTAAACAGATTATACATGAACAATATAAGCAACAAGGTAAAGAGGTATTGTTTGAACTTGTTGATTATGTTATTGGTGGAAGTCATCCAATAAGAGCAAGCGAATCAGGTGTGTTTAGTTTTAATCCATTTGATTACAAAAGATTATCCTATTACTCTTGGTTAGAAGATAGAAATAAGGATTGAGCACAAAATTGAAATCTAACGGGGCAACCCATCACGCTTTAACGTGTGAAAGAATTGAATTGAGGCAGTAAATGAGGTATATGAAAAAGTAAGAAGGGGTGTGTTGTAAAGATGAACAAGGACATGACTGTTCCCTGCGAAGATGGAATTATCAATCTCCGCGTTGGAGCGATCATTATGATGAACGGAAAAATACTGATGGTTGGAAATGACCGGGCAGATTATCTTTATTCCGTTGGTGGACGTATTAAGTTTGGAGAAACTTCCGAAGAAGCGGTAGTACGAGAAGTCTTTGAAGAAACCGGCGTTAAGATGGAGGTTGACCGGTTGGGTTTTATCCATGAAAATTATTTTTATGGAGATGCTGCATCAAATATGGGAAAGCTTATATATGAGGTTTCATATTTCTTCTATATGAAAGTACCGAAGAATTTTGAACCGGCATGTATGAGCATGACAGAAGATGATCATGAGGAATTTCTACGCTGGATAGATGTAAATGATCCTATAAAGTATTACCCTGAATTCTTCAGAACAGAACTGTTGCATCCGATAGAAGGAGTAAAGCATTTTGTGACGGATGAGAGACCTAGGGAAGATTAACTTTCAGTTTAATACAAAGATCCTTGTAAAACGGGCATTGCAACGGTATTTAACATAATTGTCAGTGGGCGTTGACAGATTGCCAAGCATGGTTGGTAGAGCTTTTTATGGGCCTCCTTTACGATTGATATGTAAAAACAATTCTAAGGAGGAACCATCAATGAAAACACATATTATTAATCTGCTGCCTTTTAATAACAGAACAGAAATGTCGAGAACGGAGTATGTCATTAAAAAAGTTCTCGCCTTTATCCTGATTTTTTTTGTGGCCGGAGTTTTAGGAGAGGCTGTTGTAATCGGATTGTATACAGGAATGGGTTATGATTCACTTCATGGAGTAATGCCTGAAGGGCAGATTGCCGGTCTGATTCCTTATTATGGATATATCCTGTTTTCTGTAATAGCGATACTGTATTGCAAATTAATAGAGAAGCGCAGCATGCGGGATATCGGATTTACGAAGCGGGGGACGGATTATCTGCTTGGGATCGGAGTTGCCGTAGCAATGCTTGTACTTGTCTTGTTCCTCTGCTTGGTAACAGGCTCTGCTTCCTTTTTGAGAATTAACCGAGACGTGAGCATTAGCGGGTTGCTGTTATGGGGGCTGGCCTTCATCATTCAGGGTTCTGAGGAAGAGATTCTTTGCAGGGGCTTTTTGATGAATACACTTAAAAAGAAGATACCTCTTCCGGCTGCCGTATTCATAAGTTCGACGGCATTTGTTATTCCTCACCTGATCATGACCCCAATCTTGGATTCGGGATTGGTATATGCACTGATCGGTATTGCGAATTTGTACCTTATTTCTGTTTTATTCTCCATAATTGTTTTATGGCGTGGGAATATATGGGTTTCCTGCGGACTCCATGCAGCGTGGAATTATGTTTTGAACATAATCCTGGGACTTACGGTATCAGGAAATGATGCAAAGATGGACGGATTGTTTCTGATCGGGATAAACAAGCTTAACATTATCAATGGGTCAGAATATGGATTTGAGGCAGGAATAGCAACGACGGTTATAACAATAATAACGATTTGCGTTATTATTTATATATGGAAAGTCAGGAGTGATAATAATGGAATTCAATAATAAACTGTATGAACTTCGTAAACAAAAGGGTCTTTCACAGGAAGAACTCGCAAATCGTTTGAACGTTTCCCGCCAAACGGTTTCCAAATGGGAGGTTGGCGAATCTTCACCGGACATGGAAAAGCTTGTTGCAATCAGTGAACTTTTTGACATCTCACTGGATGAACTTGTGCTTGATAAAGCTGTGAAAAAAGAGGAGGCTTCGGAACAGGTAGTAAAATCCGAGTTGTACAGTGATATAAAAAGGCATGTATTAACGGAAGATAATAAGAAAAAAGCAAAGAAAGGGCTTAAGATAGCAGGCATAGTGCTGGGAGTACTGTTTCTGATTGATCTTGTTTCGATGATTATTTATTTCGCTTTTTTCGGAATTCCTCAATAGGCCTTATAGTTTTTTCGATGGCCAATTATATTTGAAGTTAATCGCACAACTTTGAATTTTACGGAGGAAATATGAAGCTGACAAAGAGAAATATTGTTATTTTATGTTGTTCGCTTGCGATGATATGCGCAGTCACATTTAGTGCAAGATTCATTAAATACATAGACATACGTGTATTTAAAATTTTAGCTCAAGTAGTCCTCAATCTGTTGAATGGACTTATTGCATGGATTGCAATGAAATTGGCAGGGATGAAAATCGATATTAACCTCAAAAATAAGCATCAATATAGGATTGGTGTTACGATTTCGCTTATTCTAAGCGTTACGATTGCCATTATACCTGCTCTTTGTGGTTTTTCATTGATAGGAAATCATACAGATTTTTCGTGGTTTGTACTCATCTATGATTTGCTGTTCTATATGTTAATTATTGGTCCGGTAGAGGAATTCGTATTTCGAGTATATTTGCAAGATACCTTTATGAGTTTCTTTGAAAAGCACAAGTGGCTGGGTGTAGTAATTGCATCTTTCCTGTTTGGTTTGTGGCATATCATTAATGGAAATGTCGTACAGGTGTTATTCACATTTTGCATTGGTATTGTATTTGGCTTTTCTAAATACAAAATTAAAGACTGTGGATATGTAGGTGTGTCCGTTGGACACGGATTATATGATTTTTTGAATACTCTTGTGAGAATGTTTATTGT
>JAZUDH010000069.1:0-4625 GCA_045639565.1 Lachnospiraceae bacterium
CATTCAGTTCCGTGAACTGAATGACACGATTTTACAACTGAATAAAACAATTAGCACTCAGAACGAACTTATTGCATCGCTTAGAGAAATGCTTGAAGCAGATCGTGTGAGAGCTGCTGAAAAGGACAAGCTTATTGCCAGCCTAAACCGTCAGCTTGATGAATTGAAGACAAAAGTCTTTGGCTCAACAAGTGAAGTAAGGAAATACGAAATTCCTGGCCAGTATAGTCTCTTTGATTCCATTGAAGAAGCTTTAAAACCTGCCGTAGAAATCGAACCTGAATATGTCGAGGTAAAAGGACATAAGAGGGAACGCAAATCAAAGGCCGATTATGATGAAATCTTTGATGGTATTCCTTCAAAAGATGTATATGTTGATCCCTTACCAGAAGATGAACTTATCTGTCCTGAATGTGGAACTCAAATGGAACAGATAGGCACAGAGGTTGTAAGGACGGAAGTAATCCTTCATAAAGCCTGGATGGAAAGAATCAACTATGTTGCCAGAACCTATAAGTGTCCTAATGTTCATGGAGAAGATGAACAGTGTGTATTTGCCAAGGATAAGAGTCCTGAAGCTTTGATACCAAGAAGCTATGCTTCAGCAAGTCTCATCACAGATGTTGCTTATCAGAAGTTTGTAATGGCCTCTCCTTTGTATAGACTTGAACAGTACTATCAGCAGTTGGGAGTAAAAATCTCAAGAGGCACCATGGCCAACTGGATTATTACCAGCTCGAAGCTATACCTTTCTCCTGTGTATGATTACCTTCACAGAAAACTTCTTGAAAGACATTACTTAATGGCCGACGAAACTCCCATTCAGGTCCTTAACGAACCAGAAAGAAGAGCTCAAAGTAAATCCTATGTATGGGTCGTAAGAACCGGTGAGGATGACGAAGTTCCCATTATCCTGTTTAACTACACAGAAACAAGAAAGGGAGCAAACGCATCAGACTTTTTAAAAGGAGCAAGTGAAGGCTTCTATCTCATGACTGATGGCTACAAGGGTTACAACAAAGTGCCCGAAGCCAACCGATGTGCCTGCTGGGCACATTATCTCAGAACTATTATTATTCAAGGTGAAGTCAACACTTCCTTAAATTTCGCTGACTTCACCGAATCTTACTCGAATAATAATACTATTTCTATTTCAAAAAATCTGGAATTATTTTTCCCTTTTCATAAATATCTTTATTCTTCTCATCTAAGAACCATTTTTCATTCCATGATTTTAGT
The DNA here is from genome assembly GCA_045639565.1 of Lachnospiraceae bacterium. Lineage (GTDB taxonomy): Bacteria > Bacillota > Clostridia > Lachnospirales > Lachnospiraceae > UBA1258. The sequence continues at coordinate 1,240 of JAZUDH010000069.1, forward strand.
TGTTTATTCATAGTTTCTTGCGACACCTCTGCATATATCTGTGTCGTCTGAAGCGATACATGTCCTAAAAAATTTTTTACTACAATGAGCGGAACGCCTGCATCCAGCATATGTGTTGCAGTTGTATGTCTCATTGAATGAGGCGAATATCTTTCCCGAAACATATCAGGATGAGCTTGCTTTGCCCGCTCAACGTATTTACTAAAGATTTCCTCAATACATGATACCGACATCTTTTCATGCGTTTGACTTGAAAATACATGACGATCATACTTGGAAGTGATTTTCCGATATGAAATATAACTTTCAAGGTTTCGTGCAGCTTGTGCTGGTATTCCAATTCTGCGCATTTTTTGACCCTTACCCAGTATTTTTATGCTGGCACGGTCTGGATAAAACTGTACATCTCCAACTGTCATATCACATACTTCCTGTGCACGCATACCACTTGCATACATAAGGCTGAGGAGTGCTAAATCTCTTTTTCCAATAGAACTGCGTTTATCAGGTAATGAAAACAGTATCTTGAGTTCATCGACTGTAAAATAAGTCCGACTATTCTTAATTCCTTTCTTCTTTGGAATCGCACATACACTGTTGCGAAAAAAGCAGGCACTTTCAAAATCTCTACTTTGTGCATACTGAGCGAAAGATGTTATCGCTGATAATCGCTGGTTTCTGGTTGATACAGAGCATTTCCTTTCAGACTCTAACCAATTCAGGAAGCCTTCTATACATTCAGTTGTAAGAGTTAAGAAAGTAATTCTTTCAGATGATATTTCTTTTACTTCATACATATATTCCATAAGAAGTCGAAAGGTTGCTTTATACGATATAATGGTCGCATCTGAAAGACCTCTTGCTACTGGAAGATAGTTATCAAAATAGTCTTGCAATAATTCAAAGAATCTATCCTTTTTACGCTTCATAGTCCACCTCCAGCATTAAATCTTCCATATAATCCCCGAAACTATCTATTGCATCAGGAAACATTTCATTGCTAAATTTTAAATATTTAGCAGTTTCATTTAAGCTGTCGTGGCCAAGGTAAATGGATAAGTATGGAATTGCATCATCTAAATGTCTACCGTCCAGTTCCGCCTGTGCAAATGACTTAAAAGCAAATACATGCCTAAAACAATGGAGACATGGACCTCGTTCGTACTTCTTTCTGTTTGGTAATTGTATGTCATTTGCTTTCAAAATGGCATCAAATTTTCGCTTGATTGCTCTGTCAGATGTGTATCCCTCGTTTTTATACGATGGAAATAACCAGCCATCTTTTTTATTCAGCAAACCACTTGCCATACAGTATTTTTGAAGAATTAGACGCATTTCATTAGAAACTGGTACCAGTCTATGTTTATCATTCTTGGTATTGTACATATATAGTATACCGGATTCCAAATCTACATCTGAGAGCCTGAGTTTTACTGTTTCACCAATTCTAAGACCACAGCAGTAAAGCAAACGTATTATAACTGGAAATTCAATTATAATTGCAGGGTCAGCCTTTTTATCTTTTATTGAAATGTTGTCAGCTGCTTTAAATATCTTTTCCAATTCTTCATCAGAAAAAATATATGGTACATAGTCCTCATGCACTTTAGGAATAACTGGAATAAATGTATTAATGCCAGATGTCTGTAGAAATCTTAAAAACTGCCTAATAACAATAACCTCATTTTCTACAGAACTACTTTTCCCCTTAACTGTTTTTATCCACTCACTAATGACCACTTCTGAAATACTGCCTTTATCATGCAGATGTTCATATAAATATAAATCGAATCTTTTCAGATAACAAGCTTCATGCTTAATAGCACTCGTACTTAATGATTTACTTCTCAATTCGTAATAAAGTGATAGTTCTTCAGCATATATACTTTTAAATATCATAGACCATTCTCCTCCCGGAAAGATAATCTTCGAACAAGCCACTAGGTGTAGGTGGCGATATAGCGCATAACCTAAGCCGCTCTACATCGGTCTTAGCATAATGCTTGATAACATTTGGATCAGCATGTCCAAGTATTCGTCTGACAGTTTCATATGAACAATCATCATCTATCATATGGCTCGCAAGAGAAGAGCGAAAAGCATGTGGTCCATGTTTTCTATTCTTAGTATCTATTCCTGCCTTACATATACAATTATTGACTATGTGACGTATTATACTTGTAGTTATTCTTCCGTAGGGAGCCGTCATACTATGAAAAACATATCCATCTGAATAATGGTTCTTTTTTGAATTTTCAAGGTGCATATATATTGAATCAGAAACCTCTTGAGGCATCTGTAATTCATGCAAAATACTAGTCTTTTCCTGAATAAATCGTATATATCCTGATAAAAAACAAATTTCATCCAGTCTGAGCTTGGCTATATCCCCAGAACGTAATCCCATTCTTGTTGCTAACTGAATGATTGCTATATCTCTTTTACCGGTATCCGTAGAAGTATCAATGCTTTGTTCTATTCGTTTTAATTCATCTATCGAATATACAGAAGGTATCGGTACAGGCCTTTTATTTCTAGGAATTATTTCAGAAAAATCTTTAGAAATAAAGTCTTGAGCTTTAAGGTATTTTAAAAATAATCTTACGTCAGCATATCTGTCTAGATTCTCCAACTGCAGCAGAAATCGAGTAATTACATCTACATCAATTGAAGAAATATCATCATATCCATTTTCATATAGATAATTCAAAAACCTTATACAAGTGTACTGTTTATGAATAATCGTCCCTAATTTATTACCATTCTGAATACAATCTTCTTTATAATTCTCAATTAGATTGCTGAAATGCTTACAAATCGTTTGAGTATCATTTTCATGATGACATCTATATTCTTTGCCATTATAAGCATCATTCAGTCTTCTTACAGCACAGGCATATGCGCTCATCGTCGAAGGTGCTACATTTTGGTTATCCAAAAATCGTTGGCCTACTTCAGGTTCATAATCCTTAATTGCATTGGTTTGCAAAAATTCCTTAATACGCCGATAAGTACGCTTATATGTTACCAACGTTGAATCCATGTAATGTTGTTGTTTTAGTTGCATCAACACCATATCGACTAAATCATCGTATGGAGTAGTAGAAAAATCTGTCATAATCGACCTCCTTATATAGTTTTCATGTTTTACTATATAAGGATAAATATTATTCGAGAAGTTTTTGTTCAGGCGCTGTATTTATGTGTGTTTTTGGTATTATCTGGAATAATAGTATTTCTGAGATAATGCACCCAACAGCCCGCTATTGTGAGATCCTCGATTTCTTTTTCGAGTTTGTGGTATACCTGATAACCATCAGTCACACATACTCCTTTGAAATCCTTTAAGAATTCTCTAGGATGAGATGAGTTTCTGGTTCTCTGGA
>JAZUDH010000070.1:0-5403 GCA_045639565.1 Lachnospiraceae bacterium
GCTTCGCCACCGCTTCACCTTAAATTGTCCGAGATTACGAGAGAGCATACAAAAAGCTCCGAAGCATAATGTAATGATACATTATGTTTCGGAGCTTAAAATCATATTACATTAAGTGTATTTCTATCTATAATATTGGGCCTGCGCTTCGAACATTTTAGCGTAGATTCCGTTAGGAATTACGACTAGAGAATCGTGGTTACCGTACTCAGCTAACTTGCCTTCTGAGAAGACTGCGATTTTATCGCAGAACTTGCAGCTTGAAAGGCGGTGCGAGATATAAAATGCAGTTTTACCACCTACTAAGGTATTAAACTGACGATAGATTTCGTATTCAGCAACAGGATCTAGCGCAGCAGTGGGCTCGTCAAGGATAATAACAGGAGCATTTTTGTAAAGTGCTCTTGCAATAGCAAGCTTTTGCTGCTCACCGCCGGAAGGCTCTACACCATCTTCTTCAAAGATTGAATAAATGGTTGTATCTATACCTTTAGGATTTTTATCAATCAATCCATCTAGCTCAACAAGCTTTAACAGTTCCTCGACTTTATTTCGCTCTTCGCTAGTCATATCCTCCACTTCCTTCATAAGGATGTTTTCACTGATTTTAAAACCAAACAGCCTAAAATCCTGGAAAACCGGAGCAAACTGCTTCATATATTCTTTGTAATCATACTCTTTTATGTTCTTGCCATCTAACAAGATTTCACCTGCAGTAGGATCATATAAACGGCACAAAAGTTTGATAAATGTTGTTTTGCCTGCGCCATTAAGACCTACAATTGAAAGCTTCTCGCCAGGTTCGATCACAATGTTAATGTCATCAAGTATAAGCCTATCAGTCTTAGGGTACGCAAAGCTTACGTGTCTAAACTCAATCTTGTGAAGTCCTGTCGGAACCTCATCATGATTTTTCTCGATTGCTTCAGGATAATTCATAAACAACACATACTCATACGCATAGCTACAACGCTTGTTAAGTTCCTGAATATTCCAGATGATGCCGCCTAAAGTGGCGTCAAGTGCGCCGCTTGCGCTTATTACCTGAGTGAACACACCGATAGAAATCTTCGAAGCAACGACTAATAAGCCGGTATAGAGGTACAAAATCATATTTAAAATAATCCTCGCCACCGTCGACCACTTCATGTACTTAAAATTAGTATCGCCCTCCCATTTCCAGGTATCGTTACTTTCCAAAGTGTTCTCGTGCCACCTATTGACAATCATGTCCTTGCCTTCGTAAAGTCTTATATCCTTGCCGTATCTAAAATCCACGACCTCCCAGCCGAAATAACCGAAAAGTCGATTAATCTTTGAGAGTCGCTTAAAGCCTTCAAGCTCCACTTTATTAACTTTAGAATTAATAAACGAAGAAAATGCCACGAAAAACAGAATCACTAAAATCATCCATGGTGCGCTAACCGCAACGATTGTCGCAAACCCCGCGATTTTTAATATGTTGCCAAAGAACATGAATACCTGTTCAGCGACTCCATACACCCCGCCAGAATACCAGGTCATACCCGTTTTAGCTTTATCAATCTGCTCAAGTGCCGCCTTATCTTCTGTAAGCTGAAAATCCAAATTCATGGAATGCATACCAATCTGCATCGCAAAATAGTTATTAAGACGTTCCTGGTATTTTCCGATTTGAGAGTTAGCAGCTTCTTTTGCAATATTAAGCACGCATTCTGAAACAATCAGGATACCCGCGTATGTGATGAGTTTTTTAACATTTCGCTCTCCCACTATTTCGTCTACGATTAAAGGAGAAAGGTATAGACCCACGAATGGGATGAACGCATCCAGTAAAGTTTTTAATGCCTCAAGTACGAAAAAGAACGGGTATTTTTTAATAGTGGTTCCAAACAAAGTCTTGCATACAGCGATAATCTTATTCATTGTCCCCATCCTCCTTCTGATAATATTGAGCCTGAAGCTCAAACATGTGGGCGTACTCGCCGCCCTTTTCCATCAATAAATCGTGCGGACCATATTCAATCATTTCGCCATTCTTAAACATCGCAACGTTATCACAAAATCTTGTCGAAGCAAGTCTATGTGAAATATAAACTGCAGACTTATCGCCTATCATCTTGTCGAAGCTTTCATATAGACGCTGCTCAGCAATTGCATCAAGCGCGGAGGTCGGTTCATCCAAAACCACAATAGGAGCGTTCTTATAAAGTGCCCTCGCAAGAGCTAATTTCTGCTTCTCACCACCAGATAAATCAACTCCCTCATCATCCACAACCTTCAAAAGCTCAGCCATGATGCCCTTTTCTAGTCCATCAATGCGCTCTTTGAGTCCCGCTTCAACGATGCAATCGTAAACCTTATCTAAATCAGTATGAGCTGTCGCCTGCATGGAAACATTCTCAGCAATCGGGAACGCCATAACCTGCACGTCCTGGAAAACGGGCGAGAACAATTTGTAATAATCCTCTCTGCTGTAATTTCTAATATCTACACCATTTAGCAAAATGGTTCCATCCGTAGGCTCGTATAATCTTAGTAAAAGCTTAATCATAGTAGTTTTGCCAGCACCGTTAAGGCCCACGACAGCAAGCTTTTCTCCTGCAGCTATGGTTAAATTTAGATTCTTGAGTGCATATTCTTTGGCCTCTGGATATTTATAGCTTACATCCTTGAATTCAATTGAGTACTTATCAGCCTTAGGAATTTTGACATGTTCACGCTCAACACCCAAATCAAGTTCCATAAACGACCTTAAATCGTCAACCTCTAGCGAGCTTCTGTTCAAGTTCCCGATTGATACCAAAAAATTAATGAGGTTACCTGAAAATGCTGACGCAAGCGAAAGAAAAAGCGTGAAATTACCTATAGTCAGATCCTTGTTGATAACCGCATAGAAAAGCGTTCCATACACCAAAGCTCGTCCTATCAGACTAGTTATATTTGCTACAACGGCGTGCGAAAACCAGATGTTCTGATGTAAATCAAACTTTTTCCATCTATCTTCGAAGGTTTTCTGTTCTTTCTGTAATAGGAAGTCCTGCAACGAAAAAAGCCTTATATCCTTAGCATAGTCGAAATTTTGTGTGACCCTTTCCATGTAATGAATGCGGCGCCAGGTGTTTCCAAGCTTGTCCCATACATTTTTCTTGTCATATTTTATGCAGAACATATGGTATGCAAACTGGATTCCAGCAAGCAAAATAAGAGCTATGACAAGCCTAAAATCCAGCACCAAAACTGAAATGAAAGTCACAATGATAGTAGCAACATTAGCTCCGATACTTTCAAGCTGCCTAAGCATGCCCTCAAATCCCTGCCAGTTGCCACCAGTAGCTTCACTCGCACGTTCATGAATATCAAGCGTTTCAGCTTTCTCTAAGAACTCATAATTGATTCCTAAAACTCTGGCAACTCGCTCCTCAATAACACGCATTCTCACATAAATGTATCGATATCCAGTCTTGTTGCTTGCAAAAGTCTGCCCCAGACTAATCAATCCAGCAACCAAGCCACCCAAAAGCACTATCAAAATCAGTTTCTGAACCTTGTCATTGTAAGCGTTTTCGCTACCCACAATATCAATAACTAGTTTCCCAAAGAAACCCAAATAGTAATTCATAATCGAATTACAAATCATTCCCAGTGCCGCAATAAACAGCACCGAAGGGCAATACTTCTTACACGCCCTCAATACATAACGTATGTTACTCCATACCCCAAAATCCTTGTGAAAAGGATTGTCCTTACTTGTCTCAAATTTCTTTCCCATCTCTCTCCCACTTCTTTATTTCTTAAACATTTCCAAAACTTTTTCTCTATCAAGATAAGGTTTCCACCTCGAAGTCACCTGCATCGAATATCCATGTACGCTGTGCAACAAGGAGTCTGCAAGCAACAATAGCGTTATATAGTTACATACAATTGCAAAATTCACACCAAACGCCGCCTGCTCCCCTGTTTTTTCCAAAAGTTTTATGCTGAAAAATACAGGATTTCCAGACATATCAAAGCAACTACCCATTTCACTCAGTAGCGAATCCACCGTGTCCAATGGATACCCTATATTCTTAGCAATAGTTTCTGCGGTCACATACTCAGACGATTTTAGCGTTAGGAGAAAGAACAGAATTTCAAGCGCTCCATCTTTTCCTAATACTGCGAAAAACTTTCTTTTGTCTTCGGTGATTTTTAAATGCTCAGCAAATCCCTCTTCGGGTTCCCTCACAATCGTATAAAATTGCTTTTCTTTATTAAGGTTAAAGAACGCAAATCCTGAATCATCAGTTATAGAAGAAGCCTGTCTTAAATCCTTAACCGTATCCCCACGCTTATAATAAACAGAATTATTTCTCCAAAATGAAGTTTGAAATGCCCAGACTATATCAAGCATCTGATCAAAGTATTCTGGATGATTGCTTCCACTACGCTCATCTTCCTCATACTTAACCATAATCTCTCTAAGTCTATCCATAACTGCCTGCTCAATGCTTACCTGCTTGCTCTCCTGTCCATACAAATATGAAATGGTCACACCGAAAAACTCAGAAATCCTAGGTAACAGATCACCTTCAGGATAGCTTCCATTCTCCCACTTACTGACCGCCTGTGGACTCACACCCAGATAGTTAGCAAGCTGCTCTTGCGTAACGCCCTTCTCTTTTCGTAATTTTTGCAATGTACTTGAAAATACTGTTGTCTGTGCCATACTCTCTCCTCTTGTGGATCCTTTGTTAACTATAACTTATCGATGAGTTGAGTTCTATAGTTCATATCAATTATAAGTTAAATTTTACTTGAGTTTTGCCGCATTTTCTACTATTAGTTGTATAAATGCAGAAAAACAACTAACCGTCCCTTTGGCATATCCAACCGCTAAAAAAGCATCGACCACACACATTCTGTGCAATTCGATGCTTTTTCTTTCACCAATTCTGTTACATGAGTACGTATTCATCCGCTCATCTATCTACACAGTAAGTTCCAGTCCTTATGTTGCATATCCTTTGCTTATAAATGTTCCCTTTTCTCCCCTATCAAATCTTCAATCAGACGAACCCCACAAATGCAATGTCATTAATTAAGCAGTTTGCAGCATTTTCTATATCTTCATAATCAAGTACTTCACCTGCTCTTTTACAACACTCAAATTCATCCACAATATTTTCAATCAAAACCATATCAATAAATAGTGGAAGCTTAGCTATCATCTCTTCAGAAACTTCTGTTTCACTTCTATAGCCTTCAATTACCGTGTCAAAATAGTCCTTCATTCCAATTCTGCGCTTTTCTACATCCGTTTCGAACTGAAACCAGCCAACTCCGTGAGTCCAAAGATTTGCAAGGTCAAACATATACCAGCAATACATACAATTATCAAAATCAAATACGGTTATATTGCCTGTTTCCATGTCTATATGGTAA
>JAZUDH010000071.1:0-23640 GCA_045639565.1 Lachnospiraceae bacterium
GTCATTTTGACCAGTGCAGTCAAAATGACGTACCCAACCCCGTCCCCATGATGTCATTTTTAGAATAATTTTATTTGTTTTTTTATTACGCAATGATATAATTTCGGTTAGATGCGACTAAGCATACTATCTATATGGAGGATTTAGACGAATGAAAAAACGATTTTTTTCAGTATTAATGGCGTTTATACTCGCTAACTCAGTATTACTTGCAGGATGTGGACAGGCTAAGTCATCTAATGATGATCTTCTTTCACAAATCCAGGCTAATGGTAAGGTTGTTATTGCAATGGAAGGACAGTGGGCTCCCTGGACTTACCATGATGAAACTGGCGAATTAGTTGGTTTTGATACTGAGGTTGGCAAAGCAATCGCTTCTAAGCTCGGAGTTAAGGCTGAGTTTGTGGAAGGAGAATGGGACGGATTATTTGCAGGACTTGATGTAGGACGTTACGATATGATTATCAATGGTGTTGAAATCACAGAGGAAAGATCCGCTAAGTATGATTTCACAACTCCTTATGCATATATCCGTACAGCCATGGTAGTTGCTGACACAAATACAGATATTACCAAGTTTGAAGATTTAAATGGTAAAAAGACAAGCAACTCTTTAGGTTCAACATATGCTGATATTGCTGCTTCATACGGTGCTTCAGTTGAAAATGTTGATACACTTTCTGAAACAATTGATATGATTACTTCTGGCAGAGTAGATGCTACATTAAATGCTGAAGTATCTTTCTACGATTATTTAGCTGAGCACCCCGATGCACCTATCAAGATTGTTGCATTAACAGAGGATGCTTCACATGTTTCTATTCCTTTAGTAAAGGGAGACAACACAAAGAGCTTAAGAGAAGCAGTTGACAAGGCGATTGCTGAACTTGCAGCAGACGGAACACTAACAGCACTTTCAAACAAGTACTTTGGAAGTGATATTTCTAAGGCTAATTAATCATTCCTATGAGCGAAAGATTATTAAATATAATAATTACATCGTTCCCTAAGATTTTAGTGCAGGGCGTCAAGGTGACCTTTCCCTTGACCCTTGCTTCTTTTGCGTTAAGTTTAGTAATTGGATTAGTCCTTGCACTGGTTCAGGTTGCTAACATTAAGGGACTTAAGCAGCTGGCGAGATTCTATATTTGGATTTTTAGAGGAACTCCACTTATTGTGCAGCTATTTATCATTTTCTTTGGCCTTCCCAATGTAGGAATTGTACTTAATGCTTTTCCTGCTGCTGTGATAGGCTTTGGCATGAATTTAGGTGCATACAATGCTGAAGTTTTCAGATCTGCTATTATGGCAGTCCCCAAAGGACAGACTGAGGCTGCTTACCTGATAGGGTTAAACTATGGGCAGACAATGCGCAGAGTAATACTTCCGCAGTCATTTCCTATAGCATTTCCTAATCTTTCTAATAACTTAATCAGCTTACTTAAAGATACGTCTTTGGCGGCTAGTATTACAGTTATTGAACTCTTTACTATTTCGCAGCAGATTGCTGCAAGAACCTACGAGCCTTTTGCTTTATATATAGAAGCGGCAGTAGTATATTTATTATTCTCAACATTGCTTACCTGGTTACAGACCTTCCTTGAAAAGAAGTTCGTGTGGAAGACTAAAAAAGAGTATTTAGTTTCACAAGCTGGAGCCGCTAAGCCTATTATTGGAAAGTGAGGTCAATGTGTTAGAAGTTAAAAATTTACACAAGTCATTTGGCAATAATGAAGTGCTTAGAGGAATAGATTTCAAGGTTGAAAAGGGCGAGGTTGTCGCTATTTTGGGGCCTTCGGGTTCTGGTAAAACTACTCTATTAAGATGCATTTCTTTTTTAGATAAGGCAGATGCTGGATCAATCGTTATTGCTGATAAGCACGCCGACCTTACAAGTGCCAAGAAAAAAGACATAAGAGATATACGCCTTAAGATGGGCTTTGTATTTCAAAACTTCAATCTCTTTAGAAACATGACGGCATTCGATAATGTTATGGAAGCAATGGTCGTTGCAAGAGGTATGGACAAGGCCGTGGCCAAAGAAATTGCTTACGATATGTTAGGTAAGGTTGGAATGAGTGACAGAGCTATGTATTATCCAGACGAGCTATCTGGTGGACAGCAGCAAAGAGTTGCCATTGCAAGGGCGCTTGCTCCTAATCCAGAGGTCATTTTGTTCGATGAACCTACATCGGCCCTTGATCCAGAGCTAACAGGCGAAGTTCTTGAAGTAATGGCTAAACTTGCAAGTGAGGGAACCACAATGGTGGTAGTTACTCATGAAATGGAGTTTGCAAAAGAAGTTGCTTCAAGAGTTGTATTTATGGACGGTGGAGTAATTGTTGAGCAGGGTACAGCCAAAGAAATGTTTACAAATCCTAAAGAAGAGCGTACCAAGCAATTTTTAAAGAAATATATAAAATAGTAAGATTACTCTATTTAAAAAGTGTTTTGAAAAGTCATGCGAAAAGTTATACGAAAATGTAATCGTTTGGGTGACAAGGTTCGTTGACACTACATTTTCACCATGATATTATTTATTACGGGTCCAGACCAGGGCCCGTTTATTATTCATGGAAACTTTAACGGGTTAAACTTTTAAATTTTAAAGGAGTAAACGAGGATGGGATTCTTACTATCATTCCTTACAGCTCTCCCCGGAGCTATAGGGCAAGGATTAATATGGGGTATTATGGCACTGGGTGTTTATATTACATATAAAATTCTCGATGTAGCCGATCTTACAGTAGATGGAACACTGGCAACTGGTGGAGCAGTATGTGTCATGCTTACAAGACTTGGAGTTAATCCATGGGTTTCATTACTTGTATCCTTCATAGCTGGACTAATCGCAGGCTTTGTTACAGGTATTCTTACCACAAGATGCGGAATTCCTCCTATCTTAGCTGGTATCTTAACTCAGTTATCTTTATACTCTATTAACTTAAGAATAATGCAGGGTAAGGCTAATCAGGCTGTAAATGTTGATAAATATCATTTACTAGTTTCACAAAGATATGTACGTGAACTAAGCCTTCGCAACCCTTTAATTTTACTTTTAATATCTATCGCAGTAATTATTGTACTTTTATACCTTTTCTTTGGCACAGAGCTTGGTAGCTCTCTTCGTGCGACAGGTACCAACCAGAATATGGCACGAGCTCAGGGTATCGACACAAAGTACAATATCGTATTAGGACTTATGCTTTCAAACGGCCTTGTTGCAATCGCCGGTGCTCTTTTAGCTCAGTATCAGGGCGCTGCTGACGTAGGTATGGGACGTGGTGCCATCGTAATCGGTCTTGCAGCAGTTATCATAGGAGAGGTTTTATTCTCTAAGGTATTTAGAAACTTTGCTCTTAAAATGCTCGCATGTGTAATTGGTGCGGTTATTTACTATATTGTATTGCAGGTTGTATTGCAGCTTGGTCTTAATACAAACGACTTAAAGATGCTCACTGCAATCATCGTTGCTATCTTCCTCGCAGCTCCTTACTGGAAGAATTCAGTATTACAAAAAAAGGCAGGAGGTAAGAAAAATGCTTAATGTAACTTCACTTTATAAGACCTTTAATCCAGGAACCGTCAATGAAAAGGTTGCATTAAATGGCCTTAATCTTACACTAAATGATGGAGATTTTGTTTCAGTAATTGGTGGAAATGGAGCAGGTAAGTCAACTTTACTTAATGCAATCGCAGGAACCTTCCCTGTAGATTCAGGAAAGATTATCCTAGATGGAAATGATTTAACTGACCTTCCTGAATACAAGAGAGCTAAGCATTTAGGCCGTGTATTCCAGGATCCTATGATGGGAACCGCTCCTACAATGCAGATTGACGAAAACCTTGCTCTTGCAGCAAGACGCGGTGAGCATAGAACACTTCGCTGGGGTATTACCAAGGATGAAAAAGAACAGTATTTTGAACTGTTAAAAACTCTTGAACTTGGTCTTGAAAACCGTATGACAACTAAGGTAGGATTACTATCAGGTGGACAGCGTCAGGCGCTTACATTATTAATGGCAACATTAAAGCAGCCTAAGCTTTTACTTCTTGACGAGCATACTGCAGCTCTTGATCCTAAGACCGCTCAAAAGGTTTTAGATATTTCGGACAAGGTAGTGGCACAAAATAAACTTACTACTATGATGATTACTCACAACATGAGAGATGCAATACGTTACGGAAACCGACTTATCATGGTTGAAGGCGGTAAGGTAGTACTTGATGTAAGTGGCGAGGAAAAATCAAAGCTTACTGTTAATCAGTTAATAGATTCATTTGGGAATATGTAATTATGCTTAAAAATCATTATGATGCTATATTTTTTGACTTAGATGGAACTTTGCTCCCTATGGATATGGATGCATTTACGAAGGGATATTTTGTAAAGCTCCACAAGAAGATGAAGGATTTTGACATCACTTTAGAGGACTTTACCAAGGCAATTTGGACGGGTACCTATGCCATGATGAAAAACGATGGTACACATACAAATGCCGAAGTTTTCTGGAAAGTATTTAGCGACCTTACTGGATTAGTCCCTGAGAAGGTTGAAACCATATGCAACGGCTTTTACGGCAATGAATTTAATGAAGCAATCGAGTATACGCTTCCTAATCCATTGGCCAAAGAAGCAGTAGCGATAGCCCATGAAAAGGCTTCGAAGGTTGTTCTTTCGACTAACCCTATCTTCCCAGAGGTGGGTCAAAGATCAAGACTTTCATGGTTAGGACTGTCATATGATGACTTTGATTTAGTGACTTCATATGAAAACGAGAGATTCTGTAAGCCTAATCCACAGTATTTTATTTCTATCATGGAAAGATTAGGCCTTACTAAGGATCAGATTTTAATTGTCGGAAACGATGAAAAAGAAGATTGCAATTGTGCTAAGAATGCTGGTATAGACTGCTATTTAGTAACGGATACAATGATTGCGAGCAAGGATTATCCTTGGGATGGACCAAAGGGTACCTTTAGTGAACTGATGGAAGTACTTGCAGGACTCTCATAGCTTACGGGGCATTATGCCTGTTATTGCTTTAAATAGTTATTGCCTTAAACAGAGAAACCGATTTGTAATATTGACAAAGCAAGGGATAAGTTGCAAAATGTACTAACTATACTTTATTTAGGGGAAAGAACATGATTTCACTTATCACTAACAGTATTGCGCTAGGCTTTGGTTTAGCCATGGACGCGTTTTCGGTTTCTATTGCGGATGGGCTTAATCATCCTGATATGAAAAAGCAAAAGTCATTGGGAATTGCAGGAACCTTTGGCATTTACCAGACTGCTATGCCACTTATAGGATGGCTTTGCGTACATACTATAGCTAATATTTTCACTGCCTTTCAAAAATTTATTCCTTGGATTGCACTGTTGCTTTTAGGATTTATAGGCGGCAAAATGATAATAGATTCGATAAAGGGTGGCGAAGAAGAAGAAAGCACTAAGGGAAAGCTAACCTTTGGAGTATTGATGGTTCAGGGTATAGCTACTTCGATAGATGCACTTTCAGTTGGATTTACAATTGCGGAGCTAGGCTTTGGATACGCTTTACTTGAATCAGTGATTATTGGTGTACTCACATTTTTTATCTGTGTGGTAGGTCTATTATGTGGTAAGAAGTTTGGCGAGAAGCTTGCCGGCAAGGCTACAATAGTCGGCGGAATAATCCTCATAATAATAGGAATTAAGATTTTAATTGAATCATTTATGTAATTTAGTGGGACTGCTTTCAAAGAGCAGTCCTATTTCATAGTCCGCCTTGCGGCGCTAGTTTCTAATGGAGTTTATGGAATACGAAATTATCAGAACAAAAAGGAAAACTATATCAATTTCGGTCAAAGAGGATGGCTCTGTAGTTGTAAGAGCACCTAAATATGCTGCCACATATTTAATTGATCGATTTGTACGTGAAAAAGAAGCATGGATTAGAAAAGCTCAGCATAAGCAGCTAGAAAGAGCTAAAGTAACTGCCTCCATCGAGAAGCTTACACCTGAAGAGATAAAGCAGTATTCTAAGATTGCCAGAGAAAGAATTGAGCCAGTACTAAAGGAATACGCTGGAAAGCTTAACGTGACCTACAACAGGGTTACCATCAGGGCACAGCACACCAGATGGGGAAGCTGCAGCTCTAAGGGAAATCTAAATTTTAATTGTTTGTTAGCCGTTGTACCCGATAGTGTACTTAGGTACATTGTTGCCCATGAGGTATGTCACCTGGTAGAAATGAATCATTCCACAAGATTTTGGGCAAAAGTTGAATTTTTAATTCCTCGTTACACAATATATGTAAAATGGTTACAGGATGAAGGTAGTATGCTGATGAAGCGTTTACCATAATCAAAAATTTTTATAAAAAAAGGTGATTAGGGATGAAAAAAATCGTAGCCAGAAATGTTGGGATTATTGTGGGTTTATCGGTACTTTTCAGTGCTGTCGTAACTGGATGTGGAAAAACAGGAACTCCTAGTGTTGATTCTAATGATTCTTCTGTCGTAAGTAGTTCTACTAATGAAGCTACTGAGGCATCGGTTTCAGTTGATGAAGAGACTGTCACTCCTCCTGCAAAGCTTAAAAGTTTTGTATCATATTATGCTGACGGAAGCTTATATGAGTCAGAAGAATATGATAGAGAAGGAAATCTCATCAAAATTGGCGACAATTTAATAGCAACAGTTCTCGATGAGGACGGCAATACCGTTATTACTCAGTATATTGGTGATGGAATTACCTCAACAAGGGTTTTAAATCCCGAAGGAAATGTAATACGTGAGATAGACGCCTGGGGAAATGAGACAACATATGAATATGATGATCAGGGCCGTGTGGTTGAAAAGATTTCACCTCTTAGCGGATATGTTAAGTATACATATGATGGCAAGGGACGAATTTCTTGCGAAGAGTTCGTAGGAACAGGCTGCTATACTGATTACACATATGATTCAGAAGGCACAAGAACAGGTAAGTACTACGAAGACTCAGGTGAGAAGGTTGTATATACAGAAACACTTAAGGTCAACGAAAAAGGTGACCCTGTATTATGCCAGAAAGATGAATTCATCTCAGCTGAAGATTCATGGGATGGCGTAGGACATTTTGGTTCTACAAAGTATTCATATAAGTACACAGAAGACGGAAAAATCTTAGAGATTAAAGAAGAATCTTTAGACGAAGATACACATACATATTCGGTTGCTGCTCTAGAAATTCATGAATATGATGAAAAGGGTAATGAAACATTAAAGATTGAAAAGTTCGGCGATGTTGAATATCAGACAAGATTTGAAAACGAATATGATGAAGTGGGAAGGCTTGCCTCTGTAGCACAGTATGCTGATGAAGTATTATCATTATCTACTTACTATTCATACTACGAAGAAAACTAAATTTGTTACAAATAGGCCAGGGGACTGAAGGTTCCCTGGCTTTTTATATTCTAGGCAAAAGAACAATTATTAGAAATAGTATGTGCTGTATTTTCAGACATTTGATTCATTAACATTAATGTTGTATATTGAATTTAAGTAACGACACTAGTCAGAAAGGAGTGCGTTTATGGGTATTTCTGGAATAGGAATAAATGATTATGGACAGTTTCTTTCGCCATATCAGCAACAAAAGATTGATGAAAGAAAAGAACAGCTAGGCATAAGCAAGGATCCTAAGGAAGATAAAAATTCATCGCAGTATGAATGCGAAACTTGTAAGAATAGAAAATATGTAGACGGCTCTGATGAGATGGTTTCGTTTAAATCTCCAGCGCATGTAGCGCCACAGGCTTCAGGTGCTGCAGTACGAGGTCATGAACAGGAGCATGTAAACAATGCATACTCTAAAGCTTCAACAGGAAATGGAAAAGTTATTCAGGCTTCGGTTTCTTTAAAAACAGCAATCTGTCCCGAATGTGGGCGAAGCTATGTTGCAGGTGGAGAGACCAGAACTCAGATTAAGTACTATAACGAGGACAATCCATATCAAAAGGATCTTAAATCACAGGATAAAGATAAATATGCTGGTATGAATGTTGATGCAGCAGTTTAGTTTTGCATTAATATATTGAAAGCTTCAAATCAACTAAAGTATAAATATAAAGCAATTGCCTCTTTAAAATGTAATTGCTTTTATTTTTATTCAAAAGCATGCATAAAAACCCACATTTTGTATTGAAATATGCATAAACATATAGTAAAGTGGAATTACATTTTTCGTGGTGGACCCCAAGATGTCATGCCGCAATGTGTGGATACGAAGGAATTGCAAATAATAGAAAAGAGGATAAACGGAATGGACTTAAAGGGAAGAGATTTTTTAAAGCTACTTGATTTTACTCCTGAAGAAATTCAGTATTTAGTGGATCTTGCGGCTGATTTTAAAGAAAAGAAAAAGAACAAGGTCATGGTTGATAAGCTTAGAGACAAAAACGTTGCATTAATATTCGAAAAGACAAGTACTCGTACACGTTGTTCTTTTGAAGTAGCAGCACATGACTTAGGCATGGGTTCAACATATCTTGAGCCAGCAAGCTCTCAGATTGGTAAAAAAGAGAGCATCGCTGATACAGCAAGAGTATTAAGTAGAATGTTCGACGGCATTGAATATAGAGGGTTTGAACAAAGTATTGTTGAAGAACTTGCTAAATATGCCGATGTACCTGTATGGAATGGTCTTACTAACGAGTTCCACCCTACACAGATGCTTGCAGATTTGCTTACAATCCAGGAGCATTTCGGACATACTAAGGGAATTAAGCTTACATACATGGGCGATGCCAGATACAATATGGCTAACTCTTTGATGGTAACATGTGCTAAAATGGGTATGCATTTTACTGCATGTGCTTCTAAGAACTATTTCCCGGATCCAGAGCTTGTAAAGGAATGTGAGGCTATCGCTGCTAAAACTGGTGGTAGCATACGACTTACAGAGGATGCAATGGAAGGAACCAAGGATGTTGATGTAGTCTATACAGATGTATGGGTATCGATGGGCGAGCCTGTGGAAGTATGGGAAGAAAGAATCCGTGAGCTTGGACCTTATCAGGTTAATAAGAAGATTATGGACAACGCAGGTGAAAATGCGATATTCTTACATTGTCTCCCTGCATTCCATGACTTAAAGACCAAAATTGGCAAGGAGATGGGTGAACGTTTCGCGCGTACTGAAATGGAAGTAACTGACGAAGTATTCGAAGCTCCTTATTCTTTAGTATTCGACGAAGCTGAAAACCGCATGCATACAATAAAAGCTGTCATGGCGGCTACATTAGGATACGAGGATTAATTAACTTATGGAAAGCATCGTTATATGCGGAGCTAACGCATACGAAGAAAAGTATTATTTCAACCCTGTTTTTAGCAAGATTCCTGAATCTATTCAAAATGAACTTCATATTATATGCGTTCTTTTTACTGAAGAAGTAGGCGGAATCATTACTATAGGCTTTGACGAGGAGGGCGAGCTTCAGATAATGACTCAGGCTGCAGATGAAGATTATCTTTATGATGAAATCGCAAGTGGGTTATTAGTAAGCAAGATTCGCTCAACAAGACAGGAGCTTTTTGAATCATTGAGTCTTTTTTACAGAGTAATTGTTTTAAAAGAAAACATTGAGGATATTGAATAAATGATACTGGTTGTAGACGTAGGAAATACAAATATAACGTATGGTGTATATGATGGTGAAAAGCTGACAGCAACATTCAGAATGATGTCTAGTGATCCTAAGACATCTGATGAGTACGGGATGATGATCACATCACTCATAAAAGCAAATGGAGTAGAGCCTTCTAATATTAGAGGGGCTATTATTGCTAGTGTGGTTCCAAACATCATGCATTCACTCACAAGAGCAATTCATAAGTACTTACATATCATTCCCATGGAGGTAGGCCCTGGTACTAAAACAGGAATTAAGATTGCAAGTGACAATCCCAAAGAAATGGGAGCGGACAGAATTGTCGATGTTGTCGCTGCTTTTGAAAAGTTTGGTGGACCTACCCTGGTAATTGATTTTGGAACAGCTACTACATATGATTTAGTAACTGCAGATGGCACCTTCAGAGTGGGTATTACTGCTCCTGGAATCAAGATTTCAGCTAAGGCTTTATGGACAGATACCGCTAAGCTTCCTGAAATTGAGATAAAGAAGCCATCGTCGATTCTTGCAACAGAAACTATCAGCTCCATGCAGGCAGGTCTTGTATATGGACAGATAGGTCAGACAGAGTATATAATTCGTGAGGTCAAGAAAGAAAGCAATCTTCCTAATATGAAGGTCGTTGCAACAGGAGGCCTAGGAAGACTGATTGCGGATGAGACCGAATCAATTGATGTATATGATCCCTCATTAACTCTTGAGGGACTTAGAATCATATACATGAAAAATTCTAAGAAGTTATAATGCGAATATGAAAATCGGAAATGTTGAATTACCTAATAATATAATATTGGCTCCGATGGCAGGTGTATCCGACCTGCCTTTTCGTTTGCTATGTGAAAGAGAAGGCGCTGGCATGACCTCAATGGAAATGATCAGTGCCAAGGCCATTTTATACAATAATAAGAATACAGAAAGCCTGCTTCAGATTCATCCTGACGAAAAGATTGTTTCATTGCAGCTCTTTGGAAATGATCCTAAAATTATGAGCGATATGGCCGCAAGGATTGAGGATAGACCTTTTTCATTCCTTGATATTAATATGGGCTGTCCCGTACCTAAGATTGTAGGAAACCGCGAGGGCTCATATCTTATGAAAGAGCCTGAACTCGTATACGAAATAGTACGAGCAATATCTGATAGGATTTCTAAGCCAGTTACTGTT
Organism: Lachnospiraceae bacterium; assembly: GCA_045639565.1. GTDB lineage: Bacteria > Bacillota > Clostridia > Lachnospirales > Lachnospiraceae > UBA1258. The sequence continues at coordinate 10,834 of JAZUDH010000071.1, forward strand.
AAAATACGTAAAGGCTTTGACGAAGAGCATATTAATGCGCCAGAAATAGCTAAAGCAGCAGAAGCTGGCGGTGCAAGTGCGGTAGCCGTTCATGGACGCACAAGAGAGCAGTTTTATTCGGGAAAGGCTGACTGGAGCATTATTAAGGCAGTCAAGGAAGCTGTTTCAATTCCTGTAATAGGAAATGGGGACGTAGTTGACGGAGCATCGGCCAAAGAAATGCTTTTGCAAACCGGGTGTGACGCAGTAATGGTAGGGCGTGCCGCTGAGGGCAATCCATTCATATTCAGAGAGATAAACAGTTTTCTCTCAGGTAAAGAATATGTTCCTCCTGCCAAAGAAGAGATATGCCAAACCATCTTAGAGCATGCTGATCTTCAGCTTAAGTATAAAGGTGAGTACATAGGCATCAGGGAAATGAGAAAGCACGTTTCATGGTATCTAAAGGGCTTTGAGGGAGCAGCAGCCCTTCGTAAACAGATCAATGAAATGGATAATATGGATCAGCTTAAACGGGTTATCGAAGCTTTATATAAATAAAAAACGGAGTAAGGTGTTTGTATGATTTTTGGAAAGAAATTTAATTTCTACTACATAAAATACGGCGGATGGTTGCTGTTAGGTGTTCTTTCGCTTTTAGTAGTAGACTATGGCCAGCTAAAGGTTCCAGAGCTGTATCGTATGCTATTAAACGGCATGAACATGGGCGTAGTCGACGTAAAGGGGGAGACTATCCCATTCAATATGGACTTTTTGCTTGATGAAATCTGTAGACCATTATTGCTAGTCGTTGCAGTAATATGTATCGGTAGATTTTTGTGGCGTATTTGTTTCTTTGGCTCATCTATTAAGGTTGAAGCCGATCTTCGTAAGAGAATGTTTAACCACAGCAAGGATTTATCACAGCAATATTATCAGGTTAACAAGGTTGGTGACCTGATGAGTTTATTTACCAACGATCTTGAAACTATTCAGGACTGCTTTGGTAATGGTGTACTTGTGGCAGCCGATGCCCTTGCGCTTGGTATCATGGCATTTGTCAAAATGATTAGAATGAGTAAATCCCTTACTCTTTTATCTATGCTTCCCATGGTTATTCTTTTTGTAATGGCCACCATTGTAGGTCATTCAATGACTCAGAAATGGGACAAAAGACAGGAGGCTTTTTCTGCCCTTTCAGACTTTTCGCAGGAAGCATTTTCGGGTATTGCAGTTACAAAAGCTTTTGCCAAGGAATTAAAAGAATTACTTGCATTTAAGAAGCTTAATGTCGAACATGAAAAGACCAATATTTCTTTCACCAGAACCAAGGTCCTCATGGACATTTTATTTATTTTCTTTATTGAATCAGTTATCTGTGTAAATATTGGTTACGGCGGATACTTAGTATATAAGGGAGTGTTCCATGCTGGAGAATTGATGGAGTTTATAAGCTACTTTACATCAATTATCTGGCCTATCGAAGCAATCTCCATGATTATCGATATGACTGCAAGAGCACGTGCTTCAGGAAAGCGTGTTGACAAGTTCTTGTCAGCTCCAATTGATGTAAAAGATCGTGAAGGCTTAGTAGCTACTCCTATGGATATTAAGGGCGGCATTGAATTTAAGAATCTTTCATTTACATATCCTGGTTCTGATAGAGAGGTTCTCACTAATCTTTCTTTTGCCATAAAGCCAGGCGAAAATGTAGGCTTGATTGGTAAGACTGGTGCAGGCAAAACAACAATTGTTGACCTAATCGCAAGAACCTACAACGTTCCAAATGGAAGCATTTATGTTGATGGCGTGGATGTAAATGATATCGCAATCAAGGAGCTTCGCAAGCATATTGCGTATGTTCCTCAGGATAATTTCCTGTTTAGTGATACGATTGCTAATAATATTGCATTTTCTGTTGATGGTGAATTCGAAGAGGCTACTGTCGAGCAGGCTGCTATGCTAAGTGGTGTGTACGATAATATCGTAGAGTTCCCTGACAAGTTTGAAACAGTCCTTGGCGAGCGTGGTGTTACAGTATCTGGTGGTCAAAAGCAGCGTATTTCAATTGCCAGAGCATTTATGAAGGATGCTGAGATTATGATTTTAGATGATTCGGTATCTGCTGTTGACACTAAGACTGAAAGAACAATTCTTGATAACTTAAAGTCTACAAGAGCAGGCAAGACTACAATCTTAATCGCTCATCGTATTACAACTATTGAAAATATGGACAAAGTTATCTTTGTTGATGATGGAAAACTTGTGGACGTGGGCACCCACGAAGAGCTGTGCGCTAGATGCCATGAGTACATGAAGATGGTTGAACTTCAGAAGCTTGAAGACGAAAGAAAGGAGCGTGAAGCTAATGCATAATTACTATCCTATTCTTATCGTTGCCGCCATTATCGGCGTGTTTACTACTGCGTTTATAGTTGCTTTTGCCCTGATGAAGGACAAAAAGAACGCGATTGGATTCGACAGAAATATGAAGGACTCTGAAATTATCAAGAGACTTTTTAGATATGCGATTCCATACAAAAAGAGCTTTATTTTAGTATTATTTATACTATTAGTGTCTATTACCTATGACGTGGCATCTCCGCTTATTGCTGGTAGGGCCGAAGAAATTGTTAAGAACAAGTTTGAAATGTCTGAGCTATACCCCATGGTAGCGCTCTATGCTTTAGTACTTGTAATCACTATTGTGTGTGTTTACTCGCAGGCAATGATTTTACAAAAGACTGGTCAGAAGATGCTTTCTAATATCCGAGAGGACGTGTTCTCACATATTGAAAAGCTTTCGCACAACCAGTTAAATCACATTCCAGTTGGTAAGCTTGTTACTCGTGTTACTAATGATACTAACGCGATTTCAATGATGTTTACTAACATTTTGATTGATTTAATCAAAAATACCTTCGTCATTTTAGGTGTATTGGTTGCTATGTTTGCACTTAACATTCAGCTTACACTTATGACAATTGCGTTTGTACCATTCATTGTTATCTTTACGATTATATTCCGTAAGTTTTCAAGACGTGCTTACAGAAGAGTTAAGGATGCAACAACAGATATTAATACCTATCTTTCTGAAAACCTTTCAGGTATCAAGGTTACACAGATATTCAACTGTGAAGGCAAGAAAATGAGAGAGTTCTCAGACAGAAACAATGAACTTAAGAAGGCTAGAAGCAAGGAAATTTATGTATTTTCTATATTTAGACCTTCTATGTACATGCTCTACATGGCTTCAGTTTTGTGCCTGTTCTATCTATGTGGTAAAGGCTACATTGACAGCTCATCATTCTTAGGCCAGACAATTAATGCTGGAACGTTAGTAAGCTTTTATATGTACATTAATAAGTTCTACAATCCTATTCAGAACTTAGCTGAACAGTTCAACAGACTTCAGTCTGCCATGGCATCAGCTGAAAAGATTTTCACCATTATGGATATGGTTCCTGAGATTCAGGATGCTCCTGATGCAATTGAAGTTGAACACTTAAAGGGTGAAATCGAATTTAAGAATGTATGGTTTGCATACGAGGGCGAGGAATGGATTCTTAAGAACGTATCCTTCCATGTAGCCCCTGGTGAGACAGTTGCCTTTGTAGGAGCAACCGGTTCAGGCAAGACAACAATCTTATCTTTAGTGTGCAGAAATTATGATATACAAAAGGGTCAGATTTTAATTGATGGCCGCGATATTAAGGATTATAAGATTTCTTCACTTCGTAAGTGCTTTGGTCAGATGCTTCAGGATGTGTTCCTGTTCTCTGGTACAATTCGAAGCAATATTGTATTGCGAAATGATGAATACACAGATGATGATGTAATGGCAGCCTGCCGCTATGTCAATGCCGATCACTTTATAGGTAAGCTCACAAAGGGTCTCGATGAAGAGGTTCGTGAGAGGGGCAATAACTTCTCGCAGGGCCAAAGACAGCTGCTTTCTTTTGCCAGAAGTATCATTCACAAGCCTGACGTAATGATTCTTGATGAAGCTACCGCTAACATCGATACAGAAACTGAAGTATTGATTCAGGATTCGCTTGAAAAGATGATGAATATCGGCACCATGCTCATGGTTGCTCACCGACTTTCAACCATCCAGCACGCCGACAAGATCATCGTCATTTCCAAGGGCGAGATTTTAGAAGAAGGCAACCACTTCGAACTTCTTGAAAAGAAGGGCGCATATTACGAGCTGTATACGCTACAGTATGAAAAGAAATAGTAGGTTGGTTTTGTATTATTTGATATATATGTCTATTTTTTAAAAGGCCGGGGCTCCTGTGAGCCCCGGTTTTATTTGGGGTGATGGGCTGGCGGGGTGGATAAGTGCTGCTGACCTTCAAAAATGCACAAAGTGTAGCTGACCTTCAAAAACGCACGAAGTGTAGCTGCCCTTCAAAAACGCACAAAGTAACTTATTTGAAGGCAAAAGAATAGTGATTCTTTAGATTGATACCATCAAAAGGCTACGATTTTAAGAATTTGAAGGTAACTATGGGAATAAAGAGGGCCATTTTCTAGGTCATATGCATTCAATAATCGTAGTTTTGAATAAGCTGAAGGTAATGAAGTTGATATAAGGATAAATAATGCAATCAAGAAAGAAAAAAGAAATGGTCTTGAATGAAAGCAAGGAAAAAACTAGTTTAAAAATGCTGAAATGGCCTTAGAAAAGCAAAAATAGTACGACGGAGGGAGAGAAGAGAACAACTATCGGGGGAAAGAAAGCTGTGTATTACGAGGGAAAAAGAGGAAAGAATAGTTATCGTGGTAAAGAAAGCAGAGTACTATGAGGAAGAACTAGACGAGAACAATTATCGTGGTAAAGAAAGTAAGGTATTACGACGGAGAACTAGAAAATAACAATTATCGAGCTAAAGGAAGCAGCGTATTACGACGAGAAAGAGAAACACGGCAATTATTTCCTAAAAAACGCGGCTCCATAGGAGCGTGCTATATTATTTAGCAGGAATGTTGGTTTTAAAGAAAACAAATGAGCCTGAATCTATTAATACGCCCTCGGCGGTGGTGAGGTCGCAGGTTGTGAATACCATGTGAGAGCCGGATTTAGTGATGCGAGCGGTGCAGACAATGTGGGAAGTGTTAATTGCGGGGTTTAGATATTGCATAGAGCCTTCGACGGTGGTGCAGTAGTAGCCTGATGTGCATGCAAGGGTGCCGCATACGATGTCGGCGATGGAGTAGAGGACGCCTCCATGAAGCGAGCCATAGGGATTGCAAAGCTTAGCGCTAAAAGGAATACGTGCAACAGCGGTTTCTTTATTGAGTTCTGAGAATTCTATACCTAAATGATTTGTAAATTCATCGTTTTTAATAATATCTAACATGACAATTTCCTTTATACATCTTTTTTCTGATAGAATGTTACTGCTTGACAAAAAATGCTTTTTCGAAGGGTACTCTTTTTAAAGCAACATTTTTTGGTAAATCAATTTCCTTTAAAACTTCAGCAGAAATCCTTGCAAATATCTTTTTTAAGAATGCGCATTGCTGGTTTAGCAAACAAGCATATTACTCAAGCTAGCTAAATAGGCTTATTGCATAACCTCACATTCTTTTACCCCAACAAGTATATCACAGAAACTCTGAGTTGACGTAGCACCTTAAAAGATGTAATTTATTTACATGTGCAACCGATTGCGCAATCGGCAAAAGAAAATGAAAGATGCACAGAAATTAAAGAAAGAATAGAGCGATAATTTATGAAACTAAAGAAATTAGTATCTTTATCATTGGTGACTATTATGACAATTTCAATGTTTTCAGGATGTGGCAAATCGACTAAGAAAGAAATCTATGTGCCCACACTTCCAACAGGAGTAGAAGAAGCTTCGATTTTTGTGGAGGCGGTTCCTGGAATCAAGGATGATTTTATAAAAGGTGTTGATATTTCGTCTGTTCTCGTTGAAGAGGAAGCTGGTGTAGTATACAAAAACGCTGATGGCGAGCCTGAAGATTTATTTAAGCTTTTAGCAGACAACGGCGTAAACTATGTCCGTGTGCGCGTGTGGGTTGACCCCTACGATGAAAACAAAAATGGATATGGTGGCGGAAATAACGACTATGAGAAAGCTGCTATCATTGGTGCAAGAGCTGCAGATTATGGTATGAAGACACTTGTTGATTTTCATTACTCGGATTTCTGGGCTGACCCAACTAAGCAGATGGTGCCTAAAGCATGGCAGGGAATGGACTACCGTGCTAAGAGCGAGGCTTGCTATGAATATACACTTAAAGCGATGAACTATATTTTAGACGGCGGCGCTGACGTAGGTATGGTTCAGATTGGTAATGAAACAAACACTGGAATGGCTGGCGAGACTTTATGGTCAGCAATTTCGGTTATTATGAATAAAGGCCGCGAGGCAGTTTTGGAAGCAGGGAAGGCACACAAAAAGGAAGACATCAAGATTGCAGTCCACTTTACTAACCCCGAAAACAAGAATGGAATTAGAGAAATACTTAGAAAGCTCGAAGCTAATAACGTTGAGTATGACGTGTTTGCTCTATCCTACTATCCTTTCTGGCATGGAACTTTAAGCAATCTTACCTCAGTTATGAAGGAAATCAACGAAAAGACTGGTAAGGAAGTAATGGTAGCTGAAACTTCATATGCCTACACACTTTTAGGCGAGGGTAACTCTGTTTCGGAGAAAGACTTAAGTCCTGATTACGCAGCAACCTATCAGAGTCAGGCGAATGCTTTCCGCGATGTATGTGAAGCGGTTTCAAAAGTAGGCGATGCTGGTTTAGGAGTATTTTACTGGGAACCTGCATGGTTACAGGCTCAGGCCAAAGAAGATTCATCATCTGGATCACAGTATGAAAAGAACATGAAATTGTGGAACGAAACTGGATCTGGTTGGGCTTCAAAATATGCAGGAAGCTATGACCCCAAGGATGCTGGAGAATTCTATGGTGGCTCATCATGGGCTAACCAGGCTATGTTTGACTTTGATGGTGTCGCTTTGCCTTCTTTGGCCGTATTCAAATATTTAAAATATGGTGCTACATGTGAACTAAAGGCTGACTTTTACAACGACATTTCTGTAGACATGCTGCCTGGGGACGACGTAAAAATACCAGATGCAGTGCTTGTAAACTATAACGATAGATCTAAAAATGGACTTTCTAAGGTCAACTGGAGCCAGGCAGACATTGAAAAGATTGATAATTCTAAGCCTGGAAGATACAATGTTTCAGGAACCTTTGAAGATGGCTCGGTGGTTAACTGCCTGGTCAAAATCGCCGCTGAAAACTTAATGCCCGACCATAGCTTCGAGGAAAGACGTGGTGCTGGCTGGACTGTTGAGGCAGCAGACCCTTCGACAGTTGACTTCCAGGATAAGGCAAGTGATGCACTCACAGGCAACTACTCGATGCACTATTGGAACAAAGGTGCAGTTGAATTCGATGTTTTCTATACCTTTGAGGGATTAGAGCCAGGAATCTACACCTTTAGTGTAAATGCTCAGGGTGGAGATTCGGGAAAAGATGCTGATATGTATATCTATTCGATTTCGGACGGGACCCAAGAACAGAAATCCTTTAGTGTTGATGGCTGGATAAACTGGAAACATCCTGAAATAAGTGAAATAGCTGTTTCAAGTGGAACAGTCACAGTAGGAATCCATGTTAGCGCAGCAGAAGGCGCATGGGGAACCTTCGACGATATATATTTTGGAAGAATCGAATAGAATATGGATAAACGTATAAAAAGAGCATAAAGTACAAGGCGGAGCAAAAAGTACAAAGGATAGCTAAATGTACAAAGCGGAGTTTGAAATATGAAATCGAGTTTGGGTTTTCTGAAAATCTTTTAGCTGCATCAGCGGAATTTCATCAAGGCATTGTAAGGCTCCAAATTTAGACGACGTGTAAAGCAGGATTAAGATGGGAAAAAGAATTACAATATCTGACGTTGCCGAGGCACTTGGCATTTCAAAAACCACAGTTTCCAGAGCTATTTCTGGAAAAGGACGAGTGGGTGAAAATACTAAGAATAAAGTATTAGGATATATCGAAGAACACAATTTTACTCCGAATCCTTTAGCTAAAGGATTAGCTGAATCTAAGACCTACAATGTAGCGCTTTCTATTCCTTCGGAAGTACTAGCATTAGAGGATGTATCTTTCTTTCAGACCTGCTTAATCGGAATGTGTAAGGCAGCTGAAAGCATGGACTATGATGTTGTGCTTACTATGAATGACAACAACGATTGTAACCAGCTTAAGCGCATTATTAAGCATCAAAAGGTTGACGGCGTAATTGTAACTCGTACGCTAGCTAATGATAAGCAGGTGGAAATGCTCAAAAACAGTGGTATGCCTTTTGTTACAATCGGTTCATATTCTGGTCGAGATGTCATACAGGTTGATAGTGATCATGAGGCTGGATGTGCTGAACTAACAGAGGCATTAACTAATAAAGGCTATAAAAAGATTGCGCTGATTAGCGGTGATTCATCTCACATAGTCACGCAGAATCGAACAAAAGGATTTTTGCTAGGCATGAGAAACGCTGGAATTAACAATGCGGGAAACAATATTTTCGTGTATAGTAAAGACGATTTAGAAAATACATTAAAGACTATTATTGCTAAGCATTATGATTGCATTATAGGTATGGATGATTTTATAACCCTTAAGGTGCTAGAAATACTTACCAATATGCGCGTAAGCGTCCCCAGAGATATGAAGGTCGCATCTTTTTATAACTCAGCAGCGCTTGAAAAATATAATCCTCCTATCACATCACTTGAGTTCTCACCGATTAAACTTGGTAGCGTAGCATGTGAAACGCTAATCAATGCTGTAAATGGTCAGCAGGTTGAACAAAAGACCCTGATAGGCCATGAACTATTAATGCGTAAGTCAACAGAGTAGGCCTGCGGGGCAAGCGACAGAATAAGTTAGTGCGTAGACCCGAGGGGAAATCGACAGAATAAGCTAATGCGTAGGCCCAAGGGGGCAAGCTAACAGGATGCACTAATGCATAAATCGACTGAATAAACTTGCTTCGTAAGGACAAGGCATGGGCAATATGCAATATGATGGCCATAGGCAGTATGTGATATGATGGCCATAGGCTACATGCGACTTGATAACTACGAATTTTTGTGATAAATTGTAGCACAAGTGAATATTTCATGCGCAATGCGTGGATACGGATTGATTCTATATGTATTTTGATGTTTTTCTTTTGCCGAGATTGAACTAATTACTGCCGTGGTGCTTGATAATTAAGGCCAGGCAGTAAATTCTAAGTAACATATCGCTCGGCTTACTGCTTAATGTGTGAAATGACATTAGTTCAGCAGTAAATTTTCCATCACTTTTATATCTAAACTCAATAATCGGTCAAATGTTACTGCTTAGTGTGTATGAGCATAGGGCCGCAGCAGTAAAGACAATGCGCATGGACGCAATACTTACTATCTATTTTTCAAAATAATCGAATTATTACTGCCTCAAGTAGTAATTCGCATTCTTAGGAGGTAAATCTTATGAATCTTGAAGTCTCAAAAGAGATAAAATCACTTGAAACAGCACTCAATATTGCACGAGAAAACTTAAAACTACTGCCTCATGGGACGTTACGCTGTACAAGCAGTAATGGGTCAGACCAATTCTTTGTAAATGGCAAGTATATGCCTAAAGACATGATGAATGTGATAGGTGGAATAGCCCAAAGAGAGTATTTAGAGAAGCTTATACCTACTATTGAGAAAGAATTGTACTATCTACGGGGATATGACGAATCTCAAAAGGAAAAGAGAATCGAAAATGTATTCAACAATCAGTGTGAAGCAAGGAAAAAAATAGTTGAACCCATTATGGAACCGATAGAATCAATAGTTGAGCATTTTATGAGCGAAGAGTATGAACCACTGGGATTTGATCCAAATGATAAAACTGAATTGTATTCAGCAAAAGGGGAACGAGTTCGTTCGAAAGCAGAGAGAATAATTGCTGATGAATTGATACGATATAATATTCCATATCGCTACGAGAAACCGTTGACGTTAACCAGTTGGGGAGAATCGGTTACTGTTAGACCGGACTTTACAGTATTAAACTTAAGAACTCGCAAGACAATAATATTCGAGCACCTTGGAATGTTGGATTCAATGAGCTATGTTGAAAAGAATATTCCTAAGCTGGATCTATATGAGAAAAATGGCTATTTGCTGGGCGAGAATCTGATATGCACCCATGAAACCAGTAAAGTTCCACTTAGCACAGGCGTGTTAGATCGATACATAGAAACTTTTTTTATGTAATCTCTCATGCAAAAGAACAACTCAGGGAAGTCGATAGTTCATCAAGGAAGATAGTAAATCATCAAGGAAGCTGATGAATCGTCAAGGGAATTGATGAATCATCAAGGAAGATAGTAAATCATCAAGGAAGATAGTAAATCGTCAAGGAAGTCGATGAATTGTCAAGGAAGATAGTAAATCGTCAAGGAAGTTGATGAATCGTCAAGGAAGCCGATAGTTCATCAAGGAAGTTGATATATTGCGGAATGTGATAAATGCATAGGCAATTGCAGATTTAATGTGGATAATGTAGGATAAGTCATAGATAATTGTTACTATTCACCGAGAAGAAAATATGGATTGGTCTGCTCGTCTTGCTTGCACATGCAAAAGACGGATTATTCTTTAATTTATCCGCTATGAAGCAGAAACTCCTACACAAAAGAGGTTTTGTTTACGAAGGAACTAAGGCAGAATCTTGTTTTGGGGCGCCGAGTTCGTGCTGGCGAGAAAGACTGTGAATGGTATTAGATGATTTTGTAATTGATGCATGCATCAAACTTATGGAGACCGAATGGACAATTTATATATGTTACCTCAAGATTTTGTCGAACAGATGAAATCACTGCTTGGAACTGAATATGATGAATTCGAAAAATCGTATGACAAGGAACGTTTTGCGGGGCTTAGGTTTAATCCTCTTAAAGCCGATGAGGAAGCTTTCAAATCAGCAATGACAATTCCTCTTAGACCTGTGCCCTGGGCCAAAGAAGGTTTTTACTATGATTTGAACAATCGTCCTGGAAAGCACCCTTATCATGAAGCTGGCGCTTATTATATCCAAGAGCCTAGTGCGATGTCTGCAGTTTCGGTACTAGATCCCAGACCTGGTGATTTTGTACTCGATTTATGCTCTGCTCCAGGAGGAAAGTCTACACAGATAGCTGGAAGACTAAATGGAAAAGGTTTATTAGTTTCTAATGAGATTATTAAAAATAGAGCACAGATTCTTTCGCAGAACCTAGAAAGAATGGGTGTTAGAAATGCAGTATGCTTAAATGAATCTTCAGCTAGCTTGAGCGAGAGATTTGCTGCATTTTTTGATAAAATCTTAGTTGACGCCCCTTGCTCTGGCGAGGGAATGTTCAAAAAGGAAGAAAACGCAACTATCGAATGGAGCCTTGAACACGTCGAACTATGTGCTAACAGGCAGGCTGAGATTTTAGATGAAGCTGCTAAAATGCTTAAGGCAGGGGGAGTGATGGTTTACTCAACCTGTACCTTTAACCCGTCAGAGAATGAAGAATGCATATCAAGATTTATTGAAGCACATCCTGAATTTAGTATTGAAGAAAGTGATGTCGCAAGTGTTCTTTCGCCTGGAAGAAAAGAGTTTTGTAAGAACGTCTCGCCGGCAGCAGGGATCGAAAAGTCGATGAGGCTGTGGCCTCACATTATTGACGGCGAGGGCCATTTTGTAGTGAGACTTCGAAAGAGTGGCGAGCTTTCGGAAAGAATTGCAGGAAAAGCGCCAGTTTCTAAGAGCGACGAAAAACTGCTTAAGGACGTTAAGAGCTTCCTCGCAGAGTCGTTAGGATTACGCGCTGAAGCAGTGTCTTCGATTATGGACGGCCGCGTCCCAGTGTGCTTTGGCGACAACATTTACTTAGTACCGCAGGCTGTGGGCTCACTCAAAGGTCTAAAGGTTGAGCGCCCTGGACTTCATGTGGCAGTAATGAAAAAAGACAGAATGGAACCGGCACATTCTCTGGCACTTTCGCTTAGAGCAAGTGAGGTTTATAGTCCTCTGATCATTGATGTAGATACTGCAAAAAGATATATTGCAGGTGAGACAGTAAATTGCGATCCTTCCATCAAAGGTTGGACGTTAGTAAACGTAGGCCCATTCTCGCTTGGATGGGGCAAGGCTTCAAACGGAGTGGTTAAAAATCACTATCCAAAGGGCCTTCGAATTAATTATTAATATTATGTTTTAGAAAAATTCTAGCAGCGCCTGGGGATGTTGATATGATTCCCCTTAAGTAGACAAGGTAAATAACCAAATTCTACTTAAGGGGAATCATATTATGTTCTGTTCCTAGGCGCTGTTTTGTGAATAAGTGTAAATATGCTTATTGGTATTGCTTTGTGACATCATATGCAGGGCCATAAGCGAGAGAATGAAAGGTCAGGAGTAGAATGCTGGCTGGAAAAGTGGAGTGGACATTATGCTTACCGCCTGAAAGAAAAGTATTAAGACGTAGGCAGTAAGTGGAGAATTAACTACAGCGCAATGCGTCAGAACAAAGAGGCGGTTAAGCCAATGCGACGCTGTTGCTACTGCTGAAGAGGCTGGATTATGGAATAGGCAGTAAGCGAGGAATGGATTACAGCGCAATGCGTCGGTGTAATAGCTTAGCTAGGTCAAGATATTGATATGGTTACCGCCTGGAGGTAGCGAAATGGAGCATGAGCAGTAAGAAATCGAAGAAAAATGAACAAGAGCACATTGATTTACTGCTTAGAT
>JAZUDH010000072.1:0-11298 GCA_045639565.1 Lachnospiraceae bacterium
CTTTTCGATGATTGTTCTATCTATAGTAGCTTCACTTGTCTTTCCAATAAGATAATCTGCTGATGTTGAAAACACTTCGGCTATTTTTTCAATAGTTTGTACAGAAGGTTGGCGCGTTCCTGCTTCGTATCGCAGATAAGCCGGCTGAGATATTTGTATTCGTTTTGCAGCTTCTTGTTTTGTTATTCCGATTTTTAATCGGCATTCTTTTAATCGTTCTATATCTAAAGTTTTCATTTTGCCTATTCCTAATATTGGTTTGAAATTTCTTATATGATAACATAATTATCTTGACAATACCAACGGTATATATTTAATATATCAACATAAATATACCGTTGGTATATAAGGAGAGGATAAATATGACCAGAGAAGAGATTGGAAAGCTTATTGATAGCAAAAAATTTAGTAAAGCTATACGATGTTTCGGCGATGATAAACTCAGAGATTTCATTAAAGAAATATATTTTGATGGTATGCGTGAGGGATATGAATTAGCCAAATATAGACTGGAGTTGCTTAATGGAATGCCTTTCGGAGCTGCAGATGATTATCTTGATAAGCATATGGAAGATATTCGCGGCATTTTGAAATTATGTGAGCAGTATGAGTTATGCACAGAAAAGGATAGCAATTAATCGATAGACAGATAATTTTGGTATCAAAAATAGTTGCAAAATGCATTGGATTTATTGTATTATTAGGAGGAGAGATAATGGCGCGTTGGAAGGTAATTGAGCAAAAATTAAAAGCGTATGGGAAGGATATTACATTTTCTGATGCAACAACTCTTTTGGAGCATTATGGATATGAACAAGATAACAAGGGCAAGACTAGTGGATCTCGTGTTAGATTCGTGATGGATGGACATGCGGATATATTATTGCATAGACCACATCCTCAAAAGGAACTTAAAGAATATGTCATAAGAGACTTGCATAACATAATAGAGCAGGAGGGTTTCTGGAATGAGTAACACTATAGAATATAAAGGATATATTGGAAATATAGAGTTCTCTGAAAAAGACGGTGTTTTTTATGGAAAAGTTCAAGGTATCAGATCTTTGATTTCATATGAAGGTGAAAATGCAAAAGATTTGATAAAGGATTTTCATTTGGCAGTTGATGATTATTTACAGCTATGTGCCGAACGTGGAACAGAACCAGAGAAAGCGTATAAGGGGACATTTAACATAAGGATTTCTCCTGAACTTCATAAAAATGCAGCTATATATGCGACAGAACATAAGATATCATTAAATTCTGTTGTTGAGACAGCGTTGTCAGGATTTATGGCAAAGGCATAGTGTGATAACACGTAGTTGATAACAAAATGATAACATTAGCTGAGGCAGTCCAAGCGATTCGGACAGCTGAAACCAAATGGAATCAAATCGTAACAGATGTCCTTAACAAAAAAGTTTAAGACAACAATCTTGTTAGGAAGATGGAATAGTACCTAGTGGCTTGCGAGGACAGTACAAGCCAAATTAAATAAATGTGAATATTAAGTGCAGTATGGGATAATTATTTGTTATTCATACTGCACTTTTTATGTTGTGATAACAATAAAATGATTCGCGATATACTCCTGTTAGGGACTATGCTATTTTTGGAGCGCATGGAAATCATATTAATATTACTGATGGTAGATTTGTATATATGAGAAGTCCTATGCCTCACACTGATTTCTATGAGTATACAATGATGCCTACCCATCTAAGCAAACGTTTTACAGTTGAGGAACTTAAAGGATGGTCAATGTCCAGACCATTTGAATTTACAAAGGACTTGGCTTTTGCCAAGTCCTTTTGTGGCTCTTTAGGCTAATATATGCTACGCTATATTTATGACATTACAGAGCAAAAAATGTATAGTTTAGAAGAAATCCCTTTTGCATAATAAAGAAATTGCTATGATAAATTTATCAAAAAGAAAGGAAAGAACAAGATGAAGATAAGCCTCATATTTAGTCTGACTGCTGTTGTAGTTTTGGGTATATGTGTGATTCTTTTGTTTAAAGCGATAGCTTCACTTCGTAAAGATTATGACATTTTGTTTCAAAGCTATAAGAACATGGAAGGGCTGAATCAGAAGCTTAGGGCCCAAAGACATGATTATCTGAATCACCTCCAGGTTGTAATAGGAATGCTTGAACTTGAAGAATATGATAATCTAAAAAATTATTTGGAACCTGTGTATCAGGATATACAAAAAACAGGTAAAGCCCTTAAAACTTCAAAGCCTGCAGTCAATGCACTACTTGCAGCAAAGACTAACGAGGCAGAGACCAAAGGAATTAATGTTTATCTTCAGATTAAATCTAATTTGGAAAACCTTTCCATAAAGGATTGGGAACTGTGCAAGGTGCTTTCCAATATTTTTGATAATGCAGTCACAGCCTTAGCTTGCAAAGGCAAGACGCAGGAAAAAAAGATTGTTGTTGATATCACAGAAGATAAAAACCGGTATATTTTCGAGATATCCAATAATGGTCCTATGATTCCTGCAGACATGCAAAAACGCATTTTTCAATTTGGTGTAACAACTAAAAAAGAAGAGGGACACGGAGTTGGACTTGCGGTTGTTGATAAGGTTGTTCATGAACATGGTGGAAAAATTAGTTTGTTTTCAGACGAAATGGAAACCAGATTTGTTGTAGAGTTTGATAAAGCAGAAAGGGGATGACAGTGAATGACTACTTTGGAAGTGGCTGGATTAATTCTGATTATTCTGGGACTTATACTTATTTTCATTGAGATGCTGTTGCCAGGCTTTGGAGCCCCAGGAATACTTGGCAGTATTTGCTCATTAGTCGGAGTGGTATTATTTGCCAGAACAGTTGAGCAGGGACTTACTATAGCGATTATCATTGTGGTTATAATTGCGATAATGATGACAGTGCTTGTTTTGTTTTTCTATAAGGGAAAAGACAAATCACCAATCAAGTTACAGGAAAAGCTTGAAGCTCCTGAAGAGTTTCTAAATTCATCTGATGTAGAATATTTGATTGGGAAGACGGGGGTTGCAGTCACTGATTTGAGACCTGCAGGAAAATGTGATGTAGACGGAGTTACATTTGATGTTCGTTCAGAAAGCAGTTATATTACCAAGAATTCGCAAGTCAAAATTGTAAAAGTTCAGGGAAATACATTAATTGTCAAGATGTAAAAGGAGGAAGGGCTTATGTTAGCAAAAATTATTATTATTTCTGTTGTTGTATTATTGATACTGTTATTCTTTATATTTGTTCCAGTCGGACTATGGATATCTGCAATCGCATCAGGAGTAAAGATTGGAATCTTCAACCTTATAGGAATGAAGCTACGAAGAGTTCGACCAGCTACAATTGTTCTTGCTCTGATCAAGGCCACAAAGGCAGGCCTTTCATTAAAAGTAAACCAGTTGGAAGCTCACTTCCTTGCCG
Source organism: Lachnospiraceae bacterium (assembly GCA_045639565.1). Classification (GTDB taxonomy): domain Bacteria; phylum Bacillota; class Clostridia; order Lachnospirales; family Lachnospiraceae; genus UBA1258. The sequence goes on from JAZUDH010000072.1 coordinate 3,428, forward strand.
GTGGTAGCGTAGACAATGTTGTCAATGCACTTATTGCAGCTGAGCGAGCAGGTATTTCCTTAACTTTTGAAAAGGCATCAGCCATTGACCTGGCAGGTAGAAATGTTTTCGAAGCTGTAAAGATGAGCGTTACTCCAAAAGTAATCGAAACCTCTCAGATATCTGCGGTTGCTAAAGATGGTATTGAACTTATGGTCAAGGCCAGAGTAACAGTCAGAACTAATATTGACAGACTTATCGGTGGTGCTGGGGAAGATACAGTCCTTGCAAGAATCGGTGAAGGTATCGTAACAACAGTTGGTTCGGCCCAGACACATAGTGAGGTGTTGGAGAATCCAGATGAAATCTCAAGGGTTATTCTTGAGAAGGGACTTGATGCAGGTACTGCATTTGAAATTATTTCAATAGACATAGCTGATATTGATATCGGAAGAAACGTTGGAGCAAATCTTTTGAGTCTTCAGGCAGAGGCAGATAATAAGATTGCTCAGGCCCGTGCAGAAGAGAGACGTGCAATGGCTGTAGCTTTAGAGCAGGAAATGAAGGCTGATGTTGTAAAGGCTAAAGCAGACGTTGTAAGAGCAGAGGCAGAGGTTCCAAAGGCTTTGGCAGAAGCGCTAAGAAATGGCAATATAGGGGCAATGGATTACTATACTATGAAAAATGTCATTGCTGATACAGAAATGAAAAATGGTATCCAGAATGCTACCAACGCATATGCTGCCAAAAAGGAAAATGCTAAGGAAGATAAGTAGGTATAACTTATGATTAAGGTAATGGTAGTCGAGGATGAGCCAGAAATCAGAAGACTATTAATTAAGATGATAGAGAAAAAGGAGGGCTTCACAGTTGTCTGTGAAGCTGCTTCCAATATGCAGGCTGTAGCACTTTTTGCTGAACACCGCCCACAGGTTGTCTTTGTTGATGTGGATTTAAATGGTGAAAATGGTTTGGAATGTGCAAAGGTTTTAACAGAGATTGATCCTAAGGTGAAGATTATATTTGCGACTGCCCACAGTGAGTTTATGGCCAATGCCTTTGAGATATACGCCTTTGACTATCTGTTAAAGCCATTCAAAATGGAGCGTATACTTAAGACTCTGTCCAAAATTGAAGAGATGACAGTAGGACTTGATAATACTGCTTGTAATAATGAATTAGTGCAGGTGCCGGCCAAGGGCCACTCTGATATAGATGGCAACAAGCTTCTGATTAAAGGTAAGGAGCAGGTCTTCTTTGTTGAAAAGGATGATATTATTTTCGTAGAGCGTGAGAATAGTATTACCAATATTGTGACAGCAGAAGAAACATACCATACCTCAACTTCTTTGACTGATTTAGAAGATAAATTGTCTGGTGGTCAGTTTATGAGATGTCATAAGTCATACATAATTAATATCCAAAAAATAAGTTCTATAGAACCATATGGAAGATGGACATACGTGGTTCATTTCAAAGGAATACAGGAAACTGCACTGATTACTCATGAAAAGTATGCAGAGATAAAAGACACGTTTCAATAGATAAAGAGCCACAAGTGCCTGTCCCCGGTGGCTCTTCTCCGTATAGATTTTGGGGGTGAGTGAGTTCAGCGTGATAACACCCCGGTGATAACAATTTGATAACACTATTTCATACAGCCCATAGGATAGGGACAGCCTGAACCAAATGGAATCAAATCGTAACAAATATCCTTAACAAAAAAGATTAAGACAACAATCTTGTTAGGGAGATGGAATAGAGACTAAAAGTCCACAAACCCGCATAAACACTGGGTTTGTGGACTTTCTTTATGCCTTGTGGGATTAAATTGACATCGATTGTGCCTAAATGCTTCAAATTATTCGTTTTTCTTATTTTTCTTTTGTTGTTCTTTTACTTTTTTAGCACTTTCTTCGGCGTGACTAAGAGGATAGTCCGCTTTCCATAATTCATAATTCTTTTTAGACTCACTGTCAATATTTGAACCCATTTTAGCTTTAGCCCATTTGTGGAGAAAATCATGAAGTTCTTCATCTTTAAAATCAAGGATGATTTTTCCGTTTTCTTCGGAAATTTCAAGCCTAAAGGTTGATTCAAGTTCGAGCAGAGCATGCTCTACATCTCTGCAAGTATCAAGCGTATGATCATGAAGGAATTCTACTGGAACACCAAGAGCAGAAGCAAACTCTTCAAGTTGAGATTCTTTTGGGTGACGAATGTTTGATTCATATTGGTGAACTCTCGATAATGCAATAGGCACGGCAAGAGCTAGTTCACCCTGCTTCATTTCACGCAACTGTCGAGCTTTTCTTATTTTTTCGCCTACGGTCATAATAATGTCCTTTCAAAGATAGGGATTTTTTGAATTGGGTGAAGGGTACAAAAATAAATGTATTGACATTACTGTGAGGTCAAATGAAAAACTAAGTTCCACCCGAACCTTGAAAACTGGTGGAAATTAAAAATTCACATTACGAATAAAAAATACATTCTACGGAATGTTTCTGAAAATGATGTTGGAAAATCCAACATTTCATGTTGAAAAATCCAGCATATGGTGTTATAGTGATATGGCAGGTATGCCTGTAAGGAGGAAGAAATGGCAGAATTATATGAGAGAATAAAAAAAGCGAGAAATGATTTGCATTTATCGCAGGATTATGTTGCGCAGTTTTTGGGAGTTAATCGCACAGCAATAGTAGAAATTGAATCAAACAGAAGAAAAGTATCTGCCGAAGAATTGGGTAAATTCAGCATTTTGTTTCAAATACCGGCAGATGAACTGCTAAACGGCAGAAACGTTGAGATGCCTGCACAGTTATTCGCCAGACGTTTTGGCGATTTAGACGAATCAGATCAGAAAGAGATATTGAATCTGATCGAATTTAAGAGAATGATGAAGGAAAGGGGATAAACATTGTCAGTTGATTTTGAGCAGTTAGCAAAAAATGGCATGTCTGCAGAACGATTGGCTAATGTTTTCTTAAAAGAATATTTTTCTGATAAGGAAGTCTCTTTTCCTATAAATCCTTTTCAAATGCTTAAGGAAATGGGAGTTCTTTTTACTTTTAGACCATTTGAAAAGTATGAGGGAATATACATTCCGGCCGTAGGTGAAGATGACCTTCCTGTTGTGGGTATAAATATTAAGAGACCTATTGCGCGGCAGCGATTTTCGGCAGCACATGAGTTGTGCCATCACTTAAAAGATGCAAATTCAGGGTTTATGTGTAGCGCTAATGGTCAATCTGAAGTCGAACGATATGCGGAAAATTTTGCTGCAGAATTGCTGATGCCAAGTAGTGTTCTCCGTAGACAGGTAGAACAATATGAGGTTAATGGGTATGTTGAGTTTGATGATGTTCTAAGAATTGCAGATTTTTTTGGCGTGAGCTTTTTATCTTGTCTGTATAGAATTGCGTATAGATTACATAAGATCAAAGGAGATACATCAAAAGACTCTTTATCGCGACGCGCGAAAAAGTATAAAGCGGCTACTAAACGCAGAGAATATGAAATGTACGATACGGTGCTGTATGAGCAACTGTTTGATGCGATAGGGAATTGCTTTGAAATCACCCCGAGCCAATATGCTTGCCAAAAGTTTAAGACTAATTATGTATATCATGATAGTAGACTTGAAGGAGTTAATATTGATGAGGAAACCGCAGCAGCTATTGTTACGGATTTGAGGCTATATAAGCAAGAAAGCATATATTGCAAAGAGTCAAACCAGAATATTATTGAAGTTGCAGGCTTAACAATTGCATATGATTATGCTTTTGAAAATGCGGAAGCTGACCTTAGCATATATGATGCAAAGCATCTGAATGAAAAGCTATTTTCCACAGCTGTGTATCCTGAGTATGGGGGAAGATATCGCGAGAGTAACACGCTGGTTTTAGGAGCAAAGTTTGAAACGCTTGATTATAAAAAAATTCCTGAAGAGATGTATTACTTTGATAAAGATATTGTCTTGTTTTTGAAAGAAGCAGATACACTTTCCATAAGTGAATATATCGAACGCGTTATCCAGCTTCATCATAGGTTAACGGTAATTCATGCGTTTAGGGATGGTAATGGTAGGACAACAAGAGCGTTTGCAAATATGATGCTAATGAGAAGACATATTCCGCCTGTTTTCTTTAGAGAAAAGGAAAAGGATGAATATAAAGATGCCTTGGCATATGCGGATAAAACTAACAAATATGATTTCTTATATGAACGATTCTTTAAGTCTATACTTAATTCATATGTTGAATTGACAGATTTTAGCATTGATTAAGATGGATTGTTGCGTGGCATTAAAATAAGCCCCGTGGCATTAATTTGGCATTGAAAAAAAAGTAGTCCAATTTTTACTACGAAAAATGTATAATTTAATTTAATAGTATTATGAATTTACATGCAGATGTAAGGGCGTTAGTTTAGGACATATAGAGATGGAATAGACTACTGTTTATTGTCATGCGAAAAAAGAATAAATGAAAAGTAGTGAAAAAGACTCTTGGGAGACAAAAATCCTAGGAGTTTTTTTATTGACAAAATATAATTAATGTTATATAACGATGGTTATAATAAATGAAAAGGGGATATATTATGCCACCAAAAGCAAAAATAAATAGTGAAATGATAATAGATGCAGCATATGAGATCGTTCGAGAATCTGGAGAAGAGAATATTAATGCAAGAAATATAGCTGAAAAATTGAACTGTTCTACGCAGCCAGTGCTTTATGTTTTTAAAACAATGGATGAAATCAGAGAGTGCGTATATCAGAAAGCGGATGAATATCATAGTGAATATTTGATGCAGATAAATGAATCGGAAAAAAATCCTATGGCTGCTATTGGAAAAAACTACATTAGGTTTAGCGTCGAGGAAAGGAATCTATTTCGATTATTGTTCCAGTCCAATGCTTTTTCAGGAAGAATGCAGGGGCTAGTGGATGACGAAAGACTTCTGCCAGTATTGCAGGCTATGGGCGGCCAAATGGGAATGGAGATTCCGGAGGTGAAGAAATTTTTTGCTTGTGTTTTTTATCCGGTTCATGGTATTGCAAGTTTACTAGCAAACAATTCTATGGAATACGATGAGGATGAGTTTGAAAATGTGATTAGCATGATAAAGCGTGGAGTATTAAAAGAATTGGAGAGTGGGAAAGATGCTTGAAAAATTGTATAAGAAATCAGAGGTACGGTTCGCTGTTGTTTTTATTATTGCATATGTTATTGGTGATAGTTTTCTAATGCAGGCTTCTGAAAGTGCTGGAATAGAGATGATATATACAATCCCATATAATCTGCTGTTACTTGGAATTATGTTTGCATTTATAGGGAAAAACCATCTGCTCGGATATTACGGGATTAATAAGGTTAAATGTAAAGCAAGCAAATTACTGTATTATGTGCCACTTGTTATTATTGCAACAGTAAATATATGGTTTGGTGCTTCTTTCAAAATGGGCTTGCAAGCTACAGTTGTTTATTTCGTAGCCATGATAGTAACGGGAATTGCTGAGGAAATGTTGTTTCGCGGTTTTTTGTTTAAGGCAATGAGTAAAAGCAACATAAAGAGTGCCATTATTGTAACAAGTATTACATTTGGGATAGGGCATATTGTTAATCTGGTTAATGGAAATAGTGCAGATTATGTGGAGACAATTTGCCAGATTTTCTATGCTGTGGCAATTGGATTCCTTCTAGCAGCCGTGTTATATGTGGGAGAAAGCCTTATTCCATGTATAATGACACACGCGATACTTAATGCACTTAGTTCTTTCTCGAGTGAAGCGGAAATTGATGCGGTGCAAATCCCGGTTTCAGTTGTTTTATGTGTAGTATCAGCAGTAAGTGCCGTGTTAATTTTTAAAAATGCAAATCGAAAAAATAGAGGTGAGTGATGAAAATAGAACATGTAGCCATGTATGTTAGTGATTTGGAAAAGACAAAAGATTTTTTTATAAAATATTTTGAGGCTAAAGCCAATGATGGATATCACAATAAAGAGACAGGGTTTAAATCGTATTTTTTGTGTTTTAATGATGGAACAAGACTGGAAATTATGACCAGCCCAATGATTGTTAATCGGGATAAAGATTTGGCAAGAACGGGTTTTATCCACATAGCATTTTCAGTAGAAAATAAAGAAAAAGTAGATCAACTTACATTACAGCTAAAAGAAGATGGCTATAAGGTAATAAGTGGCCCACGTAATACGGGAGACGGATATTATGAGAGTTGTGTTTTAGATATCGAAGGTAACCAAATAGAAATCACTGTCTAGTGTGTAAGGATTCCATATATAAAGGTTGTGTAGATTTCAGTATAGAAGCAAGAAGTGACACGTCTGTCTTCAAAGAAAGTAATATTGATAGTGGCAAATTTGAATTAATCATACCATCAGACGGAGAATATGAGATTGTAGTTAATGCAAAGCATGCATCCGGAATGCAGGAAATCAAAAAGCAGTGATAATGACGTGACTATTTAGGGAAGGAATTATTATTATGATTGTTATAATCACAGGTGCAACACATTCAGGCAAAACTGCCTATGCTCAGAGATTAATGGAAAAACTTCATATATCTTATATTTCCCAGGACCATATCAAGATGGGATTAATAAGAAGTGGTTACTCAAAGGTGTCTTTGGATTCACCTGATGAAGCACTGACAGAATATATTTGGCCAGTGACTAAGGAAATTATAAAAACAGCTATCGAGAATAAGCAGAATCTGATAGTTGAGGGTTGTTATGTTCCTTTTAACTGGAAAAATGATTTCAGTAATGATTACTTGCAGGAAATAAAATATATATGTCTGTGTTTTAGCGAGAGGTATATCAACGAGCAATATTCTGAAATAATGAAATACAAAAGCTGTATTGAAAAACGAATTGATGATGAATACTGCACCATTGAGCTTTTGACGCGTGAAAATAATAGATTTCGTGAGGGATGCACAGAAAACAATCTTTCGTATGTATTGATAGACGATAATTATGAGCAAACTGTAGAAAAAATTTGGCTTTGAATGGAGGAAGGGAGATGTTGAGACTTAGACCGTTTCGTTCACCAGATGCATTGAAAAATGGAGCAACTCTGGATTATGGGATAACACGTGCTAAATGTTTCGACGCGATGTGTCCAGACGAATGCAGAGTACATGTTCATGGAAAAACGATAGAAGAAAAGATTCTTATTTTCTGTGACTAAGGAGACAATATGAAAGTAATTATATATGGATCCCAATATGGGACAACAAAGAAATATGCTGAGGGATTAGGAAGACGTACAAATATCGAAGTTAAGAACTATGAGGATATAGAGGGCATTAATTTGTACGATACGATAATATATTTTGGTGCACTTTATGCAGGTGGTGTCATGGGGATGAAAAAGATATCTGCCTTCGCTTGAAATAAAGGAACTTGAAAATATGGGGCATGGCCAGTTACTTCACAGTTACCCGAAGATGTGGGCAGAAGAATTGATTAATTATTTAGAAAAATAGTTGATACTTTTTCTGTAATTTTCAGGTGTATAACAAAGATAAGAAATTCTGATTTCGAGGTGATTATATGATAAGAATGATGATGAAAGAAGATTTACAGCAGTGTGGAGAAATCTATGCTATGGCGTTTCCTATAGAATATTGGGGGATTGATTGGAACTCTGATAATGCAAGAGAATATTTGACGGATTATTACGAGCAGAAAAAATTTATAGGATATGTGTATGAAGAAGATGACACGATAATCGGATGTATATTTGCATTATGTAAGATATCGGGAAGTAAAAAAGAAATATATATCAATGAGATGGCAGTATTACCTGAAAGACAGGGGCAAGGAATTGGAAGACAATTATTGAATGCGATTTTAGATTAT
>JAZUDH010000073.1:0-98232 GCA_045639565.1 Lachnospiraceae bacterium
ACAAATCAATGCCCTTTTAACGGAAAGTATGTACCTATACTTGAAAAAACTGCGAGTGATAACGGTATTCCATTTAAGGCAATCAGAATAGAAAGTAAAGAACAAGCCCAGTCAGTACCAAGCCCTTGTACATCATATGCACTGTTTAAGGATGGAGAGTTTTTAACGAATGAACAGCAGAATGATAAAAAATTCTTAAAGTTGGTGCAAAGTTAAATTGTCTGTTGTCTTAAAGGCGGATATTTTATTCCGTCTTTTTCTATAGACAAAAGATAGGTAATGTGTTACCTTGAATAAAGTAATATATTACCTATCGGAGGACGTAATGAATTTAAAGGAAGTAATTAGAAGTGATAAAGTGAATTTTACAGGCATTGAATCATCCTATTTTCTGTTGGGATTGCTAAGTGCCTTTGAGAACAGATTTCAGGCAATGGCGGACAGTACTATGAAAGAAATTAGTTGGAAACAGTTTTTTGCGATCATATGTATCAACTTGTGCAAAACGCCTCCTACAGTTAAGGAGTTAGCGGAAATCATGGGCAGCTCTCATCAGAATGTGAAACAAATACTGTTGAAACTGGAGAAGAAGGGGTTTGTAATTATTTCTGTGGATGAACAGGATAAGAGGAAGCAACGGATTGAACTTACGCCATATTGCCAAGAGTTTTGTGAGAAAAACGATGAAATGAGTATGACGCTTTTGAAGAGAATGTTTGAAGGAGTGTCTGAGGATCAGTTACAGACTACTATACAGACCATTGTGCAGATTGAGGACAATTTAAAATTGATTTAAGGAGAAGAAGAGATGAAGGCTTTGATAATTTATAAAAGTAAAACAGGGTTTACAAAATGGTATGCAGAATTCATAGCTAAAGAAGTAGATGGCAATCTGATGGATTTTAAGGAAGTTACAGCTGAAATAATGTCTGGATATGATGTGGTTGTTTATGGTGGCGGGTTGTATGCAGGAATGATAAATGGATATAAAAAAGCGAAAGAGATATTTGAAAAGAGTTCAGCGAACAGGTTTATTCTGTTTGCAACAGGTGGAACGCCTAATGAAGCCACAAAGGAGATTGAGGAGGTTTGGAAGAACAATCTGTCAGCAGAAGAATTGCAAGCTATCCCTCATTATTATATGCAAGGCGGAATCTGTTATGAAAAAATGTCATTTTCGAATAGGACAATTATGAAAATGATGTCTAAAGTGATGGATAAAAAGAAGGATAAGGACAGCGCAGAAGAAGGTTTTGCACAGGCAATAAATAGTTCCTATGATATTACTTCCAGTGAATATGCAAAACCACTTATTAAGTGTTTATTAGAAGGATAGTGGATTAGGTTATGATTTTCATATCAAAGCAATACAGTATGATTTTCGATGTGATTGAACATTATAGAGAATTGTATGATGTTGAAATTCAAGAGACAGATTATGAGTTTCAAAAGGGTGCTAACAGATTATTGGTTATCAAGAGATAAATTGAAATCTAGTGATGTAAGTGCAATTGTTAGTTTGATAGATGATGCAGTAAAAGTGATGGAGCTGCATGGAATATATCAGTGGGAGCCTTACCGAGCAAATAAGGATATAATAGCTGTGCTACGTGTCTGCGTGGCACAGCTTTTTCCATTTACACAAAATGGGACTAGAGATTGTGAAAAAGGGGAGTAAAGATAAAGCAAATACGAATGTTATTCGAATTACCCTTTTAAACATTTTTGAAACCTGCATTCATAGGGATGCATTGGAAATTGCAGAGTATTATAGAAATGAAATCCCGTTAATGTTAAAAAATGAAACTCTGCTATATGAGCATAATATTTACCATTTTCTAGATGGTCTTTTACAATATAAAAAAGGCGAAAAAGAGAGTGGATAGGAACAAATGAAGCAGTCCATACAAATTTATCAATGGCTTAATTGCGACAGCTTAGCGGAGAACTATCAAAAGGATTTCAATAAATATACAACTTAAAATTGCATATATGCAAAAAAATGAAACCTCTATCAAATAGGAACTATACTAAGTTTACATTTGATGGAGGTTTTATTATGAAAGAGAAAAAAATAAAAAAGAATGAGGCTTTACTTTGGTTTGGTAGTTGGACATCCAAAATTGGAAATATCATTTTTGATTATGCAAATAGTATCAGTATTGTAGGCGCTTTTTCAGGTAAGCCATGGGTATTAGCTCTATATCAGAGTTCAGAAACAATCATCCAGATCATTTTTAATTTAATAGGGGGAGCAAAGGCAGATTGTGGAAATCGAAAAAAATACTGATTTTGACAGATCTTATTGCGGCGTTGATCTGCGCAGCACTCAGTTTTTCTATTGATACAGGATATATGGCAACTGTAATGATTATTGCTAATGTATTGCTTGCAGTAGTATATGCTTTCAATTCACCTACTTATAAATCAATCATTAGAGATGTCATAGAAAAGGGAGACATTGGTTTCTTTAATTCTATAGCACATGCAGGGAGCGAACTCATTACTGTAGCGGGACCAATTATTGGTGTTGGACTGGTTGGAATTATAGGAACAAGAGGAGCACTTCTTTTTGATGCTGCGACGTTTATTATTTCTGCTATATCAGAGGTATTCCTTACAAAAATCAGTGATAGCTCTGCGAAAGCAAGTAAAGAAAAACATGTATTTAGAGATATTTTAGAAGGCTTTGGATACCTTTTCAAAGAAAGAAAAATATTGTTTTTAATTGTGTTAGCATCATTAGTGAATTTTTTCCTTGCAGGATATAATTTATTACTACCATATACAGATGTCATGTACGCAGATATTGTAGATCATTTTTACAGTAAAGCACTTACATTGGAAGCGATAGGCGAAATCGTCAGCTCTGTTTTGGGCTCAAAGCTATTTAATAAGTTTAGCGATAATGTTAGAGCCCTCATACTATTTCTGATGGGAACAGGTGCGTCACTAGTTTTTGAACCAATATGCGCCACAAGTGGTAATTATTATATTTGTTTGATTCCATATATGTTCTTTGAAATTACGCTTACTGCTTTCAACATTCAGTTTATGTCATTTGTCCAGATTTCAGTTGATGAAAACTATCTTGGAAGAGTATTTAGTATTATTTTTACAGTAGCAGTTTTGTGTATGCCACTGGGATCAATCATTTTCTCTGCGTTTGTGGATGTTAGTAATATCAATAGCTATTATGTTGTTGGCGGGGGAATTGTAGCTTTAGGGTTAATAAGCTTGATGATCAACAGGAAGGTGAGGTAACAAAATGGATTTACATGATTATAAAGATGTAGCTGAGAATTACGATAGATGGAGAATAGTTTTTTCTATGAGAGCCAAGCAAAATAATAGAGAGGCTTCGCAATGAATGATTGCTGGAAATAAAAATCGGAAGACAATAAAGCGACCGGTGAGTGGTTATGAACCACAACACTGGTCGCTTTTTTATGGTATTTAGCGGCTGTAGTTATCTTGGAGAGAAAGGTTTATTGCTGATACAATCATAAATGCTAGGATAACTGCAATTCCCGCTACTGCACCTATTGCTATGGCAGGGCTTCTATCAGGGTTTGTAGAGGAAATATGTTTAACTAAGATTCCTATAAATGCCCATATAATAGCACATGCTGCAAAGTATCGACGCCCAACCATAATAAAGCATATGCCTAGAATTGTACCTGTAGCTAAAGCAATGAGCGTCCAGATGACACTAAAAATGCCAAAACCAGACCAACCTATTTTTATAAGAAGTACACTGATATTAGCTATTGTAGCTACCGCAATCCAACCTAGGTAAATATTGAACCCATAAACGGTTAATCGTTCAGAAACGGAAACTCCAGGTACAATTCTGAGTCTTACATTTATTATTATGAGTGAAACTAACAGTAGTAACATCCATAATAGTGACAATCCGAATCTTAAGTTGTGCCATGAAAAAATCCAAAGAACATTAAAAATGCAGCTTAGCAAGAATAGTATTCCGATGGCTGAATCTACTCGCAATAATGATTCATAAGTTCCCATCTTAACAATCTGTGAAATGGTGTATATACCCATAAATATATAGATAACGCACCATATTGCGAAGGTGAAGGGCGCGGGTGTAAACAGATTAGGGTAATTATCTGCGGCCTGACCTGTAGTATGTCCACCAAATTTTAAGACATTAGCCAAAATGTTAATAACAATCATGGCTAGAAAGGCAAGAAAATTAACCCATTTTAATGTGCCTGACATGTTTGATACCTCCTTTGGTAATTTATGCCTAGAGTATAGCAAGCGTTAGTCTATTTAACTGAACCAAAATGTGTTTAAAAAAACACATATTTTTAAATAAATAGTTCACTTTCGAACCATATAGAGCTACGATTCACCCTAATTTGGCTTTTTATCTGCAACTCTATCGGAATTGGCAAGAGAAGAACTTAGACAGGATATGATATGACACGTTCAGAATTGAATCATGAATTTGTTAATAACCTTGAAAGAGAGCGAAATAATCTTAATTTCACACAAAAGCAGATGGCCAGTAAGCTTGAAATGTCTCTTTCTGCATATAAACGACTTATTACCTTAAGCACTGACAGAATAGATTTATATGTCATTTACAGATTGTATAAGCTGACTGGAAAACTGGCATATGAGTTTACATCAATATCGGATCAAAATCTGGAACTTAAGAAAAAATTATCAAAGCTTACATCCTCTCAGCTGACTTATATAGAGGAGCTTGTGGACTTTGAAAAGGCATTCTCAGACAAGGACTTAGTGCCTGATGATTATCTTACAGTTTATGTTCCTACGGGAAATATGGAAGATGGTATGATACTAGATTCAGCAAATATTGAAAAAGTTCATCTTCCCAATTTCAGAATGCGTTATGGAAATCAGATAAGCTGCGGAATTAGAATAACCAGTAATCATCTTCACCCTGTATATAACAAAGGTGATATTCTGCTGATTGCTCAAAAGTCTATTAGAGACGGGGATACAGGAATTTTTGTTAACCATGAAAATGGGCGAGCCTATATTAGAAAATTCTATCAGACGTCTCCTTGCAGACTTGAACCAATCAACAGCTTTGGGGAAGTATTATTGGTGGATAATTCGAGTAGAGAAGATATGGAAAAGTGGATAAAGTTTGGAAGAGTGATTGCTAAAACTAGATGTGATGTTAAACCATAATAATAGAAGTCCATTCATGAGAAATAACCCTTACAAAGTTGGTAGGTAACAAACTGAAGGCCTATGCTAGAATAAGAGAAAGAATAAACTGAGGGGTTTTGATGAAAACTATTCTTTTGCTAGAAGACGATGAAAATCTTAATAGAGGTGCTTCTTTAAAAATAAAAATGGAAGGATATTCGGTTTTTCCTGCATTTTGCATTAAAGAGGCCAAAGAACATTTCGAGAAAGTTATTTTTGATTGACATATACCTGTACGGGGTATATTGTGAATGTAAATCATATACCCGTACGGGGTATGCAAAAACGGAGGAAATTTTATGTCAGAAAGCGAAAAGCTTTGCGAAGAAAGCATTGACTGTTGCCCACACTGCTCTTCTAAACATAAGGACAGAGATGTAAAAGAGTATAAGGACCTTATGAATAGGCTTAAAAGAATTGAAGGTCAAGTAAGGGGTGTAGAGGGCATGCTTGAGAACAGTGCATATTGCACAGATATTCTTATGCAGGTTTCTGCAATTACCTCAGCTTTAAATAGCTTCAACAAAGCGCTTTTAGCTAATCATATGAGAACCTGCGTGGCTGATAACATTAGGGAAGGCAATGATGAAGTAATTGATGAATTAGTAACAACACTTCAAAAGCTAATGAAATAGGTGAAAAATGGAACAATACATAGTAACAGGTATGAGTTGTGCTGCCTGTCAGACAAGAGTTGAAAAGGCAGTAAATCAGGTAGAGGGTGTAGAAAGCTGCGCAGTAAGTTTACTTACAAACTCAATGGGTGTTACCGGAACAGCATCTTCAGAAGCGATAATAAAGGCTGTAGAGGCTGCCGGATATGGTGCCAGTCTAAAATCTAAAAAGAACGATTCGTCAAGTGAGAATGACATAGAAGACTCACTTAAAGATAGCGAAACTCCTAAGATGAAGAAAAGACTAATTGCATCTATTATTTTTTTGATTCCACTTATGTATGTGTCTATGGGACACATGATGTGGAACTGGCCTCTTCCTGGCTTTTTAGATGGAAATCATGTTGCAATGGGTCTTTATGAGCTTTTGCTTGCAGCATTTATCATGGTTATCAACCAAAAGTTTTTTATAAATGGATTTAAGGGATTAATGCATAAATCGCCAAATATGGATACGCTTGTTGCATTAGGGGCAACTGCTTCTTTTGCCTATAGCGTGTATGCATTGTTTGCGATGACAGAAGCGGTAGCTTCAATGCAACATGACAAAGTCATGTACTATATGGATCAGTTTTATTTTGAATCGGCGGCCATGATACTTACATTAATTACAGTTGGAAAGCTGCTTGAAGCTAGGTCTAAAGGAAAGACTACAGATGCACTTAAATCACTTACGCGACTGGCACCTAAGACTGCCATTTTGCTAGAAAACGATATTGAAAAAGAAGTTCCTATTCAAGAGGTTAGGGTAGGAGATACATTTATAGTTAAGCCTGGAGACAGTATTCCGGTTGACGCAATAGTGGTAAAGGGACATAGCGCAGTAAATGAGTCTGCACTTAGTGGAGAAAGCATTCCTGTTGAAAAGGAAATTGGAAGCAAAGTATCTGCCGCAACAATCAATACATCTGGATATCTTGTCTGCAAGGCAGAAAGAGTCGGTGAGGATACTACGCTTGCAGGCATTATAAGAATGGTAAGTGATGCTGCTGCTACGAAAGCACCCATCGCTAAAATTGCTGATAAGGTTTCGGGGATATTTGTGCCTTTAGTAATCATTATTGCGGTGATTACATTTATCGCCTGGATGATAGTCGGACAGACTGTAGGTTATGCAATTGCAAGAGCAGTATCTGTGCTTGTAATCAGCTGCCCTTGTGCATTAGGTCTTGCAACACCAGTTGCGATTATGGTAGGAAATGGAGTAGCTGCTAAATCAGGCATTTTGTTTAAAACAGCTGAATCCTTGGAACAGGCTGGAAAGACACAGATTGTAGCACTTGATAAAACAGGAACAATTACTACAGGTATTATGCAGGTTACTGATGTTATCTCATCAGATACGTGCGATGAAACTAAATTGCTGATGGTAGCGTATGCTCTGGAAGCTATGAGTGAACACCCGATTTCCAAGGCAATTACCCACTATGCAGCTTCTAATAATATTAAGCTTTTAGAAACTAGTGAATTTGAAGAAATAGCAGGTAATGGACTAGCAGGAAGGCTTGACGGAAGCATAATATATGGAGGAAATTATTCTTTCATTTCTAAAAAGCTTGGTTATTATGATAAAAAAACGGATACTAAAATAAAGGAACTTGCTAGTCAAGGTAAGACTCCGGTTTTGTTTGCAAAAGAAGAGACGCTACTAGGAATTATAGCTGTTTCAGATACAATCAAGGATGATTCTAAAAAAGCCATTGAAGAACTAAAAGGAATGGGCATTCATGTAGTGATGCTTACCGGAGACAACAAGGTAACGGCAAGAGCGATTGCAGATAAAGTTTTAGTTGATGAAGTGATTTCTGAAGTAAAGCCTGACGGTAAGGAAAGTGTAATAAAAGAACTTATGCGCTATGGTAAGGTTGCAATGGTTGGTGATGGGATAAATGACGCGCCAGCCCTTACGCTTGCAGACACAGGAATTGCAATTGGAGCTGGTACAGATATTGCAATAGATTCAGCGGACATTGTTCTTATGAAGGGTAGCATTCGTGATGTGGCAGCAGCCATTAGAATTTCAAAAGCTACAATAAGAAACATACATGAGAATCTGTTCTGGGCATTCTTTTATAACGTTTGCGGTATTCCTTTGGCAGCAGGATGCTATGTAGCACTGTTTGGATGGACACTTAATCCAATGTTTGGTGCAGCAGCTATGGGGCTTTCAAGCTTTTTTGTTGTAACAAATGCACTCAGACTTAATTTGGTAAACGTTTATAGCAGCAGTCGTGATAAAATGATAAAAAAACCAGTTAATGGTATTTTGATAGAAAGAGAATATGAAATAGAAGAGGAGAAAATGAATATGAAAATTGCAGTTAATGGAATGATGTGTGGACATTGCGAAGCTCATGTAAAGAAGGCTCTTGAGGGCATTGCAGGAATAGAGGAAGCTATAGCTTCTCATGAAGAGAATACTGTTGTTATTACAACATCAGGAAATGTAGATGAAGCACTCATTAAGGCAGCAGTAGTTGAAGCTGGTTATGAGTATGCTGGAATAATAGAATAGTTTAGGAGAGCAGTCGTAAGCAGACATGAACGATAGTATAAATAAAAAAAGAGATACGCTTGCACTTTTGGCAGTAATAGGTGGCAACGTTATATTTGGCTTTAGCTTTTTGTTTTCCAAAGTCGCCCTTGATATAGTTGAACCAATTGTGCTTATTGCAGTAAGGTTTACGGTTGCTTTTGCTGTTTTAAATATTGTAGTTTACTTCGGAAAAATAATAGGGAAAGAAAACTTTTCGTTTTATCTAAAGGGAAAGCCTAAAAAGCAGGTACTGCTATTGGCGCTATGTCAGCCAGTAATATATTTTATTGCCGAAAGCTATGGAATAAAGCTTACATCATCTTCTTTTGCAGGAATTATTATAGCGATGATTCCTATTGTGGGAATTGTGTCAGATGCAGTGATAATGCACTCGAAGATTAGTATAAAGCAGGTAGTATGTGCTATTTTGTCGGTTGTAGGTGTAATAATTACTACAATCGGAGCAGGAAGCTTGAAAACATCGGTTATAGGTATAGTCATGCTTTTTGTCGCAGTTATCGCAGGCGCGCTCTTTTATGTATTTAGTAAAAATGCCTCTAAGCACTACAATCCTCTTGAGCGTACATATGTAATGTTTGGTGTGGGAAGCGTAGTGTATGCAGTAATTGCTATTATTCAGTCTGCCGGCAATTTCAAAGGTCTTGCTGAATCACTTGCAGTGCCATCCTTTTGGGGATGCATAGCTTATTTGTCAGTGTGCTCATCTGTAGTAGCGTTTATGCTTCTTAACTTTGGAAGTAACTATGTATCTGTATCAAAGGCTACGCTGATGGCTAATTCAACTACAGTAATATCTATCCTTGCAGGCGTGCTTATTTTAAAAGAAGCCTTTTCGTGGGCACAGATTATAGGTGCTATTATAATCACTGTAAGTGTAACTCTAGCAATAGAGACAAAAGAACAGCAAAAATGACGTAGAATAACATGAGATTTCACAATTAAAAAGAATTGTAATATCCTATGTGTTTCTGCTATAATCTCTTTGGCAACAAATCCTGAAAGGAGACATTAAAAATGTCAAAAGCGAGTGTAGTTTTAGGTTGTTTTTATGGAGATGAAGGAAAAGGTCGTACTACTGATCATTTAGCACAGTTTGCAGATGTATCCGTTCGTGCTACTGGTGGTAACAATGCCGGCCATACAATTTACGTTAATGGCGTTAAGTTTGCCATGAGACTTATCCCATCTGGAATCCTTTCAAACAAGACAATAGCTGTTATTGGAAACGGTGTAGTTCTTAATCCTGAGGTATTGATTGGCGAGATTAACATGTTAAAAGAGCATGGTATCGATGTTGATAAGTTCTTAAAGATTAGCGACAAAGCTCACGTTATCTTCCCTTATCATACTCATTTGGATGTAATGCTTGAAAACAAGCGTAAAAATAAAATCGGTACTACAAAGAACGGAATCGGCCCTTGTTACTGCGACAAGTATGAAAGAAGCGGTTTTAGAATGGAAGACCTTTACAAGGCTGATTTTGAAGAAAATGTAAGACACATGGTGGGTGTTAAGAACGAACTCTTAGCCGCTGCTGGAGAACCTACATGTGATGCTGACGAAATTGTTAAATTATACAAGGGTTATGCTGATACACTTAAGCAGTATGTATGTGATACAGTTACTCTTTTACATAAGTATCTTAAAGAAGACAAGTTTATGGTTGTAGAGGGGGCTCAAGCTACTCTTCTTGATATTGATTTTGGTTCATATCCTTTCGTAACATCTTCTAACCCAACTATTGGTGGTATTTTAACAGGTACTGGTCTTTCTGCAAGAGATATCGGCGATGTATATGGTGTTATCAAGGCATATTCAAGCCGCGTAGGTGAGGGCCCTTATGTAACAGAACTTAAAGATGCTATCGGCGATAGAATAAGAGACTTAGGTCATGAGTACGGAACAGTTACAAAGCGTCCTAGAAGATGTGGATGGCTTGATCTTGTTACTCTTAAGTATGCTATCGATATTAATGGTGTTAACTACATTAACCTAAATCATCTTGATACAATAGGTCAGTTTGATACCTTTAAAGCATGCGTAGCTTATGAAGTAGATGGGGTTGAAACAACAGACTTCTCTACAAATGAAGAATTCTTAAATAAAGCTAAGCCTGTATATAAGGAGTTCAAGGGTGGCTTTGGTGATGTTTCAAAGTGCAAGACCTTTGAAGAACTTCCTAAGGAAGCAAAAGAATATATTAACTTTATCGAAGAGTATACAGGAACAATGGTTAAATTAATTGGTACTGGTGCTGATAGAGAAAACATGATTGTAAGAGATTAATTTTTATTTTTAACAGTAAAGAGATAGCAGTTACCTGCAGATTGTAGGTAACTGTTTTTTTGTGCTTAAGAAAATGTTCATCTAAAAATAAATAAATAATTAATTAGATAGCCATAAAAACATATTGACATATATCACTATCATCATTATAGTGTAGATATGTTAATTAGATGTGCGTCGAAATAAATAATATGAAAGGAAAAAGATAACGATGAAAAAAGAAGTTTATAGTAGTATAATAAAAGCAAGTGGAATTGAAAAAGGAGATCTAGTTTTAGTTCAGTATTGGATGCAGGAAACATTTAGCGAGGACATAGCTTTCTTACAGGCTGAAATTGCTAAAGCTGGAGCAACACCAGTAATGGTAGTTCAAAATATTAATGTCAGCCAGGCAATAAATGAAAATGTTACTGAGTTTACATATGGTGATAAATTCTTTTCATTATATGAAAATGCTGATGTAGTAATTGACCTTATTGAACGTCCTATTGGAGTATTAAGTGCACCATTAGCACCTGAAAAGATGGGAATACTTGGTGATTATATGCAAAGATTATTCAAGACCTGTGCTACTAAAAAGAAGATGCTTCAGTTAAGAGTACCTACTAAAGCAATGGCTAATAGCTTTGGAATGGAAGAAAAGGAATTTGCAGATAGACTTGAAGCAGCAATGAATATTGAGTATGAAACACTTAAGTCAGAATGTGAAAAGCTTGTAAATGAATATTCTAATAAGAACATGGTAGAGATTCTTACAAATGATGGTGTGTGCAAGCTTTCACTTTGCCTTGAAGGACGCAATTGGGATGTGGATGCTGGTGATGGAGACATTCCTTGCGGCGAAGTATCTATTGCTCCAGTAGAGGAGAGAACAAATGGTGAAGTATATTTTGAAAAAGTATACATTCCTAATCCATTTGAAAATGGTAAATTAAAACGATTTGAAAATATCACTATTTCTATCGAAAATGGAGTAGTAAAATATTCAAATAATGATGAACTTAATCGTATATTCGATGAGTTTGGAAAAGAAAATTCAACAGTTTGTGAACTTGGAATAGGAATGAATCCTGGTGTTACAAGCTTATGTGGATGTCCATTATTAGACGAAAAAATGATTGGAACATTTCATTTAGGCTTTGGAGATAATACAATGTTTGGCGGAACAAATGAAGCTGATGAACATTATGATTTTGTGGGACAAGGATCAGTAAAACTATATTAAGAAAGGGAAGAACATGAATACTAAAAAAGAAATATTCTTTGAATATCTTGACGAAAGAAAAAATACAGTAACAGCTGAGGCTACTAAACTTGCAGGCGAAGATAGAAAAGATGAGAGCAATATGCTAAGAGCAAAAGCTAATATTTATGATATCTTTAAGGCTATTTGGGGAGCTTGTGAAAAGATGTCGGAAGGTGACAGTACTTTTATTTCTACTTTTAATGGAAAGGTTGAAGCTATTACCTCTCCATGGGGGAAGTCTCTTGAAGCAGCTAAGGCTCATAATGATGCGCACAAGGTTATGATTGAAGAAGCTAAGCTTTCTGCTGTTAATGAAGTTAAAGAAAAGATTGCATCATTATTTAATTAGTATGTGTTTGTTTAGGAGGAATTATGACAGAACAGGAAGCAATACAGTTATTTAAATGTCTTGCTGATAAATCCAGAATCCAGATTCTTAAGTCTTTGATGGAAGAAGATATGTATGTGGAAAGACTTGCGGAAAGAGTAGGGATTACTCCTGCAACAGTATCATTTCATCTTAAAAAGCTTGAGGATGTAGGTGCAGTTAAATCAAGAAAAGATCAGTATTACTCGATGTTTTCAATTAATAATGAAGTATTTGATGTATCAATCATTGACATTTTAAAAGAAGAATCCTCTGAAGCTAAGCTTCAAAAAGCGCGTGACGACCAATATAGACAAAAGGTAATAGAATCCTTTTTTGAGTACGGTAAATTGAAATCAATTCCAAGTCAACGTAAAAAAGAGATTATCGTATTAGAGGAGATTGCTAAGGCTTTTGAAGAGAACCACGAATATAGTGAAAGAGAAGTAAACATTATCATAGCCGATTATAATGATGATTTTTGCACACTCAGAAAAGATATGGTTTCAGAAGGTATTCTGAAACGAGATAATATGGTATATAAAAAATGTAAGCGTTAAGGTAGACATTTTTCAAAGAGAGGGCGGATATTTAGCCCTCTTTTTTTACGTATTTTGAAAATATACGTGCAATGTTAATAGTAATTTGCTATAATCGCAGTCATTGTGACTTATTAATGTTTTTTTTAGTTTATAAAGCATGATTTATAAACATAGATGGAGAAGTAATGGCAGGAGAAGCATTTTCTGAAAAAAGATTTGACGAATTGGAATTAAGTAATGAGATAAAAAGAGGAGTCGAGAAATGTGGCTTTGAATTGATGACTCCAATTCAGGCTGCAGCGATTCCAGCGTTGTTAACTGGACGTGATGTGATAGGACAGGCTCAGACAGGTACTGGTAAGACTGCTGCATTTGGCCTTCCAATATTACAGATGGTTGATTCTAATAATAAAAAGCTGCAGGCAATAGTTTTATGCCCTACCAGAGAACTTGCGATGCAGGTTGCTAGTGAGATTAGAAATTTTGCTACTTATATGCATAATGTTAAGCTACTACCTATATACGGCGGACAGGATATTCAAAAGCAGATTATCGGTCTTAAGGGAGCTCAGATTATTGTAGGAACACCTGGTCGTGTTATGGATCATATGCGTAGACACACAATCAAACTAGACAGTGTCAGCCTATGCGTGTTAGATGAAGCGGATGAAATGTTAAAAATGGGATTCAGGGAGGATATGGAGTTAATTTTAGGCTCTATAGACCATCCTCATCAGACTTGTCTTTTCTCTGCAACAATGCCAAGAGAAATTCTCGATATTACTGATACCTTTCAGGAAAATCCAGAGTTTATTAAGGTTACCCCTAAGGAGTTAACTATTGACAGAATCGATCAGTATTATTACGCGGTTAAAAGAGAATACAAAAATCAAGCGATACTAAGACTGCTTGCATACCATCAGTATAAGAAGTCTATTATATTCTGTAACACCAAGGCGATGACGGATGAACTTTCATCAGAACTTAAAAAGGCAGGCTATGCAGTTGAGGCATTACACGGAGATCTTACTCAGAAACAGCGAGACGTCGTCATGAAGAACTTTAGAAATGGTACAATATCAGTGCTTATTGCTACAGATATCGCTGCAAGGGGTATAGATGTTGATGATGTCGAAGCTGTATTTAATTATGATCTTCCTCAGGAGACTGAATACTATGTGCACCGTATAGGAAGAACAGGAAGAGCTGGAAGAAATGGTGTATCCCATACTTTATGCAAGAGCCGTGATTTTAGAAAACTACACGAAATAGAGGAAGTATGTCATACCAAAATGGAAGAACGCAAAATACCTTCCAGCGAGAAAATTAATGAGACTAAAGTAAGTAGTGTGCTTGAGAAAGCATTGGTTGCAATAGAAGAAGGTGCTAGCATTAAGTACCGTGAACTTATAGCTGACTATTGCGACGCATGTGATATTGAACCAGTTGATCTTGCATCCGCTTTATTAAAAATGGAGATTGGTGACTTAATGGAAGAAATCAGTATTGATCTTCCTGATACTGGTTCAAAGAAAAAAGGTCGCAAGTCACAAGGGAGTACAAAGGATAGTAAGGGAAATCGTAAGTCAGAAAGTGGTGCAAGAGACGGAAAAGGTAATCGTAGGCCACAGGGCGGCGCAAGAGACGGAAAAGGCAACCGATTAACCCCTCCTGAAAAAGTAAGCAAGAAAAAGACACATAAAGAAATCAGTAAAAACTTTAGCCAAAGAGACAATGGACGTAAAAAGAATTACGAACATCTTAATTTGCATGGTGAAAGAGTGACACGTAAAAAGAAATAGGGTATTATATCATTGTTGCTTTAGGAAACATTTGTAAGATAGGTAAGTATGACTAAATTTCAGAAAACAGTATTGGGAATATCTCTTGCTGTTGCGGCATTTATAATATGTGATTTTGGATATACAGAAATTTCAAAAAGAAATGAACGCAATAGAAAGCATGATGAATATAACCAGTTTATAACATTAAATAGTACATTCTTTGATAACACAACCATTAATGGAATGCCTATTGGGGGCTTGTCCATTGATGAAGCTGCTGACCGGTATATTGAACAGTTTGAAACGAATACAATCTTTATTAATTCGACAGTACAGGATGAGCCGGCTAAATTTGTTTTTAAAGATTTAAATATTGATTACACTAAATTCAGAAACGAGCTGACTGAGATTTTTCTAGGGCAGGACATGTCTGAGGCTGAGTATTATAAAACTGAGGAGCCACTTAAGCGCGACTATACATATGATCTCATTTCGGATTTAGATGAAAAGAATATTGATTTTTCATCAGTATCTTTCTTGCTGGAAGAAAATATAACTGATTCAGAGGATGCCAGTGTAATTATTGATCCTAAACTAGGACAGGTATCCGTTGAAAATGAAACAACTGGAAATCGGTTACAGCCAGGTGTATTTGAAAAGAAATTAGACAATGCAATAAAAAAAGGAGTTAGCGAGGTATATCTTACCGAAGAAGATTACATAAAACCTTCTGTTTATACTACGGACGACTCCATAACTGAAATGGTCGCATATTATAAGGCTATTTTTAATAAATCAATTACATTAAATGTCTGTGGTGTCACGGATAAGCTAGACAGTTCTAGAACAAGAGAGTTCTATTCTTTTGACAAGGACAATAATGTAACTATTAATGATGCTAAAATATCTGAGTATGTTACTTCCCTTGAAAAAATGTACAATACATATGGGACACCTAGAACTTTTCACACTAGTACTGGCAAGGATGTCGTAGTTGAAAAAAACCTGTATGGATGGCTTATAAATCACGACAATACATGCGCGGTCATAAAAGACGCTCTCGAATCCTTGAATGCCAAAGAAAAGGTAAACGCAAAGTATAATCATATTGGTCGTAGACCAGCGACTGACGAAATATCTAATACTTATATTGAAGTAAGCATAGATGATCAGCATGTATGGATGTACAAAGACGGTGAATGTATTCTATCGACAGTATGCGTTACTGGGGAACTGACAAATCCTGATATGTGGACTCATAAGGGTGTTTACTTTTTGATTAACACAGCGACGGACTGTGTATTAAAAGGACCAGATTATCGTTATGATGTAAGCTATTGGGTTTATTTTGATAGAGAAAATGCGATAGGATTTCACGATGCTACATGGAGAGATCCATCTGAATTTGCACCTACAACTTATAATGGAAATGGTTCACATGGATGTGTTAATCTTCCATTGGATGCTATAGCTACAATGTACAATAACATTGATATGGATGAACCGGTAATCGTGTGGTAAAGCTTATAAAATAATAAAAATGACCATTCGAAGAGGGAGAATACATGAGAAGAATATATGTATGTCACACGTATTATCATGTGTATGTGTCTTACTTAAAGGAATTTTACGAGCATGCTGATTCTTGTGATGAAGCTACTATCTGTCTGAGCAAGATGTCTACAGATTTTAGCAATTTGTCTGAACGTATACGAAACATTGGATTATTTGGCTCGGTAATAGAATTAGATGAAAAAGAATACACTTTCTTCCCTGAACTGGAAAAATATAAGATCGATAGGGGAAATGCGTTTTTGAACTTGCTTCAGCGCATTGTATTCACTAAAAAGTTTGCTAAATTACAAGAGCCTTATATGACAGTGGACTTTTCTGCATATGATGATATCTATGTTTATTGCGATAATGATCCGATTGGATACTATCTAAATTATAAGCGTATCAAATATCATTCTGTTGAAGATGGACTGGATACTCTAAAACCGTTTATTCCTGCATTCTACGATAATCGTGGCTTGTTCAAACTTAAGAAACTTCTTAGTGTTTATTTCAATGTTTTGTTCATTCGTGACGGATATAGTAAATATTGTATAGATATGGAAGTAAACGATTTGTCTGTTTTAAAGGACGATTATCATAAGTATAAAGAACTTCCTAGAAAGAAAATGGTTGATTCTCTTACTGACAAGCAGAAAGAATACATCATGAAAACGTTTGTTAATGATGAAGAGAGACTTCAAAATGAGATTTCCAAGATTCCTTCAGGCAAGAAGTCTATTTTGATTTTAACTGAGCCGTTATGTGCGCTCGATGTCAGAAGAAGACTGTTTGAAGATCTAGTAGCCAAATACAAAGATGAAGGAACCGTTTTTGTTAAGCCTCATCCTCGTGATGTGCTCGATTACAACGAGATATTTGATGACATTGTAGTATTTGAGCGTCTGATGCCTATGGAGGTATTTTCTCTATATAAGCAGGGCATGTTTGACGTGGTAGTAAGTGTACTTACTCAGCTAGGCTGTGCCGATTTTGCCAAAGAAAAGGTTTACCTAGGATATGACTTTTTAGATATATATGAAGATCCTTCTGTACATAGAAAGGGATAATTGGGGATGAAAAAGTTAAGCATTATTGTACCAGTGTTTAATACGGCAAGAGATGGAATGCTTAATAAGTGCATGGATTCTTTAGTCAATCAGTCAATAGACAATTACGAAATCATAGCGGTAGATGATGCGTCAACTGATAATTCACTTGAGATTCTAAGAGATTATGAAGTTCGCTATCCTGATTTAGTAAAGGTGGTTACCTACGAAAAAAACCGCCATCAGGGAGGCGCTAGAAATAAGGGTATCGATATTTCAAAGGGCGAGTGGATAGGCTTTATTGATAGCGATGATTGGATAGCTTCAGATTTTTATGAAAAGATGATAGCTAAAGGTGAGGCTACAGGAGCTGACGTAGTGGGGTGTCAGTACCAGATAGTATATTCACATGACGACTCTCATATGGGAAAGGTTGTAATCAATCACAGTAAGGACATAGTGGGACCTCTTGATGATGAAAAACATAGAGCGTTGTTTGTGCATCCTGGAAGTATGGTTGTAAAAATTTATAGATCAAACCTTATAAAGGATAACAACCTTAGATTCCCTGAAAACATGTTTTATGAGGATAATTACGCTGGACCTATGTGGTCACTTTACTACAAGCATTTCGAAGTAGTAGATGAACCCTTATATTTCTATTATCAAAACGTAACCTCAACAGTTCACGCTGTTTCGATGAATAAGCTTTATGATCGTATGAAGTCCTGCGAGATGATATACGATGATCTTGTTAATCTAGGTCTTCTTGAAAAATACAGGGAGGAGCTTGAAAGTACCTTTATTTATTTGTATTTTAAGAATACCTTATTTAGCTATATGCTTTCAGACAAGGCTGAGGGAGCTGCTTTTGTATATAAGCTTAAAAAGGGTATGCTTAAGCACTTCCCTAAGTTTAGAGAAAGCAAGTACTATAAAATAGATGACAAAGAAGAGAATAAAATGATAGAGCTATGCATGAAAAATACTATGCTCTTTTATATCTATTATTCAGCACTTTGGTTTTACCGAAGGAAGATAAGAAAATAAAGTATAGATAGCGGGATTATTAGCGCTTTTATGTGTTGATAGTTCCGTTTGCTTATATAGGATTATAGGGATAGAACAAAATGAGTGAAATTCTATTTTTAACTAATAATGACAACTCTCTAGGGCTGTATGAATGGATTAAGACTAAGACTAATGCTACATTATGTACAGAAAGACTTGATAAAGACATCATAGATAACTGCGGTCCTAAGCTTATAGTAAGCTATAATTATAAATACATTATTCCAGAGGACATTATTGAATATGCTAACTGCAGGATTATCAATATGCATATTTCTCTTCTTCCCTGGAATAGAGGTTCAAGTCCTAATCTATGGAGTTTTGTAGAGGATACACCTAAGGGAGTAACTATACACGAGCTTACGAAGGGTCTTGATAAGGGAGCAATAATTTATCAAAGAGAAGTTTCTTTTGACTTAGAAACAGATACTCTTTCATCTTCCTACAATAAATTGAACGATGAAATTACTAAGCTATTTAAAGAACATTTTGAAGAGCTTTTGAAAGGTAGTTATATTACATATCCTCAAGAGGGGACTGGTAGCTATCATACCATGAAGGACTACAAAGCCTTTTCTGAGAAGGTTGAGTTTGACTGGACTGATAAGCTAAGCGACTTTATTAAAAAGGTCAAGAATATGAACTAACGGAGATAAGCGATGGCTAGAATCGGAATTCGCGTTGATGGAAATAGTAAAATAGGTACAGGACACATGATGAGATGTCTTGCTATAGCTGATCAGATAAAGGCAGCAGGCAGTGAGGTCATTTTCTTTGTGGCAGATTGCGAAATGATTAAGTTAATAGATGAAAAGGGCTATGCTTCATGCTGCTTAGAGTCGACCTGGAACAATCTTGACTTAGAGACAGAAAAATTCATCGAAGAGCTTAACAAAAAAGATATAGGTATGCTTTTGCTTGATACTTATTTTGTAACAGATGAGTATCTATGCTCTATTAGAAACGCAGTGAGAACAGCATATATTGATGATTTGTTCATGTTTGACTATAAGGTTGACGTGCTTATTAACTACTCTTCATACGCTGATATAAAAAGATACACCATCCATGATGATACAAAGTACTGCATGGGTACCGAATATGCGCCACTTAGAGAGCAGTTTCAAAACCTTAAGTTATCTGATGAAAAGCATAATAACATTTTAGTCCTGTCTGGAGGAACTGATCCTTATAACATGACAGTAGATATTCCTAAGGCATTGCTCTTATCGGATATATTAAGCGACTATCACTTCCTAGTAATTCAGGGAATATATGCAAAAGAAAGCGAAAAGCTTACTTCAAAGAGAATTACTTACTATAAAAATGTTAAAGACATGGTATCATTAATGATGGAAAGCGACGTTGCAATCTCAGCGGGTGGTACGACACTTTATGAACTATGCGACTGTCAGATTCCTACGACTACATATTCTTTTGTTGATAATCAGTTAGATAATGTCAGAGCTTTTGACAGATTAGGGGTAATGCCCTATTCTGGAGACTTAAGAGACGATAAAGAAGCTGTGATAAGAAAAATAGTTAAAACCGTTGAAAATCTGGTAACTTCCCAACAGACAGAATGTAAAAGAAAGATGGGAAAGCTTGTTGATGGACAGGGTGCTAATAGAATCGCCCAGGTATTAATTGAAAATTCTACAAACTAAGCTTAGGAGCACAAGATGAACTTATATCAAAAAATTCAGGATAAAGTATACGTGATTGCTGAAATGTCAGGAAATCATAATGGAAGCAAGGAAAAGGCTTTTGAAATTATGAGGGCGGCCAAAGAAGCTGGAGCAGATTGTATTAAAATCCAGACCTATACTCCTGATACGCTTACAATTGATTGTGACAATTCATATTTTCATATAGGAAGCGGTACATGGGAGGGCGAGAACCTCTATTCCCTTTATGGAAAAGCGTTTACTCCATGGGAATGGCAAAAGGAGCTTCAGGCTGAGGCTAAAAGACTGGGAATTGATTTCTTGTCTACTCCTTTTGACACTACTTCTGTAGATTTCCTTGAAGAAATGGGAATGGAATTTTACAAAATAGCTTCTTTTGAGTTAGTAGATATACCACTAATAAAGTATATCGCTAAGCAAGGTAAGCCTATTATTTTATCGACAGGCATGAGCTCACTTGACGAAATACAGGATGCGCTCGATGCTATATATAATGTTGATAATAATGCTCAGGTAGTATTGCTAAAATGTTCAAGCTCGTATCCTGCAATATCTGAGGATATGAATCTTGCGACCATTAACGATATGAAGGAACGTTTCAAAGTACCTATAGGTCTTTCGGACCATACCTTAGGTGATTTGAGCGCGATTGCTGCAGTTTCATTAGGTGCAAGAGTGGTTGAAAAGCATTTTTGCATGGATAGAAGCGAGGGCGGCCCTGACTCATCCTTCTCGATGGAACCAGCTGAATTTAAAAAGATGGTTGAGAACATACGCCTTGCTGAAAAGGCCATTGGTACTGTACGATACGGCGTATCAAAGACCGAGGAAGACAGCATGGTTTTCAGACGTTCTCTTTTTGTAGTCGAGAACATAAAAAAGGGTGAAGAGTTTACACCTAAGAATTTAAGAAGTATACGTCCTGGTTACGGCATGAAACCTAAGTATTATGAAAGTGTAATCGGTAAAAAAGCCACTAAGGATATAGACAGAGGCACTCCACTTAGTGAAGATATGTTTGAATAATATTGAGAGGACAATAAATTGAAAAGTATCGCTATTATCACTGCTAGAGGCGGCAGCAAAAGAATTCCTAGGAAAAACATTAAGCCTTTTTTAGGAAAGCCTATAATTGTATATTCCATAGAAGCTGCATTAAACAGCGGCTCCTTTGATGAGGTAATGGTATCAACTGATGACGAAGAGATTGCTAACATAGCTAGGGCAGCAGGCGCAACCGTTCCTTTTATGCGTAGCGAAGCAACCTCTAATGACTTTGCTACTACAGCAGATGTTATTTTAGAGGTTTTAGACCGATATGAGGAAATGGGACAGACCTTTGATTATTGCTGCTGTATTTATCCTACAGCTCCATTTGTAACAGCTGAAAAATTAAATATGGCATTTCAAAAAATTTCTGGTACAACAGCAACAGGCTTGGTTCCGGTTGTAGAATTTTCGTATCCTCCACAGCGTGCATTTGTGATTGAAGAGGAACGATTAGTCTTTAAGTACCCTGAGTATATGAATAGCAGATCCCAGGATTTGACTAAACATTATCATGATGCAGGACAGTTTTATTTCTTGAATGTTTCTTCCTTTAAGGAGACTCACAAATTGTTTGGAGCGGATGTGCTTCCATTGGTGACTTCTGAACTTGAAGTACAGGATATAGACAACGAAACAGACTGGAAATTAGCTGAACTTAAATACAATTTTATGAAGAATAATATGTAGCTAAAAAAGAAGACATTGTTAAATGTCTTCTTTTTTAGCAAGTATTGAAATAGCACTAAAGTCTGTATCTGCATTACCAAATGCATTAATAATGTCAGACTGATTTAATGAAATATTGTTGTCTGAAAGAACTTTTTCTAGGGTTTTAGAGTTTTCAAAACGATGGAATATTATAAGGCGTTGTCCATTAAGCTCTCTGATTACTAACTGTTCTCCTGTTGGGTTGTTGTAGCTTTCAGTTCTATTGGTTACAAGTGTAGTCTTGCCATTTTTTATTATGTTAGAAACTTTTTTATAAAATGCGATTGCATTATCTATTATACTCCATTGATGCTCAGATAAAGCATATATGTCTCCACTTAAGCACATGCGACCTAAAAGGGTAGAAACTAGGGAATAATATAAGCGAGCATCACTGTCAGATTCTCTCATAACAGCCCATATCTGACTTTGGTCAGGTTTGATTACTCTATGCATATTAGCAGCAATAAGCGGAATTGCAGCAGTTTCATGAGCGTCTGAAAAGCTTGCCTGACTTACGAGCTCCATCATGGATGGTTCCAATCTGTGACCGCCACTTGAGCAGTTTTCGATTACTATATCAGGTATACTGTCAGCTATCTTTTTAAAGAAATTTTGACTAGCAACTACTTTACGTCGTAGATTCTCGCCAGGCCCATCAGGACCATCACAGCCCATTCCCATAGTATCATTATAATCTACTTTAAGATATCCAAAGCCGGAATCCCTCAAAGTTCCAATTACGGATTTTTCAAGATACGAAATACTATCTTGGCTTTCCATGTCGAAGAAACGTCGATTTCCTACAGTAAGTGGAAAGCCATCTTTAGAAACCAATAAATCAGTGTTATTAAAAAGCTTAGCTTCGGATGTAATGGATTCCATTTCAAACCATAATCCAGGTACCATTCCTTTTGATTTTATATAATCAGCAATAGGCTTTAAACCGCCAGGAAATCTTCCATTGTAGCGCTGTCTGTAAGTGTGATTCCATTAGAAAAGCCACCAGAAAATCCATCACCCAGTATTTTAATCTGCCCGGTTATGTTCATAAGAAAAATCCTCCCAATATACAAATACATACATGGATATTATATAATGGCAAGGACATGGAATATAGCTAAATTTATAAAATCTGACAAAAAGAAGAGTTGTACAGATATGCTGTAAATTGTATATCCATCTGATTAATTAAAGTAGTATAATATGAGTTTGATGACACAAACATTAGTAAGAGACGGTGAACAATATGACACTTAGGGATTTAGAGATAGGGAAAAGTGGAAGAGTGCTATCTGTTGAGGGAGAGGGCATCCTAAGACAGCATCTTCTGGATATGGGAGTTATTCCGGGAGCTGAGTTAAAGGTAGTTAAGCTTGCACCAATGGGTGACCCTATAGAAATACGTATACATGGATATGAATTAACACTTCGTCTGGCCGAAGCAGAAAAAATCAATGTTGAGGAAATTGAGGAATCTTATAAAGATAATTCTAAAAAGAAGAAGTTTCCAGAACATCCTGGCTTAGGAGAGGAAGGACGTTTTCATTGCAAAAAGGATGAACACCCTTTACCCGATGAGGAAGTGCTTTCTTTTGCCCTGGTAGGTAATCAAAACTGTGGAAAGACCACACTTTTTAATCAGTTAACTGGATCAAATCAGCATGTGGGAAATTTCCCGGGAGTTACTGTTGATAGAAAAGACGGCCCTATTAAGGCCAATGCGAATACACTGGTTACTGATCTTCCAGGCATATATTCTATGTCTCCATATAGCAGTGAAGAGATTGTATCAAGAAACTTTGTTATAGATGAAAAGCCCAAGGCGATAATAAATATTGTCGATGCCACAAATATTGAAAGGAATCTGTATCTAACTATGCAGCTTCTTGAAATGAATATTCCTATGGTAGTGGCGCTTAACATGATGGATGAGGTTACTGGCAATAATGGTGCAGTTGACGTAAATGGAATGGAAGAAATGTTAGGAGTTCCAGTTGTTCCAATATCTGCTGCTAAAAATCAGGGTGTTGACGAACTTATACAGCATGCTATTCATATAGCTAAATATCAGGAACGACCACTTAGACAAGATTTTTGTGATGAAAATGACCACGAAGGCGCCATTCATAGGTGCTTACACGCTGTTATTCACTTGATTGAAGACCATGCCAAAAAGGTTTCTATTCCTGTACGATTTGCGGCAAGCAAGGTAATAGAAGGCGATAAGCTTATCATTGATAAGCTTAACCTAGATCAGAATGAAAAAGAAATGCTTGAGCACATTATAATACAGATGGAAAGCGAGCGTGGCATGGATAGAAGCGCCGCCATGGCTGAAATGCGTTTTGCTTATATCACAAAGGTTTGTGATAATACTGTTATCAAGCCTGTTGAAAGCAAGGAACATAAAAGAAGTGAAAGAATAGATAAGCTTCTAACTGGAAAGTACACAGCAATTCCTATGTTTATCATTATTATGTGCTTAGTATTTTTCCTGACCTTTAATGTAATAGGAGCTTTTCTGCAAAATCTTTTGGAAATGGGCGTCAAAGAGCTTGGTAATCTGGTAGAACAGTTTTTTGAATATGCTAATGTTAATATGACACTTAGGAGTCTTGTGTTAGATGGCGTTTTTGCAGGAGTAGGAAGCGTGATTAGTTTTCTTCCTGTTATTGTTACACTATTTTTCTTTTTGTCCATCCTTGAAGATAGTGGATATATTGCAAGAGTAGCTTTCTTTATGGACAAGCTACTTCGTAGAATCGGTTTGTCTGGAAAAAGTATTGTACCCATGTTAATAGGGTTTGGATGTACGGTTCCAGCCGTAATGGCAACTAGAACTCTTCCAAGCGAACGAGATCGTAAGATGACGATTTTGCTGACTCCATTTACCAGCTGCACTGCTAAGCTTCCTATTTATGCGTTTTTTGCACACGCGTTTTTTGAAAAATGCAGTGGCTTAGTAATGGCTGGACTGTATTTCTTAGGAATATTAACTGGCATTTTAGTAGCTTTTGTGTATAAGAGAACAATATTTAAAGGAGAAGCAGTTCCTTTTGTGATGGAGCTACCAAACTATAGGCTTCCTGGCCCTAAGAACGTAGGACAGTTACTTTGGGAAAAGGCCAAAGACTTTTTGCAAAGAGCCTTTACTGTTATTTTCCTTGCAACCGTTATTGTGTGGGCATTACAAAGCTTTGACTTACACTTTAACCTGGTTAATGATTCAAAGGAAAGTATAATGGCTGCCATGGCTGGTGTAATAGCACCTTTATTTGCACCGCTTGGACTTAATGATTGGAGAATTGTAACATCGTTTATTACAGGCTTTATGGCAAAAGAAAGCGTTGTTTCAACGATGGAAATATTGTTTTCGGGAAGTATTGAGGCTGCTATCACTTCAGCGCAGGCAGTCGCTATTTTGGTATTTAGCCTGTTATATACCCCTTGCGTAGCTGCAATAACTGCAATAAAGCGCGAATTAGGTAAAAAATATGCCATTTGTGTGGTATTATTTCAATGTGGCATAGCGTATGTAATAGCATTGCTTGTAAGGTTACTGTTCATGTTGTTTTAAAGAATAGGGAGTATTCATGAAAAGACTGACGGGAAAGACAATAAGTGGTGGAATCGCAACTGGAAAAATTGTTCTTTTGCGAAGAAACGAGCCATCAGTTACTAAGGTTAATGTTGAGAATATTACTGAAGAATTTAGGCGCTTTGATGCGGCCAAAAAACAGGTGTCTGCTAAGATCGGAGAGGTTTTTAACAAAGCATTGGAATCTGTCGGTGAGTCAGATGCTGAAATTTTTAATGCTCATTCTATGATACTGGAGGATGAGGATTACAATGAATCAGTCATAAATCTTATCAAAACTCAGAAACTGAATGCTGAATATGCTGTGAAGGTTACAGGAGAAAGCTTTCAAAAGCTTTTTGCTTCAATGGAAGATGAAGCGGTTCAGTTAAAGGCTATTGATGTTAAGGATGTTACGGATCAGCTCATAGCCGCCTTAATGAATGTAAATGAAGACAGCGGATTAAAAAGCACTAAGGGGATTATTATGGCTGCAGAAATAACTCCTAGTGATCTTTTTAAGATGGA
Organism: Lachnospiraceae bacterium; assembly: GCA_045639565.1. Lineage (GTDB taxonomy): Bacteria > Bacillota > Clostridia > Lachnospirales > Lachnospiraceae > UBA1258. The sequence continues at coordinate 25,896 of JAZUDH010000073.1, forward strand.
CAAAGAAAAAGTGGACGGCATTGTAACTGGAAAAGGTACTGTCAATTCACATATAGGAATTTTAACTCGTACGCTAGGAATTCCTACAATTACTCTTGAAGATATTAGAGAATCTTATAACGGACAGGTAGCTATTTTAGATGCTGAACTAGGTGAATTAATTTTATCTCCAGAATCTGATACTCTTAAGTTTTATGAAGAAGCAAAAGTGATGGATACATTCAACAAAGAAAGCATTAGAAAATCGCTGGTAAGTGATAAGGCTGCTTTTGGAGACGGCCTAATGCTTTATGCCAATGTAGGAAGATTAGAAGATATTAACAAAGATGTATTAGAGCTTTCTGATGGTATAGGACTATTTAGAAGTGAGTTTATATACATGGAAAGCAGGAGTTTTCCTACCGAAAAAGAGCAGTATGATGTTTATAGAAAAGCTGCTCTTCAGATGAATGGGCGAAAAGTTGTAATTAGAACCCTGGATATAGGCGATGATAAGAGAATGTTAAATATCGGCCTAGAAAAAAACACGTCGCTGTCCCTTGATATAAGAGGAATAAGGATGTCATTAATGTGCGAAGATATTTTCAGAACTCAGATTCGAGCCATTCTACGTGCCAGCGCCCATGGTAGGGTTGCTATCATGTATCCTATGGTTACATCGCTTGAGGAAGTAATAAGCGCTAAAAAAATAGTAGAAGATGTAAAAAAAGAGTTAATCCGAGAGGGCATTTCTTTTGACAAAAATATTGAACAGGGTGTGATGATTGAGACTCCGGCAGCCGTGATGTTAAGTGATGATATTGCAAAGGAGGTAGATTTTTTTAGCATAGGAACTAATGACCTTACGCAATATACTCTTGCAACAAATCGATACAATGAGCGACTAGAACAATTCTACAATACAGGGCATGAATCAATTCGCAGGATGATTAAAATAGTGGTTAATAATGCTCATGACGCAGGCATTCCTGTATGCGTTTGCGGAGAAATGGCTTCTAAACCAAGCTTTGTAAAAACTCTTATTGATATGGATATAGATGAACTGTCTGTAAATCCATCAGCTATTTTAGGAATTAAAAGGCTGATAAAAGAATTCTAAAAATCTATTTAACTCAATTGTAATCATGGAGTGCTATCATTCGATAGAGAATGTTATCTATACCTATAGAAAGGCACTTCATGAAAACAAATTCAAAAAAGAAATTCACCGTAACTATTACAATGAAAATCATTGCTGCTTCGGTAGTAATTCTTTTTGCTGCACTAAGCACTGAACTTATGATTAATCTTAACAGTGCGACCTCACAGCTTGTAGGTAAAGAGAAGACTAATCTAATGACTCTTGCTACAGCAAAGGGAAATAGTATTGAAGATTATATTATAGCGCAAAAGACAATGACTCGTAGCATTGCTGATAGTCAGGAAGCAATTGACGCTTGTTTATTGTATGCCAAGGACAAAAAAATAGATTCTAAGGCTCAGAACTCTTTAATGGAGTTGTTAGGTCAGATAGAAGCCGATTCAGGTAATCTTTATGAAAATTTCTTTGTCACCACGTTAGATGAAGGATATGCTGACTGCTTGGGAAATGTTACTCTTCATAATGTTGGCGAGGAACCATTCTACCAGATATGTTTAAGTGAAGGTTATTTTTATGGAAATAACGTATCTCCAGTAACTGGAAATCCAGTTTACGTTATTGCGTATGCGATTAAAGATCCCGATACTGGAAAGGTAATTGGTTCAGTTAATAATTCAATTGACCTTTCAACTATGACTGAAAAACTGTTAGCAGAAAGTGATGTTACAGTTACTATTTTTGATAGAGCTGGTGTAATGGTTGCTTCGTTAGAAAAAGAGGCCATTCTTAATGTAAACATGAATGAAATTGATCCCAATTCCTGGAGTGCTATGGTCAACGCAGGAAAGGGTGTTACAGAATATGTAAATCCTACAACTGGAATAAAGGAATACGCTGGCTTTTATGTAACAGATAATTTCTTATGTGAAGTATCAGTAGGTGATTCATACTTTGCAGCAACTAAGGCAGCTATTACTGGATCTGGTATAAAGGTCAATACACTTCTTTCTATAATAGGTATTCTTTTGATAATGGTAGTGAGCTTAAAAATTATTAAGCCACTCAAGAAAGCAGTTGCGATTGTTGAAAAGTTAAGTGAAGATATGGCTCAGGGTCATGCAGATCTTACTATTGAACTTCCCGTTACAAGAAGTGATGAAGTTGGCCAGATGAGTGCTAGCATAAATCAGCTTCTTTCAACTCTTAGAAAGATTATGGGAATGTTGGGTGACAATTCTACTAAACTCAACGAAATTTCAAGTGTTGTAAGTGACAGCGTTTCTGCGGTACAAGGAGAAGTTTCTAATGTATCTGCTACAATGGAAGAAATGACTGCTTCAAGTCAGGAAACTAGCGCTTCACTTTCGCAAGTAGCAATGCGAATGAATGAAATCGTTGAACTTGTAGATGGTGTGTACAATGAAGCTTTGGAACAGTCTAAGTCTTCTAGCAAGATACTAGACAGGGTTGACAAGATGAGAGAAGAAGCTCTCGCGGCAAGAGACGAAAGCGATAACAACTCTAAGAACATGGTATTAGAGCTTGATAAGTGTGTAGAGTCAGCCAAAGAAGTTGATAAGATTACACAACTTACGGATGAGATTTTAAGTATTTCGTCTCAGACAAACCTGCTTGCTTTAAATGCCTCCATTGAGGCTGCAAGAGCTGGTGAAGCTGGAAAGGGATTCGCGGTTGTTGCTGAAGAAATCAGAAAGCTTGCAGATGACTCAAGAGAGACTGCTAATAATATTCAGGAGATTTCGAATGGAGTAATTGAATCTGTTAATAATCTTTCTGATAAGGCTATCCAGATTGCAGACGCTCTTACCGAAGCTAATCAGACTGGTAGAGAAAGTGCCGAAAATCTTACAAGTGCATATCATAGTGATATTGAGACTATCTCTCGTGCCATGGATGATTTTGCTAATAGCAGTGCTTCTGTTCAAAGATCAATTGATGAAATCAAGGGTACTATTGATGGAATCAATATAGCAATGGAGGAAAATGCTTCCGGAGTTACTGTTGTTACTGACTCGATGGTTGGTGTTACATCAAGCATGGATGAACTTATTGAACAGTCAGATGAGAACATAAATATCGCTAAGGTTTTAGAGAGTGAAGTTTCTAAATTTAAAATTTAAACTGTGATGCTAAAGGCGTATCGTAAGATGCGCCTTTTTTTGTTATGATAGAAATATCATAGAATAATTGGGAGAAACATGAATAATTCACTAGAAAACTTACGAATTGTCATTGAGGATGAAACTCAAACTGAAAGGGCTATGGAACTATCAAAAGAGATAGGCATCCCGATTGCGTTAAAAGAAGAACTATCAAAAGAGGGAGATTTATTCTTAAAATATACAAAAGATGGACTCGTTCTCACAGATGGAAGACTAGAATTAAAGGGTGATTTTTCTGATATGGTAAGAAGAGTCAAGAAGAATAACATCCAAAGTGAAATGCTAGTTAAGGCAAGCAAAATAAAAAATTCCGACCACCAGCTTATAGCCGTGGATGCAACTGCGGGTATGGGGGAAGATTCACTATTGCTTGCGGCAGCAGGTTTTACAGTGTATTTATATGAGTATGACAAAGTAATTGCTGCCCTTTTAGAAGACTCTTTGATTCGAGCCCGAAAGATTCCTGAGCTTTCGGCGATGGCTGGTCGTATGATACTAAGAAAAGAAGATAGTACAATAGCATTGAAGAATCTTAATTTTACTCCAGATGTTCTTTTGCTTGATCCTATGTTTCCTGAGAGGAATAAAAGTGCTTTGATTAAGAAGAAATTTCAGCTTCTTCAAAGACTTGAGAGTCCGTGCTCCAATGAAGAAGATTTATTAGAAGCAGCAATGGCATCTGGTGCTCACAAAATAGTCATTAAACGTCCGCTAAAAGGACCTAAACTTGCTGGAGCCAAGGTATCATACTCCATTGAGGGAAAGGCAATCCGCTATGACTGCATAGTTATTGCATAATTTTGATAAGTTTTTATTTCATTTATAAGGTACGATAAAGAAAAAAGATAGAGGTGCAAAATGGACAGACCTGTAATAATAGAAAAAAACGACTATAGATTTGATGCCTTTTCTAATGGAGAGGTATTACTTTCGAAAAAGAAAAATCATCTGCCTGCAATGGGATGGAATAGTTGGAACGCATTTGGCAGTGGCAATACAGAAGCGCTTACTAAGGTTATGGCTGATAAAATTGTTGAGCTTGGCTTAGATAAGCTTGGATATAAGTATGTAGTATTGGATGATGGATGCTATAAGCCTGAAAGAGTGGGCGGTGTTTTATCTAATGAAGAAGTAAAGTTTCCTGGCGGATTTAGAAGCCTTGCTGACTATATCCATGGAAAAGGGCTCAAGTTTGGCATGTACAATGACATAGGAACAAATCTATGTGCTGGAGCTAAAGTAGGAACATGCGGATATGAAAAGCTTGATGCTAAGACCTATCTTGACTGGGGCGTTGACTTTATCAAAGTCGATAACTGCTATTATCTGTGGGACAATGCAACCTTTTCAAATCCTGAGAATGCTAGATATACTTATGCGCCAAATATAAAGTCAGTAAAAATTTCTGGTAATGGAACAGAATACATTCTTAAAGCATCAGCAGGAACAATAACAGGTAAGGGAGCTTTCCTTCAGGATGATTATGTGACAGGAATTGGCACATTTGATGGCACTGGCCCTGAGGCTTCTCCTATTGGCGACTGGAGCGGTGAACTTTCTTTTGCCGTAAATGTAGCAGCAGAAGGAGAGTATGAAGTAAGTATTGAATATGCAACTGGCAAGGAACCATTAGTGGGAGAGTGGCTACAGTTAGCTACCGGTAAGGATGATTCATTAAAAGTGTTTTATGATGATGAGCTTCCTGCAACTGATGACAAAGAAAGCTTTGTGTGGTCGAAACCTGTAAAAGTAGCTTTTAAGGCGGGTGAAAATACATTGCGCTTGATGAATCATAGACGACAGGAAAACACACTTAATTCCTATGCTGCACTGCTTGAAGGCTTTAACGAAGCTGATGCTTCGCATGATATAATCCTTTCTATCTGCGAATGGGGAAAGACTGGCCCTCATAACTGGGGATACAAGGTAGGCGATTCCTGGAGAATACTGAATGACATCACCTTCCAAGTTGGAGCAGATGGTAACCCTGGTCGAGGCTCATGGACTAGCGATTATACTACAAGTGTGTGTGCCCAGTACAACAAGGCAGTAATAAGTGACGAGTTCGCTGGCCTTGATAAGGGCTGGAATGATCCAGATATGCTCATGATAGGAATGGATGGCCTTGATGAAACTATGTGCAGAACCCATATGGCTATGTGGTGTATGATGAACAGTCCACTTATGTTGGGACTTGATCTAAGAAGAGTGGAGAAAAACGACTGGATATATAACATCATTTCTAACAAGGATTTAATTGCCCTTAACCAGGATAGTTTAGGTGTTCAGGCTAAAAGAGTATATTCAACTAAGTGTACAGAAGCTTTTGACACTACATACATTAGAGATAATGATAGAGTTGATGTATTAGCTAAGCCACTTAGCGATGGAAGCCTTGCGATTATGTTTGTAAATCTTAGCGAAAACGTATCCGATGAAGTTTCGGTATCTATTTCACATATTCATGCAATGCTAGCGCACAAAATGGTAGATCCAGACGCTTTGCTTAGTGCCAAAGAATATGAGCTTACTGACCTTTTTACAAAGGATAAGTTAGAAGTAAGCGATGACGTAGTTTCTGTAAACAGAATCGAAGCACATGGAAGCGTAGTTTATGTTGTAAGGGCCAAATAAGTGAGCGCGGTTAGTACTTTAGATTTTTTGAAAATTGTCGTTGATAATCCTTCTTTTGGTGAAGAAGATTTGGTAATGCTTTGGAGACGAGGGATTATTGAAGAGTATGATATATTAAATAAAAACAATCCGATTGATAGAAAATCGGCAGCTAGAATAGTCCATCAGTATATGCTGATAGAAAAACGTGTTAGCGATATCGAAGACATATCATCAGCTTCTCAATTAAGAGATCTATATGATTGTAGAATATGTGTTAATCATATTGCACAGGTTTTTCTTAGAAATATAATGAGTGGTATAGAAATACCAGGATTGTCAGATGCAAGGTTTCTTATTTTCGATTCTAAAAAAGAAGTAAGCACTGAAGAGGCTAAAAGTATAAAAGAAAAGCTACTGACCATTTAGGAAAGTGCTTATATAATGAAAGCAGTATAGTTATTAAAGCGTAAAACGGGAGGTGGGAACCTCCCGTTTTACTGATATAGGGATTTAGTACTCTTAGACGAGTGACGTCTACAGAGGATGGGCTTTTGTACAGGAGATCTGACGACTGATGCATCCTGTGATTACATAATTCCATAGAATGACAGGTTATTATAGGTGATGTATAGCTATTTTTTAAAAATTATTGGCATTATTTAGCCATGTATTGACAGACAAAACAAAAAGATGTCTGATAATATGTAAGCGTCAAGGTATTGTACCTTTTTATGGAGGAAATCAAATGGATGCAGATCTATTAAAAAAACTATCTAGAAAACTTACAGTTGATCCGGAAAATTATATGAATAGCTTTAGAAAAAACCTTTCTATATATTTATCCGAGAAGGGAATATCATTAGCATCGATGTCTGAGTCTGCAGGAATAAGCTATGAGACTCTTAAATCAGTTGTTTATGGTGACTCTAAAGATTGTAAATTATCTACGGCGGTAGCGTTAGCTAAAGCACTTGGAATAAGTGTTGATGAACTTATAGGAAGTGGTACTATTCCACCTGTTGTAAGAGAGTCGGTAGTAATATGTAGAAATCTTCCTGATACATATGTGAGATTTGTGCGGTGGGCAATCAGATATTATGAGCGCATGCTTATGGAGAGCAAGGTTTCTAAAAGAGCTATAACAGTAATGATAGCTGAATCTACCAACGAAGGAAACGTTTTATTTACAAACAATTTTGAAGTATTAGATATAAGCGACATACCTGAAATAGTAAGACCTAAGGTTTTCATGGGAATAAGGCTTCCATGCGATAACTATATGCCCATTTACGGTGAAGATGATATATTACTGATTGCTAATGATAGAAAAGCAATGCCTAGCGAAACTGCAGTTATAATCTTTGGTGGATTCATGTGGCTTGCAAAGCGAAAGGAAGTAATTGATGAGTTTGGAAACAAGGTTCCCAAATACTTCTCGATACGAGATGGCAAGTTTAGAGTCGATGAATCGGATGTTGAGGAAGTTATAGGATATGTTGCAGGATGCAACGGTTGGTATCATGGATAAGATTTATTTTTGCATGAGAAATAGTTAAGAATTAGAGAAGAAAGTGTCTATGGGTGGCACTTTCTTCTTTTTTATGTTAGAATGACTTATCTATGGGGTTGCCTAAATAATTAAACGGGGTTTACTTATGAGAAAACTTGAAACCTTTAAAAGATTAATCCAACTCGCACTTTCAATTGTAAACATAGGTGTGCAGGTTGCCTTATTTTCATACTTCTATTTAAAATTTTACAGTACCTGGTTTAGGTTAGCTGTTTACAATGGCTTTTTTATAAAGGGACATATTCTTTTGATTGCAATATATGCTGTTTTGTTGCTTTCATTCTCTAAAATGTACGGAGCATTACGTGTGGGCTATCAGAGAAATGTGGATGTAATTATTTCTCAGGCAATAGGCACTTTGATGGCTAATGTTATCATGTATGCTATTTTGTCATTGCTCTGTATGGAGCTAATGAACATTGTTTATTATACCCCGATGACAATTGCGCAGCTAGTGTGGGCAGCTGTTTGGGTTGTAGTTTCTAATTTGATATACAGAAAAGCATTCCCACCAAGAGAACTTTTATTAATACATGGCAGGAGACCAGTTGAGGACATTATCCACAAATTTGAGTCTCGTAAAGACAAGTATCATATCAAGAATTCCATTAGCGTTAAAGAAGGCTATGAAAAGGTAACAGCCGAAGCTATTAATGGTTATGATGGTGTAGTAATTTGGGATATTCCTACTACCCTTAGAAATGATATTTTAAAATTTTGCTATGGCAAAAGAATTCGTGTCTATATTATGCCTAAAATCAGCGATGTCATCTTATATGGAGCAGAGCAGCTTCACATTTTTGATTCGCCTATTCTGCTTACCAGAGAATATACACTTAAGTATGAAGAAAGAGTTATCAAAAGACTGTTTGATTTCATTGTTGCTCTCGTTTTGATTATTATTACTTCACCCTTTATGCTTATAACAGCTATATTAGTTAAAGCATATGATGGTGGTCCGGTTTTTTATAAACAGGTTAGATGCACTACTTTTGGACGAGAATTCAAAATCATTAAGTTTAGAAGTATGCGAGTTGATGCTGAAAAGGACGGCGTGGCACGTTTAGCCAAGGCAAACGATGACAGAATTACCCCTATAGGTAAGTTTATACGAAAAGTACGTCTTGATGAACTGCCGCAGTTATTTAATATCTTGAAAGGTGATATGTCCTTTATAGGTCCTAGACCTGAAAGACCAGAAATTATTAAGCAGTATCTTGAAGTAATGCCTGAATTTGAGTACCGTATGAAGGTTAAGGCTGGCCTTGCTGGATATGCTCAAGTATATGGAAAATATAATACAACTCCTTATGACAAGCTAAAACTTGATTTATGCTATATCGAGAATTATTCAATATGGCTTGACTTAAAGCTTATGCTGCTTACTATTAAGATATTATTCCTACCAGATGCCACAGAAGGAGTTGCCCAAGATCAGGTTACTGCACTTAAAGAAATGTGCAAAAGCAATCTAGAGGGTGAAGAGGAATAATGAAGCTTTCGGTTATTATAGTTACGCTTAACTCGGGAAATGCATTAAATGACACTGTTGAATCAATTTTAAAACAGACATCTGGAGACTACGAAATAGTAGTTAAAGATGGTGGATCAAAAGATGGATCGATAGAAGCACTTGAAAGTAGAAAAGAAGATTGCATCAAAATATATAAAGAACCTGATAATGGAATATATGATGCCATGAATCAGGCTGTAGGACATGCTGACGGTGAGTTTGTAATGTTTCTAAATGCAGGAGATCGATTCTACTCTGCGGATGTTATTGAAAAATTTGTGGCTATGAGCATTGATAACCATAAAACGATTGCTTATGGCGACACATATTTTGAACTGTCTAAGTCTATGTCTAAAGCACCTAGTAAAATTACTGGGTCTGTATGCTACAGAAATATCCCATGCCATCAGGCGATTATCTATTCTAAAGATATGATTTTAAGCAGAGGTTTTGATACCTCACTTAAGATAAGAGCTGATTATGAACATTTTATGTATTCGTACTATAAAACTGATTGTAGGTTTGTATATTTAGGGTTTCCTGTATGCACCTATGAAGGTGGAGGCTTTTCTGAAAAGCATAGAAAGCTTGACAAAGAAGAATATAGGATTTGCGTTAGACGGCATGTACCACTAACGGAAAGATTTATCTATAGAGCAGTACTTATTCTGACACTTCATAAACTAAGAGGAGTACTTGCCAGAAACGAGAAAACTGCTGCTTTGTATCAAAAGATTAAGGGAATGATTCAATGAAAGTATTATGGTTGACTAATATTATTCTGCCAAACGTAGCAGTTAAACTGGGAAAGCAGCCCAGCAATAAAGAGGGATGGCTTTCAGGAATTGCTGATGCGGTCAAGAAAAGTCACGACTTTGAGCTTGCTATTGCGTTTCCACTTGATTTAGAAAACGCTCCATATAAAGAATGCTTTGACGGAATTATTTATTATGGATTTTTTGAGGATACAACTCATCCAGAGGTATACAGCACGTATCTTGAAGATGCACTGAAAGCTATTGTAGATGACTATGATCCTGATGTTATACATATTTTTGGAACTGAATTTCCTCATACTCTTGCGATGACTAGAGTAATGAAAGATAACCCTCAGAAAATACTCGTCGGAATACAGGGCGTAATGGATGTGTACGCGAACCATTATTTGGATGGAGTTCCTAAAAAAGTAGTATCCAGACGAACATTTAGGGATAGACTTAAGAAAGACAGTTTGCTAGAACAGTATGATAAGTTCTTGAAACGCTCAGAAAATGAAGTTGAAGCATTAAAGAACATTAATAATGTAACTGGAAGAACACCTTTTGACAGAGAATTTGCTGCTAGGATTAATCCGGCGGCTGATTATCACTTCATGAATGAAACATTAAGACCTGAATTTTATGAAGGTGCATGGAATATCGATCAATGTGAGCCACATTCCATATTCTTAAGTCAGGCTAATTATCCTATAAAAGGTTTTCATTTCTTTTTGGAGGCATTACCTAAACTGGTGGAAAAGTATCCAGATATAAAGGTTTATGTTGCTGGCGATAATGTTACTAAGCACAAAAGCGTTCTTGAAAAGATAAAGCTTGCATCTTATGACAAATATTTAGTTGACCTTATGAAAAAGTATAAACTTGAAGAAGCAGTTATCTTTACAGGAAACCTGGATGCTAATGGGGTTAAAGAAAGATTATTAAAAACACATTTGTTTGTGTGCCCTTCTACTATTGAAAATTCACCTAATTCATTAGGCGAGGCAATGCTTTTAGGAGTTCCATCTATCGCTGCTAACGTGGGAGGCATTCCTGGTATTTTTACAGATAATTCGGATGGATTATTGTTTGAACGCGGTGATATTGACGGCATGATTAAGGCTGTAGAAAAAATATTCGATGATGATTCTTTGGCCTTAAAATTTTCAAAACATGCGTCGATGCATGCCCAAATTACACACAATCCTCGTGCCAATTATGAAAGATTGTTAAGCATTTATAATCAGCTTGCAGGTAAATAAATGAGAATAGTATTTGTATCTAATTATATAAATCATCATCAGATTCCCGTTTGCGATGAGCTAATGCGATTAAGCAATAATGAGTTCACATTTGTTCAGACTGAACCTATGGAAGCTGAGCGAATTAATATGGGATGGGATGAAAAGGCTATTAACCAGCCATATGTAAGACTATATTACCAAGACAGGGAAGAGATAGATAAACTCATTTTAGAAAGTGATGCAGTAATCTTTGGCGGATGTGAAGATGAATCTATAATCAAACCACGACTTTGGGCTAATAAATTTACAATTAGATACTCCGAAAGAATATATAAAGAAGGCAGATGGAAATTCATTACGCCACGAGGCCTTAAGAAAAAATATGAAGATCATATTAGATTCAATAAGAATAATCTTTATATGTTATGTGCTGGTGCTTATGTAAAAGGTGATTTTTCGTTAATCCATGCATACCCTAAAAAAATGCTTAAGTATGGATATTTTCCTAAGACAGAGAGGTACGAAGATCTTCAAGAAAAGAGACGTAGTAATTCATGCTATGAGATACTTTGGGCAGCAAGATTTATTGCATGGAAGCATCCAGAAATGGTGATTGAACTAGCTAATAAACTTAAAGCTGACAACATAAACTTTCATATTTCAATGATTGGTACTGGAAATATGTTAGAAAAAATGAAATGCCTAGCTTCGTCTCGAAATGTAATGGATCATATTACATTTGAAGGAAGAAAAACTCCTGATGAAGTAAGAGAAATGATGCGTAAAGCTGACATATATCTAGCTACGTCAGATGCGATGGAAGGCTGGGGCGCTGTTGTTAACGAGGCGATGAATTCCGGCGCCGTTGTTATTGCTTCAGATAGAATGGGAGCTACTCCGTATTTGATTAAAAATGGTGTGAATGGATATATATTCAAATCTAAATCGGTGAAGGATTTATATGAAAAGGTTCTACTTAGCCTTGACAGAGAAAAGGCTAAGTTGCTTGGAACCAATGCTTATGAAACAATCGTCGACCTTTGGAACAGTAAAGTTGCAGCTGAAAGGCTGTACGAGTTTATCAATGACAAGGAACATAAAATACCAGACTATGAGGATGGTCCACTTAGCAAAGCATGAGTACATTTATTTCAGTGATTGTGCCGGTTTACAATATTGAGGAGTATATTGAACGGTGCGTAAAATCAATCTTAAATCAGACATACACAAACTTTGAATTATTATTAGTTGATGATGGTTCTTCGGATAGAAGTGGAACGATTATTGACGAATTGTCTAAAACTGATGAAAGAATCAGGGTTTTTCACAAGGAAAACGGAGGATCATCTTCAGCTAGAAACTTGGCGATAGATAATGCTTGTGGTGAATATCTTTCGTTTATTGACAGCGATGATTATATAGAATCTGATTTTCTTGAACTCTTAGTTAAGCCTATTAATGAGGCCAAAGAAAAGCATGAAAAGGTGCCCGCAATTGTTCAGATCGGACGAGATGAAATCAATGAAGATGGCACTCGCAGGCCAGATATATGCACGCCTCCAGATCGCATGGAATTTGTTTCAAGTGAAGACTTTTTTAAAGAGCTCATTATGCATAGAGGAGACTGTTCATTTTGCACTAAGCTTACCTTAAGAAAGTTATTTGAAAGATTAAGATTCCCTGTTGGCAAACTTAATGAAGACTTCGGTTTGCTTATATATTTTCTTGAAGATTGTGATGGTATAGTAAACTTACCCGGGTACAAATATCATGTATTTTACAGGATAGGAAGCAATACCAGAAAGAAAGAAAAAGATAACTTTTCAAGAGTTTATATGGACTGCGTTGAAAATGCAGACAAGGTTCAGGAGCTTGTGAGAGATAAGTCTTTAGAACTTGAGCAGATGGCATTAAGATTCGGCGTTTTCCAGAGAATAGAATATCTTTTGCATATTCCTATTTCTTTTATGCGAAAAGATTATCAAGGCTATAGTGACGTTGTGCTCTATATGCGTAAAAATTTGTTTGAGGGATTAAAGAATCCCTATTTAACAAAGAAGAATAAGTTGTATTTGACAATTTTTGCAATAGCGCCTAAACTCTCGCGCGTGATACATGCCAAAATAAAACGCTTGTAGATTGATAAATTACGTCAAATATATTATTTTATTATGTGAAGAAATACTTCATTTACGAAAGGAATCCAATATGTTAAACAATAAAGCAATTCTTGTAACTGGTGGTACAGGATCATTTGGTAAGGCTTTTACAAGATATGTCCTTAACAACTACGACCCTAAGAAGATTATTATATATTCAAGAGATGAGTTTAAGCAGTTTATCATGCAGAATGAATTTAGAAAGGAATTTCCTGATAAGTTTTATAAGCTTAGATTTTTTATTGGTGATGTAAGAGACAAGGAAAGATTAGTACGTGCGATGGAAAACGTTGACTTCGTTGTTCATGCAGCTGCTTTAAAGCAGGTTCCTGCCTGTGAATATAACCCTTCTGAAGCTATTAAGACTAATATTAATGGAGCTCAGAATGTTATTGATGCTGCTCTTGACTGCGGCGTTAAGAAGGTTGTTGCGCTCTCTACTGACAAGGCAGTTAACCCAGTTAACCTTTACGGTGGTACAAAGCTTGTATCGGATAAGCTTTTTATTGCAGCTAATGCTTATGCAGGAAGCAAGGATATCAGCTTTTCAATTGTTAGATATGGTAATGTAGCGGGTAGCCGTGGCTCAGTTATTCCTTTCTTCAATGACAGATTAAAGAAGGGCGAGACTACTCTGCCTATTACTGACTATCGTATGACTAGATTCTGGATTAGTTTACAGCAAGGTGTTGAACTGGTTATCAAGGCTTTAGAAGAGGCTAAGGGTGGTGAAACCTTCATTTCAAAGATACCTTCTTTCAAGATTACAGATCTTGCGCAGGCTATGTGTCCTGGATGCGAGATGCCTGAAGTGGGCATCCGTGAAGGTGAAAAATTGCATGAAATCATGGTTACAGTTGAAGATTCAATGACCACATATGAATATGATAAGCATTTTATCGTATATCCTCAGATGGTATTTTCTGATAGTAAGAAGCCTAATCCTACCGGCAAGAAGGTTCCAGAAGGATTCTCATACAGTTCAGGAAACAATACCTGGTGGTTGACTGTTGATGAGATTAAAGAATTACTTAAAACAATCGACCTAGAAAAATAATGACAAGCTTAAAGAGATTCCGATACGGAATCTCTTTCTATCTATATTTCTAAATCTGGAGGATTTAATGGTGGGCAATTTGGCTATTTTTGGCGGGGAACCAGTCAGAAAAGAAAAGATTTTTTACGGAAAGCAGTGTATAGATGAAAAAGATGTGGAGGCTGTTGTAAAGGCTCTTACAGGAAGTGCTATTACCTGCGGACCCTATATTGACGAACTTGAAAAAAAGCTGTGCGAGGTTACAGGTGCTAAGTATGCAGTGGCTGTGTCAAATGGCACCGCTGCACTTCATATCGCCTGTTTAGCTTTAGGAATTAAAGAAGGTGACGAAGTAATAGTATCTTCGATTACATTCGCTGCGAGTGCCAACTGCGTCAGATATTGTGGCGGTACTCCTGTTTTTGCTGATATCAGACCTGATACATATAATATTGATGTTGAGGATGTAAAGAGGAAAATTACTGAAAAAACAAAGGCAATTGTTGCAGTAGATTTTACGGGACAGGCTACAGAGCTTAATGAACTAAAAAAGATCTGCAAGGAACATAATCTGTACCTTATAGAAGATGCAGCTCATTCAATTGGCACAAAGTACAATGGGAAGCCAGTGGGATCGATTGCAGATATCACAACATTTTCATTTCACCCTGTAAAGACTGTAACGAGTGGTGAGGGCGGAGCTTGCACAACAAATGATTCAGAGCTTTTCAAAAGATTAGCTTTGTTTAGATCTCACGGAATTACAAGAGATCAAAGTGTTATGCTAAATGAAAGCCATGGCCCATGGTACAATGAACAAGTTATGCTAGGCTACAACTATCGTATGACAGACTTTCAGGCTGCGTTACTAATAAGCCAGCTTGATAAGCTTGAGTTTTTTTCTAATCGAAGGAAAGAAATAAAGAAAATGTATGATGCTGCATTTAGTGAAATGCCTGAATTATATCTTCAGACTACCATTCCTGAATCAGATACAACCCAGCATTTATATATTATCAGACTAAACTTAGACAGACTTTCTTGTACTAGAAGAGAGTTCTTTGAAGCTATGTCGGCTGAAGGAATTCAGCCGCAGGTTCATTATCTGCCAGTATACAGACACTCATATTATGAAAATTTAGGATATAAGAAAGGTTTATGCCCTGTTGCTGAAGCAACATATGAATCCATTATGAGTATTCCTTTCTATCCTGCACTAAAGCAGGACGAAATAAATGATGTCATAAAAGCAGTTAAGAAAGTTGTAGAGTATTACAGAAAGTAGGACATATGAAGCTACTACCAGATAACTTTAGAGTATATGGAGATACGGTTTATTTAAGACCTATTCTTATGGAAGATACAAATATGCTACTTTCATGGAGAAATTCGCCATATGTAGTTAACAATTTTTTCTACAGAGTTCCTGTATCTAGGGAAGAACATATCAATTGGATGAAAAATAAGGTTGCAATAGGTACAGTCTATCAGTATATTGTATGCCTAAAAAGTGATGACACCCCATTAGGGTGTGTGTATCTTCAGCACTATGAAGAAAGCGATAACTCAATGGAATCGGGTGTTTTTATGTGTGAGAAAACTCCTAAAGGTCGCGGAATAGGAACAGAAGCAGTCAAGCTATTAAACTTCGAGGTTGCCTTTAAAGAATTGAAGCTTAGTAAAACCTATGCAAGAGTTATTGATCAGAATATAGGAAGCTTAAAACTTCACGAAAAAGCCGGGTTTAAGGAAGTTTCAAGAGAACCTGAAAAAATAGTTCCTACTGGCGAAATTGTTACTGCTGTTTCCTATGAACTCAATAATCCTGGAATACAGTAGAAATATAGTTTTTTTTCATAATTTTATAAGAAATAGATAGAGTTTTCCTCTTTGCGATACGGATAGGGTGGAGTATAATCATATATGATGCCCTTTGTATTGCATAGGGGAAATTTTGTTTATGGAGATAAAAAAGTGACTTCTGTAAGTTTTGTAATTCCTTGTTATAAATCATCAGCAACTATCGGAAGCGTTGTTGATGAAATCAAAAATACCATGGCTGAAATTGCCAAGTATTCATATGAGATTATTTTAGTTAATGACTATCCTATGGACTCAACCTGGGATGTTATTAAGAAGCTTGTATATGAAAACGATAATATTACCGGTATCAATTTTGCTAGAAACTTTGGACAGCATGGCGCACTTATGGCAGGTCTTCGTCAGACCAAGGGAGACTATGTAATATGTTTAGATGATGATGGACAGACTCCTGCATGTGAAGTTGGAAAGCTTCTTGATGCGTTGGATGCAGGCTATGATGCAGTGTATGCAAGATATGCGCATAAGAAACATTCACTGTTCAGAAATTTTGGTACATTTATGAACGAAAAAATGGCCGAACATTTATTAGGCAAGCCTCGTAATCTTTTTGTATCAAGCTATTTTGGAGTAAAGAGATATATTGTGGAAGATATGGTTAAATATGATAATGCATATCCATACGTCATTGGTTTAGTATTAAGAGCCACCAACAATATTACAAATGTTGATATAAATCATAGAAACAGAGAAGTAGGCCAATCGGGTTATACATTTTCTAAACTCATTAATTTATGGATAAACGGGTTTACTGCTTTTTCGGTTAAGCCACTTCGAATTGCGACAGGAATGGGAGCATTTCTTGCTACACTCGGATTTATATATGGGATTTACACTGTGATTAAGCGCTTTGTAGTTCCGGATGTCCCAGCAGGATATTCTGCGATTATGAGTGCAATTGTATTTATCGGTGGCATGGTAATGCTTATGCTTGGAATGGTAGGAGAATATATAGGCAGGATGTATATAAGTATGAACAGTTCTCCTCAATATGTAATCAAAGAAATAGCTAGTCATGAAGAAAAGTAATATTTTTATCGCCATTGTTTCAATTTCATTATTATTTGTCTGCTTTGTACCTGCTATTTTATTCTTTAATAGAAAACAAGAAGCATATGATATCTGGTTTGTAGGAGATAGTATTTTTGCAGGTTCGACAAATGGGGAATCTATTCCAGCGTATGTAGCTGAGCAAACAGGTTTTAAAGTCTTGAATGCAGGTTTTGGAGGATTAACAATGGCCAAGGCAAGGAGCCTTGATTATTCAGATGTGACTTGTTCATATAGTATGGTTAACATATCTGAAGGGATAAAAAATAAGGATCTTTCTTTTGCCGCATTAAATAGATTCTCGAATAATCAATACAATGTCCTTTACTGGGATAAACATGCTATGGATTTATACAAAGCGTCGGTAGATGAATGCAGGTATATTTTTATAGAATACGGTACAAATGACTATTTCATATCGACGCCCATAGATGATGACTATGACAAATACAATGTATACACTTACGCAGGGGCGCTTAGAACAGCCATTGAAAATATTAAAGAGGGCATGCCTTGTGCGACAATTATACTGGTTACTCCTCCATACAATAACATAGAGTCCCAGGGCGAGGCTTTGGAAGCTTATGTGGCAAAAGAAGTGGAAGTGGCTTCAGAGTATGGTATCTATGTTATTAACAATTATGAATTATCCGGAATTAGTGAGGATAATTACGAGGAATACTTGTTTGATGGGACTCATCCTAATACGTTAGGAATCAACATTTTGGGAGCCCCAATAGTTGAATATATTAAGGACAAACAAAAATAATGAACATGTCTGTAAAAGTCTTTGAAAGAATAAAACAATATATAGGGAAATCTGGAATTACTGCATTTGTGGCAACATTTGTTATGGGCATTTTGACACATATGGTGATGCTTACAAACGATGTTCCTAATCATGATGGACTAAAGAGCATTTATTCAGATCAGGATATGCTTGTTTCAGGACGATGGTTTTTGAAGTACGCTTGTGGAATATCCTCGTATTTTACTATTCCGTGGGTGATAGGTATTCTATCATTAATATATTTAGGGATAGCTGCAATATTTTTATGCAGAATATTGGAAGCAGACAAGACATTAGTTATCATACTGATTTCGGGTGTTTTAGTTTCGTTTCCATCAATTGCATCTACATTTGCGTATGTATTCACGATGGATGGATACATGTTAGGAGTGTTGCTTGCGATATTATCGGTATATCTAGCTGATAAGGGTCGTGCTGGATTTGTATATGGCGGAATTTGTTTAGCATTGTCAATGGCTATCTATCAGGCATATCTGCCTATAGCAATGATTCTGAGCCTTTATCTGGTTTTGATTCGATTAGGTAGCGACAATGAGCTGGCAATCAAGATAAAGTATTCACTCAAATTTGTGTACATGGGAGTGTTTGGTGTAGCTTTGTACTATGTTATTTTGAAGCTATTACTGGTTATCAACAAAACTTCTTTGGGAACTTATCAGATTTCGCAGAATGAGGCTTTAAGCTTTATTTCGAAGCTTAAGGTAATCTATGTAGATTTTGTAGCTTTCTCTATAAAGGGGAATATTCTTTTTGCTAACGTATTTGCATTGATTGCAATGGTTGTTTTACTTTGTACCTTTTTGTTTTCATTGTGCTATAGAGCAGCTAGGAGAAAGTGGTATAAATCAGCGTGGTTTTATATATGTTTACTAGCTTGTGCTGTTTTGATTCCGTTATTATCAAATGTAATACTGATTATTACACCAAACGCAACATACCACCTTCTGATGAGATATCAGTGGGCTATCCTGGTAATAGCAATGATAGCATTTGTTAATGATGTTTTCGTTGAGTATTCAGATGAAAAAATAGTAGATGTGTTGTCGCTTGGAACTGTGATTTCTTGTTTTATCATTATTTTTTCATACTCACTTTCTGACAATATTGCGTATTCGAACCTACTAAAGAAATATGAAAAAACATATGCATATTGTCTAAGACTGGCAGATAGAATTGAACAGACTGAAGGTTATTATCAGGGCATTCCTATATATATGATTGGAGTAGTCGGAGATGATAATTATCCTGTTACAGATATAACAGAAAAAGTAACTGGTCATATGGTAGGGATGAGCGGAGATTATCTTCTTTATACAGGAGAGAACTACGAAGCATTCTTTGAGCACTACATGGGAATCAGCTTTAACTTCTTAGATCCATTAGAGGCTAATTACTATGATGAGAGCTGGTATGTTGAGATGCCAAGCTTCCCGGCTGCTGGTTCCGTTAAGGTTGTAGATGGCGTTTTGTGTGTCAAAACAGAAAATTATGATAGAACAGGTGAATAAGTAAGGAGAATCCATGGCATTATTATCATTAGTTATCCCTTCGTACAATGAAGAGGATAATATCCAGAACACGGTTGATACATTAACGGAGACTCTTAAAGAGGTTGATGTCGATTATGAACTCTTATTTGTAAACGATGGTTCAAAGGATAGTACATACGAGAAAATTGTTGAAGCTTCTTTAAAGGACTCCAGAGTCAAGGGTATCTCATTTAGTAGAAACTTTGGGAAAGAAGCAGCGATCTTTGCAGGACTTGAGGTTTCGTCAGGAGATGCGGTTGTGGTTCTTGACTGTGATTTACAGCATCCTCCCATGCTGATTAAGGATATGGTTCGTCTTTGGAAGGAAGGCTATGAAGTTGTAGAAGGAGTTAAGTCTTCACGCGGAAAAGAAAGCCTGTTTCACAAAGCCTGCGCAGGAATGTTTTATGCAATAATGAGTAAACTCATTAAAATGGACATGAAGTCAACTTCGGATTATAAGCTTTTGGATAGGAAGGTCGTTGATGAGCTACTTAAGTTAAAAGAACACAATACCTTCTTTAGAGCTCTTTCGTTTTGGGTAGGTTTTAAATCAACTAAAATAGAATATGATGTTGCTGACAGACTTTATGGCACTACAAAGTGGTCACTATCTAGCTTGGTTAAATATGCGATTAACAACGCAACAAGCTTTAGCACAATGCCTTTGCAGTTAATTTCTGTGCTTGGTGTAATATCGGTTGGATTAAGTATTGTTTTAGGAATACAGACACTTGTTAAATTTTTCATGGGTACAGCAAAAGAAGGTTTTCCTACAGTTATTCTTTTAGAGTTACTTATAGGAGGATTTATTATGCAGTGTCTTGGTATTATAGGACATTATATTGCGAGAATATATGAAGAGGTTAAGGGACGCCCTAGATACATCATTCGAGAGCATACTGACAACATAGTTGGGAGATTATAATGGCTAAGAGGATTAAAAACACAAATATTGAATGGTTAAGAATTATTTCTATGATGATGGTTGTAATGCTTCATGGACTTGATAAAGGCAACCTGCTTAGAAATATTTTCATAGGGGAAGGCGAGTTTTGCCAAAACCCTAATGTTGTTCTGGCTTGGATTCTAGAAGCCTTTTCTATTGTTGCGGTAAATCTTTTCTTTTTAATATCGGGATATCTACTTGTGGATTCAGAATTTAGAAGTAAACGACTATTCTCGCTTATTATGGAAATGGTATTCTACGGTGGAATAATTTATGTTATTGTAAAAATTTTCAATTTGTCCTCAAGGGAAGGTGGAAATTTAGAGTTTTTACAAAGCTTCTTGCCATTCCATATGGACACATACTGGTTTATGACTGTTTATATTTTCATGTATCTTTTGCTGCCGATAGTTACAGTAGGCGTAAAATATTTGAAACAGAAACAGCATATGACACTGATTGTTATATGGCTTATTGTTGAAACTTTGATTAAGAGTATTGCACCAGTAAAACTGGACATGGACAGAGGTGGCTATGATCTGCCTTGGTTCTTTGTTATTTTCCTCATTGCCGCCTACTTTAAAAAGTATGGATTTAAGGTTCTTAATAAGGCGTATAAAGGTATGATACTTTATATTGTAAGCTCGCTACTTATTTTTGCTGAGCAGTTTGTGTTAGATTATCTGCTTGCCACAATGGTTAGATTTACCTATATCCAGAAGATTTCGTACCAGTATAATCATGTTTTTGTGCTGGCAGCGTCAATTGGACTTTTCTCATGGGCCATAAACAAAAAGCAACCAGGAAAGGTGATGGGAACAATTGCAACTGCTCTTGCACCTATGTCGCTAGGTGTATACCTAATGCATGAACATGTATTAGTTCGATATGAATGGCCAGAGTGGCTTAAAGTATCGTCAATTATAGGTAAGAATCCTTTTGTGTTTATCCTTTCGGTTTTAGGGGTAGTGCTATTGGTTTATGCAGTGGGAACTATAGCCGACTTCCTAAGAATCTGTATTTTTAGACTAGTAGATTACGGATTCAGCTTCACAAAAGTTCCGAAATTATTTGAAGCATTGGACAAACGAGTTAACGGAAGAGTTGATTAACGATTATACAGCTTTTGAAAGCTTTGAAAAGTAATAAGCCGATTGCTTTGATTTCTAGAGCGGAATGTGTTAACTTAATGTATGATTATTCGATAAAAAGAAATTCTTAATGAATTACTTCATGAATATAGCTAAAGTGTTATTTATGATTATTGTGTATTACGGATAATGCTTATGCAACAAAAATAGGAGAAATGAAAAGATGGCAGATTATAAGATTAGATTTAATGTTCCTCCATTTACGGGCAAGGAAATGGACTATATTAAGCAGGCTGTAGACAGCATGAAAATCTGTGGTGATGGTGAATTTACAAAAAAGGACAACGCTTGGTTAGAGAACAAGACAAAAACTAATAAGGCTTTGTTAACAACCTCATGTACACATGCACTTGAGATGGCTGCATTGCTTTGCGATATAAAAGAAGGTGATGAAGTAATTATGCCTTCTTACACATTTGTTTCTACAGCTGATGCATTTGTATTAAGGGGTGCTAAGGTTGTTTTTGTTGACATCAGACCAGATACAATGAACATTGATGAAAACAAGATTGAGGAAGCTATCACAGAACGTACAAAAGCAATTGCTCCTGTTCATTACGCTGGGGTTGCATGTGAAATGGACAAGATAATGGAAATTGCTAAAAAGCATAATCTTTATGTAATTGAAGATGATGCACAGGGAATCATGTCAGAATACAAGGGCAAGGCTCTTGGTACATTTGGTGATTTTGGAGCGCTTAGTTTCCATGAAACAAAAAATTACAGCATGGGTGAAGGCGGAGCGTTACTCATTCGCGATGAAAAAATGATAGAGCAGGCTGAGATTATTCGAGAAAAAGGAACTAACCGTAGCAAATTCTATCGTGGTCAGATTGATAAGTATACATGGATGAACTATGGATCATCATACCTTCCAAGTGATATGAATGCAGCTTATCTATATGCACAGCTAGAAATGGCTGATACGATCAATGATGCAAGACTTCATAGCTGGGAATTATATAAGCAGGAGCTTACTCCATTGGCTGACAGAAATCTTATTGAACTTCCTACAATTCCTGAAGGCTGCAAGCATAACGCACACATGTTTTATATTAAAACAAAGGATATTGAGGAAAGAACAGCATTAATAGATTACCTTAAAGGATATGGTATTTATTCGGCTTTCCACTACATACCTCTACATACTGCTCCAGCAGGAATTCAGTTTGGTCGTTTCCATGGAGAAGATGTTTATACAACAAAAGAAAGTGAACGCTTAACAAGACTTCCTATGTACTATGGACTAAAGGATGATGATGTAGCATTCGTAGCAGCCAAGGTAAAAGAGTTCTATCATGTATAAGCGTCAAGTTATTTTTGACAAATCAATAAGGCTCTTTATATATTTAGCTGCAATCATGCAGTTTGCATTAGGATTGCTATGGCTTTTTAAAAACCTTACAGTCTATATTCCTGATCCGATGAGCGAAAGCTATATACAGGCATCAAAATCCCTTGTAGTAGATGACTACATGGGGATTTTGTATGCCATTTTTCTTAAGTGCTTTTCCTGGTCTAAGAACGGATTAGGAATAAGTATTTCTACTTTGTACATTTTCCAAATTTTTATTCTGGGAGCATGTATTTATGCTTTCGTAAATACTTTTTTTGGCAAGAAGTTAACGAGACTGGATAAGGTGGTAACCGTAATATTAGGATTATTTAATCCGGTTTCATTGCAAGCTTGCTGCACAGTCTCTCCATCTGCACTAATTCTTTCGTTTGCACTTTGTGTTGCTATGTGTATTTACTCTTGCAGTGAAAGTAAAAGGTGGGTACATGTGGCTATTTTAGGCTTTTCATCACTATCGCTTGTCTTTTTAATACAAGATATGGGATATGCTCTTGCTGTTCTATATTTGATATTAGGTATAGTGATGCTAAAGAATAAGCGTGACTTAGCACTAATCTATCTGGGGCTGAGCCTTATTACTGTTTGCGGACTAGTTGCAAGCTTTCACATATTCGAACCATACTATTATCACAGAGGGCGTAGATCATTTTGGGCATTAGCTGTTCAACGCATTAACTGGAACAACATTAGGACATACAACAAAGAGGTGAAAGACTGGTTTGGGTATGATTTTTCAGATGAGCTAATTAAAGCTAATCAGTCTCCGGTTGCTTTGTTTACAACCTTCTTTTATAAGTTAGAAACTTATGCACCATATAAGGAGGCAATTTATTACTATAAGTACACAGTTCTTAGGGAACTTTCGATTAATACGAAGATGATTTTAGTAAGCATTATGGCTGATTTGGGACTTTATATTGCACCAATGTTTGGCACGTTATGGGTATATTTATCTGGTACGCCTAACACCTTGATATCTCACGCTCTTATGTCGTTTACAAGGGAATGTCATCCGGTTTTTTGGACATTTTTTACCTTTTTTGCGATGTTTACGATAGTTTTATTTGTTTCGAGTATTTACAAGCTGATAAGGAACAAGGAAGTAAAAAAATACCGCTTTAAGATTGTAGTGCTTTTGCTGATTTGTATTGCTGGTGCTACATATAATACAACAGCCGTGCTACGAGGCTTTGATTATAGAAATTCGCTGATAGTCATTGTGGGTTGCAACTTGATATATTTGGGTTATTTACTAATGGATAAGGAAAAAACATGACATTTTTAGGAAGCATGATTCTGATAATTTCATTATTGGTAGTTCCGTTTATTGTAGGCGCAATTATGCCTTCAAAAGGAAAAGTTGGTTTTAGGACATTTGTCTATGGGTATGTAATTGAATGGGCGTTATTCTATCCATTTGCGATAGGCTGTATTTTGAAGCAAAGAAGTTTTTCGTTGCTGTGCAGAGTGTATTCAGTTGCAATAATCGTATTGATAATCGCAGGAATAGTTTCACTGCTTTTTAAAGCTGTAAATAAGAAGAATCGAAACCTTCAGAAAACTCTTTTATCAAAATCAGAAATTGCATATCTTGGTATATTTATAGCATTAGTCGGATTTCAACTTTATAAGTCTGTATTTTACGCTTATTCAGACGGAGATGATGCTTTCTATATATCCACCGCATTATATACAAGTTTATCTGATAAAATGTATGCGGTTGATCCTTATATAGGTGTAGGCCTTGAAACCTCGCAGATAAACTACAGATATGCACTAGCACCGTTTCCAATATGGATTTCATATCTTTCGAGGATTTCACAAACACATGTTGCTACAGTTGCACATGTATTTCTGCCCGTACCTTTGATTATTGTGACATACATTATTTTTTGTGAAATATCAAAAGTACTATTTAAAAATGATCGTACTAAAAGATATCTGTTTATGTTGATAACTTCGGTATATGTATTGTTTTCAAATGTTTCTACTTCTACAGCAGAAACCTTTTTGCTTACCAGGGCTAGACAAGGCAAAGAAGCTCTAGCTAATATTGCCCTACCTCTTATTTTTTTGCTATTGTATGAGATACATGAAGGGTTAAAAGAAAATGCTCGTAAAATTGAGATATCATCAATATTACCGGTATTGACTGTCTCTATTGCAGCTTCGCTGATGAGCGTATTTAGTGGGGTTTTAGTAGGGATTGCGCTGTTTGCCTATTTTGTTATTTTGCTTTTTGAAAAACGAAAGCTTCGTGTTCTTTTTGATGTAGCTGTAATGGTTGTACCTAGTGCGGCGTCAGTTTTACTATATGTAATATTGGGATAGTGGAGAGAAATGATAGCTTATTATAAAGTATTGTTTGATAATATAACTTCATATTCGGGCTCTGGCCTTTTACTAATCCTTTTGCTGGTTGCTATTTTGTTTTTGTATTTTAAGGAAAAGGATACGAGCAAGAGGAAAATGTTTGTTGCTTTTCCTGTTATCATTTTTGCCGTTATGTTTTGTCCTTTATGGGCGATATACATTGACAGACGAGATGACGCGGTGATTCTTTATCGTCTATTTTGGATTATTCCCTCAGTCATTATAATAGCCTATGCATTTGTTGAACTCATTTCGCTTTTTCCTAAAAAGTGGATTCCTATTTCTACATTAGGAGCAGTATTGACGATAGCATTATGTGGCAGATACATATATGCCAACCAATATTTTTCAAAAGCTCAAAATGAGTATCATATTTCTAACACTGTGGTAACAATATGCGATAGAATAGTGGTGCCAGGGCGAGAAGTGAGGGCATGTTTTCCTGAGGAATTTATTCAAAGTGTGAGACAATATACTCCGTTTGTTCTTATGCCTTATGGTCGTGGCATATTGCTTGAGGGAAACTATGAGGAGCACAATGAAATTGAGTATGAGTTAACTAAAGAGATAGTTGACTCACAGATATTAACCACGTACCTTAGAGATTCAGATACGCATTATCTTGTGGTAAAGTCAGATAAGAAGTTTTCAGAAGATTTGAGTATATATGACTATGTATATGTGTTCAGCGTAGATGGATATGATGTTTACCTGGACGATTTAGCATATTTGGGACTAGATTGTACTAAAGCCAGATAAAGGGATTCAGTATGAAAAAAATTCTTAAAAAGATTTCAGTATTGTTAGATAAAAAGCAAAAGTTCACAATGGCAGCTTTAGTACTTATGATGATTGTAGGTGCAGCGCTTGAGGTAGCGAGTCTTGCTATTGTAATGGGTGTTTTAAAGATTATTGTATCTAAAGATGCGTTAAGCACGAATGGTTATATTTCTTTTACTTACAATCTTTTGGGATTCAGAGAGTATGCCCATTTCGAAATATTCATGATGATAATGCTTATTGTGGCATTTGTGGCTAAGAATGCATTTTTGTTCTTGGAATGGAAGGCTATGTATTCGTTCACATATAAGAATCAGTTCAGAACTTCGGAACGATTACTGCGAAATTATCTTCGAAAAAACTATGAATATTATTTGTATGCTGATACAGCTGTTATTCAGCGTAGTATAACTTCTGATGTAAACAATATGTATGCCTTGATACTTGCAGTTCTCACACTTATTTCAGAGTCGATTATTCTAGTGTCAATTACGACTGTTCTTTTGATTAATCAGCCGTTGCTGTGTTTGATAATTGGTGCACTTTTGGCTATAACCATGTTCGCTGTTACAAAGATTTTAAAACCGGTTATGCAAAAAGCAGGAAAGGAAAATCAAGATTATTATTCTGGCCTTTTCAAATGGATTTCGCAGATTGTGCAAGGAATAAAAGAAGTAAAAGTTACTGGTAGAGAAAATTATTTTGTTGAAGAATATGTTAAGTGCGGAAAAGGCTATGTAAACGCAGTTCAAAGATACTCACTTTACAACAACACTCCTAAGCTTTTAATTGAAGTAGTATGTGTCACTGGAATGCTGATTTACATGATAATTCAGGTGTGCTTAGGTAAAGACCTAAATGCTGAGATTGCTACATTAGGTACATTTGCAGTTGCTGCGGTAAAGCTTATGCCCTCGGCTAATAAGATAAATAATCAGTTCAATGCTATTTCATATCTTGAACCGTTTTTGATGAATGTAAGCGACAATCTTCAGGACGAGATTAGTGGCAAAAATGTGGATATGAGTTTTGCTACCGGTGATGAACCTAAAATGGACATCAAACAGTCGCTGAAGCTTACTAATATAAGCTATAAATATCCTAAAACAGAAAAATATATTCTAAACGACGCTGATATGGAAATCCCGATAGGCGCTGCTGTTGGTGTAGTAGGATCGAGCGGAGCTGGCAAAAGCACACTCATCGATATCTTACTGGGTCTTTTAAAAGTCGAGAATGGCTCTATTTGTGCAGACGGGGTAAATATACAAGATTCATACAGATCATGGCTTAAGACAATTGGATATATTCCGCAAATGATTTTTATGCTTGATGGTTCGATTAGAGATAATATAGCTTTTGGAGTTCCAAGTGACAAACTTGATGAAAAGCGACTCTGGCACGTACTTGAAGAAGCATGTCTTGCTGATTTTGTAAAAAGTCTACCAGAAGGATTGGATACACAGATTGGTGAGAGAGGAATTAGACTTTCCGGCGGTCAGAGACAGAGAATTGGAATTGCCAGGGCATTATACATTGATCCAGAAATTTTGGTGCTTGATGAAGCAACATCTGCTCTTGATAATGATACTGAAGCAGCAATAATGGAATCAGTTAATTCATTGCATGGAAAGAAGACTCTGATAATAATTGCACACAGACTTCAGACAATTGAAAAGTGTGACATGGTATATCGTGTTGGAGATGGTAAAATAGTAAGAGAGAGATAAAAAGCAAACCGCTATGGAAGGGAATCCATAGCGGTTTTGATTATTCAATAGTTCCTTTGTTATTAATAAACGAAACGATATGATTAGATATTAGCTCAAGTCCTTTATCTGTTAAATAGTCATCAGTTACATACTCTTCAATATTATTCTCGTTAATCACATAGAAGTAATTATCAATGTATGAAATACAGTATTTTGTAACTGCATAGTATAAAAGATTTAAATATGACGAAACATTTCCCTGTCCTAAATCTTTTAATGAAGTCAATTCAATGTTTCCATCTTCATCCCTAAGATATGTGGGATATGGAGATGCGAAGATAATGTTTATATGAGGATAAGCCTGCTGCAGCATTTCAATAGATCTTGAAACTGAACCATAGTATGAAGAAATGTTGCCCTCGACTACGTCAAGAGGAGTGACTTTTTCGTAATAGTCTTTAAATGAATACATTATCAAAATAATGTCACATTCATCCATGTCAAGAGTTGCAAGCGAATTAGCACATTCAGTAGCTCTTTTTTTGGCATCTTTTACATAGAGATCATCAGGATAAGAATTCAAGTTTGAGAAAAAAGTACCCATTTCTCTTAAAGCAACAGACCTTGAGAGTCTATATAATGAAAAATCATCTCTTACATTGAGCGCACCAAACTGTTCAGGAAGCTGTGCGGTTAATCTTCCGTTATCTGTGGTGACAGGATATATTTCAGCGTCCAGTTTTTTCTCTAATTCATTAAGAAGTGAATTTTTCTTTCCGTTATTAGTTAATATCGAGTCCCCGATTAACAAAATCTTGGTTACACCGTCATCCTTTCGTCCTGCCATTACATCGGGATCTGGATATACGTACATGTCCTGACATTCCATATCAAAGGAGCCAGGCTCGACATCGTTATCTATCACAACACTTCTATGATTCCATTCATTCAATCGCCAAACCATAATCACTATCAGGATGATACCTAGAATAGCAAAAATAATATGATGGTTTATTTTAAATGGCTTTTTTTCTTTCTCTGCCATTTTTACCTCCAAATTGATTTAATAATGATGTAGTGATTGTACTATTTAAAGTGAAATAAATCCATTAAATTATAGCCAATTAAGAAATAATTCACAAAATATGAAGCATAACTTATAAGCTTAAATTGCTATAAACTTAGCAAGATGGTATAATAGCAGAGTATGTATACCTATACCCTTTGATAGGGACGTGACTAACAAAAATGGTACGGAGGATTAGTAATGAGAGACGAGAATCTCATAAATGAAGACGGGGAAGAAGTAATCATATTATTAGAGGATGAAGACAATCAGGAAACCGCTTATATTGATACGAAATTAGTTGAAGAAGAACTTTCACGTAATGGGCTAGGGGACAGTGGAGAAGAGGAACTGTTCTATGAAGATGAAATTACCTATGAAGAAGAGCCTATTTACGAGGATGAGATTGTATACGAAGAACTGAAGGAATCTAAAACTCAAAATGACAAGCTGAAAAAGTCAACAGGTGCAGCAACAAAAGCCAGACTAGCTTTAGAAGAAGAAGATGATGATGAAGATGAATCTATTATCGCGGGAATCGGATCTAAAGTTGTAATTGGAATGGGAATTGTGGTAGCAATCCTGGCAATTGTAATGGGCGTGTTCTTGCTTAGAAATAGAGCAGGAAAGGCAGAAACTGTAGATTTTTCTGAAGTTGGCAATGAACTTGTCGGCATAGGTGTGATAGGCGGTGACAATATTGAGGCTATCACAACGGCACAAGGAGCAAGGCTTGAGGAACTTTATGAGGCAGTGAAAAGTTATGATTATGATGAAGCCGACGAAGAGAGCGGTATTACAACTGTTAATCTTTCATTCACTTCGATTTTAAAGGATTTAAAAATTAAGTGTGTTAATAAAAAGGACAAGCTTATAGCAAATGTTCCTTTTCAAGTTGAAATTTCAGATCCAAAAGGTAAAACATACATAGTAACAGACGAAGATAAAGACGGTATTATATACCTTACAGATATTGAGGGAGGAGCTTACAAGGTAAAGTTGGTTTCTCTTAGTGGTTATGATACAATGTATGACTTTAGTGAAGCAGGAATTCAGTCTGTTTCAGTTAAGTCTCAGCTTGATTATAAAAAAGTTGACGTATCTAATGAAATTAAGAAAGCAACAGATGCAATATCGGCCAAAGAAGATACAAAAATAAAAGAAACCGCTGTAGAGTCGAAGCTAACTGATACAGTTGGATATGTAATGTCTTCTAAGACGCTTATTTCAGATGGATACACCGCTGTTGATAAAGCAACAAAGGTTACAGATCCTATACAGACTCTTAAAAAGACATATGAGGAAGCTTCCGTTGCTTCAAGATTCTTTAGATTGGCTGATATAGGCGAAAGCAGCGGTGAACCAAAAGACGAGGACCAGGGTGAAACACCAAATCCCACGCCTGAACATAAACACAACTATGGCGCTTTCGAAAAATCCGGTGATGGAAAACATACTAAGCGCTGTTCTGTAGAGGGCTGTAATGAGTCTGAAGTTACAGAAGCCTGTACCTTCCCAGAAAAGCCTGAGGCACTTGGAAATGGAACACATGTAAGAAAGTGTACCGTATGTGGCGGAACAGAAGGTGCTCCTGCTTCATGTTCATTCGATGCTAATAATAAATGTAGCGTATGTGGTTTTGAATCAAATCACAAGCATGACTATACATATACATATGATGAAAAGGTGCCTGGAAAGCATACAGCTACCTGCAAGAACACAGATAACTTATGTACTGAAACCAGCAAGGTTGAGGCATGTAGCGAGTTTGTAGACGGAAAATGTAAGCTTTGCGGCCAGAAGAAAGCGGTTTCTTTTGTCTTTAAGGCGATTGACATCACTGGCGACAAGACAATGATGTTTGTAAAGGATAGCACGGCCAAGTATAGCCTTAAGGCTACTCCTGCGTTTGAAGGTGAAAAGCCTACAAAGCTTGAATACAAGTGGGAAATAGTAGAGGGCGCGAATGTTATTTCACTTGATGGCTATGATGGAATTAATGGAACTGCCACGATTAAGCCTCTCGCTGTAGGAAAAGCTAAATTAAGATGTACAATTACAATCAAGGACAATCCTAATGAGGAAGCTTCTTCATCACAGGTTTGTGAGATTGAAGTGACAGATGGAGATCTTGTGCTTACTCCTTCTGGAAAAAAACTTTTGTTTGTTAATGGCGATGAAGTAATAGTTACTGCAACTTTAGCTAAAAATGCCAAGGAGAAGCTTGTATGGACTGTCAATGATAGCTCAGTAGCAAGTGTTGCTGTTTCAGAAGACACTATGTCAGCCAAGGTTAAAGCTCATGACAAACCAGGAAAGTCAATTGTTATTACAGTATATCCTGAAAAGAATCCTAATGTTAAAAAGCAGGTAACATTTACCGTTATGAACAACCCTAAGGTTGATAAGGTTACTAAGCTTTTAGACAACGAAGGCAAGACACTTTATGTGTACGATGCTAATTCTAAGACATACAAAGAAGCGGTCTATGCTGATTACTATACTAATGAGAAGCTTTATGTAGCTGGTGGAACTGGCGGTGCTGAAACATATAAGTACACTGGATGGTGGAAGTTAGATGGTAAGACATATTACTTTGATGCTAACGGTAAAAAAGTAACTGGCGATCAGGTTATTAATGGTGCAAAGTATTCGTTTGGCTCTGATGGAGCATTAAAGAGCGGTACAGGTACTTTTGGTATTGACGTCTCTGTATGGAACGGAACAATCGACTGGACCAAGGTTGCTAAATCAGGCGTAAATTATGCTATTATCCGTTGCGGTTTTAGAGGCTCATCAGAGGGCGGCTTATATGCTGATAATAAGTTTGCACAGAATATTAGCAATGCTACAAAAGCAGGTATTAAAGTTGGTGTTTACTTCTTTACACAGGCTGTAACAGAAGCTGAGGCGGTAGAAGAGGCTTCTATGTGTATCAACCTTGTAAATGGATATTCACTCGCTTATCCGATATTTATTGATGTCGAGTCTTCAGGTGGACGTGCAGACGGATTGAGCAAGGATCAAAGAACCGCAATTATTAATGCATTCTGTAAAACAGTTGCAAACAGCGGCTACAAGGCAGGTGTATATGCTAATAAGAACTGGTTCGAGAATAAGATTAATGCTTCTTCTCTTACCGGATATACAATCTGGCTTGCACAGTATGCGTCAAAAGCTACATATTCACAGACAAGATATGATATGTGGCAGTACTCTTCAAAGGGTTCAATAAGCGGTATTAGCGGCGATGTAGACTTAAATTTGAGCTACGTAGGCTATTAATATATTTATAAGAGATTAAGCGATTTGCACAAATCGTTGTAAAAAGGAGATTCTTAAAATGAGAACATACCTTGTAACAGGTGGAGCCGGTTTTATTGGTTCAAATTTCATTCATTACATGTTTAACAAGCATGGAGACGATATCAGAATTATTAATGTAGACAAACTAACATATGCAGGAAACCTTGAAAACTTAAAGGATCTTGAGGATAAAAAGAACTACTCTTTTGTAAGAGCAGATATATGCGATAGTGCTGCTATCGAGGAAATCTTTACAAAGAATGATATTGATGTAGTAGTACACTTTGCAGCTGAAAGCCATGTTGACCGTAGTATCAGAAATCCAGAGGTTTTTGTAAAGACTAACGTACTCGGAACATTAGTAATGCTTAATAATGCAAAAGCAGCATGGGAGCTTCCTGATGGATCATTTAAGGAAGGAAAGAGATTTTTACATGTTTCAACTGATGAAGTATATGGTTCATTAGAAGAAGATGGCGGATATTTCTATGAGACTACACCATATGCTCCTCATAGCCCTTATTCAGCTAGTAAGGCTAGTTCAGACATGCTAGTAAAAGCATATATGGATACATATAAGTTTCCTGCTAACATTACAAACTGCTCTAATAATTATGGCCCTTATCAGTTCCCTGAGAAGCTCATTCCACTTATTATTAACAATGCATTGAGTGGCAAAAAGCTTCCTGTCTACGGAGATGGAAAGAATGTTCGTGACTGGTTATATGTTATGGATCATGCAAAAGCAATAGATATGGTTATTGACAAGGGACGCTTATTTGAAACCTATAATGTAGGTGGACACAACGAAAAGCAGAACATTGAAATAATTAATATTATTCTTGAAACACTTCAGGAAATGCTTCCAGAAGGTGATCCTAGAAAGGCACATATTAACAAAGACCTTATTACATATGTAGAAGATCGTAAAGGACACGATAGAAGATATGCTATAGCTCCCGATAAGATTAAGGCTGAAATCGGTTGGGAACCTGAAACGATGTTCAAAGAAGGTATTAAGCTTACTATCCAGTGGTTCTTTGAAAACGAAGAATGGATGAAAAATGTTACATCAGGAGATTATCAGCTTTATTACAACGAAATGTACAAGAATAAATAAGGAGAAAATCTTATTATGAAAGGTATTATTTTAGCAGGTGGTTCGGGAACAAGACTATATCCATTAACAAAGGCTATATCCAAACAGATAATGCCTGTTTATGACAAGCCAATGATTTATTATCCATTGTCGACTCTTATGCTTGCAGGTATTCGCGAGGTGTTGATTATATCTACACCAAGAGATCTTCCTACATTTAAAGAACTGTTTGGAGATGGTTCACAGTTGGGGATGCGTTTTGAGTATGCAATACAGGAATACCCTAGAGGGCTTGCTGATGCCTTTATTATCGGAGAAAAATTTATAGGAAATGATGCTGTTGCATTGGTGCTTGGCGACAATATTTTCTATGGACAAAGCTTTTCAAAGGTTTTACTTCGAGCAGCTGAGCGCGTGGAAAAAGATGGTGGTGCAACAATTTTTGGCTATTATGTAAGAGATCCTAGAGAATATGGCGTAGTAGAATTCGATGAGAATGGAAAAGCTATTTCGATAGAAGAGAAACCAGCTAAACCTAAGAGCAATTATGCGGTACCTGGTCTATATTTCTACGATAATTCAGTTGTAGAAATTGCTAAAAATGTTAAACCCTCCGCAAGAGGTGAAATAGAAATCACAAGCGTTAATAATGCATATCTTGATAAGGGAACATTACAGGTTGAAACAATGGGCCGCGGATTTGCATGGCTCGATACTGGTAATCATGATGCATTACTTGATGCAGCTAACTTTGTTGCAACCTTCCAGAAACGTCAGGGATTGTACATTTCTTGTATTGAAGAAATAGCATACAAGAGAGGATTTATAGGCAAAGAAGAGCTACTAAAGCTTGCCGAGCCTCTTATGAAGACAGAATACGGCAAATATTTAGTAGAGGTTGCTAATGGACTCTAAACTTAAACGACAGGTTACAGTTCTGGTTGTTGTAGGTGCGTTGTTGATTTTGTCTGTAGCACTTCTTGCTAACGCGACTACGATTAAGAATAAACTTGGTAAGATTTCTAGTTCGACTCCTGAGCCGCAGGTGATTGTTGACGAGGTTCAGGCTATAAAAAATGTTGATGGTTTTACTATGGTAGGCCATGGCTTAGATAATTGGAAGGCCGATGAAACTTTTTTTGACAGTAGCAATGATTCTCTGACTATGAAAATCATGGAGGAGATGAGTACTTTATCGGTAAAAGCGGTATCTGTTGAAAAGGATTTGCGAATTAGAATTTTAGATTATAATGGAAACCTTAAAACGGATATACCGTTTGAGGTTTCCCTAAAATCTCATAATGGAAAAACAGAGCTTTTCATGGTGGATGAAGATAAAGATGGAATAATATATGCATCAGATCTGAAACCAGGTAAATATGAGCTACTGATGTCGGAAGTCGAAGAGTGGATTGTTCCTGTCGCACCTATTGAGGTTGAAGTTAAGGATTTTGTTGAATACCTTATGATAGAAGATGTTGATATCCTCATGAAAAGCGAAGCTACGGTGGCTTCTTCGGCAGATAACGCAATGACATTATCGGCAATTAATGACGCTGATAAAAAAATCTCCAGCAAATTTGGAGAAGACGAAACATTAGTATATGGAATCGATATTTCAAGCGAGAATGGCGAGATTGACTGGAATCAGGTGTATCAGTCCGGCATTCGCTTTGTTATGTTGAGGGCAGGGTACAGAGGCGCATTCTCAGGAGAGATTTACACAGACGATTCTTTTTCAGAATATGCTAAAGAGGCTAATCGTGCAGGCTTAGATGTGGGTGCATATTTTTACACACAGGCCATTAACGAAAGAGAGGCAGTTGAAGAGGCAAGTGCAATGATTCTATTAGCTTCTCAGTCACACATTACTTATCCGCTATGTATAAGAGTAGATATGGCTGGTGGTATGGGACGAGCTGATGAAATTGACTCTAATACAAGGACAGAAGTAGTAAACGCATTCTGCCAGACAATAAAGAATAGTGGATATGATCCATGCTTCTATGCTACGAAAAACTGGCTTAGTACAAATTTGAATACTAGCAAGCTTGATAAAAACAGAATCTGGCTTGCAGAATATAGAAAAGTGCCCACATACGAGGGATTTTACGATATGTGGGAATATTCCTGCAACGGGAAGGTCCCCGGAATAGATGGGGATGTTAATTTGAATATTTCATTCATGAATAGATAGGAAGGACAATTTAAAATGGGCAAGTTAACAGTTGAAAAATGCGAAATCGATGGCGTATTAGTTATTACTCCAGAAGTAAGAGTTGATGAAAGAGGATACTTTATGGAGACATATCAGCAGAAGGATTTTGAAGCTGCAGGTGTGAACGTGACATTCGTCCAGGACAATCAGTCTGCTTCTAAAAAAGGAGTAATAAGAGGATTGCATTTTCAGAAAGAATTCCCTCAGGATAAGCTTGTAAGAGTATTAAGAGGCGCAGTTTACGATGTTTGCGTTGATTTAAGAGAAGGATCTGAGACATTTGGAAAGTGGAAAGGCGTTTTGTTAACAGAGGATAATAAAAAACAATTCTTTATTCCTAAGGGCTTTGCTCATGGTTTTTTAGTTGTATCCGATTATGCAGAATTCGCTTATAAATGTTCAGATTTCTATCATCCAGGTGATGAAGGTGGAATTATATATAATGATCCTGATATTGGAATAGAGTGGCCTTTTGAAGAAGGAGTTGAACTCATATTCTCAGAAAAAGATACTAAGTGGGGTGGATTAGCCGACTATGTCAAAGAAAGAGAGCAGTAAGAATTTGGCGCTTATTTGGAAGTTAGCCAAAAACGATTTTAAAACAAGATATGCTGGATCATACCTAGGTGTAGTATGGGCATTGGTACAGCCTGTTATTACTGTACTCATGTATTACATAGTATTTGATAAAATCTTTCAGTCAAGATCCGAAGCGGTTGCTGGAGGGATTGCGGTACCATACGTTTTGTTTTTGACTGCTGGTTTAGTGCCTTGGTTTTACTTTTCAGAAGGATTGTCAAATGGGACAAATGCGCTTTTACAGTACAACTATCTAGTCAAGAAGGTAGTGTTCAATATTGATATTTTGCCTTTGATTAAAGTAATAGCTGCGTCATTTATCCACATTTTCTTTATAGGAGTTTTGCTGATAATTGCCGCTATATATGGCTATTATCCTAATTTATATACTTTGCAACTGATTTATTATAGTGCGTGTATGTTTGTGTTAGTATTGGCATTATCATATACGACATCGGCTGTGGTTGTATTTTTTAGAGATTTGGGCCAAATAATCCAGATCCTTTTACAGATTGGAATGTGGGCTACACCTATTCTGTGGAATATAAGCTCGATTCCGAGAACATGGCAGATTGTCATGAAATTAAACCCGGTTGCGTACATAGTGCTTGGTTACAAAGCAACTATATGCGAAAACAAAGGCTTCTGGATTGATTGGAAATATACACTATATTTTTGGTGTTTTGTAGGCTTGTTTATGCTTTTAGGACGTGTGATATTTAAAAAATTGAAGGTTCATTTTGCGGATGTGTTATAAAGCGTGAAATTGATTTTCTGTACTTTTATCGGCTGATTAATACGGTATAAAAAGCGTTTGAATAGAATAAAATTGATGTAATAGAAAGAATACTTTGAATGAGCAGAAACACAACATACGAACAGATAAACACAACTGAACCAGTGATATCAATTCATGGCCTCAAAAAGATGTATAAATTGTACAATAAGCCATCTGATAGACTGAAAGACGCCTTTGGACTAGCAAAAGATAAATATAGTGTGAATTATGCCCTTAAAGGATTTGATTTGGATATATATAAGGGTGAGACAGTGGGAATCATTGGAACAAATGGCTCGGGAAAATCTACACTTCTAAAAATAATAACAGGTGTTTTGAATCCTACAGAAGGAACAATTGATGTTAAAGGCCGTATTTCGGCTTTGCTTGAACTGGGAGCTGGTTTCAATCAAGAGTATAACGGAATAGAAAATATATATCTTAATGGAACAATGATGGGCTTTTCAGAAAAAGAAATCGATGAAAAGCTACCTTCGATATTAGAGTTTGCAGATATAGGTGATTATGTTTATCAACCCGTAAAAACATATTCTTCAGGAATGTTTGTCAGATTAGCATTTGCTGTAGCAATTAATATTGAACCTGAAATATTGATTGTAGATGAAGCGTTGTCTGTAGGCGATGTATTCTTTCAGTCAAAATGCTATCACAAATTTGAAGAATTTAAGAAAAATGGAAAAACAATATTATTTGTTTCCCACGACTTAAGCTCTATATCAAAATACTGTGATCGAGTAATGGTACTTAATAAAGGTGAAAAGCTTGCAGAAGGTAAACCTAAAGAAATGATTGATGTATATAAGCAAGTTCTTGTAGGGCAATATGCGGCAGAAAAAGCAGATGTATTAGGTGATATTAATTCAGATGAACATCATGAGTTATTAGAGTACGGTTCTGGTGAGGCCCATATCGATGAGTATTGGATAACTGATTCAAACGGACTTAGAACAAATGCCATAGTCAAGGGTAGCGAATTTACTATTCACATGAAGGTAAGCTTCAAAGAAAACGTTAAGCAACCTATATTTGCATACAAGTTTGTAAATGCTAAGGGCGTTGAGATTACAGGAACTAACACTATGTATGAAAAGTGCTTTTTAGAGGAAGTTCCTGCAGGAAAGACTCTAGAGATTACATTTAAACAGGATATGAATCTACAGGGTGGAGATTATATTATGTCCTTTGGCTGTACAGGATATCAACTAGATACCTTTGTAGTTTACCACAGAGCATATTATGCAATGAGTGTTACTGTTATTTCTGAGAAAAATACAGTTGGGTATTATGATATGAATAGTATTGTTGCAATAAACGAGGTGTAGAATACCAGAGTGAAGACAATAAAAGTTGGGAAAATAAATCTAAACTTAACAAATGATGCGCATGATAATTTGGCTCAGATTGATGAAAACATTAAAAACGATGAGCTGAAGTTATTAAACTATGTTAGAGACTGTTCTCCAATAGAATATCAGTCGATTATTGAACGTGAGAATTCGTACTATTTTTTAGACTCTCTATCAACAATTCGTGAGAATATTGTCAGATGGCTTCCGATAACGGCTGATGACAAGATATTGGAAATAGGGGCAGGAGTAGGCGCTATAACTAGTGGTTTGCTTAAAATGTCTGAAAATGTTACGGTATTTGAAAAAAGCGTGACAAATGCAAGAATAATTGCAGAGAGATTTGCAAATTGCAACGAATTAACCATTTATTGCACTGGAATTAACGAAACATTAACAGAATTAAAGAGCAAAAACGAATTATATGAGTGGATACTGCTTGATGACATTTCGTTATTAGGTGATGTAAAATCATTACTTTCATACGGCGGACACGTAGTATTTGCAGGAAATAATCGTTATGGCATGAAATATATGAGTGGTTGCATGGCTCCAGAATCCAAGGATTACTTTGAAGGGATAACTGATTCACAAAATCCTGCAAAAGGTCTTGCATATATTCAAAATGTGATTAAGCAAAACAATATATCTGAGTACGAATTCTATTATCCATATCCAGATTACCGCTTTATGAAGAATCTTTATTCTGATAGAAGACTGCCTGTAAATGGCGAACTCACCATGAATATGAGTAATTACGATTGCGACAGGTTGGAACTGTTTTCGGAAAAGGATGCTTTTGAAACAGCTATATCAGAAGGCAGCTTTAAGGCTGTTGCTAACTCTTATATGGTTGTATGCGGGCCTAAGCTTGAAACTATTTATGCAAGATTTTCAAATGACAGAGCAGATGAGCACACTATTTTTACTACCATAGATGAAAAGATTGATACTAGAGTTGTAAGAAAACATCCGTTATCTAAAGCGTCTGAAGAACATATTAAGCAGCTTTATGAATATTATACTAAGCTTAGTGAGCGATACTCTGGTTCAGAACTGGAAGTCAATCTATGTACAATGGTTGAAAGGAATAATCATCCTGTGGCATCTTTTGAATATGTTGATGGCAAAGCACTATCTGAACTAATGGATGAGCGTTTATGTAATGATGACTTGGATGGATTCTATGATCTGTTTGATAAGTATGTAAAATACTTAGGCTATGGAGAGGGATTACTAATTTCAGATTTGGATACTGTTTTTTCGAATGTCCTCGTAGGCCCGGATAAATGGACACTTATCGATTATGAATGGTGTAAAGAGGAGAGTATTCTCACAAGAGAACTTGCGTACAGAGCTGTTTATTGTTACATATTGGAAGATACTCGGAGAAATAAAATAAATCTAGATTTAATAAGAGACAAACTAGGACTTTCCAAGGCAGCATCAGATGAGATTGAAGCTGATGAGGTATTATTTCAAAAATTTGTAACTGGTAAGAATAAATCACTTGCTGAACTTAGAGAATCGATGGGGATTAAGTCGGTTAATCCTATACCAATGG
Source organism: Lachnospiraceae bacterium (assembly GCA_045639565.1). GTDB lineage: Bacteria > Bacillota > Clostridia > Lachnospirales > Lachnospiraceae > UBA1258. Next base: position 65,626 of record JAZUDH010000073.1, read on the forward strand.
CTAAACTTTTAAATCAGGACAATACAGAATTTGTATATCAAGTTTATATGGCTGATGCAACTGGGCAATTTAGCGAGACTAATTCATACTTTGATAAAGAAGCATATAAGTCAGATTCTGTGACCGAAAGTATGGTTACTGTGAATCCGTCTGACAAGCTACTGAGGATAGATCCCATTAATGCAACTTCAATAGTACGTGTATTGGAGTGCAGAATAAACGATTTAGATTATCCGATAGAAAACAAGAAATATCTTATGAGCAATGGTCGTAGAATCAGTAATGATTCATTTGTGTTTGACTCTAATGATCCAAATTTGATTTTTAATCTCAGCGGACTTATCAGAGAAGAAAACAGCTTTTTATACTTGAAACTTTCTATTACAAAAATAGATGAAGCTATTGCACAAGCTTTGTGTGAAAAGCCTAAGCTAACAGATTATTTAAGGAAATAAGTGTATGTCAGGTATTAAGTCTTTTATCAAAAACGGGTTAACTAGACATATTGATGCCAATCATTTGGCATCTATTAAACGTGAAAAACTTTCATATTACGAGTGGATTTCAAAATATGAAAAAGATATGCCTATCTACGATATGTCGTTGTCTATGAATGCTAGGACAACAGATGATATAAATGTCCATCACATTACATACGCGGCTAAATATGAAGGAATGTCGATAAGAGTTATTCCATATAGCTCTGTACTTGAAGGCTTTGAAGTAAAAAATTATATAGATGACATTTTGATTTTTGTAAATGGAGAACTTACTCCATGGGCGATTCCACTTATTGCCTCTGAATTTATAAATCGACCTGGTTGTAATGTTGTTTATGGAAATGAGGATATCAAGGAGGAAAAGGGAAATCGAGAGGATCCTCTTTTAAAGCCTGAGTGGTCACCAAATACATTTATTAGTCATTTTTATTTTGGAAATATAGTTGCTATTAGACGAATTGCATTTAGAGATTTTGCGTGGAGTATGGGTTATACCGGTGCGGGGGCTATATACCATACATTACTTCGCTATGTTTTTACAAGTGAAATTACACTTAGAAACTCAGTGAGCTTTGTGGATGAGATACTAGTACATACTTCTGACTATGATAATTATAAGATTGTAGATGCTAGCGCGAAAAGATTATCAGAACGCTTTGTTAAAGAGCCAGAGCGTAGGATATCAGTTGTAATACCTTCTAAGAATAATCCGCATCTTTTGCGAAAATGTATAAGCTCGTTATACGAGAAAGCACATGATGGCTTGGATTTGGAAATAATAGTAGTAGATAACGGAAGCAATGCTGAAAAGAAAGTCGAGATAGAAAAACTATCTGGTGAACTTAACTTTGAGTACATATATGAACCCATGGATTTTAATTTCGCTCATATGTGCAATTTAGGTGCTGCTAATTCTAAGGGTGAAGTGCTATTCTTTTTGAATGATGATGTTACAATTACAGCTCCATTTACACTTAATACAATGTTTGAGCAGGTAAGCTATACATATGTAGGAGCGGTAGGTGTCAAATTATTGTATCCCCATACAACGAAGATTCAGCATGCAGGGGTGGTAAGTACAAGAATAGGTCCTGTACATAAACTACAGTTCATGGATGACGAAATAGAACACTATTATGGTTATAATAGATATGTTCAAAATGTATTGTCCGTTACTGGCGCGGCAATAATGATTAGAAAAGACGTATATATGAAAGTCGGAGGCATGAATGAAAAGCTGAAAGTTGCATTCAATGATATCGACTTATGCTTTAAACTATATGAAAAAGGCTATGTCAATGTAGTATGTAATAATATTTCCTGTGAGCATGCAGAAAGTATAACAAGAGGAGCTGACACTTCAGTTGAAGCGTTAAAAAGACTTCTTGCAGAAAAAGATAAACTGTATTTAGAACATCCTATGTTTAGAGGTCATGATCCATTCTATTCAAAGTATCTGATAAACGATGCATTAGATGCCAGATTTGTTCCTGGAAGCGAATTCGATTTTAAGGTTTCTTATGAAAAAACAGAGGCCACTTTGCCATATGATATTTTATCATCGAGACTGGAACCTTGCATAACACTAGGGGTGGAATATGCAGGTCTGGTAAGCGGATACTTATATGACTATGAAGCACAAGATTGCAGTAAGGAAGATTTTTGCATTCAAGGATATTCATTCGTATCAGGAAGCGATAACGCATGTTATAAAAAAGAAGTTCTTTTGTTTAATGAAAAAGAGAATGAATGTATTGGTATTCCAATTCAAGGTTCAATTAGAAGTGATGTTATGAATAATTGTCCTAATGAAACTAATGTACAAAGATGTGGAATATCACTCGTTATTCCTAGAGAAAGCTTGAAAAATGGGCATTATCGTATAGGAATGAGCTTTGACAAAATGTACGCAAAAGAGCGTTTATACATTCTATCGAACAGGTACATAGAAATTAAATCGTGATTAAATTATGCAGAGTTTAACCACAAAAGGCGGTAAAATGGATTTTAAAAATCAATATGAAGAAGAACTTGAACGAAATGCTTTGCTAGCTGAAAGAATAGCGGAACTGGAAGAAGAAAAAGAGGAATTGAAGTTTAAACTCGATCGTATTAAAAACAATCCTATTTGGAAAGCAACAACTCCTATCCGTATGAGCATGCACAAAACAGTTAATTTCACGAGAAGAATCAAGAATCTTGGAGGACCTCGTGGAATCATGCTGAAGCTTGATTACAAAAAGCGTGAGAAAGAAGCAATGGCTCAATATGGTACGAAGAGCTTCCCTGATGAATTGACCAGAAAGGCAGAAGAAGAAACTGTATTTGAGTATAGGCCCTTATATAGTATATTAGTTCCTTTATATAACACAGATGAAACAATGCTTAGAGAAATGATTGGCTCTGTTGAATGGCAGACTTATTCAAATTGGGAACTTTGTCTAGCGGATGGATCTGATGCAAATCATTCATATGTTAAGGATGTAGTAGATTCTTTTAATGATTCGCGAATTAAATATATGAAGCTAGAAAAGAATGAGGGTATCTCAGGAAATACTAATCAGTGCTTAAAACTTGCTACAGGAGATTACATTGGTCTTTTTGATCATGATGATATTCTTCATCCATCAGCCCTTTATGAATATACTAAGGTTATCAACAATGAAGGCGCGGACTATATATATTGCGACGAAACTACCTTCAAAAGTGGCAATATCGATCATATGCTTACAATGCATTTTAAACCTGACTATGCTATTGATAACCTAAGAGCTAATAACTATATATGCCATTTTAGTGTGTTTAAACGAACACTTCTAGAAGGGACTGAGCTCTTCCGTACCAAGTTTGATGGAAGCCAGGATCATGACATGATATTGCGACTTACAGATAGAGCTTCAAAAATTGTTCATGTTCATAGACTTCTTTATTATTGGAGATGCCATCCTGGTAGTGTAGCATCTAATATCTCTGCCAAAGAATATGCAATTGATGCTGCAAAAGGTGCAGTAGCAGATCATCTTAGAAAGCATGGATACACTGATTTTAAGATTAGTAGCACAAGAGCTTTTGAAACAATATTTAAAATAAGATATAAGTTAAATGGAACACCACTAATCTCGATTATCATTCCGAATAAAGATCATGCATCAGATTTAAAAAGATGTGTTACTTCTATATTAGAGAAGTCAACCTACACAAATTATGAAATAGTAATAGTGGAAAACAATTCTACAGAAAAAGCTACCTTTGATTTGTATGATGATCTGAAAGAAATATCAGACAAAATCAGAGTAGTAACATACGAAGGTACATTTAATTATTCAGCAGTTAATAACCTGGGAGTATCACATTCAAAAGGGGAATATATCTTGCTCCTTAATAATGATACAGAAGTTATTACGGTTAATTGGATGGAAGAGATGCTTATGTATGCTCAACGTGAGGATGTTGGTGCGGTTGGTGCTAAACTCTATTATCCTGATAGAACCATACAGCATGCAGGCGTTGTAATAGGACTTGGCGCTCACAGAACAGCAGGACATACTCACTATAAACAGCCCAAAGAAAATCTAGGTTATATGGGTAGATTGTGTTACACTCAAAATGTAACCGCGGTAACTGGTGCTTGTCTGCTTGTTAAGAGGTCATGCTATGATGAGGTGGGCGGACTTGACACTAAGTTCCAGATATCGTTAAATGATGTTGATTTTTGCTTGAAATTACGCAAAAAAGGCTACTTAAATGTGTTTACTCCTTTTGCTGAATTGTATCATTATGAATCAGTATCAAGAGGACTTGACGATAGTGGTGAAAAGGCAGAGCGCTACAACAAAGAATCAGAATTATTCCGAGAAACCTGGAAGGAAGAACTTGAAAAGGGCGATCCTTATTACAATAAGAATTTTTCTTTAGACAGAAGCGACTTTAGCGTAAAAGTGAATAACTAATTGATTGGAGGTAACTTTAATGAATGTTAAAGAACAGTACGAATATTGGTTAAGCGATGCATATTTTGATGATGCCACTAAGGCTGAACTTAAGGCAATTGCTGACGATGAAAATGAAATCAATGAAAGATTTTATAAGGACCTTGAATTTGGTACAGGTGGTTTAAGAGGTATTATCGGAGCTGGTACCAACAGAATGAACGTATACACAGTTCGTAAGGCAACACAGGGACTTGCAAACTATATTATCAAACAGGGCGCTGAAGCTAAAGGCGTTGCAATCGCATATGACTCACGCCGTATGTCGACAGAATTCGCTGATGAGGCTGCTCTTTGCTTAAACGCAAATGGAATTAAAGCTTACGTATTTGATGCATTAAGACCTACACCAGAGCTTTCTTTTGCCTTAAGAACAAAGGGATGTACAGCTGGTATCGTAGTAACTGCTAGCCACAATCCTCCTGAATACAATGGATACAAGGTTTACTGGGAAGATGGTGCTCAGGTTACTGCTCCTAGAGATAAGGACATTATAGGTGAAGTAAATGCTGTTACTAACTACAATGATGTTAAGACTATGGCCAAAGAAGAAGCTATCAAGGCAGGCCTTTACAATGTAATCGGAAAAGATATCGATGATTTATATATGGAAGAATTGAAGAAGCAGATTATTCATCCTGAAATCATCAAGGAAGTTGCTAAGGATATTAAGATTGTATACTCTCCTTTCCACGGCACAGGTAATGTTCCTGTACGTAGAATTTTAAGTGAGCTTGGATTTGAAAATGTATATGTAGTTCCTGAACAGGAATTACCCGATCCCGATTTTACAACATTAGAGTATCCTAATCCTGAAGATCCTAAGGCATTTACTCTTGCTCTTGAGCTTGCAAGAAAGGTTGGAGCTGATGTAGTACTTGCTACTGACCCTGATGCTGACCGTTTAGGAATCTACTCTTATGATACAGAAACTAAGGACTATGTTTCATTTACTGGCAACATGTCAGGTATGTTAGTTGCTGAATATATTTTAAGAGAACGTACAAAGATGAATCTAATGCCTGCAAATCCTGCTTTGGTTAAGACTATTGTTACAACAAATATGGCTGATCCTATTTGTGAAAAGTACAATGTTAAGCTTATCGAGGTACTCACAGGCTTTAAGTATATCGGAGAACAGATTAAGCTGTTTGAACAGACTGGTTCTAACAATTACGTATTTGGTCTTGAAGAAAGTTATGGATGTCTTGCTGGTACACATGCACGTGATAAGGATGCAATCGTAGCAGTTATGTGCTTATGCGAAGTTGCTGCTTGGTGCAAGAAAAACGGCATCACCCTTTGGGATCAGATGATGAATATCTATAAAGAATATGGATTCTTCAAGGAAGATCTTTATACAATTACATTAAAGGGAATGGATGGCTCTAAGCAGATTCAGGAAATGATGGAAAAGCTTCGTAAGAACCCTCCTAAGACTCTTGGTAACTGGAAAGTCCTTTCTTTCAGAGATTATGACAAGGATGTTGTAACAGACATGGAGACTGGCAGCACAAAGCCCACTGGTCTTCCTAAGTCTAATGTTCTTTACTTTGATCTTAACGATAACTCATGGTGCTGCGCTAGACCTTCTGGTACAGAACCCAAGATTAAGTTCTACATGGGCGTAAAGGGCACAGATTTAGCTGACGCCAAAGAAAAGGTAAAGGAACTTACAGACAACCTTAAAGCTATCTTATAATTAATTCGCAGAGGAAGTTTGCTCGATGTCAAACTTATCAAAAACAGTTAGTTATCTAAAGAGAAACGGAATATCAAATACATATTATGCAGTTAAGGAGCGTCTTTTAACCAAAGACGTTCCTTATACTTATGCTCCGATTTCTGATAATGAGGCTAAGCACCAAAAAGAAAAATATCCACTTTTGAAAGCTCCGATAAAATACAGTATTCTTGTTCCAGTGTATGAAACAAACGAGAAATATTTAAGAGAGATGATAGAATCGTGCCTAAATCAGACATACTATAATTTCGAGCTTATTTTAGCGGATGCATCTGAAACTAACCGACCTAAAGATATAATTTTTACATATGAGGATACTCGTATCAGATATGTAAGACTAGTCGAAAATAAAGGTATTTCAGAAAACACAAATGAAGCATTGAAATATGCAAGTGGTGATTATTGTGCGCTCTTAGATCATGATGATGTATTAACAAATGATGCATTATATGAAATGACTGAGGCAATTTTATATAAAAAATCGCAGGGTATAAAAGCAAAATTTATTTATTCAGATGAGGACAAATGCAACTCTGACATGAGTAAGTTTACAGAGCCTCATTTCAAGCTTGACTTTGATCTTGATTTGCTTCTTTCAAATAACTATATATGTCATTTCAGCGTGCTTGAAACAGACCTTATAAAGGGATTAAAATTTAGACCTGAATATAATGGTTCTCAGGATTATGATTTATTCTTAAGAGCAGTCGGTAAACTACTCTTTGATGAAAAGTCAATGATTTTAGATGGTGAGAAATCAATAGTTCATGTGCCTAAGATTTTGTATCACTGGCGTTGTCATGAGCTGTCGACTTCATTTAATCCAGAGAGTAAGCAGTATGCTTATATTGCTGGAGGAAAAGCAATACAAAGCTTTGTCAAAGAGCATTTTGGCGATTATAAAGTAAGACCGACGAAGCATTTAGGTTTTTATCAGGTTGATTTTGGAAAAGATATCTTCAAGGCACGTAAAAACGTGGGCGCTGTTGGAAGCGTTTATGCAAAAATGAATACCATAAAGCATGGCATTTATAACGAAGACGGAACTGAAGACTATAAGGGATTAAACAAACATTTTTCTGGATACATGCATAGACTGGTGCTGTCTCAGAGCGTTTATGCTCTTGATATTAGAACCATTATTCCTTCAGAAGATATGCGTAAAACTTATGAAGAAATGATGGAATTAGTACCATTAGCCAGTGAAGATGACATAAAAGCTATTAGCCTTTCTTTTGCCAGAGAACTTCATAAAAGAGGATATATTATGTTGTTTGTTCCATTAAAGAAAGCCTGAAAAGCGGGCGTCTAAGTTAAGAAAGTATTAAATTGTTTATAAAGTAAAAAGAGTATAAAATCAGAGTATATTATTGACAAATAAAGGACTCAGGTCCTAATATATACTATTGTGACAATCGAAATACTGTTTGTCCTTGGAGGAATTATGGCAAAAGAACCTAATCAGAAGAAGAAAAAATCACAGGCTGGCAAAATTGTATTATTCGTATGCGAGCTTATTCTTTTTATAGCATTGCTAGTTGTATTCTGGGTTGTAATCAATGCAACAGATGAAGAAAAAGGTATTGAGAAGATTTCAATCGATGATTCAGTAATAGAAGTTCAGATGAACGAAACTGTAAAAGAAAACGAAGTTATGAAGGGCTATCGTAATATAGCACTATTCGGTGTTGACTCCCGTACAGGTGGATTACAGAACAAGACTCGTTCAGACACAATAATGGTAGCATCAATCAACCTTGAGACTAAGGATGTTAAGCTTGTATCGGTTTATCGTGATACATTCTTAAACATTATGGGTATGTCGGAAGAATATAACAAATGTAACACTGCTTATGCATATGGTGGTGCTGAACAGGCAATCAAGATGCTTAATGCTAACCTCGATCTTGATATAACAGACTTCATTACTATTGGATTTGAAGGCTTAAGAGATGTAATTGATGCACTTGGCGGAGTATATATAGACATCGATAGTGAAGAAATTAAACATATCAACAATTACCAGATTTCAATGGTTGATAGTATGTCAGATATAAGCACTTATGAACCTGTAACTGAAACTGGATATCAGAAGTTAAATGGTCTTCAGGCAACAGCATATTGTCGTATAAGATATACTGCTGGTAATGACTTTAAGAGAACTGAAAGACAAAGAGAAGTAATCAAAGCGTGCCTTGATGTAGCTAAAACAGCTTCTCCTGCTTCACTTGCTAAGATTTGCGAAAATGTATTTGGCGAAGTATTTACTTCTTTAGATCTTGATGAAATATTAAGTATCTTAGGTGAGGTAGCTAAGTATAACATCATTGATGAAGCAGGATTCCCTAAGAGTAATCTCTTGGTTTCAGACATCATTGGTTCAAAGGGCAGCTGTGTAGTTCCTACAGATCTTGAACCTAACGTAGTATGGCTTCACGAGTTCTTGTTTGATGAACAAGCATATGAAGTTTCTTCAAGCGTAAAGGAATATAGCCAGAAGATTTACAATGAAACAAATCCATACCTATCAGGAAGCAACTAATAACATTTAGACTATAAATAGTCTTAAAATGTGATATAATAAATCTAATCTCAGGAGTAACCTGATTAAGGGACCGGGAGCAATCCTCGGTCCCATTTTTATGAAAAAAAGACAACGAGGATGATTGATGAAAATTGACTTAATCTTACTAACATATAAACCAGGAAAGCCATTTATTAATCTGGTTAAAATGATTAATGAACAGGATTCACCCATCAACAAAATCTACGTGGCTAACGCTGAACAAAAATATTACGACCGACTTCCATATACTGACAAGTCGTTTGTAGAGGTAAAAAATATAACAGTGCGTCATATGTCTAGAAGAGAGTGCGATGGTGGTAAAACAAGAAATCAGTTAGTAGAAATGTCTGATGCTGACTATTTTATCGTAATGGGACAGAATGCGGTGCCTCAGGGGCTTGATTTGGTGACTAAATTATTGAACGCCTTTAAAAGCGATAATAAAGTGGCAGTAGCATATGCAAGACATATAGCAAGTGATAATTGTCCAGAATACATTAAATATGTTAAAAGATATTATTTCCCAGATAATTCATACATTCGTTCGGAAAGAGATCTTGCTAATTATGGTCGTATGACATATTTTGCTTCTAATGAATGCGCAATGTATAGGAAAGATATTTTTGAAGAGCTTGGTGGCTTTGACAGTCACGTGATAATAAACGAGGATATATTATATTCATTTAGAGCAATTAATGCAGGATACAAGGTTGCTTATGTTGCGGATGCACAAATTCTTATTGAAAATGAGAAAGACAACTACGATTACGTTAAGAAGAATTTCGATTTCGGTGTGATTACCTCGATGTATCCTGAAGTATTCTCGTATCAGGAAAATCTTGAAACTGGAAAGAAAATAGTAAAGATGATTAAGAATCATCTTGCAAGAAACGGTTATAGAAGCGCGACTTTTTCTTTTGCCAGATTTGCATCTAAAATGGTTTCATCATACAAAAAGGGATATAGATATAAGATGATCCCAAAAGAAAAATTAATTAAGTATTCGGACAATAAAAGCTTTTGGAATACTGATGAAATTGTAAGGGCAAGATCACTTGTTAACGCCAGACTTGGCTATGGTAGAAGCGAGGAGGAAACAAACATGCTCAAGACTCCTCCTGTAAATCGTTATCGGTGGGATGACAAAGAAAATCAGTAATTTATAAAAATGACATGATTTGAACACAACTTTTTCACAATTAGAAATTATGATAGGTCTCGTAAAGGTAAGAAAGGTACTTAATTACGAGACCTTTTAATTTATATTCCTAAAACAGGAGGTTTCAAAATGGAAGAAAATAATTTTAATGAGCCCTCTTTTGATAGAGAGATAGAAGTTAAACTAGAAAGTGAAAAAGAGCTTGAAAAAGTAAAGGATGTATATCCACAGGAAAGCATTGCAACTGAAACAATAAGCACCCCTAATAAGCCTAAAAGGGTTAAAAAAGAAAAGAATAAATCAGGCAAAAGAATGGGTGGTAAATTCGTGGCAGCATGCTTTATAGGACTTGCCTTTGGTGTGTTTGCAGCTGGTGGATTTTATGGAACCAAGCAGCTTATTGATACTAAAAAAGAGACAGGTGTGACTGCTAGTCAGATTGAGACTATTCAAAAACAAATTGATGATATTAACAACAAGATGAAGACAGGTAGTTCATATGTTGCTAAAGATGTTTCTAATGCGGTTACTTCAGATGTGACAGGCGTAGTTGATAAAGTTATGCCTTCAATGGTATGTGTAACAAATGCAGCTGAATCGACATATTATTTCTGGGGTCGATCATACACACAGGAAGATGTTTCGAATGGTTCTGGAATTATTGTTGGCGAAAATGATACAGAGTATTTAATTGCAACAAACAATCATGTAATTGAGGATGCTAAGACTATTTCAGTTCAGTTTGTAGATGAGTCTGTTGCTGAAGCCTATGTAAAGGGATATGATGCATCTTTAGACATTGCAGTTATTGGTGTTAAGAAAGAAAACGTTGAAAATGAAACAAAATTAGCGGTTTCGGTTGCTGAACTTGGAGACTCAGATCTGTTAAAGATTGGTGAGCCTGCAATAGCAATTGGTAACGCTTTAGGATATGGACAGTCAGTTACTACTGGTGTAATTAGTGCACTAGACAGGGAGATTAGTACAAACAAGGGAACAGAGTCTTCAGCCTTAATCCAGACTAGCGCAGCAATCAACCCCGGTAATTCTGGTGGGGCCTTATTAAATATCTATGGACAGGTTATAGGAATTAATTCTGCTAAGATTAGTTCGTCGGCTGTTGAAGGAGTAGGATTCGCTATTCCTATCAGCGCAGTAAAAGACATTATTGTTGATTTTTCAAATCGCGAAGTAAGGAATAAGGTAGCTGATGAGGAAAGAGGCTTTTTAGGCATTACCTGCAGAGACTCATCAGAACTTAACCTTTCCCTTTTAGGATATCCAGACGGAGTATATGTTGAAAGCGTTTATGAAGGTTCTCCTGCAGAAGCTGCTATGATTTATCCGGGAGATATGATTACAAAGATTGATGGACAGTCAATCACTACATATACTCAGTTACAGGAAAGATTGAGCTACTATTCCCGTAACGAAGAAGTTAAGATAACCTTCCAAAGAAGAGAAAACGGAGCATTCGTTGAAAAGGAAGTTACTGTTACTCTTGGTGACAGAGCATCAATTAAGGATTGATCATAGATACAGTTGTTAATTCGAAAGGCTTACACTTATGTGTAGGCCTTTTTATAATTAAAATAGTCCTTTTAGTCAGAAAGTTTATTCTTTATTAACTTGTTTATATACTTTCGATTCCATTATAATAAAATAGAAATTAAGAACGTGGAGATAATTATATGTCTGAAGAATTTGAATCAGTATGCATGATATGCAGACGCTCTGAATCCAAGGCTGGCCCTATGATTCATATGCCTGGCGGAATATGTGTATGTAATGATTGTTTACAAAAAACAATAGATATGGCTGAAAATCTGAATATATCTAACCCCAATATGTTTAACGGGTTTAATCCAATGGATGGATTTATGGGAAATGGATTCAATAATCCCCCTACATCACAAGAAGATACAGCAAAAGATGAAGAAAAAGAAGATGAGCAAAGTGAAGAGAAAAAACCAGAGGAAGGTTCAGAGAAGAATGACGAAGAGGGTGGAGAAGACACTTCGAAGCGTCAAGGTTATCCTAATATTAGTTTCCTTAATCTTGGAGACTTTGCCGGTGGCTTCCCAGGCCGTCAGAGAGTTAAGAAAAAGAAAAAGCCAGTAGAGCCTATAAATATAAAGGATATTCTGCCTCCACATAAAATCAAGGAAAAGCTTGATGATTATGTAATAGGTCAAGATCAAGCTAAAAAGATTATTTCTGTTGCTGTGTATAACCACTATAAGCGCGTAGCAACTGGAACAATGGATGATATTGAAATTGAAAAATCTAATATCTTAATGATTGGTCCCACAGGCTGTGGCAAAACATATTTAGTAAAAACTTTAGCTAAGCTCCTCGATGTACCTCTAGCTATAGCTGACGCTACAAGTCTTACCGAGGCAGGCTATATTGGTGATGACATCGAAAGCGTTGTTTCTAAGCTTTTAGCAGCAGCCGATAATGATGTTGAAAGAGCTGAACGTGGTATCATTTTCATTGATGAAATTGATAAGATAGCTAAAAAGAAAGAAACTACTTCAAGAGACGTAAGTGGTGAATCTGTTCAGCAGGGTATGCTTAAGCTCTTAGAAGGAGCTGAGGTTGAGGTTCCAGTAGGGGCTAATTCCAAGAACGCTATGGTTCCACTTGAAACAGTTAATACTAAGAATATCCTATTTATCTGCGGCGGAGCATTCCCTGATCTTGAAGAGATTGTTAAGCAAAGACTAAATAAGAAGACGGGAATAGGATATACTGCCGAACTTAAAGATAAGTGGGATAAGGACAAAAATATATTAAGCAAGGTTACAGTAGAGGATATTAAGAAATTTGGTATGATTCCAGAATTTGTGGGTCGTCTACCTGTTCTATGTCCTATGCAGTCTCTTGATAGAGAAATGCTTATTAATATTTTGAGAGAGCCTAAAAACGCTATTTTAAAGCAGTACAAGAAGCTTTTGAATCTTGATGAGGTAGATTTAGAGTTTACAGATGAGGCACTTGGAGCAATCGCAGACAAGGCTATTGAGCGCGATACGGGGGCAAGAGCTTTACGTGCTATTATCGAGGAGTTCATGCTTGATATCATGTATGAAATTCCTAAAGACAAAAACATTGGGAAGGTTACAATAACACCTGAATACATTAAAGGAACAGGTGGACCTATTATTGAACTTAGAACTGATACCGTAAAGGTAACAGAATAAAATTAAGAAGGTATTGGGGTTATAATGGACAATCAGCTTTTGACATTGAAAAATGTCTACAACACTATTTTTGCCAAGGACTATCCAAAGTATTCTGAGGATGTCCTTAAAAGGGACGCCAAAAAGGGTATTACCCTTATTAGCTTTTGGAGGAAAATTCTCGCAGTAGAATTTAAAAATCAAAAATACGGAAAGCAGATATGGCGTGAATCTGAGACGCAAAACCGTCATCCTTCACAGCTTTGTAATAGAAAATGTGAGGAAAACCTTGCTAAAAACTATTACGTAGAGATTAGGGATAATCTGACAGTGGAAGGAATGCGTCATCAGCTAAAGCTGTTTGAAAATTTTCTGACTGATAAAAAAGCACGTCCGGACGTTCTGTTTGAACGTCTGGGTATGTTTATTGATCTTGTGTATAGCGAAGATTCTGCAATTACAACAGAAAGCTATACATTCTTTAAATCATGTCTGGGCGATCAGGATAAATTCGCCAGATTTGACAGCAAAAAGCAGATAGTACTGCTGTCTTTTATTCTTTCATTTATGACTCTCCACGCAATTGCCGGCGAAAACATGAATGATGTTAAGCTTATTGAAATAATTAAGCGGGCGAGAACTCAGATTGATGTATTGTTGAAAAGCCCAGCTCCTGGCGAGGATAATTATGGAACTGTATCGTATATCACCACAAACAATACAGAACTTAATTTAATGCCCTTGCCCAGATACCATTTCTTTGGCCGTGAAAAAGAACTATTCGACTTGTGCGAAATAGCTTCGTCTGGAAGAAAGGTTGCTCTTGCGGGCATCGGAGGAATGGGTAAAACTGAGCTGATGCGACAGGTTGTATCAAGAGTCGAAGAAGAAAAGATTGTAAAGTACATCGCGCTGATTCAGTTTGAACGTAATCTTAAAAATAGTATTCTGGGAGCATTTACAAGATTTTCAGAAGGTAAAGAGGAAGAAAAACTTGAGCACATTTTCACTCTATTAGAGGCCTACAAAAAGGGTGAGCTCTTAATTGTTATAGACAATATGAATGAGCTTCCTAAAAACTCTAAAGAGTATAAAAGATTATTAGCATTAGATGCTTCTATGATTATTACCACCAGACTTATTAATCTTCCAGGAGTAGAAGAGTACGAACTTTTTGCACCGTCTGACGAAGCTAAAATGCTTATATTCAGAGACAGATATAAAAGACCCCTTGATGAGGAAGATTACGACAAGCTGTCAAAGCTTTGGGATAACAAAATATATGATCACACGCTTACAAGAGGTCTGGTGGGAAGTATTGCGCGTCATCACAACTGGTCTGTAGATGATATTCTTGAAAATCTGAAGCCTAGTGAAGGCGATAAGGCAATTGAGCTTAAGGACTTGTATGTAAAGACTTACTCTCTTTCAAAGCTTTCAATTGACCAGAAGCGTTTCCTTGAATTATTTGCCGAGTTTCCTTATGTGTCAATCAAGGATGATATGCTGCTTAAATGGATACGATTGGTGGTGCCGGGCATTACAAGACTAACACTTAGTGAGCTTGCCTCTGAAGGCTGGATTATGGAAAATGCCGGAAGATATTCTATGCATCCATTTGTAGCAGAGTGTATAGGCAAAAGAAAGAACCCTGACAGAATTGTATTTATTGAAAAATCAGTTGAACATTTTAATCACGACTTTTCTTTTGACAACATATTTAAAAAAGTCGGATTTGCATCTTATGAGCCTAACGCTGAGGAATGCTTGCTGGGCGAGATAGTAATTCACATGTTCGAAAAGATTACAGGAGAAATATCCAGAGAAGCATTTAGCACTGTGTTTCAAAGTGTCGTTTCTTATGTATATTCTCACGAGGATACCGCATGGGAGAGCATAGAGCGAGCAAGCAAGATGTATAATGGGTTATCTGACAAGGATAAACTGAAGCTTGAAATATCTAAGTACATTAGCTATAACCAGGCTACAAGTGTTCTTTTAGAGATGGAAAAGGTTAAGGCTCATAAAGCAGCTGATTCGATACTGATAACTGAAGCTGCCTCGTTGCTTGCAGCAATTGCAATAGTTGAGTCAGACGGGAAGGCAATTATAGATATCTATAAGCAATACGAAATTGACGAATCTGCTCCATCGGCACTTGTGTTCTATGCGTTTTTGCTGGTGGGTGCATATTCTGGTGGCGATTTAGAAGTATTAGAAGAAGCATATAGCAAAGGAAACAGGCTATTGGAAACTGCTACCGCTGATATGAAAGCAGATTTTATGAATCACACAATCTATTATCATTTTGCACATGCACAGTTTGATAAAGCACTTGATTCCTTGGAACAGGCCAATGAAATTGTCAGAGGCTTTGATCTGTCAACCGAAAATAGAATAGTATTGATGGAAAACAAAGCCACTTGCTACAGAATGCTAGGAAGATTCCAAGAGGCTGAAAAGATAATGCAATATTGCTATGAAGAGAAAGTAAATCTATATGGAAAGAATTCTCTTCATATCGAGGCTACTCAGGGCGAATATGCTACGGCATTACTAAAGGTAGGAAAATACGAAGAGGCAGCAGCGCTTTATATTGATCTTATCAATAGGCTAGAGGCTAGGGATTTTGCTAACAGTGGCTGCTTCTTGTTTATGAATAATTTAGGTAACTGCTATAATGCCTGGGGAAAACCTGAGGAAGCGGTTAAAATACTACTTAAAGCCCTTTCGCTTGAAAGTACAAGCGGTACACTTGGATTAGGCGAGGGCAATTATAATCTGTCGGTAGCTTACTATAAGCTGGGTGAGATTGAAAAATGCGTTGATAAGGCAAGGATATCTTTAGGAATTTTAGAGCCAGCATACGGTCCTAACAACCCTAAGGTTCTGCAACTTAAAGAATATGTGAAACTAGAGGCTTGAGGCTAGTTTTTTAAAACGACAAAGCGTGAATAATTTTTGTATAATTGTGAATAAAAAATTCAAAAGCACTTCTTGGACTTGAAGTGCTTTTTTTATATTGATACTATAATTTTACGAACTATGTAAATGGTATATATGGTTGTTTGAAAGGGTACATTAGAATGGGTAAGAGAATAGGTCGTTTCATGGCTAAATTTCTCATGGTTGTTATGACGTTTTGCGTGTTGTTTGTAGGCGCCATGACCACGAGAACTTTTGCGGGAGACAAAGCAGCGGTAGCAACTGATGCAGTTGCTAAAGAATCCGAGGCTGCTAGTGTCATTTCTGGTATTAGCGGTGCCTCAATTATTGTGATGATAGTGGTTGTACTGATTTTAGGAATAATCGGAGCATTACTACTTGATTCTAAAAAAACACTTGAAAAATAAAGACTAAAGCTACGCAACGTAAAATGCTTGCGTAGCTTTTTCTTTTGACTGTTGTCAAGAAAAAGCAGCTATGTTACGATGTGCGTAGCGGGGTTACATATTAAATACAAAAGGACAGGTGTATAAAATGAAAGAATTTAAGCCCATCAAAGAAGGAAAAGTGCGTGAAATTTATGATGTTGGTGAGAATCTTATTCTCGTAGCAACAGACAGAATAAGCTGTTTCGATGTTATCTTACACAACATTGTTACTAAGAAGGGAACAGTCCTTACTCAGATGTCTAAGTTCTGGTTTGATTATACAGAAGACATCATTCCTAACCACATGGTTTCTGTTGATGTAAAAGATATGCCAGAATTTTTCCAAAACGAAGCTTACGAAGGAAAGAGTATGCTGGTTAAGAAACTAGAGATGCTTCCTGTTGAATGTATCGTTAGAGGATATATTACTGGATCTGGCTGGGCAAGCTACAAAGAAAATGGAACAGTTTGTGGAATCAAGCTTCCTGAAGGCTTAAAGGAATCTGATAAGCTTCCTGAACCTATCTATACACCTTCAACAAAGGCAGAAATTGGTGATCATGACGAGAATATTTCTTTTGAACAAAGCATTGATTACCTCGAAAAACGTTATCCTGGCAAGGGACTTGAATATGCTACCAAGCTTAAGGATTACACAATTGCTATATATAAAAAGTGTGCTGACTATGCATTAACAAAGGGCATCATCATCGCTGATACTAAATTTGAATTTGGTCTTGATGAAAATGGAAACATTGTTGTAGGCGATGAAATGCTTACTCCTGACAGCTCACGTTTCTGGCCCGCTGATACATATGAAGCTGGTCATTCTCAGCCTTCTTTTGACAAACAGTTTGCAAGAGACTGGCTTAAAGCCAATGATCATGATTGGACACTTCCTGAAGAGGTTGTAGACAAGACAATTGAAAAGTACCTTCAGGCATACAAGCTCTTAACTGGTAAGGATTTATAAAATGAATATTTCAGAAGTAACTAGCGATTTTAACATAAGCGTTTCTGTGATTCGCGGTAATTCAAGTGGAAACTTCGCGACAAAGGCTGCTTTTGGAAGCGCAGATGGATTGTATGTGGAGCCGTTTATACACGGCGGCTCAATGATAAGCTTTAATGTTCCTGGAATCACGCTGGATGTTTCCGCTGTTCAGGAAGGAGAGTATCCGTTCTTTTGGCGAAATGTTCACATAGAAAGAAGAGATTATGACGGAAAGCCATATCACTTCATAAAAGCCGATGGCGAGGGCGTTAAATTTAACCGAAGAAAAGCGTTTAGAGTTTTTGTCGGTGAACCAGCTACTCTTAATAAGGTTCCAGAACTAAATGCCAATTCAGTCAGAGTAAAAGATATCAGCGCAACAGGAGTTGCAGTACTTGGAGATGCGGATTTATGCAAAAGAGGCGATATGATAATTGTCAGATACTCAGACAATGTTTTAAAGTCTCAGATTGATGTTTCAGCGAGAGTGGTTAGAATACTTGAGACGGAGGTAGGAACTCTTTATGGTGCTTCCTTCACAAAGCTTTATCCACTTGTCGAAAAGTATGTTGCGCAGAAACAGCTTAAGAACAGACAAAGTAAGAATAATCCGCTTCCTAAAAACGCCTAGTGTACTTCTAAAAGCTATAAAATACACATTTTTAATGTATTAAGTATAAAAACAGTATTGACTTTGCATTCGCTCACACGTATAATTACTTAGCGTGCGTGCGAATGCATTTTTATTTTGCATGCATCAATATTTTCAAGAAAGGATGAAAACAGAATGCCTACATTTAACCAGTTAGTAAGAAAAGGTCGTCAGGACAAAGTAACTAAGTCTACAGCACCTGCACTTCAGAAGGGTTACAACTCTCTTCACAAGAAGGCAACAGATGCTTCTGCTCCTCAGAAGCGTGGTGTGTGTACAGCAGTTAAGACAAAGACACCTAAGAAGCCTAACTCAGCTCTTCGTAAGATCGCCAGAGTTCGTCTTTCAAACGGAATCGAAGTAACATCATACATTCCTGGTGAAGGACACAATCTTCAGGAGCATAGTGTTGTATTAGTAAGAGGCGGTAGAGTTAAAGACTTACCTGGTACAAGATACCACATCATCAGAGGTACACTTGATACTGCGGGAGTTGCAAACAGAAAACAGGCTCGTTCTAAATACGGCGCTAAGAGACCTAAGGCTGGCAAGTAATACTTGTCTGACTATGAGTACCACATAACTAATTAGTGTTGGAATTCTGTTATACAGATATACCCGCACGTACACAAGTGAGTGAATTAGTACACGTTGTGAGTACCGATGAATTATTTTTGAGTGGATTACCACTCACGAAAACAAAGTAACAATTTTCGAATGAATAAGGAGGGAAGAACCGTGCCACGTAAAGGACATATTCAGAAAAGAGACGTTTTAGCAGATCCTTTATACAACGACAAGGTAGTTACAAAGCTTATCAACAACATTATGTTAGATGGTAAGAAGTCAGTAGCTCAGAAGATTGTATACGGAGCATTCGCTAACGTTGAACAGAAATCAGGAAAACCCGCTCTTGAAGTTTTCCAGGAAGCTATGAACAATATGATGCCTCTCTTAGAAGTAAAGGCTAGACGTATTGGTGGAGCTACATATCAGGTACCCATCGAAGTTAAGCCCGAAAGACGTCAGGCATTAGCACTTAGATGGTTAACCATGTTTTCACGTAAGCGTGGAGAAAAGACAATGGAAGAACGTCTTGCTAACGAAATCTTAGATGCAGCTAACAATACTGGTTCAGCTGTTAAGAGAAAAGAAGATATGCACAAAATGGCAGAAGCAAACAAGGCGTTTGCTCACTACCGTTTCTAATTTTAGGAGGACAAGATCTTGGCAGGAAGAGAATATCCACTTGAGCGTACCAGAAATATTGGTATCATGGCTCATATCGATGCTGGTAAGACCACATTAACAGAGCGTATTCTTTATTATACCGGTGTTAACTACAAGATTGGTGATACTCACGAAGGAACTGCAACCATGGACTGGATGGAGCAGGAACAGGAAAGCGGTATCACAATTACATCAGCTGCTACTACATGTCACTGGACTCTTGAAAAAGAGACAAAGGTTGCTCCCGGAGCAGAAGAACATCGTATCAACATCATTGACACACCTGGTCACGTTGACTTCACTGTAGAAGTTGAACGTTCACTCCGTGTACTTGATGGTGCCGTAGGTGTATTCTGTGCTAAGGGTGGTGTAGAACCTCAGTCAGAAAATGTATGGCGTCAGGCTGATACATACAACGTACCTCGTATGGCGTTTATTAATAAGATGGATATCTTAGGCGCTAACTTCTATGGTGCAGTTGAACAGATTAAGAATCGTCTTCGTAAGAATGCAATCTGCCTTCAGTTACCTATTGGTAAGGAAGACGAATTTAAGGGAATCATCGACTTATTTGAAATGCAGGCTTATATCTACAATGATGATAAGGGTGATGATATTACTGTAGGACCTATCCCTGCAGATATGGAAGAACTTGCTAACAAGTATCATGAAGAACTCATCGAAAAGGTTTGCGAACTTGATGATGAACTTACATTAATGTATCTTGATGGCGAAATTCCTTCAGTAGAAGAGATGAAAGCAGCATTAAGAAAGGGTACCTGTGAAGGTCGTGCGATCCCTGTATGCTGTGGTTCAGCTTATAGAAATAAGGGTGTTCAGAAGTTACTTGATGCTATCCTTGAGTACATGCCTTCACCTGTTGACGTACCCGCTATTAAGGGTGTTGACCTTGATGGTAATGAAGTTGAAAGACATTCATCAGATGATGAACCTTTCTCAGCTTTAGCATTCAAGATTATGGCAGACCCCTTCGTTGGTAAGCTTGCATTCTTCCGTGTTTACTCTGGTACAATGAACTCAGGTTCATATGTATTAAACGCAACAAAGGATAAGAAGGAACGTGTTGGTCGTATCCTTCAGATGCACGCTAACAAGAGAACAGAATTAGAGAAGGTTTACGCTGGTGATATCGCAGCTGCAGTTGGTTTCAAGACTACTACAACTGGTGATACAATCTGTGATGAAAACCATCCCGTTATTCTTGAATCAATGGTATTCCCTGAACCCGTTATCGAGCTTGCTATCGAGCCTAAGACTAAGGCTGGACAGGGTAAGTTAGGTGAATCTTTAGCTAAGTTAGCAGAAGAAGATCCTACATTCCGTGCTCATACAGATCAGGAAACAGGCCAGACAATTATCGCTGGTATGGGTGAATTACACCTTGAAATTATCGTAGACAGACTTCTTCGTGAATTTAAGGTTGAAGCTAACGTAGGTGCTCCTCAGGTTGCATACAAGGAAACATTTACTAAGGCAGTTGAAATCGACTCTAAGTACGCTAAGCAGTCAGGTGGTCGTGGACAGTATGGTCACTGTAAAGTTAAGTTCGCTCCTCTTGAAGCTAACTGCGAAACATTTGACTTTGATCCTAAGGCTAATATCCTTATCAATGAACCTCCTACATTACTCTTCGAAAGTACTGTAGTTGGTGGTGCTATTCCTAAGGAATATATCCCTGCTGTAGGTGAAGGTATTAAGGAAGCAGCTAAGGCTGGTATCCTTGGTGGATTCCCTGTACTTGGTATTTACGCTAACGTATACGATGGTTCATACCATGAAGTCGACTCTTCAGAAATGGCATTCCATATTGCTGGTTCTATGGCATTCAAGGAAGCTATGCAGAAGGCTGGCGCTGTATTACTTGAGCCTATCATGAAGGTTGAAGTTACAATGCCTGAAGAATACATGGGTGATGTAATCGGTTCACTTAACTCTAAGCGTGGACAGATCCAGTCAATGGATGACCTTGGCGGTGGTAAGATCGTTAGAGCACTCGTTCCTCTTGCAGAAATGTTCGGTTACTCAACAGAACTTCGTTCTTCAACACAGGGACGTGGTAACTACTCAATGTTCTTCGAAAAGTACGAACCCGTACCTAAGAACGTTCAGGACAAGATTATCGCTAACAAGGCTAAATAATAGACTTGAAAAAGTCTCTCTGTTTTAATATAATTTAAGACAGTCGAGTTATTTTAATAACTATAAACTAAAAACAAATTACAATTAAACCTTTAGGAGGAAATTAAAATGGCAAAAGCTCATTTCGACAGAACTAAGCCCCATTGTAACATTGGTACAATTGGTCACGTTGACCACGGTAAAACAACTCTTACAGCAGCTATCACAAAAGTATTAGCTGAAAGAGTAAACGGTAACGAAAAGGTAGACTTCGAAAACATCGATAAGGCTCCCGAAGAAAGAGAACGTGGTATCACAATTTCAACAGCTCACGTTGAATACCAGACAGAAAAGAGACACTATGCTCACGTTGACTGTCCTGGCCACGCTGACTACGTTAAGAACATGATCACAGGTGCTGCTCAGATGGACGGCGCTATCCTCGTAGTTGCTGCTACTGACGGTGTTATGGCTCAGACAAAGGAACACATCCTTCTTTCAAGACAGGTAGGTGTACCTTACATCGTAGTATTCATGAACAAGTGTGATATGGTTGATGATCCTGAACTTCTTGAATTAGTAGAAATGGAAATCACAGAACAGCTTGAAGAATATGACTTCAATGACTGCCCTATCGTTAAGGGTTCAGCTCTTAAGGCTCTTGAAGATCCCAACGGTGAATGGGGTGACAAGATTATGGAACTCATGGCAACAGTTGATGAGTACATTCCTGATCCTCAGCGTGATACAGATAAGCCTTTCCTTATGCCTGTTGAAGACGTATTCACAATCACAGGTCGTGGTACAGTTGCAACTGGTAGAGTAGAACGTGGTGTTCTTCATATGTCAGACGAAGTTGAAATCGTTGGTATTAAGGAAGAAACACAGAAGTCTGTAGTAACAGGTATCGAAATGTTCCGTAAGCTCCTTGACGAAGCTCAGGCTGGTGATAACGTTGGTGTACTTCTTCGTGGTATTAACAGATCAGACATCGAAAGAGGTCAGGTTCTTGCTAAACCCGGTTCAGTAAAGTGCCACAAGAAATTCACAGCTCAGGTTTACGTATTAACAAAGGATGAAGGTGGACGTCATACTCCTTTCTTCAACAACTACCGTCCTCAGTTCTACTTCCGTACAACTGACGTAACAGGTGTTTGTAACCTTCCTGAAGGCACAGAAATGTGCATGCCTGGTGATAACGTAGAAATGACAATCGAACTCATTCACCCTATCGCTATGGAACAGGGTCTTACATTCGCTATCCGTGAAGGCGGACGTACAGTAGGTTCTGGTAGAGTTGCTACTATCGTTGAATAATTTCAAGCGATAGTTCACAAAGCTAGTATTTATAAGGGTTTCCGAGATTTCTCGGGAACCCTTTTTATTGCAACAAACGCTTTATCAAACTAAAGCAAAATGCTCCGTGGCTCTAAAATGGCTCTATTTTTTTTACAAATAGAGCCAAGATGGCATAGAAAAACTCCCGAAAAATGATATTTCAGGAGTCTTTTTTATTGTTATTTAGAGTCTTTTCTTGCGTTTGCAGCTACATCAATGGCATGCTGTTTAGCATCTTCCTTATAGTTCGGATGCTCATTTTTATATTTCTGAACGACCTCATGGAATCTATGAGCCCATTCCATTTTATCTTCAAAAGAAGCATTGGGGCTATATTCACCACAGGTTTCTCGAACGATTTCTTCTACATAAGCATTTTCATACGATTCAATATATTTTTGTTTTACAGATTCAGGAATGTCCAGCTGCATAATGAATGTGTAATAGTTACCGCCGGCCAGAATGCATTTGTCCAATCCAGACATAAGTGCATCTTTGGAGAGGTCACCGGACATATGCTGCTCCCAATTGTGTCCTACGAGCATAGCCTTAAATAGTTCTGTCTCTGCTAATTCTCTCATCCTATCTGCGTACTCTTCTTTTGTTTCACCTTGCCTTTTCGAATTCCAACGTTTTGATTCCGATGCTTTTTCGGCATGACAAAGATAATCAAGATAAAACTCGAAATTACGAAATGAACCCATCAAACCTGTAAGTTTATCTGACGGTTCAATGTGGATGTTTTCAATAGGTATTTCATCGTTCCCGTTCTTAATAACAATATATTTTGATAGATCCGGGTTTATAGAAAAATGTGTATTGTCCTTTGATTCATCATTTGGATTATATCTTCCTTCAACATTCAGTGTGTTATTTGCAAGTAGTAATGCAAGCACCTGATAGAAGTCACCTTCGAAATTATAATTGGTATACTGTGCCGGTATGCCTTCAAAAATCATACGAGGAAGCTTTAATGCTTCACACATCTTATCAATCACATCTATTCCAGGAACCATCTTTTTGGTTTCATATTTTCTAATTGATACAGGATGAATTCCAGTTATATCAGCTAACTCATTGGATGTTATTCCATATATTTCACGTAATTTTTTTATTCTTTCAGAAATATCCATGACTGCCCTCCAGATTATATTTGTTGAATTAACTGTATTATAACATGCGAGTAGCGAGTAAACTACAAAAAGTTATAAAAATATATGAAATGGTATTGACAGTAGCGACCTCGCTACATATAATAACATCATAACGAATGTAGCGACAAGGCTACAAAGATGTAGAAAGAAAAAAGGAGGGCGAACACATGAAGAGCGAAAAGGTTTATTTGACTGCAAAAGACGTAGCAGAAATCCTGGGCGTTTCAAAGGGACATTCATACAAGCTTATTCAGAAGATGAATAAAGAACTTGCTGAAAAAGGGTTCCTATATGTTGCCGGGAAAGTACCGGCCGCATATTTCGAAGAAAGATATTTTGGATTTACCGCATGAGAGGAGGAGAATGATGCCTGCATACAAAGATGGAGATTCCGGTTTGTGGAGAAGTCAGTTCTATTACACAGACTGGACAGGGAAGAGAAGAAAGAAAAACAAAAGAGGGTTTAAGACAAAACGAGAAGCCCTGCAATATGAATCCGAATATGTAAAGATTGCAAAAGCAGATATGGACATGAAGTTGAAATCATTTGTAGATGTGTATTTTGATGATAAGTCAATAGAACTTAAGGAAAGGACTTTATATAACAAAAAATACATGATTACAGCGCATGTAATTCCATACTTGGGCGAGAAAAAGATGAATGAGATTACACCGGCCGATATAATTGCCTGGCAAAAAGCAATAAAAGAAAATAACGATTTTTCAGAAAGCTATTTGAGAATGTTACAGAACCAGGTTACAGCGTTATTTACTCATGCCAGTAAAATTTATAATCTGCGAGATAACCCCTGCAAGAAAGTTAAGAAGATGGGACGATCTGATGGAAGAAGCTTAGTGTTTTGGACATTGGATGAGTATAAGAAATTCATTGCAACCTATGACAAAAAGAGTATGCATTATGTTGCATTTGAAATCCTGTTCTGGACAGGAATCAGAGAAGGGGAGCTGCTTTCACTTACTATGAATGATATTGATTTAGCCCAGCGTAAGATATTCATAAGCAGTACATATTACCGAATGAAGAAAAAGGACATTGTATCGAGTCCTAAAACATACTCATCAGAGAGAACAGTTACAATACCACAGTTTCTTGCAGACGAAATTGAAGATTATTACAGTCGGTTATACAAGTATCCTAAAGATGCTAGGCTATTCCCGGTTGTAGCGGAAGCCCTTCAACACACGATGAAATATCACAGTAAAAAAGCCGGTGTAAAGATAATAAGAGTGCATGACTTGCGACATTCACACTGTGCATATCTTATTAACCAGGGTGTTCAGCCGCTAATAATCAAAGAACGACTTGGACATAAAGATATTAAGATTACGCTTAATACATATGGACATCTGTATCCAAGCGAACAACAGAAAGTAGCAGATTTACTTAATAGTTTTATAGAAAAAGAAAATGCCCCTGCTGATGACAACAAGGGCACAACAGAGTATTAAAGCCGAAGCTTTGTATTTACTCTATCCGCAAATTTAGTATAACAAAGCTTCCTTTTTCTACACAACTGAAAAAATGAAAAGGGAGGAAATTAATTATTGAATGTAACTTATTCAACAGGAAATTCAATTGTTGATCAGGTGGCAGAAATAAATATAACCGGTAATGTTATTCCGTTAACGTGGTTTCAGACATTGGTAGGTGACTCGGGTAAGCCTATGCTTTTAGCAATTGATTTGTTGGCAGATATTGTTTACTGGTACAGACCAAAAGAAGTACGGGATGAAGGGACCGGTGAATTACTTGGGTTTAAGAAACGCTTCAAAGCAGATTTATTGCAGAGAAGTTACAGACAAATTGAAACAAGATTCGGAGTATCCAAGAAACAGGCACGTGGGGCACTGGATTTTCTCTGTGGCAAGGGTGTAATAAAAAAGCACTTGCGAGACGAAATGTCACCGGAGGGCGTTAAACTTCATAACAATATGTATTTGGAATTGGTGCCTGAAAAACTTAAAGAAATAACTCATCCACAATTATATGAGGGTGTGCCATTAAAGGAACCACCCTCTGTCAATGAGGAAAGTAGGGTAGTTGCTATAAAGACAGAGGATGGTGCTATAAAAGGTACTACAAGAACAAAGAATACTACTAAAATTTCAACAAAAGAATACAACAATCCTATCAATACGGATTCGGATGAGATGAGAGACATAGAGATATATGAGCAGATCATCAAAGAGAATCTGGATTATGACTGTTTAGTCAAAGCAAACAGAGGTCTAGATAAAGACAGCATCGATGAGATTGTTCAGTTAATGGTTGAGATGGTGGCTATTAATAAAAAGCCTGTAATGATAAACGGAACAAAGTATCCTAGTGAGATTGTTAAAAGTCAGTTTCTCAAACTGAACAGTGAACACATCGGATACGTACTATCCTGTATGAAACAAAATACAACAAAGATTAAGAATATTAGAAGTTATCTTCTGACATCGTTATATAATGCGCCAAATACAATGGACAATTATTACCGGTCAGAAGTAAATCATGATATGCATGGAGGACCAAATGATGGATGGATTTAATATAAATGGAAAAATCGTAATTGGAATTGACCACGGTTACGGGAATATGAAAACGAGACATTTTGTATTTAAAAGCGGAGTTAAGGCCTATGATTATATGCCTCCTATCGCAGAAAATGTTCTTGAATATAATGGGAAATACTATGTTATTGGAGAAAACCATAAGGTGTTTATTTCTAATAAAGAGGTGGATGATGACTATTATGTACTTACACTTGCTGCAATTGCCAAGGAATTAGATATGCGAGGATTAAGCATTGCTGATGTGATTATTGCTGCAGGACTTCCGCTTAATTGGCTGATAGCGCAGAGGGATGCCTTTAAGAAGTATTTACAGAGGAACCCGGAAGTAGACTTTAAATATCTTGGAAAGAAATATCATATACGAATATGTGATGTTTCAATATATCCGCAGGGATTTGCCGGAATTGCTTCAGATATAAAAAAATATTCCGGGGTACACATGCTGGCAGATATAGGAAACGGAACAATGAATACCTTAACCATAGTAAACGGTAAGGGCATAAATGACAAAATATATACGGATCAGCTTGGGGTTCACCAGTGTGTGAAAAAGATAATAAATGAAGTACAGGCACAGTGTGGAAAGCTTCCTGATGAAACTTTGATTGAAGAATTCTTAAGAGTTGGGGCAACAGACTTGCCTGAAAATATTACGGAAGTCATGAAGAAGGTGGCTGAGGAGTATGTAGTCGATATTTTTAACAAACTGAAAGAGCATGAATATGATCCCGACTTAGTTAAGCTCCACATAATAGGTGGAGGAGGATGCATTATAGAGCATTTTGGAAAGTACAATCCTGAGCGAGTAGAGATTATTCATGACATATGTGCAACGGCTAAAGGATATGAAAATATCTATATTAGCATGTACGAAAGGAACATAAGAAAGGGTGCGTAATGCACCTTTTCTTGTAAATGATAAATGAAAACAAAAGAAGAGAAAAAAATAAGTCTGCGGTTCCGTCTTGATAGAGAAAGAGACAGAAAAGCACTTGAGCAGCTGGAAAAGATAGGAATAGAGCAAGGGTTATCATATAATGAGGTACTTCTAAATATGCTTACGAATACTTCTAAGGATGAAACTAAGAATGATCTAAATGCGGTAAAAGAACAGATTATTGAAGGTGTTACTAAACAAATGGAACACCTATTGAGCAGGAAAATATTTGAAAAAAAAAGAGGATGATGAAGAAAAACTCACTGAAGTTAGTAATCTTCCTGCAGATGAAAGTGAGGCCCCGGATATTATTGATGCGGATACTCTCTCTTTCATGGATGGATTTGGAACATAATGGCTCAAATGTGGCGCCATTAGTTTCAAACCACTGACGCCACGATGGCGTCAATCATCTATAGCAGTTTATGTGAACGTAAAATATATATTTGGTGAGCTATAGATGATATGCTCCGGCCTATGCTTTGTTTAGCATTTACCGCGACAATGCCGGAGCATTCAAACCACTTATCACCATACCGCTGAACGCCTAAGCTCCTAAGTCAGCAGTATGGTAATAAGGCAAGTTTCGCATTCTGAGTACTCGCGTACTCTTGAACGCACCGGAAGCAGCCATTAGGCTGTTCCTAAACTTGCCAGGGTGTCACCCTTGGATCCTGAGTTAAGGTGTTTCACCCCTTAACAAACCCGGAGCACATCTGAGAATGATATCGAATTCGAAACATCCACCGGAGGTTTCGAACCCAATCCAACCATCAGATTAGAGACTTTGTCTCTGCACTCTACCAGGTGAGATATCTCTCCTGGACCACTCTTACTGGCATATGCAGAAAGGATTATTTATTGAGAAATAGAAAAAATCAGATAAAGATTTACATGAACGACGATGAACTAAAGCGATTTGAAGAGAAGTGCAATGTAGCCGGACAATCGAAACAGGCTTTCATATTAAGTGCTGTTGATGGTGCAACGATTGCGACCGATGAAGAAGTAGCTCTGTTTAAAACTATCAGTTCACAAATAGCGGATTTTATAAAGCAGATAAAGGGAATGGCCAATAATATTAATCAGCAGGCGCGAAAGGCAAATGAAATGGGGTATATGGAATCAGTACATAAACTTGAAGAGCAGCTTTATGAAATAACAGAAATGAAAAAGGAAGGAGATTTAATATGGCAATCACTAAGGCTATTAATAAGCAGACAAAATCGCATGGAGCGATGAGAAACTGTATTGAGTATGTGCTTCGAGAAAGTAAGATTAAGGATGGACTTGTGGATATCACAGGTCCATATGCGTTTGATAGTATAACTTATGATTTAGTATATAAGTCATTTAAAGAAGAAAAAGAAATCTGGAAGAAGGATAATGGAAGGATGTACGCCCATCACGTTATTTCTTTCCATAAAGATGAAAAAATAACTGCTGAACAAGCATTTGAATTTGGAAAGACTTTTGCTGAACAAGCATTTGAAGACTATCAGACGCTTATAAGTGTTCACCAGGATAAGAATCACATGCATATTCATTTTGTGACAAACAGCGTAAGCTTCATAGATGGATATAAGCTGCATATAAGTGCCAAAGAGCTTGAAAAGATGAAGCAGTTAACAAATGACATGTGTAGGGAACAAGGACTTACAGTCGCTCAGAAAGGAAAACATTTTGATGGAACTGATATAGCGGAAGGCGCCGTTTCTGCCTGGAGTAAGGACAAATATAATATGGTAAATGCTTCGGAAAAGGGCAGTTTCATCTCGAAATGTTTTTCGGTGGTAATGGAAGTTATACAGACAGCATGCAGTCAAAGCGATTTTGTACAGAAAATGAAGGAAAAAGGATGGGGTGTTGTTTGGAAGGAAGGCAGAAAAAATATAACATTTACAGATAGTGATGGCAATAAGGTACGAGATAGTAATCTATCTAAAACGTTTAATGCTGATATATGTAAAGAATCTCTTAAAAAACATTTTGCTATAAATGCTGAGCGAGAAGAATATTATAAGGATGTGGAAAATGAAATATCAGTCGAAAATAATACAGGAGGAAAGAAATCCGTACTTGCAGATCTTAATAAGAAGAAGCAGGAGGTAGCGAAAACACCGAGAAAGAAAAAGGTTAATGACAAATCCCCCCAAAAATCGCTATAACGAACAAGGAATGTATAAATTTGAATGCAAATATACTTTCTTTGCAAATGCTGCCACTAATCGAAAATTCTTTTTTGCTCACTATTTTGAAAAGTGGTATAATTTTGGTGTAAAGAATGTGGATGCTTTTTTTGAAAGCGATTAAATTTTATATTTTATTCATTTATTTATTTATGGTTTTTCTTGCTGGGAAAATAATGATGTGTTACAATTTAAACACTTATTCAATGTGTTATACAGTAACAATTGTTTCGCAAATAATAGGCAAGCAAGTAGTTGCCTACGCTTTCTTTTATTGTTTATTGAAATTTGGTAAGCGATAGGAGGTTTATTATGAAAAGTACAGTAGCGGACACTAAGAAAAGGCGAGTTATTAAATGGAGTGATAGGATGTTTGAAAGTAAAGAAAAAGCATATCAAATCTGCGCGTCATCGTTTGATAGGTGGAAGATGCCGTATAGGTTTGTGCAATTTTTGCCAACTGAAAATATAGAAGAACTGATTTTTCAAGTTGAGAAAATGCCTTATCCTTTAGCTGCTTCATATTCGCTAGACGAGGAAAAAGCTATCTTGAAAGCTATTTCTATAAGAAATATTAAAGTGCATCAACCATTTAATAGAAGTGACTTGGATGCAATTTCTGAAGATTGGAAAAGAGTAGGAGAGAGTATGCATGCAGGAATCAGAAAAGTTCAAGGTACCTGTTGACGGTGCTAAGCAACATGAAGACTTTACAAATGAATTTTCATCTAACAACGAGAAAAACAACATTGAGAAAGAGTTAGAGTCTTTGGTTGATGCAATGCCTAACACATATGAGATAGATGATATTTTACAAGATTCTGGTGTGCCAGAAGAAGCACGGGTTCAGATTTTGGCAAAAGTGGCCGAGTATCACGCAGGACCTTTGCCGGCACCAAGAACGCTAAAGGAGTATTCTGAGATACCAGGTGTAGTAGAGACAATAATTGGAATGGCTAATAGTGAGATGAACCATCGGCATACTATTGAAGATAGGATGACCTCTGTGGATGCAGATTTTGCTCGTTCTCAGATGAACTATGTTAGCTCAAGCATTGATTTGAAAAAGCGCAAACAACTTTTTGGATTTATTATTACTATATTATTTGTTGCTTTCGCTTTTGTTTCTTTATTGCTTGACAAAAATATAGCTTCAGTTGTTGCATTTGTTGGAGCTCTGGGTGGCTTCGTTACCGTCATGTTTAATGGAAAAGAGAAGAAGGAAGACGATTCTTTAGCAGCAGACATGCATAATGATAGTGAGGGTGAACAGGGAAAGTAAATACATATATTGGACATGTAGGGAATACCGATTTTGAGGGTGTGTCTGTCAAAAAAGATGCTTCCTGAAATTTTGAGTGTTCAAATGACATGTGGCATATGAAAGGAAGTCTGAGAAGGGCTTCCTTTTTTGCGTGTATTTCCAGTGCAAGTTGCGAACGCCTTATAAAGGAAGAGAGTATATATTTGAACCGCAAAGGAGTCCTAAGCGAGAAGGGAACTAAATAAAACAATGATTTAATTTATAGTCTTTCGAAAAGATATTATATAGATTTTGTCGCGAGAGACACTGGGACATAAAGTAACAAGAAGAATATATAAACATGGATATTAGTATGAGTTGGTAAAAGTACGTCTTTTTAGCTCTTTTTATTTGAAAGAGTTTACATATAAATAATATAATATAAATGCAAGATATTACATTCAAATGGTAAATTATTACATGAGATGCAGATACGAGTGGGTACAGTTTATACTATGAGTACGAAAATGTTGTTTTTGCAGTCGGGTCATTTTGTCGTCATTCTCCAGGCTCAGACTGTTATTACAAGAAAGAAGCAGCTATGGATAAGGAATGGATTAGACGTTTTTGCAATAATGAAACTGAATATGCTGAGGTTAAGTATGGTTTGGCAATTTTTAATCAAATAGTACTTGGGATGCTAGTTGCTATTTTTGTAGGTTGTGTGTTTGGATGCATAAGACAAATCCTTTTGTTTATACTGTTTTTTGTGCCTATAAGGATAAATGCCGGCGGACTGCACATGAAATCATCTAATGGCTGCCTTCTCTTCTCGGGATTTGTTTTTTGCTTAATTGCCATATTAACATGCTTTTATCCAATCTTTTCAATTTCACCGATCATTATGATAGTGGGAGTAATAACGCTTTATTTGATGTCGCCAGTTGGGAATAGTAATAAAGAACTATTGCCGAAGGAAGTGATACGATACAAGAAGCGTGTGCGTATTATTTTAATTTTGGAATGCTCTATTTACTTAATAGCTAGTGTATTCAAAATTAATATATTAAAACAGGCAATTGAGTTATCAATAATAGTAGAAGCCGTATCTGTATTATTGGGTAAGTTTCTTGATAATGATTGACAAGGATAATAACATGGTTTATAGAACGAACGATGGTGAAGCCGAAAAAATAGCATATAGCCTTAATGATAGTCGCGACTTGAAATTGTCTGAAAATTCGGGAGGGGTACTGAATATGTCATACAAAGTAGCGATATGTGATGATGAGATATGCACATGTAAGTATCTTGAGGATGTTTTAGAAAAATATTTTGCATCAGTAGGTTCTAATGCCAATATTGACGTTTTTTATTCTGGTGAAAAAATAGTTCAATATTTGAAATATGGAAATAAGTATGATTTCATTTTTCTTGATATTGAGTTGTATGAATTAAATGGAGTCGATGTAGGGAAATTCATAAGAGACGGACAAAACAATATTGACACTCAAATTGTCTTTATCTCCTCAAAAACCAGTTATGCAATGGAATTGTTTGCAGTACAACCATTAGATTTCATTGTTAAACCAATTAGTGAGAAAAGTGTGTTTACTGCAGTAAATAAGGGGATG
>JAZUDH010000074.1:0-2048 GCA_045639565.1 Lachnospiraceae bacterium
CTCCATTTTTCGAATCTAAGTCCATTCCACCTCGGATTTACATATTGATGATTAGCGGTTGGGCTCAAATCAGCGAGTTTTTCTGATTTGAGTCCACTATTTTTCAGACTCTGGACTTGAATCATTGTTTTTCATTGTATAGAGTCCAAACACTCTTGGGCAACGCCTGTATCATGCCTCTTTTGGACTTTTTCTTTTAAATTCGACGTATATGAGTCCATCGAAGTTTCCAAGAGATTCATCTGAGAATTCAGTTTCTCCGCTCTTTAAGTTTTAATAATAGGAATCCGGTTCAGCCATCGGGGCTTGCACGGCAAGCATCGTAAGCCGTCAGTTGCTGGATTTTTCGGTCACTTCCTCTGTATTCCTTGAAATAAACAATTCTTACATACGTAAAAATTATTACAATCACAATTCCTATGTACAAAAAGGCGAGCCCTGGTTTATTAAATCGAGTAGGAGGAATTTCTCTTAAATGAGAAATCCCGACCTCTCACACCACCGTGCGTCAGACTGTCTAACGATTAGCGAAAATGTTATAATTAAATCACAAGATATTGAGTTGAGGGGGATTAGTTATGGCATATATTGTTGGAATCGATAGAAACCAAACAAGAATGATTACTACGTCATTAGATGCTCTTATAGATGAAGATAATTCAGTACGTGTAATAGATGCTTATGTTGATTCGTTAGATTTAATTGAACTAGGGTTTAAGGAATATAACGGAACTAATAGAGGACAGGCACCATATCGCCGGGCGGATTTATTAAAACTACACATATATGGATATCTTAATAAGATTAGATCAAGCCGTTCTCTGGAAATCGAGTGCAAACGAAATCTTGAACTTATGTGGCTTATTAATGCAATCACTCCAGATCATGGAACTATATCAGGATTTGTGAAGAATAACCGCGATGCTTTTCATGCGACATTACGAAATTTAACACTCATTCTTAAAGGCTGGGGATTAATTGATGGGAATCTTATAGCTATTGATGGAACAAAAATACGAGCACAAAACAGTAAACATAACTGCCTTACGAAGAGTGGGCTAGATAAAAAGATTGCTTATGCCGATGAACAGATAAATGCATATCTTATGGCAATTGAAAAAGACTCAAAGAGCGAACCCGAGTTTAAGAAGAAACTTGAGGGTTATCAGGAACTGAAAAAGCAGTATCTTCAACAGAAACAGGAATTAACAGATCAAGGACTTGAACAAAAAAGTCTTACTGATCCAGATTCGCGAAGAATGAAAAATAATGGTTCTTTAGACATCTGTTATAACGTCCAGTCTGTGGTAGATGCCCAGAATCATTTCGTCATAGATATTTCTACTACTAATGATATAAATGATCAAAACCAACTCTATGTAATGGCTAAAGATGCAACTGATTTGTTGGAATCAACTGAATGCACTGTTATTGCTGATACTGGATATTATAATGCATCTGAAATTAAGAATTGTGTAGATGATGGAATGACGGTGCTAATAAAGAAAGCTAAGGCAAACAATAGTACAAAAGACAATGAGTTCCGAAAAGACAGATTCAAGTATGATGCAGATAAAGATATTTATATTTGTCCAGCTGGACAACAGTTGGAATTCTCTGAAAACACATCTAAAAATGGTATGAAATATAGAAAGTATAAATGCAGTTCTTGCAGCAACTGTAAATATCGTGAATATTGCACGTCTTCGCAAAACGGACGTACTCTTCAAAGATGGGAACATGAAGCAGTATTAGAAAAAGTTCATGAAATAACCTACAGCAATAATGATACTTATAAGCAAAGAAGATGTATTGTTGAGCATCCGTTTGGAACAGTAAAACGGTCTTTGGGTTATAGTTTTTTCTTGCGGAAAAGAACTGAAAATGTTGATGCTGAAGCATCCTCTATGTTTATCGCTTATAACTTTAAGCGATTATTAACTATGTTTTCAACGCGAGAATTAATAGAAAAATTCAGCTAAAAAAGAAAACGATATGCAGCAGTATAGCCTCTACATATCGTCAGATTTGTAATATTTAGTTAAAAT
>JAZUDH010000075.1:0-4916 GCA_045639565.1 Lachnospiraceae bacterium
CCTTGCAGCCTTCATAGGTGAACAGGCTCAACTCAAGGTCATAATAACTGTCGCTCCTGGTGGTCAATGGTATGGCTGTACCTTTCCACCGATCTTTTGGCAATGCGACTATATCATAATGCATGTTCTGTTTTCCTCCACAAATTCAAGTTTGTCGTTCTCCCAGTAGACTATATAATCAAAATTTGACTTACTACCTCCAGCTCGACAAGCTGGGATTTAGTTAATCCCATCAATAATTTCTTTTGCTCGATGCAAAACAGGTAATTCTCTATTTGCTACAAGTGTTCCTAACCTTGTACTTTTTCTGTTTTCATACTCCATAACAGCTTCTTCATAAGTCATTTTTAATGTAGATAAATGAAAACTTTCTATTTCATCCTGAGTCAAATTCTTTTCTCCAAATGATTTAATCTTGCACAAAAAATAATTATTAATATTATGTCTATGAATCAAATTATAATAATCACTCACGATTCCTATTTTACAAACTACATCCACAATAACACCAAGTTCTTCTTTAAGTTCCCTTTTAATAGCAGTTAGTAATTCTTCTCCTACCTCAACTCCACCTCCAGCTGTTTCTATTAATGTAGCTTTTCCAAAATCATCATCTCTCTCGGCTCTTACAAAGTAGAACATTCCATTTTCATCATAAACAATTGCTCTCGCAATATTTCTGTCATGGTCAATATATTCTCGTTCCCACTCTGTATCTTGTAATTCAATATTAATTTCTGTATTTTCCATTTATCTCCTCTACAACTTCAAGTTTGTCGTTCTTCCAGTAGACTATATAATCAAAATTTGACTTACTACCTCCAGCTCGACAAGCTGGGAGTTGTTAATCTAAATACTTCGCAAACTTTTCTTTCAAAAAGAATTGA
Organism: Lachnospiraceae bacterium; assembly: GCA_045639565.1. Taxonomy (GTDB): domain Bacteria; phylum Bacillota; class Clostridia; order Lachnospirales; family Lachnospiraceae; genus UBA1258. Next base: position 888 of record JAZUDH010000075.1, read on the forward strand.
TATTCAGGATGATCAATTGCTTCTCTATACTCGCTTTTGATAATTGAATATAACCATTTCTCCCGTTTGGCGATAAAATCATTGTATCTTACAATTCTTATATGACCATCATATTCAGCTCTTAATATATCAGCTAACGCATCATTAATAATCTCACATGAGTCAACATGTACTTTTTTTCTTGATACAATTGCATCAGGAATTTCAAGTTCAAAATCTATATCTTCTTCAACGTTTGCACAAGAATAAATATATCCTCCAACGCCTCCATAAGTTTCTTCAAGTGCATTTGGATAATATTCTTCATATTGTAAAATTCCTTGTGAATCAAATCCATATGGTCCCCATTTTGACCATATTCCTTCATATGCAAATCCCTTTTCTTTACAAAACTTTTCAATTGCATTACTCAAATATACAAATGTGTTTTCACGTTTTGCAGAGAGATATACCAATGGAATATTATGATTTGATATTCTTGGTTCCAAAACCTTAATACCTTTAACTTGTGATGCATGAAAATACATAGCTTCTCTCCTACATATTCAAGTTTGTCTGTTTCACTAATTCGAATTTACATTATTTCTTAATTGCTATTGCAGTAAACTCACCTGGAGGCATTTCATATGCTTCCAATTTTCTTCAAAATACTCATCGAAACATTTTTATTTAATCCTTCTGCCAGAGAGAATCGAAGTCATCCAAACGTTGCTCCAGCCATCAGCCGTCCAGCATTCTAACAGCTCTTCGGCACTGCAAGTACAGTGCCGCACAGGTTATAAGTATAAACACATCATTCAATACAAAGAACTGTATTGCCGCGATGGCCCAGCAACCAATAAACCTGATAAGCCATGGATTAATTCCCCTTCTCTTCTTTTGCTGCCCGCTTTCTTCTTCGCTGTTCTCGGTTATTTTCCTCACAGGCAAGCACCTCTACTACAGCATCCGTCATCTCCGTCGGCCAGGTTTCTCCAACCGGTTCAACATTTGCCCATGGAACCAGTTTCGCGTAATCTTCATCAAACACAATGGTATAAGGCGGGCCATATTGATCATTAACCGCCATGAACAACTTTCTGCCCTCACCAATCGGGATTTGTGCTTCCTGACCCATTCCATCTTCAAGTCCATCAAATATCTCTTTATTGATTTCATAAAGACTGAAACTGGTCGCCCCTATGAAAGCTGTGTAGAGATCTCGGGCTTCATCATATCCGGCCTTCCAAAGATACCCCTCTTTAAATTGCATGTTTTCCCTCCCGAATTAAATATATAATATACATTCTTTCTCTTTTCCCATGCCATTACGAATATGTTAAGCGCCAGGAAGTCGAGTAGACAAGAGCCTCACAACTCTTGCCCCTCTACAGAATCCGTACGTGCGGCTTTTCCGCATACGGCTCTTCATAATAACATTCACTGTTTTAATATAGCTTGACCTTTACTCGCGGTCGCGCTAGCGGACAATACTTCAGAAATTCCATAAACTGTACTGAGGTGTAACTCCTCTTGTGACTTCTTCGGTTCAGTGCCTTATAAAGGTACTGTTGTGAATAGTGCAAGAACGTCTGTAGTCTAGTACTGTTAAACGAAACTCCATAATAGTTGTAGTGTCCTACAAGTTTACGATTCATTGCCTTTATCAGTTCTATTACTGGCATTGTTCGATTCTCATATATCCACTTCTTCATTTCTTTTAGCTTCAATCTGAGTTTCTTCGCTGCCGTCATTACCTTGACTGTTGGCATTCCTTTCCTAGTCTTACTGCTATAGAATGTAAAACCTAGAAAGTCAAAAGTTTCTGGCTTTGGTAAGCCTTTTCTTTCGTTGTTAACGCAAATCCATTTGCTGAATTTAATAAGCCTGCTCTTACTCTCTTCGAGTTCAAGATTGAAATTGTTCATTCTGTCTCTTAGAAGTTTGTAGTACTCCTTTGCTTCGCTTTCAAGTTCAAATCCTGCGATGAAATCGTCTGCATATACAACTAGGAAATTTGCACCTTTGAAGTTTTCCTTAATGTGGAATCTGTACCAAAGAACAAGTACATTGTGCATATAAATATTTGCCAGTATTGGACTTACGATATTTCCCTGCGCGGTTCCCTCTTCAGTGGCATTGTAGGTCTTATTATCAATAACACCTGCCTTTAGGTAGCTTTTAATCAGCCAAAGTATGTTGGGGTCTTTGATGTATAGTGACACAAATTTCATCATCCATTCATGGTCTATGTGGTCAAAGAATCCTTTGATATCCGCATCCACTATGTAGTTGATTCTGCCTGTGTTGATACACCCCCACGTTGCCTTTATAGCATCGTGACATCCCTTATTTGGTCTGAAGCCACACATCCAAGGTAAGAATCGTGGTTCATATATCGCTTCCAACACTCTCTTTAAAGCAAGCTGATCAATCTTATCCTCATAGCTTGCGATTCCTAGTGGTCTAAGCTTTCCATTTGCCTTTGGTATCCAAACCCTTAGCGATGGCAGGGGCTTGTATGCCCTTGTTTTGAGCCTATTCACTAAATCCTTTAGATTTGCATCTAAATTTTGCTCGTATTCATCTTTTGTAACCTTATCAATCCCTACTGCTTTATCGCCGTCTAATTCCTTATGGCACTTCTTCAGTAGTTCATAGCTGATGTGATGATACAGAGCCGTAAACTCCGGCTTCCTTGTAGTCGCCGATATCTCAGCTATTCTCTCTAATTTCGTTTCCATTATTACCTCCGTCCCTGAGTACGGATAATGTGTCCTCAGAAAGAACGTTACTATGTAGCTCCCTTCCCTCGGATTAGCTTATTATTCTAATCTTCTTCGGTACTATGAAGCTATCCGACTGCCTATATCTCATTTGAAACACTATCCTGCTCGGTCGCGTTTTCATACTCTTTCGAGAAGATACAGGCTCTCCCAAGTTGACTGCTTAACCACAATAGTAAACATGATTATCTCCTAGACCCCGCGGTGCCACAAAGTACTCACCAATTTGCACTATGTGATATTGACTTCCACTTTGATAACAGTGTCGTCCCTCCGATTTGATATGATTTTCGAAGCTCACTAAATAACCCTGTTTCTTCGCTGTCTACGCTTCGCACCTACCATTACTGATAACTACGCAAGACTTGCTTCTACTGGCTGGTTAGGCCTTATATAGACGGGATTTCCACCCGTTTGGTTAAGCGCCCTTATCTTGGCGCACTATCAAAATCATTCGCAATAAAATATTTCACATTAAAATGTAACCGTATGCTCATTATATACAACGAATTGGTTTCAAAAAAACAGGATGTTCCTCACAAGGTATTTCTTCAAAAGTATCAATCGAACCAAAAACACGCACTGGTGATTCCCAACATTTATTATCCAGTACCATCTGATCATTGCGAAAAATAAAGTTTTTCAACTGTATATCCAAAGAAGTTTCAACTGCACAAAGATAGCCAATATCATTCGATAACTCAATCAAATATACAGCTTGTGGCGAATCATATATTGGTGATTTCCTGCAAATTCCATGTCCTCCTCGATAAGAATAAAGCATATTGTCATTTGCAAAGATGTTATCCTTTGTAAGGATAGATTTTTTCATACGAACTGCTTTTATAACACAAAACTCATCATAATACTCAAAAAATAAATCTAAAGCTTTTTCTCTGTCTCCATTGCATTCTTCTAATATGAGTTTTGCCCATCCCATCTCACTGGAATAGGCATTTGTTTTAATTTTAACGAATTCACTCATAAGGCTGAAGTCTAAAGGAAATAAAGCTGTCTGATTATTCGACTGACAAATGTCTAAATCTCTCAAAGCCATTCTATACCCATTTATAAATAGTTTCATTCTTTCTATATCAAGCTTACCTATCCACATACCAGGACGCTGTCTTACCCTATTTAACATTATATACATCTTGTCTTCCATATATTCAGACATACAACTCTCCTTACCACAAAAGCAGACTATTATATCACATCACAACAATCTAAATCTTTTCTGAATCTTTCAAAATCAAATTTTGCT
>JAZUDH010000076.1:0-4127 GCA_045639565.1 Lachnospiraceae bacterium
GTGGAATTAAAATCTTGCAAATATAAGAAAGCATCATTAGCTGTTCAGAAACAGAATTATGCTGTGAGAATGTATAAAAATGTGGGATTTGAAATAGACTACGAGAATGAAGAAGAATACATTATGGTTTGCCAGTTGTAGTGGCAGGTTCTAATTTAGTTAATGATATTTGGGGTATGAGAGCATATGATTACAGTGTATATTGAGCATGCTTCACACATTTTTCACACGGAGAAAATAGAAAAATATAAAAATGTCAGTAAATAGTGGAATAAAATGGATATTTCTCAATATATTGTATTTTTTGAAAGATAGAAATTTTGTTCATGTGTTCTCAAAGAGATAAGGATACATTATATTGTATTATCAAGACCTTCGCAGAAATGCGAAGGTCTTTTTGTGTTTAAAATAGTAATGGTTCTTATTTTTTTGTAAAATGATAGTTGTATTGTATGCGGTTGCTTCACTTTGGAAGGTTAGTTTGCCTTTCGGTAGGTCTTCACAGCGGATATGGTGCAGCTCAGCGTATGTATGTTAAGAGAGGATACATTCCTGATGGATCAGGTGTATGGTATGGCGGAAGTGTTTGCCCGGAGTATGAGAATTGCTGCAATGATGATGATCTTGAGTTATTCTTTTCAAAGAAGTTGGATGTTATACATTAGTCCCGAGTTAGCCAGAATTATCGGAAGAATGATTTTGAGAATATGGGCTAAATTCAGATTTTTCGGGCTAAGTGGATTTTGAGAATACGGGCTATAGAAATTTATATTATTGAATTGAACGGTGGGGATATGAAACAGGAATCCAATATGTCGGTTTTGAACCGACATATTGGATTGACAGCCAGGATGTTGTTTCCTAAGTGTTAGGTGAAATCGGTAGGAAATAATTATTCATAACCTAAAATTCTTATTTTTAGTTCAATTTGAATCTTCCGAGCTGTCGACAATGCAGCGAAGATGCAAATATATTAGTAAACAAATGATAGGAAGGCAGAGTTATTATGATTGAATTGAGAAGATTATCGCCTAATGATGGTAACGATATATATGAGCTTTTGCAATTAATTCCTAAAGATGAAAATGGTCTGATTAATAAAGCTAATGGTTTATCTTTTGAGGAATATAAGCAATGGCTTATTAATAAGCAGATTGAATCAGAACAAAAAGGGCTTGTGGACGGGTGGAAGGTTCCTTCTACTACATACTGGCTTTATATTGATAATGTACCTGTTGGTTTTGGTAATGTTCGAGAATTTTTAACAGATGCATTGCGAATAGCAGGCGGAAATATAGGTTATGGGATAGCTAAACCATATCGTGGAAAAGGTTATGGAAAAGAATTGTTGAAACTTTTACTTGGGAAAGCAAAAGAAAAAGGTATTGATAAAGTATTAATTACAATACATAAGGACAATGAAGCGTCCCGTGCAGTTGCAGAATCAAACGGAGCGATATTAGAAACAGAGACAGAAGATAGGGTCTATTATTGGATAGAAAGTGCACTGTAAATTTCTTATTTTCCTATTTCGATGATAGTAGAAAATAGTGTGAGGGGGATACCAATGTACTATATTGTTTTAACTGCATTTGCGATGCTTATTAGTTCTATATTACTTATTGATGGAATTAATGCATTGAGACGTAAAAGTGAAAAATATGAAGGAGTTGCAACAGCGTTAGTAGAGAACATAGAAATATCGCAACGTGTACAAAGTCCTAAAATAACTACATTGTTTATTACATATAAATACAATGTTGATGGGATTGAATATCATACAAGAGAAAATTTGCAAAATAAGAATAATGCTAATGTTGGACTATACGAAAAGGCAAATGTATTAGGTGATAAGTTAGGTATTCCGATTAATTCAGAAATAGAAATATATTATCAGCTTAAAGATCCTTCAAAGTCTACTTATGATATTGAATGGAAAAAATATACTGATTCTTTAGGTTCTGCTATAGGTATAATATTTGGAGGCTTTATTACAGGTGTTTTGTTAATTGTAGAGTTATTGCTAATATGGAATCTATTTATTCATTAAATAACCAGTAGGGGTTATACCATTTGTGGAGTAAAATATGTTGGAAGAAAAAGTAAAACAAATTCAGGAACTTGGGTTTGATGTATCTGAAGAAGGAAGAAATGGAGAGCAGTTTGTTTCAATGCAATCTATTCCAGAAAAGGATATTGTTATAAAAATGCTTAAAGCATTAACTTTTGAAGACGAGATATTCTTTTGGGATTATTTTCATGATACGGTAACTGATCCAGGAGGATACGTAACTGCATATGTATTAGATGATTGCAGAGCTGTTTATATGGAAGGAAATCATGGATGGAGTAGCAAGTATGTGGCTATTTCAGTAGAAGGGTTGGCAGAATTGATGATTAAAAATTGGGATAAAGATTGTGATGGTGGAATGTTCCTAAACAAAATACGGATTAAACCACATTATGATCCGCCAAGAGATATGTATCTATATGATATATAAATTTTGAGAATACGGGATACCTAATTCCGATTTAGTAGAGGAGAAGTTTTTTGATGAAAAAAATAATATAGTTAAGGAGACGTTATGCACAAGATACTAGTTGTTATGGATGTTTTAGATAATCATAGGTCTGTTTTAGACGCTGTGTCGGCTAATGCAGAAATTAAATATATTCCAGCAAGTTTAGTTACATCAGATGATCTAGAAGATGCAGATATGATTGTGGGAAATATTGACCCTCAACTTTTGAAATATTGTAAACATCTTAAACTTTTGCAATTAAATAATGCAGGAACAGATGGCTTTACATCTCTAGGAGTTCTTCCAGAGAAAGCTACACTAGCAAATGCGACAGGTGCATATGGTTTAGCAATATCAGAACATATGCTAGGTTCATTGTTGTATCTGATGAAGAAATTAGATTTATATAAGATGAATCAAGTGAATAAGAAGTGGAATGATGAAGGCCCTGTCTCTTCCATATACGGAACCAGAACTTTGATTGTAGGTTTTGGTGATATAGGTAATGAGTTTGGTGTTAGAATGTCTGCTTTGGGTAGCCAGGTGATAGGTATAAGAAAAAATGTAAGTATAAAGCCTGCTTATGTCGAATCGATGCATACAATGGATGATTTCTATTCATGTCTTAATGAAGCAGACATTGTAGCAAGCTGTCTTCCTGGATATTCCGAGACTTTCAATGTTTTCGATGAAAGAGCATTTAATGAAATGAAAGACGGAGCATATTTCTTGAATGTTGGAAGGGGAACAGCTGTAGATACACAAGCGTTATGTGATGCATTGGAAAGAGGAAAAATTGGTGGAGCAGCACTTGATGTGACAAATCCTGAACCACTGCCAACAGACCATAAACTGTGGACTATGCCTAATGTACTTATTACACCGCATGTGTCAGGTGGATATCATGTAAGGGCGACCCACGATAAAATTATTCAAATAGCAGCAAAAAACATTGCACATTTAGTAAATGGCGAACCATTTGAAAATATTGTGGATATGAATACTGGATACAAGATAAATTATTAGAAGAAAATTTTGATAATTCGTGCTATGTAAAATTGAAGTTAGCTGATTGAGGAGATTTAGAATGGTGGAGCAAATTTTAACATTAATGGCAGAATTCGATGAAGAGTCTCAGCAGACTATGGGGGAATGGTATGAAAAGTTAGAGCAGGAAGGATTTATAGGTAAACAAACTAAGGGGTTACCTTTCCATATTAGCCTTGGAACATTCGCTCTTGATAAAGAACAAGCGGTTATTCAAGAAATGAAAAGATTGGCAGCTAGTTTTGATGCTACACCTGTACATGTTAGTCATATTGGTGTTTTTGCGGGAGGACGAGTGTTGTTTTGCGGTCCGGATATGAATACACCTGAATTGTTATATATTCGAAATGAAATAAAAATCGAAACAAATGAGCAATTTCCTTGGACTCCACATGCTACAATTCTGATTGATGAACCAGATGTAATATGTAAAGCAATGCCGATTCTTTTGGATTCTTTTCATCCCTTCATGGGTAAAATTACTAAACTTCATCTGTGTGCTTTTTGGCCGACAAGAGAGATAGCTACAGTTGATTTGAAGTGAAAGAATAATTGACA
>JAZUDH010000077.1:0-9112 GCA_045639565.1 Lachnospiraceae bacterium
ACGCAGAAAAAACCATTGCTTCCATTAAGAGAGACATGGGAACAGATACAAAGAAAGCAATTGATGACAAGAAATACTCTCCACAGGAGATTTCAGCCATGATTCTTCAGAAATTAAAAGCTGATGCAGAAAACTACCTTGGAGAAAAAGTAACAGAGGCTGTTATCACAGTTCCTGCATACTTCAACGATGCTCAGCGTCAAGCTACAAAGGATGCCGGAAAAATCGCAGGTCTTGATGTAAAACGTATCATCAACGAGCCTACAGCAGCAGCTTTAGCTTACGGACTTGACAACGAAAAAGAGCAGAAAATCATGGTATACGACTTAGGTGGTGGTACATTCGACGTTTCAATCATCGATATCGGTGATGGCGTTATCGAAGTATTATCTACAAACGGTGATACAAGACTTGGTGGTGATGACTTCGACCAGAAGATTACAGACTGGATGCTTTCAGAGTTCAAGAAGGCAGAAGGAATCGACCTTTCAACAGACAAGATGGCTCTTCAGAGATTAAAGGAAGCAGCTGAAAAGGCTAAAAAGGAATTATCTTCAGCTACAACAACAAACATCAACCTTCCTTTCATCACAGCTACATCTGAAGGACCTAAGCACTTTGATATGAACCTTACACGTGCTAAGTTCGATGAACTTACACATGATTTAGTAGAAAGAACAGCTATTCCTGTTCAGAACGCATTAAAGGATGCTGGTTTAACAGCTTCTGATTTAGGTCAGGTATTATTAGTAGGTGGTTCAACACGTATTCCTGCAGTACAGGATAAGGTTAGAATGCTTACAGGTAAGGAGCCTTCTAAGTCACTTAACCCTGATGAATGTGTAGCACTTGGTGCTTCAGTACAGGGTGGTAAGCTCTCAGGTGAAGCTGGTGCAACAGATATCCTCTTACTTGATGTAACTCCACTTTCACTTTCAATTGAAACAATGGGTGGTATTGCTACAAGACTTATCGAGAGAAACACAACTATTCCTACAAAGAAGAGCCAGGTATTCTCTACAGCCGCTGATAACCAGACAGCCGTTGATATCAACGTAGTACAAGGTGAAAGACAGTTCGCCCGTGACAACAAGTCACTTGGACAGTTCAGACTTGATGGTATCCCCCCTGCAATGAGAGGTGTACCTCAGATCGAAGTTACATTCGATATCGATGCTAATGGTATCGTAAATGTATCAGCTAAGGATTTAGGAACAGGCAAGGAACAGCACATCACAATTACTGCTGGTTCAAGCATGTCAGATGATGAAATCGAACGCGCAGTTAAGGAAGCTGCTGAATTCGAAGCTCAGGATAAGAAGCGTAAGGAAGCAATCGATACACGTAACGATGCTGACTCATTCGTATTCCAGACAGAAAAGGCTCTTACAGAAGTAGGCGACAAGGTTGATGCTTCACAGAAGAGTGCGGTAGAAGCTGATTTAGCTGCACTTAAGAGCTTACTTGAAACTACTAAGGATCAGGAACTTACAGACAGCCAGATCGATGAAATGAAGGCTGCAAAAGAAAAACTTATGAACTCAGCTCAGGCACTTTTTGCTAAGGTTTATGAGCAGGCACAGGCTGCTCAGGGCGCTCAGGCAGGTCCTGACATGGGTGGATATCAGGAAGCTCCTACACAGGGCGGTTCTGATGATGTAGTTGATGGAGACTATAGAGAAGTATAATTTAGACTTTGATTAATTAGCTACTCCCCCTTTATTTAGAGGGGGAGTACTATGATATCTAGGATAGGGATATAAATCATATGGCAGAAACTAAAAGAGACTATTATGAAGTGTTAGGCGTCGACAAAAATGCTGACGATGACGCTCTTAAAAAAGCATATAGAGTTTTAGCTAAGAAATATCACCCTGATATGAATCCTGGTGATAAAGAGGCTGAAGCTAAGTTCAAAGAAGCTTCTGAAGCATATGCAGTACTAAGCGACCCTGAAAAGCGTAAGCAGTATGATCAGTTCGGCCACAGTGCATTCGATGGCTCGGGCGGTGGATACGGCGGCGGATTCGACTTCAATTCTGCTGATTTCTCAGATATATTCGGAGATTTATTCGGCGGAATGTTTGGTGGCGGATTCGGCTCAAGACGTAATCCTGGTGGTCCCATGCGAGGTCAGGATATCTTAGTAAGCGTTCATATTACTTTTGAAGAAGCAGTATTTGGCGTTGAAAAAGAAATTGAATTGAATTTAAAAGATGAATGTTCAGCATGTCACGGAACAGGAGCCAAGGAAGGTACACATCCTGAAACCTGTACAAAGTGTGGCGGTAAGGGACAGGTTATCTTTACTCAGCAGTCTTTCTTTGGCACAGTTCGTAATGTACAAAGCTGTCCAGAATGTAAGGGTTCAGGTAAAATTGTACGTGAAAAGTGTGTTCAGTGCGGTGGTTCAGGATATACATCAAGCCGTAAGCGTATAGCTGTGTCAATTCCTGCAGGTATTGACAATGGTCAGTATGTACGTCTACGTGGCAAGGGTGAACCTGGAAGCAATGGTGGCGAAAGAGGCGACTTAAAGGTTGAAGTAATAATCGCTAATCATCCTATATACCGTAGACAGGATATGAACATTTACTCTACCGTTCCTATTTCTTTTGCCGTAGCAGCGCTTGGTGGCGAGGTATTAATCGATACTGTATACGGAAAGGTTGCATATGAGGTTAAGCCTGGTACACAGACTGACACAAGAGTAAGACTTAAGGGCAAGGGTATTCCTTCTACAAGATACAAGGATGTAGTAGGTGACCATTTTGTAACCTTAATTGTTGAAACTCCTGATAAGTTAACACATGAAGCCAAGGAATTATTACGAAAGTTTGATGAGTTAACAGGAGACTCTCTTAATGCAGTAAAGAATGCTGAAAAGAGTAAAAAGGAATCTGATGGTTCAGATGACACAGGTAAAAAGAAGAAATTTTGGAAGCAGTAGTAAACTATGAGCGGATACATAATGGACATGCGCAAGATTGTAGGTCATAAGACCTTAATCCAGTGCGCAGGAAGTATCATAATCGAAAATGAAAAGGGTCAGATTTTACTGGGGCAGCGTACCGACAATCATATGTGGGGATACGCTGGCGGTTCAATTGAAATTGACGAGAAAGTCGAGGACTGTGCAAGGCGTGAACTCTTTGAAGAAACAGGACTAATCGCCGACGAGATGGAACTATTTATGATTAATTCTGGTCCTGAGGTTCATTACATCTACCCAAATGGCGATGAGGTATCTAACGTAGAAATCATATATTTATGCAAGAAATATCATGGAACCATCAAAAAGCAGGACGAAGAGCTTGATGATTTGAGATTCTTTGATATCGATGAGATTCCAGAAATATCACCACCTATCAGACCCGTACTTGATAAGTACTTAAAGATGCGAAAAGGTGAATAAAATGTGAGTATATCCCTCCACAGATTATGTGGAGGGATTTTTAAGTGGGTAAAACCAAGATTACAAGTCAGCCAATCCCGGATGTTAGTATAAGCGTGTACTAAGTACGAAGGTACAGAACAAAAGGGAGACAGATAAAATGAAAAAAGGAAAATTATTAAAATCAATTGCGACATTAGGACTTGCAATTTCGATTGCAGCAAGTAGTGCGGCACCTGCTTATGCAGCACCTAGAGAATATCAGTGTGTAACAGAATGTAAGCAGATGTGTTTAGGAACCTTATTAACAGGTATTATGAATAGGTTTGTGTGTAACACATTTGGACATACCTATAATAGAGGTGTAGTAGTAAAAGAGCCTACATACAAAGAAGAGGGTTCTAAGAAATATACATGTTACCTCTGTGGAAAGGTTAAGAACGAATCAATTGATAAGCTTGTATGCTTTAACCATGATTGGGTAGAAGTTGAATATGCTGAATGTAGCGAAACTGAACATGGATACTGGAAGGATGAGTGTTCAATCTGCGGTGAGATTTCAGAGGGAATCAGTCATTTTTATGATTCAGAAGATAAAATTCTTGTAAAAGAAGCGACTGAAACAGAACATGCTATTTACTCTTATCCTTGTATGATTTGTGGCGAGAGAGAAGAATGGGAAGAGCATACCTATGACTTTAACAATCCAGAGCTTATTCCTTCTGAAGAAGGATCAGAATGCAGCATGACATATTCTTACCACTGTACACTTTGTAATGATGTATTAATTGATTCATGGCATGACTTCGAGTATGAATGTGTGGAAGCAACAGAAGGTATGGATGGCTGCGAAAAGTATACATGTAAGAAGTGTGGATTTAGTAAAGAAGAAAATGCAGTTCATTATTTCGATTGGGACACATACGTAGTAGTGTCAGAGCCTAACGGACAGCATGGAGTTGCTAATGTAACCTGCTTAAACTGTGGCGCTATTGAAAATCTGGATGTATGTGAATTTGATTATGATAATGCAGTTATAATTGAAACAGAAGGCAACGGCTGTGAACGCATAATTGCTAAATGCAAGTACTGTGAATCAACAGTTGAAGAAGTAAATCACAATTACGAATACTTCGAAGAGGAAGCAACAGAAGGTCATGATGGAAGCTACGGTACAAGATGCACAAAGTGTGGAGATATTCTTTACTCTGATGTAATGCATGGATATGTATTATTCGAAGGAAAAGCAACTGAGGACCATGATGGAATCTCAGAGGTTAAGTGTATCGGATGTGGTGAAATAATAAGCACATACGTTAACCACTACTATGATTATGACAATCCTACAATAATTGAGGAAGCAGCTCCTGGAAAGCATGAAATCGTTGAAGTAAAGTGCAAGCATTGTGATGATTCAATCACATATGACCGACATGTTTATGATTATGATAATCAGGAATTAGTAAGTGAAGCTCATGATGGAGAATGTGCTGTTATCAGAACTCATTGCATGGGTTGCGATGAATATTATGACTCAGTTGCTCACCATTATGTATTAGTATCTGAAGAGGAAACAACAGCAGGAACAATCTACAAATATATATGTGAAAATTGTGGAGAAGAAGCAACCTTCTAAACTCTAACAATATATCGACTAATGCCAGACATTGATGTGTCTGGCATTTTTTTGGGGACGGTCCTTTTGCCACAAGGATGTGTACTTTGGCTCTTAGAAGTAATAAAATAATAAAGGATACATAGAGAATCTATTAGAAATTGTACAACTATAAAAAAGTAATTCTGCAAGAAGGGATATACGATGAGAAAAAGAAAACATGCATTAACACTTTTAATAATTTTGGCTATTATGCTTACTGGATGTGGAGATGGTGAATTTTACGTAAGTGAAAGTAAGGATGCATCTATTGAAGTATCTAGTGATGTGACAGTTGAAGCTTCTGAAGATATTAGTAATGAAGATGATAAGTCTTCTGAAGATAACATTGGAAAAGAGACTGTCGCAGTAAGTGTTACGGATATTGAAGAAACAACGATAGATCCAGCCACAGGTGCTGAAGAGTTGGAAAAAGAAGAAGTAAATGAGCAATCTGATGAAGAGCTAGAAGATATATATGATGGGCCTGTCTTTTCTTTTGCCACTACGGATCTTACTGGAAATGAGGTGAGTAGTGAATCATTAAAGGATAAAAAGTTGATTATGCTTAACTTCTTTGAGTCATGGTGTGGTCCTTGCGTACGTGAGATGCCAGAGTTAGAAAAGTTATATCAGGATTATGAGGATGAGGGATTCATTATAATAGGAGCTTATTCGATTTACAGTGACCCTAGAGAAATAAAAGCTGTAGTTAAGAAAACAGGAGTTACATATCCAATCATTGAGGCGACTGATGAAATGTATGATTTGATGACTGAATATGTTCCCACGACTGTATTTTTAGATGGAAAAGGACGTATTTTAACTGATGAACCTTATGTAGGTTCAAACGACTATAGTGGCTGGGAAAATGTTATTAAGTTTTATCTTGAGTAGGTGAATTCATGAAGAGGCGGATTGTTACGACTGTAGCTTTGTTGGCGAGTGTAGGGCTTATTGTGGTAGGGATTTGTTTAAAACAAAATATAGCTGTTTTACAAAAGGCAGCGAAGATATGTCTGGAGTGTGTGGGAATTGGATAAGAGAGTTAGAAGGTCAGTTCAAATAGTGGCGGCGCTTGTTCAAAATGCGCACTTCAAGGGATTCTTTACAGGGAAATTATATACTGGTCCTGTAAAGCAGGCTTGTGTCCCGGGATTAAACTGCTATTCGTGCCCTGGCGCAGTAGGAGCATGTCCGATAGGGTCGATGCAGAATGCTCTTTCTTCATATAGCTTTAAGCTTCCATATTATGTGGTGGGGTTACTACTATTTTTCGGAGCACTATTAGGAAGAGTAGTGTGTGGCTTTTTGTGCCCATTTGGTCTATTGGAGGATTTGCTTTATAAGATACCTTTCTTTAAAAAGGTTAGGACATTTAAAGGCGATAGAATATTACGATATCTAAAGTATGTCATTTTGATAGTGATGGTTATTGTGCTTCCAATTATGATTAAGCTGACTCCGTTTTTCTGTAAGTATGTGTGTCCATCGGGAACGATATCGGGGATTCTATTGGCACTAGCTGATAAAGCGCTATTTAAACAAATGGGTAGGATATTTACGTGGAAGGTTATTGTGCTTGCAACTATAGTGATAATAAGCCTTATGATATATCGCCCATTTTGTAAGTACCTGTGTCCACTTGGAGCGATTTATGGGGTGTGCAATAAGTTTTCGTTAGTTAAGCTCAATTTAGATAGTACAAAATGTACTGAATGTGGCTCCTGCAGGAATTCGTGCTTAATGGGAGTTGATCCTGTTAAGAATTCTAATAGCATGGAGTGTATAAGATGCGGGTTATGTGTGGATAAGTGCCCATCAGATGCGTTGAAGCTGGGGATAAAGTAAGAAAGATAAATCCCGCCTGGTGATAATGACTTCTTTATTAAGTAAAAGAAGTCACTATCACCAGGCGGGATTTTAAATTAATCTTCTAATTCAAGATATGCTTTTGTAACCTTGTTGTATTCATCCATATCGACAATCTTTTCAGCTACAAAATCATCAGCTGTTGTCTTAATGCGAAAGATATATACGCCTTCCATATCAATTTCGTCGTTTACGATTTTGCCACAGGCCGCATAATTTTTCCTTTCGAATTCAAATTCTTCAAGGACTGCCATCTCTATTGTGGTTCCATCCTTAGTAGTAGTTTCAAAGGTTACAAATTCTTCAAAATTCGATTCTGACATAGTACTCCATTTCTTGCGTAAAGATATTACACAAAGCGTTCTTTTGCCTATATTATATCAAAAAGAAAAGAGTTTCTAAAGATTATATTAAAGTCGACGCATGGTAGATTGACGAAGTGAGAAAGGTTTGATTTAATGTTGACTTATGAAGAGATACATAGGCGATAAAGCATTTTACAGTAAGGTACTCACTATAGCGGTACCAATTATAGTTCAAAATGGTATTACAAACTTCGTAAACTTACTTGATAACATCATGGTAGGTAAGGTCGGAACCGAGCAGATGAGTGGTGTAGCGATTGTAAATCAGCTGCTTTTTATTTTCATGCTTGCTCTTTTCGGGGCTGTTTCAGGACCTGGTATTTTCACGGCTCAGTATGTAGGGCAGGGAAACCATGAAGGAATCAGATACACAGTTCGTATTAAGTTGGCTACATGCGTGTTGATTGCGATTACGGGCATATTTATTCTGCTTAAATTTGATAATCAGTTAATATCAATGTTTCTACACGAAACCGAGGAAGGTCTTGACCTTGCAGCGACACTTACTTATGCCAAAGACTATTTAAGAGTAATGCTGATAGGCTTCATTCCTATAGCCTTTACAACATCATATGCTGGAACGCTTCGTGAGTCAGGTGAAACCAAGGTTCCCATGATAGCAGGATTGATAGCGGTAGGCGTTAACCTTTTCTTTAACTGGGTATTTATTTTCGGTCATCTGGGTGCGCCAGAATTAGGTGTTGTGGGTGCTGCCGTTGCAACTAACATTTCAAGATTTGTTGAATTTGGAATCATTATAATCTGGACTCATACACATAAAGCACGCAATCCTTTTGCAGTGGGGCTTTATAAAGGCTTCAAGGTGCCTATGAACCTTGCGGGAAAAATTATAGCTAAAGGCACTCCACTATTTGTAAATGAGCTTTTATGGTCACTTGGAATGTCAATGATTACTCAGTGCTACTCTACAAGAGGACTTGATGTAATTGCTGCATTCAATATTTCTAATACATTTGTGAACCTGTTCAATGTTGTGTTTATTTCAATGGGTAATGTAGTAGCGATTATTATAGGGCAGATATTAGGATCAGGAAAGATTGATGAGGTAGTGGATACAGATAGAAAGCTTATTGCGTTCTCCATGTTTGTTTCATCTGTAATGGCTGCCTTGTTGATACTGATGGCTCCATTATTTCCAAAGTTTTACAATACAACAGATGGAATCAGAGCTCTTGCAGTCCACATTATGAGAGTGGCGGCTCTATTCATGCCACTAGGAGCATTTTTGCATGCGGCATATTTTACACTTAGATCTGGAGGAAAGACATTTATAACATTCCTGTTTGATTCGGTATTTTTGTGGGCATTTTCATGGCCAGTAGCATACGTACTAAGCCGTTTCACAGGATTGTCCATTATTCCTATGTATGCTTTGGTACAGGCTATTGATATGTTAAAGGCGATTATAGGATATATCTTGCTTAAAAAGAAAATATGGATCCAAGACCTCGTATCTTAATCATAATAGAGCTTTGTGTTAAGAATGATTAAGATGAACGCGTAAACATTGATGTACTCCCTTTGAATGAGAGAATTCACTCAGAAGGGAGTATTTTTTATGAAGAAAATTATGTTTATTCATCATTTGTATAATCGCAGAGGTAGACATTGTTGACAACGGGTGTTTAAAAAGTATAATGAATATATAACAGCCCGAAAGGATATAAACTATGACTTTTAAATCAGAAATCAATGCAAGAGAAGAAAAATTATTAGAATTCTTGTGGGAGAAAGCTGCACCTATGACTTCGACTGAGATGATTGAAGAACTTGAGCCACAAGGATGGAAACAGATAACTTTATTAA
>JAZUDH010000078.1:0-30989 GCA_045639565.1 Lachnospiraceae bacterium
TCTCATTGAATTTTTCAAATTTCGTACAAAATATCTCATATTTCTTGAAAATATAGGATATTTTTCGAATTATAAAACATTAAAATTCATATAATTATCTCCCTTAGCGATACATTTGGGGGAAATGTGCAAGGGAGGCCAATATAGCAGTGCCAGAGCATAGTCATATGCAACCATTTACAGCCTTTGTACTTTCTCAGAGTGATATAATAAAATACAGAAAAATAGGGATTACAGTAATGGGGTTGAATCATGCTCTAATATTTGACAAATCGTATCTTAAGGTACCAAAAATTGATCAAATATAAAATAATATGGAGAGATCTTATAATCTCCATATTATTTTTAATCTTTGATTTCCCAGAATACACAAAAGCACCCGTATTCAGGGTGCTTTTGTGATTTATTTGAACACAGATGTATTTTGAATACAAGTCTGCTAGCGTAGTCGATCTTACATTCTTCTTAGCGATACATTTGGGTGAAATGTGCAAGGTCCCGTATATTCACTCAAAAATGTTACAAACTCTAACCGGTATTATTCGCACAACCTTTCAACTATTTTCAAGGGGACAGATATTTCTACCGTTTTTCATATCTAATAAAAACATCCATACAACAATTACGATCACAGATATCCCTTAAATAATCTTCAAATAATATTGTGTTATCTTTGTCTTCTACAATTAGGGATGGTAAGTATTCTAAATCGTCTAAAAATACAGCCAATCTTTCGTATGGCATATTTTGGTACGAATAGTTTCTCGCTTTTACAATCAATTCTTGTATTGCTTGTATTGCTTTTCTTTGTTTTTGATTCTCTATCATATTATTAATGGATAAATTTAATATCTATAATTTTGACTCCTCTATTTCCTGGATTCACATAAATTGGAGGAATTTTGTCACCAGATTTGAATCCATTAAATATTTTTTCATATCTATTTAGTTTTAATGGTGTGCTTATGTCTATAGAATTTTTAAAAGGTGAGCGTAAATTGTCAATCTCCACTTGAAATGTTTTGCCTGTATAATCCATTGCTTCTATAGATTTTAATCCTAATTGTTCTGCCGCTTTTGCTCTTCTTACTCCATCGCTAATTTCAAAAGTATTACTACAATGCAAATCATCCAATGTTTGTCCCGATCCTGTTGTCGTCATTTCCGCTTGCACTTCAAAAGGCACATTCGGAGTGTTTACCGTCGTCTCTGGCAGTTTTGCTCCAGTCCATGGATTAAGTCCTTGATTCTTGGCAGAACAGTAGCCTTGGAAAAATCCACCGAAAAATCCGCTCGCAGCACCAAAGATCATGCCTTCTGTTATATCGTCTCCAGTCATGGCACTGCCCACCATGCCAATAAAGGAGCCAGTGCCTGCGCCATAAAGACTACCCCACAATGCTCCTGCCGGAGCAAACGTGGATGCGACTCCTCCCAACGTACCAAAAAGCAGCCCTTTGCCTGCTCCTATAAGTCCTGACTTCATAATGTCGCCAATACTTTGACCGGACAGGATTCCGTGGGTCACACCTCCTGCAAATCCTGCGGCCATTCCTGCAGATGCTGCTACCAGCAATGGTGCGGCTGTTCCACATGAAGCTACTATAATGGCTCCGACAGCGACTCCGGCAGCGACCGTCACTGCAGTTGTGACTATGCTTTGCCAGTTGTTTCTAAACCAGTTTCCTAATTTACTGAACCAAGTGTAGCCACTCGGATCAACATACAGGAACGGGTTGAACATGCAGTAGGCGTAGCGGTTGTAGTTGAGCCAATCATCTGGCGACTGCACATATGGGTCGACTGAAAAGAATGTGGCTGTGAGCGGATCGTAAATGCGTCCGTTCATGTTGATGATGGCGAAAGCATCGATATGCTCATGACCGGTGTAGCCTCTGTCAATCAGATGATTCGCACGCTGATCCTTCTCTTCCCATTTCTCGGAATTTCGGCGTGCTCCCCAAGGGTCGTACGCATATCGCTCAACCACATTGCCGTCTTCATCCGCCAAAGCTATCAAAGAGCCCTGGAAATCGTGGTAGGCATACAGAAGGGTGTCGTTGCCACAATTCTGTATAAACAGACTTCCGCCTGCGAGATAGTGAATTTTTCGGACATTACCAATGGAATCTGTCTCCTCTTCGTAATTTCCTAAATAATAGCGGACACGTTTTGTCTTGCCGTTTTCCTTATAGACGGATTTGCGCCTTTGTTCGTCGACACCATAGAATATACTATAGTTCTTGTTTCCCTCCTCAATTTTCTTAACCTTTTGAAAATCGGTATAGGCGAGCGTCAGTTTTGTGGCTGGAATGCCTGTTACGGTACCTTCGATGGATGTCAATGCGTGAGGTCTGCCGTTGTCACCATAGTTCAGCACACAGTCGCCCAGATCGCTCTTCGTCATTATGTTGCCCTGCCCGTCAAAAGTCAGACTATTTTCCTTCACCAAGGCACCGTTTCGGTAGATATCCCAGTTTGTCAGACGGTTCATATCGTCGTAGCCGAATATCTCCTGCTGACTTGTCATGTTGTCCGTTCTCGACTCAAGGTTGCCTCTTGAATCATAAGAGTACAGCATGTCAACCACGTCCTTGGCAAAAATGGAAGTGACATGACCTTGCTCATCATATCCAAAAACACTCTCCTTGACACCCTTTTGCGTTCGAAGACTCTGGCCATACGCATCCTCTTCTAATAGTTTCCAGATAGACCTTCCCAAACTGTCTGTCACCTCGTATAAGATGCCGTTGAGGTCGTAGTGGTTGATAGTGAAGAATCCAGACGGATAAGTTTCTTTCCTTACACGTCCAAACTCGTCGTACTCTTTTCGGATTTCAAATATTTTGCCGTCTATCTCCTCCTTCTGTCTTACAACACGATCAAACTTGTCGTATGTGAATGACTGTCTGTGCTCACCCTGAATTTCTATGGCAACAATGCGGTTGTGACTATCATAGTCGTAGTTGGTTGTCTTCCCGTTTGTCGTCTTGCTAAGTGGCAATCCGTTTTCGGCGTATGAGTATTCTGTGGTTATGGTGTCTCCTTTTTTATGAATACTCTGTCCTGACCACATCAGTTCGCCAAAACCGTTATATTTGGTCTCTTGTACTCCACCATCTGGATCAGTCAGTCTTGTGCGTCTTCCCTGCAAGTCATACTCGACGCTGATAGGGGCACCACCCTCAGGAGTGGAGGACTTAATCTTTCCAGATGGATAATACTCGTAATTAACCGATTTGCCGTTTGTCTCTACGCAGATAATCCTTCCAGAAGCATCGTAGCTCATCTTCTTTCTTCCTTCCGGCGATACCGTCGTGGTGGAAGATTTCTCATATTTGGTTGTGCTTTTCCCAGATTGAGTTATCAGACTGATGACTCTTCCGTATTCATCGTAGGAATATACAGCCTCCCAGCTTTGCGGATCGGAGGAGAATGTCGGTGCAGACACTCTGCTTTTCGTTCCATCCGAATTATATTCCGTAAAGACACTGATTTTTTTGTTTTTCAGTCCTAATGTCTCTTTAAGCACCTCATTGCCAACATTGTCATACCACGTGACGACGGGGGCACTTCCCGATTTATCGTGATAGGTGTAATATTTTGCTCCCCGACTATTTTCTGGCGAAGCCCATCCAGTAACGCTTGTCTCTGTTATTCCGTCTGCGAACTTAGTCTCGGTAAGATTGCCAAATCCGTCATAGGAGAAGCGGACTGTACCTTTACGGTCCGTCTTACTCTTCAACAAACCGGTGTTCTCATCCCAGTCATACTCATATCTGTCGCCTATTTCATCAATCTTGGCAGTCATGAATCTTCCCGAAGGACTGTATTCAAATTCAAAACGACGTGTGGTCCCGTTTGCCGAGCGTTCAACCAAAAGCGCCTGTCCGAAATGGTTGATGTTCTTGTATTCTGTAACAAATTCATTTTCATCATCCGGATCGGCAATCTCTTTCGTCTGGTTACCCATGTCATCATAAAATGACAACACCTTACGGACTTGTTCCTGTCCGTCGGCAATCATTTTGGTTGTCAAGCAGCTCACCCTGTTTTTACACCATGATCCTTTTCTCTCGTATGTCATGGTCTTTTCCTCGACAACATCTCCTTGAGTGGTGGTTATTTTTTGAGGATTTCCATTCTCATAGTCCGACGCTTCGATAACAGTTGTTATGCCTGTCAAACAGTTTGTGACGGATTTCTTTGACACGTATTTGAAGCATCGCTTTCCCGACTTTGTTCCTAGATTTTCTGTCTTATACTCAAAAACGACATCCTCTATCTGTCTGCCAGTACCAGAGGTGAAAGTTGTTTCTTCCACAGGATGAGGGCTGAACAGGATAGTGTCGTAGCCATACCTGATTGTCTTCTTTTTGTTTAGTGTTTCGTTGTCTTGCGTGAACTCTTCAAAGCCCAAGATTCCTTTTTCTTGATGGAATCTCAAACCTTTGTAATAACATCTTTCCGTGCTTTCATAATTTCCTGATTTAGACGTTATCTGACTAACAACATTGATAGGAATGCAAGGTTGCGTCACATTTGGAGATATCTCTTCCTGTCCAGACTGGTAGGAAACAGGATCCGACAGAGTCTTATAATCCACCGTGTAGATCGACATAAGTCCGTCGTTGATTTGAGACAAGTATCGACCAATTTCCGGAGTGTGGACAAGATGAACGTCAAGTCCTTTTTGTGAGAGCGAAATAAGATCCGTTACTCCGTCTCCAGTGATGTCATAAAACGGTATATGTTTGTTGTAGTACAGTTTGTTCGTCAAAATGTCAGGCAACTCATTCTTCAAGTACTTTTTTGAGACAAATCCACTGCCTGTGAAATAATGGAATGTTAGTTCATCATCGATGATTTCCAAAATGTCGAGAGTTCCGTCATTGTTGTAGTCCGCAAAAAAACGGTTGCCTTTAACAATGCAATCTAGTGCATATGGACTATTTTTTTCGCACACCATTTTGAGAGGACATGGTATTTCCACAAAGCCAGTCCCGGTCGACAACATGATTTTCCATTTGTTTTCAAATTCATATTGGGAAACGGCAATAACGTCCGTATATCCGTCACCATTGATGTCAACAAAGTCGCCTCCGGCATCCAAATCCCAATATGACGGTATCTTCTCGAAATCAATTTTTTCAAAGTTTTTTGTGTTGGAGTCAAATTCAAATGCCTCGTGATAGGCTCTATTATAAATCTCTGGTAATCCATTTCCATTCAGGTCTGTTATGGAATATCTGGAGTCCACCGCAGAATATCGACCTTTATATGAAAACGATGATATTTTAGAAAAAAGTTTGCCTTCAATGTCTATCTTGTATAAGTCGGCGAAGTCAACATCTTCGTACGTCTCTGTTTCTTCGCTGTGCAAAACCAACATCTCAACGAATCCATCACCGTCAAAATCATTGAATTCAATCTGCGATTGGTCAGAGTCTGTAAGCGCAATCTCCGTATTAAAATTTTGTCTGATGAACGTTCCGTCTCCATCGTTCAGAAGAACCTCTACCCAATAATACGAACCAGATCTTTTAACTTCAATCAGGTCTTTTTTCCCGTCTTTATTGATGTCCAATGAGTGAAGCAGGAGTGCACCATAAAAATAATCCATTGGCACCTGCATTGCCTTTTCATACATGACACCGGATTCCGTCTTTTTCGACAAATACAGATTCCATTCAACAATGACACCTTCAATAGCCGAATATCCCGTAGGCATATCTGAGTTGGTTTTTATGAAATCGGAAATTCCGTCATTATTGAAATCATCCACCAAAACACTATATTCATTATAACAATCGTCATCCTCTGCAAATGGGACGAAGACGTATTTCTCAATTTTATGAGCAGATTCGCTGGCATTGCCCATACTGCCCCAATTTAGAACAATTGGAGCCAATCTTTCCTCTTTATCGTTGGATAAAGTAATGGATTCCAATTTGTTGTAAAAGCCATCAAAAAAGTAAGACAGTGTATATGTTTTAAGAATCTTGCCGTTTGTCTTCACATCGACGGTTCTCAATAGTTTTGTCGATGACAATTTAGAGCCTGCTATGAATTGCAGTCTTGAATCCTTTCTATCTGAGTCGTAGGTGAAATCCACGACGCAAGTAGGTGTAACTTTGTCCTTCTCGTTGCCAGTGTAGAGTATCTTGGACAGCCAAAACTCACCATTCTCATCGTCCAATCCATACTCGTATGACATATAGTTCCCATTTTGATCCGTCACTTTCGTCAAGAGCCAAATCAACGGCACACCGGATGTCTGAGACTCTATTCTTGCATCGC
Source organism: Lachnospiraceae bacterium (assembly GCA_045639565.1). Classification (GTDB taxonomy): domain Bacteria; phylum Bacillota; class Clostridia; order Lachnospirales; family Lachnospiraceae; genus UBA1258. The sequence goes on from JAZUDH010000078.1 coordinate 6,301, forward strand.
TCGTCGCTCCATAGATCATCGTGACACCCTCTTTTGTTACGACACTGAAGTAAGATCCGTCCTTGTTGTCTCCACTGTGAAATGTTATGTCACAGTATGTCTCTTCTTGAGTGCGGTACTTCGAGCCGTCAGCCAAATTCTTTCCGGATGTCAATACAAGTCTTGCTCCATCCAACTCAATATTGTCTTCGTCTGTCAAATGGATTGCGTCCGGCTTTCCATCAGAAAAAAGGTTCTTTCTTGATCTGCATATTGCTGACACACACGAAAGATTGAAACCGTATCCCGCAATTCCATTGCCTGCCTGTGAATTATAGACAAGCTGTACACTCGGATTCATTCCATTGACTCCAGATGGCACTTCTATCGGAATTTGATACATCAAGGATCCAATTGCACTGACGTTGAGGACACCTCCTATTTTACCAAACACAAAACCATGAGCCTTGTCGTCTGTAGGGGTGCCATCTGACATCAAATAAGGACCTTTCCCAAAATCGAGAATAGAACTATCCCCGACTTCTGGTTGTGCAGACGGATTCTGCTCAACAGAGAAACAAACGGATGTAGATAATAAGAACCACACCAATAAAAGGACTTTCTGAATCATCTTCTTATTTTTTTATTATTTTCCATTCCGTGTTGAGATTGTCGATCTCTATTCGCAAAATGTATATTCCTGGATTTCTATCGGAAAAATCAATAGTGACATCATTTTTGTCTGCATATTGGTAAATAATGTTTTTCCCGTATGTGTCTATGAGTAGAGCATATGCACTCTGGTCTTTTTTCAAACTGTCAATTCTAATGCTAAGGTGTCCGTCAGTAGGATTAGGATAAATATGAATTTGATTCGACTCCAACGAATCTTTTATCTCTCCTCCAGATTCATCCTCTTCATTAACAACTCCTCCATCTTGATCATAAGACATATCGATATACCTTGCTGTACGATTACCCGCATTATCGTAAATGAAATGGACGGTTTGCGCGGAAAGTATCGCACAAAAACTAATCAAAAAAGAACATGAAAATACAACCGCCTCCTTGAAAAATAGAGACAGTGCTACAGATCCATACAGTATGTTTTTGCTTAAATTCATCGTCATTATCCTTATCGCTAACAAAGTTAAAATCTTTATAATTCTGTGCTGTTTTTTTTGAGATTTTTTGCATCTAATCCTTTAATTCTTATGACAATTTAGCCATATTTTCCTTCCTTTCTCTCAAAATCCACAATGAAAATGCATATCAATCTAGTTAAAAAGTTATCTTTAATCATTTAACTTTTTAACCAAGTTTAATGTAAATTCTAAAGGATAGGTTTTAATACTGATTTGTTAAGAGACTTATATGATGTCATCAAACTGACTATCTCAAGAAGGAGAATAAAATTGTTCTCATAATACCCCCGTAGATTACCATCCAATAGTGTTATTTAAACAAAAAGTGAGAATGAGCTCGTCCGTTCCTCTATTTATAGGCCATGTTTATCCCTATTTTACCAATAAAAATTGCGAAGTTAGTAATAAATATCTAAAATTTTTTTTTTTGCAAAGACATAAAGGATATGATGGATAGTAGACAGATATTTTTTTATTATAACATGCATTTATACTAAAATTCATATCCTGACATGTATTTGTTTGTCTATTCTTATTGTATATTCAAAATAATACACTATATTTGTGCGTGAAAATTCAGACATATGAAATATAAAGAACTTGAGCGCAAGTTAAAAGCTAGTGGTTGTTATCCATTAGACAAGCAAAGAAGCGGGCATCCTCTGTGGTACTCTCCAATGACTGATACAGAATTCAGAATGAGTAATCACGGCAGCGAAGAGGTTGCAACGGGGACTCTGAAAACCATCTTAAAAATGGCAGGAGTAAAGTAAAAAGTGTAGGTGAATTTTCACCTACCTTTTGTATGGTGTATCGGATATAGAATAAAGAAATAATAAACAAAATGGCAAATTATCATGAAGGAGGTACGTGCTGTTGTGGAACGTGCTAAAGATGGTTCATATAGTATATATATGGATATCGATAGCAAAGACTTGTCATATTTAGTGACAGGCACAGGTAAAACAATGGAAGATGCAAAAAAGGATTTTGTATTAGGTTATGAGGAAATGAAAGCTTACTATGCTGAAAAAAAGAAGCATTTTGAAGAAGTTGAATTTAAATTTGTTATAGATGTTGCTTCTGCATTAACTTACTACTCCTCCGTATTCACGCTTGCTGGTCTATCATCGATTACAGGAATCGCTAAAGGCCAGTTGTCTCACTATGTTACAGGATTGAACAAACCCAATGCAAAGAATGAAGAAAAAATCTTGAATGGTCTTAAAAACTTTGCAAATGATCTTGCTCAATTAGGTTAATTATTGAAATTTGTTACAGTCAAAAGCCATTCAAAAATGAGTGGCTTTTTTAAGTTTTAGGAATCAATGATGTAAATATTTAGTATTAAGATTTGGATTATTGCCTATTGTTGATTACATTTGCGTTATTAATTAACCAAAACATAATAAATTTTTCAAACAAATGCGAAAAAAATTCTCCAATAAATTTATTGGCTGTGGACTTGAAAAAGTTCATCGTAAAATAATGACAGGTGTGTCGTTATTATTTTCTGGATTGTTTGTGATATCTTCATGTACAGATGATATTGAAGATTCTCAGACAACAAAAAGTTTAGAAAAATCCGTTGATGGTCTGAATTTAAGAGCTTTGTATTCAGAAAACCATGTTATTCCAGTCAATGAGGCAAGAGAGATTGCCTTAAAAGCAGTAGATATGTTTTCTGGTGGATCAACTCGTAGTTACAATAAAGTCATTGAAAGTTTAGGTTTTTATAGTAGACCATCATGTTCTCCTACAACAAGAAGTATGAGCGAGGATACGATGCTTTATGTTTTTAATTTTGAAAACAATGGTGGGTTTGCTATCGTCTCTGCTGATGACCGTATTCCAACTCAAATTTTGGCATATGTAGAAGAAGGATCTCTTGAAAATGAAGTTGAAAATCCTGGATTGTTTTATGCATTGGAACAACTTCAAGATTATGCAGAATATTCTATAGAAGAATTTGAAAAATCAAAGGATTCTTTATTGAAAGTCGCCGAAGACAATTCGTTCGTTGTAGATGTTAATAAGCTCCAAACGCGAACTGTTTATACAGGAACTTCTTATGAATATTTATCTGAATCTACGGTAGGTCCGTTGATTAGCGTCACATGGGGCCAGGGATCTCCTTATAATATGTATGTAGAGACCGTTTGTCCGAATAATAGTGGAGGGAAAGCCCCCGTTGGATGTGTTGCGACTGCAACAGCTCAAATTATGTCATATTGGAAATATCCTTCAACATTAAACCAGTACTCTATGAATTGGACTTCAATGTGTTCAACAATGATACCTACTGAATCAAACAAGAGTAATATAGCAAGATTGATGAGAGAAATCGGTAGAGAAGTCAATATGAGTTATGGTTGTAATGGAAGTGGAGCTCAAACATCTGATGCTTATGAGTTTTTATCTCGTATTGGTTATCACAAATATTTTAGTGGAGATTTCAATGTGACATCTGCTAAAAGTGCAATTGATTTAAGTCGTCCTTTATTGGTAAAAGGTTGTGGAACAAAGACTACGTCAGGTAGATTGTGGAATAAGAAGACTACCTATTCTGATTGTCATGCATGGGTTATTGATGGATATAAAACTGTTCATTATAAGCAAGATAACTATAGAATAGATACAAATACAGGAAGTTATACAAGTAACATTTCTTATGTAGATGAATACTATTTTCATAATAACTGGGGTTGGGAAGGTAATGGAAATGGATATTTTGCAGCTGGATGCTTTGACTTAAGAAATGCTTATGAATATGATCAGACAACGAGTGCATCATATAACTTTCAGTATAAAAATCAAATGTTTTGTGTTTATAGATAATTGCATAATATGAAAAACATTATTAATCATATTGCTTATTTCGCATCTTTTTTCACTATCGTTATCTTTTTTGCTGGTTGTGAAAAAAGCGAAAGCAAAGAGAATGATACAGAAGTGTATTCTGAGTATGTAGAAAATTATGTTCCTTACTATATCTCACCCGAAACAATGGAACAAAATTCATATTGGAACTTTGGATCGGAACCTAGTATAGTTCTTGTTATTAGTGGCTCCCGAATTTCTAAAACTAATTCATCAACAAAAGCCATATATGATTCATTAGCAAGTAAATATGGAGACCTAAATTACAAGAGAAACGCAGAGATTGAGAGAGATGGGGCATTATCTGTTGCAATAGATTCTATTTTCATTGTTTCCGATTGTGATATTGATAGTGAACATCCGAAAGGATCTAATTTATCTGATATAGTAAAATTATCTACCAAAGGATATTATGAATATATCAATGGAGGCTATAAGCAAATAGATTTAGGAAAAGACAAGTTAATTTCTGAATATAAAAAATATGAATTGTCTCTTTTGTGTCATAAACATGGTTTAGGATTCCATTTTGACAAAACATTGTCAATCAAAGGATCTCATAACTTTACGATCACAGTTGTATTTGAAAATGGAAAATCCTTAACGTCAACACAAACAGTTGATTTTGATTAAAAAAAAGAGTGAAGAATTGAAATTCTTCACTCTTTTTTATATACTAATTTGATTTCTATTTGCTCAAATTTGTCCGAGATTGTGAGAATAACGTTAATAATCTTTTTTTCCAATAAAATATGAAATCATTATAAATACTGAACATATTGATGTCTTTGGGAGAAACGAACAAAAATCTATAATTTCATTTTTTCCAATGATTGTAACGTTTCTTTACATCATTAGGAACCCTATCATATTCGTCAAAATCATGTCCATGATATTCCCATTTCCCACTATGCATAAACCTTACATATGTTTCATTCTCTGAATCCCAAATATACAGTTCTTCTGGAGGGAGTAATTGAGCCCCAGAAGCATAAAAAGCTTCTTTAAGTAACTTTTCTGCATAATCTTGATTATGAGGATTCCAAGCCTTAAATGTTGACGCAATTTTTCCTCCTATATTTCGAACTTGTTGAGGAATATGTTTAGCTTGTACCAACTTAGGCTCATGTGCATGAAAAAATTGTCTTATATTATCTGAGGTATCAATTGTCAATAAATAAACATTTTTAGAGGAAACACTACATATTCCAAGTTGTGTAGCTTTTGTAGCATTACGATCTGCAGTTAACACATATATTTTGTGAGGTGGCTCTATAGTTTGCAGAAAAAAACAAGTAACACCTTCAACTTCAGCTTTTTCATCTTCATTGAGTCCATTCGTCAAATCAGGATCTAATACAATACTGGATTCTTCGGGAACATAATTATATGAAGAGGTTCTGACTTGTTGAAGATCTTTATTTATAAGCCACATAATATCTTCATTCATTCTTGAATAAAGTCTGTCTGTGAACATAACATAAAGCCAATTCTTCCCCTTGGCAAATAAAAGTAGATCATCAAGTAATCTCCAATCCTTGTTTTCAAATATTTTAATGTCAATTGCGACCTGCCAATCCATTCTTATCTAATTGTAGTTGTGTCCTTAAAATTTCTCTAAAATCTTGTTCCTGAGAATCCATGAATCCCTTAGGTAATGATTCAGAAAACATACCTTGCTTTGTTAATGCACAAGATCGATATTCGCTATGGCCAAACTCATTTGTAACAAAACAGACATTTACATCATCATTATTCAATGATTCCTGCGCCATCAATAATCGCATGCGTGTTACAATATGATCACTGTGTGTCTCTATAATTACCTTTCTTCCATGAGCAACCAAATCTGCAAAAAAACTTACAATTGCAGCTTGAACTCTTGGATGCATATGAACATCTGGATCTTCAACAATTATAGTTCCCCCCTTTGGAGTAAGAAATCCTTGTGTTATAATTGGTAATAATTGACTCAATCCAAATCCTGTCTGACTCAAATCTACAGGAACATCCAATTCATTCTTTATTATAACACGATATAGTTTATTAACATCCCTTGTGACAACGATAGATTTTGCCAAACACATTTGATCTACAATCCATTCACTTACTAAATCTACTAATGTCTTGTCATAACCATCTATTATGTCATTCTTTTTTTCATTGAGCAAAAAACGTGTATTTTCTCCTGAAATACCAACATTATCAAAATCAAGATTATTATAGGACCTTGCCAATTCTGGTTTCACACGCTGAGGACCGATATAATATATATTATGAAACAAATCAGACAATGTATCTCGCAAATACCTTGTCACATTGAACGACATAACTTCACCATTACGCTCTCCATATATAGGAATAAATCCATTTTTAAATGCTATCGAAAATCCAGTAGAAATATTCTTCAAGGTCACGGCATTAACATTAACCATTGATACTACAGAATAATTAATACTATAGGTGTTATTAGTCTTGGTTCGCTGTACCTTGAAAAATCTTGTTTTATTCATATCTGAATTTTCATAGAGCAAATCTATCTGTAGTCGTTCTAAATGAGGAATACTATCGACAGAAAAATCCATCTCTAAACTCAAAGACATTAAACGACAGTCCTCCGGCAAGTATTGTTTATAACAATCCAAATTTGATATTTCTGATGAGTCTAAGACGATTACATACTGTAGCTTGCGATTCTTAGCCTTACCATGTATTAAGTCCATAGGTTCGGAAGCATTCACATACATACCTTGTGTATTTAATACCAGGTTACCATCAGACTCAAAAGACTGCTTCAATAAAAGGATTGATTGTATTAGTGATGATTTACCACTGCTATTTATACCTGCTAGTAAAGAAAGTGAACGAAATTCAAACTCATCCACTCTACTAATCGATTTAAATCCTGCTACTGAAATTTTCATTATTGATAGTTGTCTTATATGTTTAATATTTTGATACAAATATAATGCCTTTTCTTTTAACTCTTTAGCAGTAGCCAATGAGGTAAAAATGTTATTTCAAACAATTGCTTCATTACTCTAATTATAAAGCAACAAATATACTATTTAAGTAACATTAGGAATTATATTCATTCACTTTATATTTATTCCTCCTATTTTATAGTGCTAAGCACCACATTACCTCCTTCAAGTCTATATTCAAATGATCTACCTAGCCCTTCCTTCTGATAGTCTTTCTTCACATTCTCCAATATTCTCTTTATACCTGCAGATTTGTTATATTCTGTATCTTTAAGTGAAAATATTGTTCTGAACTCACTTACAGCCACAGTAATTTGCATTCCTAATTTTGGAAGTAATATCTGAACTTTATGTGCATTTTTACTCAAATTGAAAGGTTTTTCTATTACATTTGAAAATCTTAATCTTATATAACCCCAAATTGACATATAAAATATATAATACTCACCTTTCTTTTCTGCATTTAAGACAAGCCTTTCACCATTCACACTTAGTCTCTTTACTTTGTCTATCGCTTTCTTTAGACTTCCATTTTCTGAATTTTCAAACTCGCTCTTGTGTACCTTCACAGTCAAAGCATTTCTACTAATTCTTTTTATAGGCTCAAATTTAAAGATAAATGAAAGTAGAAAAAAACAAATGGTACCCTCCATTAAACAAGCAAATCGTATTCCAGAGTATCCTTCTACCTTCAATTTGTTGCTCAAAACAGAAAGCACTCGTTCTGTATTTAGATCAACTCTTGACATTTCACTCAAAAACACAACTCCAGAATACGGAGCTTTGTTCCCCTCATATAAGCTTAAGAAAAAAGGTTCTAGTGTCAGAATTGCAAAAAATATTATGATTGATTTAATGCCCATCCTCTAAATTTTAATTTTAAGCAAAATTAGAAAAATTTTGTAAAATCCCCGATGAATACGATTGTTTTTGCTTTTTACAAAAAATATGATTTGGGCAATTGCAGAAAATTTTCCCATATTTTCTGCAAACCACCTTTTTTTTAATAAAAAAATCGTATCTTTGCATTGAAATACAAATAGTATTTCTCTTATGCTTTCCCCAAATTTTATTTCGTGGGGAGGCGAAATAAAATTAATTTTGGTGGAAAGCCCTAATGACCGTGAGGTTGTTAGGACTTATTTTTTTATGCAAACATATACGCCATATCAAAAATAGTGTTACCTTTGCAGTACCAAAATTAATTTTATGACAAGATTGTTCTTCGGCACCCTTGTGCCCTCTGCTGCAAGCTCCAGACGCAGCGAATCCTTCGGGACAGACACGGAGCAAAAATCATTAAACATATTAAGCAAGGATCTTTTTATGTCATGTTCTAACTCTTTTATTCTTAGAACATGCAAAGCTCTATAGACGATCTATTGTTGTGGATGTACGACAACCTTGACACCATCTTCCCTACTATGGAATGGGAAAGGTACAACAAGGGATGGCGTTCACACTACCATGCAGACGACTTTACACTCTCCTCTGACAAGAGGAACGAGTGGCAGACATCATGTCTTGAAAAGTCGCACTACTGCTGCACAGATGTGGCAAGAGGCACTTTCCAATTGATCAAGATGTACGCCAACTATGTCAAAAAAGACGATAAAGAGGCGGTAAAGGAACTATTCCGTATGAAAGACGGAGAACCCATCGACTATGTCTTTGAACAATACAAAGCTTCACTGAAGAAAGAAAAACAGGGGAAAAACGTGGAGATTGTCTACCTTTCCGATGATTTGGAAGGAACAACCTTCTTCCTATCTCAGTTCACCCCGATGGGCAACTCCCCATTTGCTAAATATTTCTCCAACATCTTCTCAAAGGAACTTGTTTCGGAAGCATCCGCAAGATGGTACATCAAAGAAAAATACATACCTGAAGGTGCTTTGATATGCTACCCTTACATCAATAAGGATGGAAGACTTGTCATATACAAGGAGATTCCTTACGGAACAGACGGACACCGTCTTCACGATACCAGATACAACGGCAATGTGCAGTCTGCCAAGAACGGCAGAGCCGACGTTGATTTTGAGAAATCTTTCTTCGGAGAACATCTTTGGGATAGCTCAAAGAAGAAGATCATCATAGTTGAATCCGAAAAAACGGCATTCATACTAGACCTTTTCTTCTCTATCCACAAGATAAACCAGGACTGCATGATTCTTGCAGCTGGTGGTATGCAATGGCTAAACGGAAGACTTAGGAATTCTCTTTTCAAGGGAAAACATATCTTCCTTTGTGCTGATCTTAGCAAAGACGATGCCAAGCTATACGATTGGGAAATCAATGACACTCTTCTGAAGATCAAGGAAGAAGTTGGTATTGCAGACATCCAGATGCTTGACTTCAGCCAGTATGCTTCTGCAGACGAGAAGAAGAATGGAGCAGACATCGGAGACATACTTGTACGCATACAGCAGGATTGGAACAACCTTGCAAGTGTCATTATGACTGACGCTGACCTTTCCAATGTGGAAACATACCCTACACTGCTCAGTGATCTCACAGTGCGGATAGAGAACGAGAAGAAGGAGATCCGACCTATGCTGGATCTAGAAAAGCTTACTTCCCTCTCCCCAGCTCTGCTACAAGACATCATGGCTCTTGAAAACAACCCTCTATACAAGGAGTACCTGTTGCTTGCGTCGTGCATGTCCTTCGGCCAGCTGTTCGACACTATAACATTTGACTATGGTTCAGAACTTGACCAGCATCTTCAGATGAATCTTATCATCGTCGCAAAGTCTGGTAGCGGTAAGGGAAAGCTATCCATAGTACGCAAACTTCTTGACAAGGTGCATGACCGCATAAGTGCAGGATCCAAATTAGAGAAGGAGGAGTGGCTAAAAAGGAGAGCCGAAGGCGACGACACTACCCCACCTCCGCCAAACAAATCTCTTTTCCTTCCTGGTAATACCACAGATGCTGCCCTTCTTAACATTCTTGCAGAGAATGACGGTCGAGGCATCATGCTTGAATCTGAGCTTGACACCATCAACACTGCTATGAAAAGCAAGTATGGTGGTTTCTCCGCTACAATCAGAAATGCGTTCAACGGTGAGCGTCTTTCTATCAACCGTCGCACAGACAACACTTTGGTTGAAATCAAGGATCCTCATTTTTCTTTGATTGCGTCAGGAACATACGACCAGGTTCGTACATTCTTTGACGGACAGATCCAGAATGGTCTATTCAGCCGTTTCTGCTTCTACCCTATCGAAACTCCAAGAGAATGGATAAGCCCATTCAACACAAATGCTTCATCTGCTCTTATATCAAGCCTGCAGGAACGATTGGAGAGACTGTTCCTTAGCTTCCTAACTACAAAAGCTACGGTGGAAATTTCGCAAGAGCAGAAGATGGAGATGGACTCATTCATGAAGGAGATCTTCGACGAGTATAAGGAGTTCACAGACAAGGATTCAGACTCATGTATCTTCCGTATGGGTTTGATCTTCTTCCGTATCGCTACAGTAATATCCCTTCTTGACTACGAGGATAAGCCGGCTCCTACAAAAGTGACAATCTCACGCAACGCATTTGAGTTTGCCAAAGAGTTCGTTGAGTCGATGCTGCCATTCACATTCAAGATGTGGGACTTCCTTAATTCAGTCGACGAAAAGCATGTTGTAGGCAAGGATGTTTTGGATCAGCTGCCTGGCAAGTTCACAACTCAAGATATAATGCAGTTCAAGCCAAAGCCTACAGCTCACAGATATATCAAGGTTTGGGAAGCATCAAATCTTATTACCAAATTATCAAGAGGCGAATATCGGAAACTGTAACTGGATAATACCCTAATTTTACATGGCATTTTCTTAAATAAGAAAGTGCCATTTTTCATTTTAAGCAATCTTAAAATTCAATCAAGAAAGTCTCATTTTGATAGTGATACTTTCAGCAAGAATGAGACTAATTTTTTGAAAAAACACAGAGAAAGTCTCACTTTAAAAATTTGTTTCATTACAAAATGAGACTAATTTTTGCTATATATTTTATTATATATCAGTAAAATATATTGTAAAAAAATAGAAAGTCTCAAAGTCTCACTCATATATTTTTTTTCTTAATTTATATATATTTTTTAAGTCAGTGAGACTTTGAGACTATTGAAAGAAAACCTATCAGATGATATTAAAATATGATAGAATCAGTAGTAAAATAATTATCTTTACAGTAAATCTCATAAGATTTTGAAATGTAGTTTGTACTTGGAAGCCAACATGCAGAGATGTGTGTTGGCGATTTTTCTCCAGAATTTGAGATTGCTAGCATGTCTCTTACTTATGATACTATTTTTGGTATAAAATCTAGTCCTTGGGAAGGAGAATCGTTGGACAAAGAAAATCCTAAAGAAATAACGAAGAGTCTTCTCATAAGTTTAGATGGTTCATTCGTAAGTATTACATATAATGTTCTAAAAAAGACTTATTTTGTAATGTTTAGGAATAAAGAAAGAAAAACATTTGAAGCTAACACTTATTTTACAAAACCTGCTAAAGCGACAAAATAATTTATTTTTAATAAAAAAAACGAAACGGAGGTAGATCTTTGATCTACCTCCGTTTTTCATGAGAGTATGTAACGATTCACAAATTCAATGATCTTCACTATGTGGAAGATACATGAGATTGTTTTTCTAATACTCTCAAGAAGAGAAACTAGTTTTTGTTTCATATCTAAGAGTTTTTTTTTAATTAGTGTATTATACCAACATTGAGAAAAAACATAAAGTGGATTAACATTTTTTAACATTATCAAACGCTGAATACTATAGTTAACATAAAGATTTTCTTTGATGCAGAGCGAGGGCATCGATCCTTTCTGTCCTTTTTTATTTATCATTTTGTGATGAATAAAAAGAAATTCGCTATATTTGCAGTGTCTTATTTATCACAAAATGATAAAATAAGGGTTTAATTTATCACTATGTGATAACAATAAATAAAAAAATATGGCACACGAAAACCTAAAAGGACATCTTTATGCTGACGCAGGCAAAGCCTTCGTTTCTAACCTTACGAGAGCGGTTTATATTTGGGCATCCCGTGTCCCTGATATATTCTACAATTATCGCATATTTGAGGAGCTTACTATCAGATATGCGACTGATGACAAGACCAGATTAGGTCTTGACAGGTTTGATCACTATCGTTTTGATGCGGTTTTCTTCATTCAGCCTGGTCAAAGGGCATTGAACCAGCACCAATGCTACAGTGCAGGTGTTGAGTTGAAGAACTCAAAGGCTGACCTTATGCAAGATGATAAGATAGTGAAGTATCTGTCCTGGACGGACTTCTTCTTTATCGGTGTGCCATCCGCTCTGATTGAGGACGCAAAAGAGAAGATCGCTTCCGTCTATGGCGAATATCCCAACGCAAAAGGGTATATCGGTCTAATGAACGTGGAGACAGGCGAGGTCGTATCTTTGCCTAAAAGGCAGTATCTAACCCTTGATAATGTCTGCAAAATTCAAGAGCAGATCATTTACAATGTCCTTTTCAATGACATCAAGACTGTCTCTTTCAAACTTGAAGATGTCTCTATCGAGCAGGCTCAATTTAATGATGCCCCTTCCCTCCCTATATCTTCTTCTGATTCTCCTTCGGATTCTCATTCAGATACTGACGCTCCTTCCCTCGCTCCTAAATCGGAGACAAGGGAAGACAACAGGGAATACCGCAAGGAGCTTGCGGAACGCAAGGCTGAGCGTTTGAAGAAACTTTCTGCTCGTGGAGAGTCGCTTCCGTCAGCTACAGCTGCCGTTTACAACTCGCTCGACGCAAACGCAAAGGAAGTGTTCTGGGGCATCGTCGACTCCCAAGATGGTGATCAGACAAGGGAATCTCTCAGCAACATTACTGGTCTGTCTCTGCAAAAGATAGACCGATCTATTGTTCCGCTTTGTGATAGTGGTATTATCAGTAGGGAGGGTGGCAAGAAGTTCGGCAAATATGTTGTCAATCTACCTATTGACAAACATGCTTCTTGCTCTACTTGCACTCTGAAATATGAGTGCAAGTTTGTTGGTGCATCTTCTGGTAACTGTCAGATGCACCAATAGCCTTTTGTTCTATCATATTTTCTTCAAATAGATTTTCTTGTTTATGTCTTAAACTTATTCTATCTTTGCTAAAATGAAAATCTAAAAAGGTTTATAGCCTATTATAGACCTTACGCACACCCACCAAAGGATGGGGTGTTGCTTGGTCTATAATAGTCGAGGGAAACAGGGTGCCTTGTCGCCCCCTAATTCCCTTCGAACCCTTTTACCCGGACACTCGGATTTGGGGAACTTATCCCCACCGAGACCAAACCCTAGCTATTCACCAACAAACTTATTCTATGCCAAAGACAGGTGCCACTTCTATCAACATGAAAATTGTCGCTACCGCAGGCAAAGGCGGCGGTGGCAAGTCTCAGCAGCACAATCTCCGAACTTTAGGACTCGGTCATGAAGAGATCGAAATCGTGAAGAGTGACGGATCTACCGCCCTATCCTCTCACCACATACTTGAAGATCTCATGCTGAAACATTTTGCCGGCAAAGACATGGCAGCTCTCTCTCCAGAGGACCGCAGAGCTGTCAATGCTGAGTTTGTTGCTGATGTTCACGATGCGATGGCATCGAGAGGTCTCACAAATAAATCTGATGATCCCGAAGATAAGCGTGTCATGGATCACGTTGATCCGAAGCTGACGCCGCTTAACGATTTCGTTATCCTGCAACCTCTTGAACACTATCTTGACAACACGCTGCGTCCGCTCGTCAAGGAGCTTACAGGGCAGAAGATGCAGGACAAATGCACCCCTTTCAAGGAGGGTGTTGCCGTAATCAAGGAAGACACCACTATCGAGGAGCTTCTTGACTATGGCAAAAAGGTGGAGAAGGAAATCGGCTGGCATCTTGTCCAGGTATACATACACAAAGATGAAGGTCATAAAGACAAGCAGACACAGGAGTGGAAGGAGAACCGACACGCGCATCTTGTGTTTGACACTATCGATCACAACACAGGCAAGACTATCCAGGTCAACAGATTGGATCTTGCCAATATGCAGACGCTTCTTTCCCAATCCATACACATGGATCGTGGCGAGAACAGTTCCGATCTCGCCCATCTGAATTCCCTGGAGTTCAAGGCTGATATGGAGCTTGCCAACTCCCGTCTTGAACTGTCTCTTTCCGTCGCCAAACTTGGCAAGGATCCTCGCCAAATTTTGGCTGATGTCGTCAGCAGCGCTATCGACGCTAAGCTGACTGACAAGCCCAACGACCGCACCACACTCAATCTTTTGCGTGTTGTAGGCAAGGATCTTTTTGTCAACCCGACAAAACTATGTGCCGACGCTATTTTTAAGGAGCTGAAGAATCAGCCGGACAAAATCAACGATATTGTGGACATCCTTAAGATTGATCCGCAGAAATTAAAGAATCTGTCTCCAGAAGCTGTCCTTGACACTGTGCATGATGTGCTTCTTGAAAAGGCTGTTAGGTGCGGTAAGACGGAATCAGCAAAAGAATTCCGTCCTTTGCTCAATTCCGCCAAGGAGTTAGGTCTGGATCTTACTCCTGTAATGCTGAATCCTATAAGGGAAAGAATCGCAGTCATATTGGAATCTCCAATCGACCGAGAAAACAACCATGCCCTTTTCAGATGTGCCGACCGTTGCAAGGTCAACCCTAATGAGATCCTGCAGAATGTTCTTTCGCAGGGCATGGCAGAGAAGGATGTTCAGATTTCTGAAAAGGATCAGGAGATCGCAGAGAAGGATGTGCTGATTTCTAAGAAGAGCCAGGAAATTGATGAGAAGAATGATGTGATATATTCCCAAAGTATGGAGATCGCTTCTCTTAGGGATCTGTTAAAGGATATGTCCGACCAATTGAATTATGTCTCTGGTAAAAAGGATGAGGTGGTCAAGGAGTTGGGTGTCGCTATCCAAGACAAGCAGACCGCAGTCAAGGATAAGGATGCTGCCATCCAAATCAAGGATGATGTTATCTCTAAAACCCTTTTCTCTACAGGTTCTTCCGTTCCTGATGCTATATGCAAGGAATTGCATAGTCTTGTAAAGGCAAAGCTTGACGATCCTTCTTCCATTACCAAAGAAGGGGATGTCACAAAGATGGCACAGGCTTGTTCCATGCTTGATTTGAAGCCAAACGGTATTATGACCAAACATATACTTGCCTTTGCCAATATGAAGCCAGAGAATGAGAGCTTAGTTTGTCGTAGTTTCTCTATTGATAAGGCTGATGGTTTGAATATCTTGTGTGAGCAAGCCGACAACAACAAGGTTCTGGATAAGAAAATCATATACACATATCCAGAGTCATATACTTTTGAGACTCTTTCTAATGTTTTTCTTAAGAAAGTCGATGAATTGGCGGTCTCAGCAAAGGAATCTCCTGCAGATATGCAGAAATTGAAAGATATTGCTTCGCATTTTGACATCGACCTTTTGTCTGTATCAAAGAAAATGGCAGATGATTTCTCCAAAGGTGTTGTTGCCCAAAAAGAGGAGTCTGACATCCTGGTTAAGAAAATTGAGACTCAAACCGCTGAACTTGACACTGTAGTGTCTAAGGTAACAAAAATGTCTACCGAGCTTGATTCTGTTACTGCTGATGTCAAAACAAATAAAGAGAAGTTAGCCGATTTACGCAGTATGATTGCAGGTAGTGAGAGCACTGTTAAGAATATTGCGGGAGGAGTCAAGGACAAACTTTTCAAATCCAATAACGATTATAAGATACTATACACATCTTTGCAGTCTGATTTTGGCAAATTGGAGAGTAAAGTCGAGCAGATAAAAGAGGAGGGCAAAGCCAATCAAAAAAAGGCTCTTGATAGTATTCGTGATCTTCACTATAAAGAGACTGACAATCTTCAAAAAGAGATTCGCAACCTTAATCAGACTGTCAAATCACAGACAAGTCAGATTACTCAGTTGAATGAAGATAAGTCCAAATTGGAGTCAAAAATATCTTCATTAAAGCAGGTTGCTGATTCTTTACGTGTTCTGATTGATCCTGCCAAGCGTCTCTTGCTTGACATCGGATATGCTGCCAACCAGGTTGTTTCTCTCTTCAAAGGAGAAAAAATCAAATTGTTGGATGGTCAGAAACTGAATTGGGAAGGTCATGGCAAATATACCGCCAATAGTGGGGATACAAGCCATTTTGAAAAAAATGAGGATGGCAAAGGCTCTATATTCATCAATGATAAGTCCTTTGATAGAGCTTGCAAGGAGCAAGATCAGGAGCATAGCCAGCAGATCAAGCGTCGTGGTCCGAGATTATAATCTTCTCCCCTCCCTATTGCGTAATGTGCGTAACTTGGGGTTACTTGCACATTTCACCCAAAATTATCACATGTTTGTCAATTTATCTACGGAATTATCCACTTTAGACTTGTAGAAAATTAAGAGTAAGGGTTTGCCTTACTCTTTTCTTTTCGCTGTTTGTACTATACAAATTCAAAGTACATTGTTAAATTTCCATTGATATTCTCAATATACATTTCCCCTTTACTAATTATATCCATGCCGATTAATACAAAATCTAGATTGTTTCCATTGGGGTATATGACTTCAGTATGATTGTCAAGTTCGACTGTTGCTTCGTAAATAGAACTAATGGTTTTCCCGTTATTCCCGTTAACTATGCTTGAACAAACGGTTTTTAATTGCAATAACCGAGCAAAGTATTCAGGAATTGTGGTACGAGTGGCACCTGTATCCCACAAACAATCAATTTCGATATAATTCAAAAAACTATTGTATATTTTTACTTTACTTCGAAATGACTTTGTTTGGATATCAAAATGGATGGCTAACATGACAATTATAATGGAAGTGTAAAGTGTTTGTTGACAATTAAAAAATCACCTATAGTTAGATTGAGTGAATTAATAGCGAAGTGAATGGCAGCTTCGAAATCTTCGGTTTCATGTAATATTTCCTTGTTCCTTATAAGATACCAAGTGTCTTCTTTTAACAACATATCAGAATTCGCATTTATCCATACAAAGTCTTCTCTTTGATTCTCCGATAATCCATCGTAGTGACTGCCAAAATCTTCCCAAATATATTTCTGTGTTAAGTCTGATGAAATAAGAAGACGTAACCGATTAATTTCTTGTTCGGTAGGCTTTGTGATTTTTAATTCATCGTATTTTTTACATTCAAACAAATCAAAACTTTTATAATCTTCCATAACTATTATAATTTTCAATGATATCAAATTCTTCAGTTAATTTTCTTTGTTTATTAAGAATACGAGCCATTTCTTTCGATGATTGAATAGAAGCCCCTGATTCTTTTGCAATATTCATTGCTTCTGTGTTAGCGGCTATTTCTTTTATTAAATGTTCTGGATGATGACCATCTTTGGCTATTACATGCCCGTATTCATGACAATCTACAACCGCTTGGTCGAATTTATGTCTTTTATTATGGAATCCATAGAAAGGTTCTTTCGTTTGAGGGTGATTATATACAATTAAAGAATCTGTATTACTTGGGACTTCCTTTGCTAACTGATTTGATAATTTATCATTAAAACCTAATTTGTTCTTGTAATATCCAGGAGAACTAAATTCAGTACGAGTACCTCTATAGTAATATGGCAACTCTTCTTCTATAACTTTCTTACCCATTTTTGATATCTTCTTTGAATCTCTGTGAAAATTGTGATCAAAGGAATCCACTTCTGCAAGAAAATCAGTGGTATTTCTCTGATTATGTGCATTAAGAGAAGACATTAATTGTTTGCCTTGTTGCTCGTTTAGTTGATTCTTAGAAAATTTATGTCCTTTATTCCTAAGCTTCTTCTCTGCCAATACTATCTTATTTTGTGTAGTTTGAATTTTCTGCAATTTAGTATTATCAATGACATCATTGTTTACAACCTCTTTATAAAAATTGTTTTCTATATCCCTATTTGTTCCAACTTTCTTTCTAAATTTTTGTCTGTACACGTCATTTTCTCTTGCTATTTTATAAGCAAGATCAGACATTTCCTTTGACAATGGATTATGTCCTTGATTTATATTCATTGCATATATCCCCTCCAACTTCTGTATCTTTTTCAATTGTCCGGGAATGGATGCACTAAAATTATTTCGTCTAAGTATTATCATATTATCATTCTTTAATTATCCGTAACACGCTTGGTCAGCCAAAAACGATGGTTTTTGTCAAGGAATACAATAAAAAAGGTATTGTTTACAACATGACCTACAATTACAGACCTTCCATTCACATGTATTCTTGCCCAATGAGCATCTTCTGGTACATTCTTAGGAAATGAAAAATCCGTTTTGTCTTTTGGAGGAAATTCGTTGTACATTGCGAACTTATCCCCATCAATTTGTTCTTGCAAAGGTCTCTGACAATACCCTTTCAAAACATCCAATGCTTTTGCAAGCAATCCATCATTCTGCCAATCTAACAATGTTTTTTTTGAAGGTTGGTCATCATTATAATACTGAAGACTAATCTGAAAATTGCATAAACGGTCTTGGTCATTCACACTTTTATTATGTTTGTCCTCAAGTGCTTTTTTTATAATCGACTTATTCTTGTGTTTTTGGAATCCTTTTTTAGTCATTCAACTCTTTTTTATAAAATGTTTTTGTCGTCTCTTTAGAAATTTCTTCACTACATTTGTCTCCAAAAGAATGTCCCTTTCTTGCCTCTAACCAGGGTTCTTCTTTATGTGTTGCCGATTCTAAATCGATATCAGTCCATTGAGTTAGAGTGCTCAATACCTCATTTAAGAAATCCTTTTGAGATTTTGTCAACTGTTCAAAGATAGGATCTGGATTTTCTGTGTTGATATCTGAAAATTTCAAATCAGCAAATAGTACAGAATGGTCTTTAAAACTCTCATATACCTTACGACTAACAGGTCCGTGCACCCACGCTTCAAATTTATCTTCTATTAATTCGACATCAAAATACGCAATGTGATACGCATCACAATAAAACAACAATTTCTGAAGTTTCAAATGTGACATTGGTCCATAATGTTTGATAATATAATTGCCAAACATTATCGAATCAATTTTGTTCAATTTGTTTTCTATTTCCATATTATACTACACTTAATTTAACAATCTTATTAAACGCCTCATTACAGTCCCGATGGTTGAGTCTGAAACAGAATTCATCTACGTATTTCTGCATGTGTTTAATGGAAATGTGATGATAAATTCCAAAAACAGCACGTTTCAAAATTGACCAACATCCTTCGATACCATTGGTATGTTTTCCACTTCCTAAAGAGAACACCGTAGAGTGGTCTACTTTAACTCTTGCATACTTTCTAACATTCTTAGCAGCATCATCAAGAATATTGTAACCACTGAATTGGTCAGTCATTACCGTGATTCCTTCTTTACAAACAGAATCTAGGACCTTCATCAACTGCTCTCCCGTCAATTGCTTTCCACTTTCATCTGGCAAAGCAACTTCCGCATAGATTTTTCCTGTACTCCTCTCTTTTACTCCAACCACAGGAATTTTATCTGTTCCTCTACCTCTTTTGGAACTAGATGGTGTATGGTGATTGTCTTTTCTTGGCTTACCTCCAACATAAGTTTCATCTATCTCCACTAATGCGTCAAATGTATCCTTGTATGATTCTTTACCCATACAACTTCTTATCTGATGCAACATTCTCCATGCAGAACGATAAGAGCCAATACCAGTCTCTCTTTGCAATTGTAGAGCACTAATGCCCTTTTTTGACAAAACTACTAAATTTATAGCATAAAGCCAAACTCTTAGATCCAAATGAGTGTTTTCAAAAATAGTTCCTACTAATGCGGAAAACTCGCTCTTGCAATTGTTGCAATATAGTTTTCTTTTATCATAGTTTTGATGATAGATGCCTTTATGAACACAACCACAATTAGGACAGATATATCCACCTTTATACTTAGTTGCAACGATAAAATCTATTGCATCTTCTTCTGTTGGAAATCTTTTTGTGAACTCTATAAAATTCATCATATTTGAATTATGTTAAACTTTCCGCAATTATAAGGAATATGGTTTATTTTATAAGCCTAAAGTGTACAATTCCGAAAAATAATAACACAGAAAAGTTACTTTTAACTATTTAATGTATTAATTTGTTAACTTTGATGTTTAAAGATAATAGTGAAGATAAATTACCATAAAAGAGAGATTTTTACGAAGATTAATAGAAATAATCAAAATTAATCATTTAACTTTGTAACGAATTAACTTATTAACTTGTTTTCTATGGCAAAGATAATCAGTATTGTAAATCACAAAGGTGGCGTTGGAAAAACTACTTCCGTAGCAAATGTCGGTAAGGCAATAAGCATGTTAGGTAGAAAGGTGTTGCTTATAGATACAGATGCACAAGCAAATCTCACAAGCTTCTTTATGGATGTTAATGAAGAGAGACCAACAATATGTGATGCTATTGTTGGCAAAAAAAAATTGCAAGACACAATTATAAATATTGGTGAGAATTTTGACCTTGTTCCTTCGTCAATACTTTTGGCTGGAGTTGAATCTCAGATTTCAAACCAACTTGCAAGAGAATGGATCCTTGCCAAGTTGTTGAAGCCAGTCCAGGATAAATATGATATTGTCATCATTGATTGTCCTCCTGCATTAAGCATTATTACTTCAAACGATCTTGTTGCAAGTGACTTTGTTTTCATCCCGCTAGTAGGGGAGACTCTTCCTATGATTGGATTGTCAATGCTCCAGAATATCATAGATGGAGTTAAGGAGATCAACAACAAACTTGAGATCGGAGGTATTTTCTTGACTCGATTCAATAACAGAAAATTGAATACAACAGTTCATGGAGGTGTAGCAGCTGCATACCCAGACAAAATCATGAATATAAAAATTCGTGAGTGTATCAGTATAGCGGAAGCTCCTGCAACACTACAGACTATTTTTGAGTATGCTCCAGACTCGAATGGTTCTCAAGATTATATGGATCTAGCAAAAGAACTAATTGGAAGATGTGGTATTTAATAAGTGTAATTGATTTTAACTTATTAATTTCTTAATTATTTAACTTTTTAATGTAATTGAAAATTAACTATATATGGCAAAGAATACAGCACAACAAAACGCATTCAATGCACTTGGCAACATTCTTTCTACTCCAAAGGTTAAGCAGGATGAGGTTAAGGAAGAGAAGGTAAACAAGGTTGATGTAGTTGAGAGTAACAAGGATTCTTTTGTAAGAAACACCTATATGGTAAGAGAGTCTTACAAGACAAAATTGAAGATAGCTTCTGCAAAAAGCAACATCCCGTTGCAGTCAATTATGGATGAAGCTATTGGTGCGTGGCTTGAAGAGTTTGAAAAGAAGAACGGGGCGATATTGTAAAGAACAGTCTAGACAAAACAAAATAAAGAAATAATGTCAACACTAATAATAGACAATATAGGACCAATTAAGCATATAAGATTAGAATTGCGCAAGGTAAATGTGATTATTGGTCCACAAAGTTCGGGTAAAAGTTGTGTGCTCAAAATAGCAAGTTTTTGTGCATGGGCGGAAAAACATATTCAATTGGAGCAAAGCAAAAGATCTTTCGAAGACAAAGATTTCATATTGGAGCATTTGATTAACTTTCATAAGTTAAACGGATTTTTTGAAGAAAGCAGTAAAATTGAATATAAGGGAGAGACTATGTCTTTCAGTTATTGCCATAAAGGGAATAAGTTTGAACATAAATGGATTGTATCAAAGAAATGGAAGTATAAACGAAGTAAAATTGCGTATATACCAGCGGAGAGGAATGTGATTGGCATGATACCCAATGAGAATATGCTACAGCTGGGATTAGGCAAAGTAAATATTCGTGAATTCATCTCTGAATGGTGGTCTGTTCGTCAAAAATATGGTAAGGAAGCACAATACAATGTTCTTGGATTGGGTATCCAATATTACTATGACGAAAAGTCAGGACTGGATATGGTAACGACAGAGAATGGTAAGTCGTTAGAGTTTGGCAATGCTTCCAGTGGTATTCAATCTGCTACGCCTATGTGCGTATATCTTGATTATCTGTTTGAAGACCAATATTCTATCTCCGATAAAAACGAAGATAAGTTTAAAGAAACACAGGACAAGGCGATCTTGATGAGTATCTATGAAAGCAGAGATAAGAAATACCAGAAAAACATCAAAAATTCTGCTAAGAAAAGTTTCTTCAAGAATATAGATGGCAAGTATAAACTAGAGTTCGCTTCAGAAGATGATTATAAAGAATGTTCTGACTTTTTCAATAATTTCACGAAAGCACACTCTTCTGACATATATCTTGAAGAACCTGAACAGAATTTGTTTCCTCAAACGCAAGTAAAGTTGATATATGATATAATAAGGAAGAGTAAGATTCATGATGACAATGTGTTTATAGCTACACATAGTCCATATGTATTGTATGCATTGAATAATTGCTTGTTGGCTTCATTGGTACAAAGTAAGGTTGTAGATGAAGATTTTGGAGTCATTAGAGATAGTTTACTAAATCCTAATGATGTATCTGTGTGGGAGCTGAAAGACGGTGAATTAAATAGAATAGGAGAGCGTAATGATGGTACTATTCAACTTGAGGACGGACTAATTTCAGACAATTTTTTCGATGAAGTCATGAAGGATGTAATGACGGATTTCACTAATCTTTCTATGTATTATGATTAATGTTAAAGAAATATTCAATAATGCACAGATGTATAATACTGACACCTATGTGGCGGATTATACAGAAATGACAAGTAGCAAAAAAGGAGTCGAGATTTTGGTGTATGATCCTACTGAAATAGATACTTTCCATTTGGAGAATCCTCATAAATTATCATATTGGGGTGTTAATTTTGAAGAGCATAAAGGTTATTTTACTAAAGGACGCCAGGATTGTGAATGTATGTTTATTTCTGATCATTCTAAGCCTTGGTTATTGTTGTTGGAAATGAAATACTGCATGGAAAAGAATATTCCAACAAATGCAATCAAAGCTTTGGCTCAATTAAATGATACATTCCAGTTATTAAAGGAAAAAGGATTTGTAGATGAAAAGGTAGCTCATATTTTTTTTAATATAGGGGTACCATGCACATTTTGACATTTTGTACCAATAAGGGGAGAATGTGGTAAAAAGCTAAAGAAAAAAGGACAATAAGGGGTCACTTGCCGATTTTACCCAAAAGTTCGGTAGGGTATGATAGCACCTTAAATATCAATAATTTGTAGAATATGGAATTCGGTGCATTTCACCCAAAATTATCACCCAAAATAGGCTGAGAAACAAGGCAATCATATATTGAAATGTTAAAGAAAGTTAATGTGTTCTATAGAAGATTTAATTCAAGAAGAGAATGTTATATTTGATTAAATAATTAATAATAAATAATAAGGTGTCGTTATTTGTCATTTATGAGGCAAATGATCGTCATACAAAAGAAAATAATATGAGAAAACAGATACTAACTACATTAGGCGTTGCCGCATTGGGCGTTGCATCCTACGCCGCAACCTTCATGCAGGTTAAGACCAAAGATGGAGAGATCGTGAAATTCGACGTGAATGATGTGGATGAGGTGTTTTTTGAAGATGTTGCTTCTCCCGTCGATACTACTCCTTCATCAAACCATGAGTATGTGGATCTTGGTCTATCATCAGGTACTTTATGGGCCACATACAACATCGGAGCGACGAAGCCGGAGGAGTACGGCGACTATTTCGCATGGGCGAGACAGAGCCGAAGGATGTGTATGATTGGAGTACATACAAATATGCGACTTATGCGACTTTGAAATATGACTCGGAATGGGGTGAATACGATTTTGATTCCATCACGAAATACAACATGAGTGGCAGATATGGAATAATCGACAGTCTTTCAACCTTGCTTTCAGAGGATGACGCTGCGACAGCCAACTGGGGACCAGAGTGGCGCATGCCGACAAACGAGGAGCAGAGAGAGCTAGTAAAGGAGTGTCAACGCCAAGTGACCGAGGTCAACGGCGTGTACGGAGCGAAATTCACAGGAAAGAACGGCAACTCTGTCTTTTTCCCTGACGCGGGCGACCGCTACGGTTCGTCTGCCAGCAATGTGGGCAACCTCGGCAACTACTGGTCATCTTCGCTCGACGAGGAGGACGAGAGCTACGCTCGCCGCTTGGGCTTCATCGAGGGGTACGTCTACTGTGGCAGCTACTACGTCCGTAACGCTGGGTTTAGTGTTCGTGCGGTGCGCGTTCAGAAATAATATTTTAGATAATGAGGAAATAAAGCAAAAATAAATCCCCGGAAGCCAGATACGACTTTCGGGGGATTTTTTCTCTACTCCACTCTCTTATGTGGAAATCATTTTTGTATGTTGTCAAGCCACTGAAAGATAGTTTTGTAGGTGTTGTCCCTTGGCTCTTTTTCAGAAAGAATTAGGTCGTGTTTTCCATCCTTGATTATGACGGGAGTAACGTTTTTACCTAATTTTTTGCCATATTTTTGAATTTCTTTGGCATCCAACACAACATCTGCATATCTTTCCACCTCTCTCCATTCATCAGTCTCATCTGCGGATTTGTCGCTGCTCATAAGAAGGATTGGACATTTGATGTCTGTATGTCGGTGGAGTTTGATCTGACCACGGTTGATGGCGTGTACCCATCC
>JAZUDH010000079.1:0-3849 GCA_045639565.1 Lachnospiraceae bacterium
GATTTTATACCGAATTTATACCGATACATTGCACTCAAAATCGAAGGCTACCTTAGGTGCAATAATATAATATATAAACGATTCATACAAACATTTCTTCTCCCTAGAATGTATAATGTTTGTGCGGTTGAATTTCGATTAGAATCAACAAGCCTAATGAGTATATGTAGTCACATAGAAAAAATGTTATACGATATTGACACTTATCTTTGTTAAGTGTATTCTTCATATAGAAGAAATACTATGCGAGGCGGTATGGAACAGATTTATACTGACACAACCAAAATACTTAAAGCTATCTCCGATCCAAAAAGATTACGAATCGTTGATATGCTTTCGTGCGGTGAGTTATGTGCATGTGTTATCCAGGAAGAATTTGATATCACCCAGCCAACATTGTCACATGATATGAAAGTATTACTTGATGCAGGTGTTGTAGTTGCCAGAAAAGAATGGAAAAACACCTACTACTCTTTGAATACTGAATTGTTAGATAAACTATCAGATACGCTTACAACGATATTTCATTCAAAACCGAATTGTATATGTAATAAATGTAAAGAATGAACTTTTGCAGCCGATTGTATATTAGCAGTCGGCTTATAAAAACTTGTTCATATAGAAAATATTCTATTTAATAAAGGAGCATATTATGTGGGCGTTCTTTCAAGAACAAATATTAGGGCTTCGTTGGCTTAATACAATAATCGGAACAATTCTTCAGTATATGGGAATGGACCCAGATACCAAGATATATTCAGTAGTTCGATTTTTTATTTACGACAGTATTAAAATCTTCTTCTTGTTGTCTGTTCTAATCTTTATTATTAGCTTTATTCAAAGCTATTTTCCACCACAGAGGACAAGAAGGATATTAGGTGGAATCAAAGGCTTTCCCGGAAGAGCAATGGGTGCAATTCTAGGTGTTCTTACACCATTTTGTTCTTGTTCGAGTATTCCACTATTCATTGGTTTTAGTAGCGCAGGACTTCCTATTGGAGTAACACTAAGCTTTCTAATAATGTCACCAATGGCAGATTTGGGAAGCCTGACAATGCTTATGACAGAGTTTGGGTGGAAGATAGCTGCAGCATATCTGGTAACAGGTTTTATTATTGCAGTAACAGGTGGAACAGTAATTGAGAAACTTGGGATGGATAAGTATGTTGCTGACTATATTAAAAATGCTCGTTTAACTGAATTAGATGAGGAAAAACTCAATTTTAAGAAAAGAATATCTATAGCAGCTGATGGCGTTAAGGATATTGTTAAGCGCGTGTGGATTTATATCTTCTTAGGAGTTGGTATTGGATCTTTAATTCATAATGTAATTCCACAGGAAATAATACAAACTCTTCTAGGTGGAGATCACTGGTATAGTGTTCCACTGGCATGTATCGTAGGAGTTCCTATGTACGCTGATATCTTTGGAGCGATTCCAATAGCTGAAGCACTACTAACCAAAGGCGCAGGGCTTGGTACAGTTATAAGTTTTATGATGAGTGTAACGGCTTTATCTTTGCCTTCCATGATTATGCTTTCGAAAGCAATGAAGAAAAAACTTCTTATCACATTTATTGTTACGGTAACCATAGGCATTGTCCTAATTGGATACATATTTAACGCACTTTACTATCTATTTATTTAACGGAGGAAGAATTATGTCATTATTTGGATTTGGAAAGAAAACAGAGGAAGTTAAGGCAGAACCAACTTGTGCTTGTAATGGAAATGTACCTACATATGAAGCAGAGTCTTCATGCTGCTGTGGTGGCAGTCAGAAAACTAATTCCTGCTGTGGAGAAGAAGCAAACAGTATCTGCTGTATTAAGGTGCTTGGAGCTGGATGCAAAAGCTGTCATGAGCAGTTCGAGAATGCAAAGATAGCTGTTGAAGAACTTGGCCTTTCTATAGAGGTTGAATACATAACAGATATGGAAAAGATAATGTCTTATGGTGTTATGAGCATGCCTGCAATTGTGGTTAACGAGCAGGTGGTTTCTATGGGTAAAGTTCTTAAGTCAGGTGAAGTGATTAAGTTATTAGGAAAATTGGGTTAGTTAAAGCTATATAAGAATAAAAAGCTAGTGAATTGGAATTATGGGAGATCAGTTTAAACGATTGGTCTCCCATTATTGTATAATGGTTATGCGATTAAACCTGCTAATATTTTGCAAGCATTTTTTCTTCTTTTTTCGAAAGTTTTTCCTTACAAAGAATTTTATGGTGAGCCATATTATCCGACATATGAAGCTGTTAGAGAATTATTTGATACAAAGTATATTGCTTCCTATTGTAAAGAGGATTATTACCGATGGGCGGTAATAGAAAAATACTCTGGCGAGTGCATTGGACAAATTGCTTTTTCAGAGTTGATACCGATAATCAACAAGGTGAAATTGAGTATGTCGTTGGACCAGCATTTCAGGGTAAAGGATTCGCTACTGAAATGACAAAAGCAGTTATCAAATTTGGTTTTGAAGAGATAAATTTTCATAGAATAGAAATTGATTGTCGCACAGTTAATGAAGCTTCAAAAAAGTTATAAAAAAGTGCGGGCTAACTTATGAGGGAACATTTCGTGATTTCTTTTGGAGAAAAGATCATTATGAAGGAAGACAAGTGTTTTCTATATTAAGGGATGAATATGAAATTACATATTCTCGATATAAAAATTAAAGTTAACGACACAGAAATTGAAATATCACTCAAAAACGTGTCGTTAACCCTTTGTTTTATGTATTATAATGGATGCATAAAGTATAAAAAGAGGTGTTGGCATGGAATTATTTCGTCGAGAACAGTATCTGTCAAAAATACGAGGATTCTATCATGAGAATGATATTATTAAAGTCATTACCGGAGTAAGAAGATGTGGTAAATCAAGCCTCATGGAAATGATTAAGGATGAACTTTTAGAGTCAGGAATATCTGAAGAACGTATTATTTATATTGATTTGGATGCAAGAAAATATAGAAAAATTAAAACAGATGATCAATTTGAAGAACTAGTAGATACATTATCTGTTTCTAAGAAAATGAAGTATCTTTTTGTTGATGAGATTCAGAATATCGAGAACTTTGAAGAAATAATTAATGCGTTTAGAAATGATGGTGATTACTCAATTTTTATAACTGGTTCTAATTCATATTTACTTAGTGGAGAGCTTGCAACGAAACTCACGGGAAGATATGTGGAATTTGAATTGTTTACTTTGAATTTTAATGAGTATCTTTCAATGAAGCAGTTTTACGGAAAAACTATTAATAACAATCTTAATATTGAACTAGATATATTTATAAGAGAAGGTGGATTTCCGCGAGCGATTAGATTTGACTCAATCGAAGAAAAGCGTGCATATACCAAATCTGTAATAGATGAAATCTTTGAAAAAGATATAAGCAAAAGGGTAAAAATCAGAAATGTTGAGGTCTTTGAAGCTGTCAGAGGATTTACTATAAATAATTTTGGGGCAACAATGAGTATTCAAAGTCTTCAAGAATCTCTTGCCGGTATTGGACTTAATGTACAGAGGGCAACGCTTAAGAGATATATAGATGCATTGGTAAATGCTAAAATTCTTTATAAATGTGATCGATTTGATATGAAATCAAAGAAGTCTTTAAGTGGAGAAAAGAAATATTATCTAGCAGATACATCATTCTATTTCACATTGAATACAGATAATAGAATTAATTATGGACCGGCATTAGAAAATATGGTTTACTTGTATGCTCGAGGAATGAATTATTCTGTTAGCGTTGGAAGAATTGGTAAGCTGGAGTGTGATTTTATTCTTAGAGATATAGAACAGAATTATTCCTATGTTCAAGTTGCATATACGATAA
>JAZUDH010000080.1:0-33639 GCA_045639565.1 Lachnospiraceae bacterium
AAATAAAGCTGAGTTGGTGGCAATTTATGGAAGAAGACGAGTTGGAAAAACATATTTAGTTGATGAGACTTTTGAAGGGAGAATTACATTTAGACATGCAGGACTTTCACCTGCAGATGAAGACTCAAAAGGATTGTTGAAACTTCAGCTAGAACATTTTTATAATTCTACAAGCTGAGCATGAGCCCTGTGTGCTCATGCTTTCATAATGCCGTTATTGGACAATGAAACTGCTAGTATTAATTTGTAAGGTAAATATCTGTAAAATTGTTGCGAAATGCCGTAAAATTAAGATGTAGCAAGGGAAAAACTGGGAGAAAAAGATTGGTATAGAAAGCCTGGGAGCAAATAAACTTTTGTGACCTGAACAAGACTAACGGGGGACGCATATGCGATATATCATAAATCAAAAAGATATAGAGGAAGCCGAGCTGATACTAAACTATCAGAGCGAAAATGAAGAAGTCAAAGCTGCCCTTCTGTTTATGGAAAGATGTCAGCGTAAACTTGTGGGGAAAAGTAATGGTGAGAGCCTTCTGATTTCTCCTGAAGAGATTTTGTACGTGGAAAAGGTGGATGACAAAACCTTTGTATATACTGAGAGCAATGAATTGCAGGTTGATATGTCCCTGTATTCCTTGGAATTGTTTTTGGATAGTGATAACTATTTCCGCTGCAGCAAATCAATGATAATAAACATAAGTAAGGTGGAGAGGTTAAAAAGCCTGCCTTCAAACAGAATTGACTGCACATTGCAAAATGGAGAGCATATCATTATCTCTAGAACATATGCTTCGGATTTTAGAAAACTTTTGAAAGGAGAACGTGCATGATGAAAAAACCTACTCTTTGGGAACGATATCTTACAAAAGAAATTGGCATTGAATTCAAAGCCTGCCTGTATTTCTTTGCCTTTCTCTTTTATTATTGCTGCTATCGCCTTTATATGGGCAGAACTGTAGCCGAAATTCTGCATATGGCTGAGATGATTTTCTTAACCTATGCCATTGGATACTTGCAGGTATTTGTTTTGTGGAACTTTGATGAATCTGACGCCATTGGCATAAAGGAGATTTGCGGTGCATGCATTTGTACCGTTATCTATGCTTTGGTTTCATATTTTGGAAACTGGTTTGACCACAATGTGCTTACCACAATCGGTTTTGCGGTGTATGTTTTGTTTACCTACTTCTGTGCTTATTTAGTCTACAAATACAGACGAAAAATCGATGATAAAATATTGAATGCCGACCTTGAACAATTCAAAAATCAATCAAAAAAACAATAGTGAATATGTTGGAAGGATGCCGAAATTGTTCTTTGTACATAAATGCATAGTGCAACTCACACACTAAAAAGTGTCACTAGCGGGGACATGTATTGTCTCCGCTATTTTTTTTGATATGTTTATATCAGAGGGAGGAATTTTTATGAGCAACATAATAACAATTTCGAATTTGACAAAACATTATGGAAAGCACAGGGGTGTTGAGGATGTCTCTTTTGAAGTAAAGGCAGGAGAGATTTACGGTTTTCTGGGCCCCAACGGTGCCGGTAAGTCCACTACCATTCGTTCCATGTTAGGGCTTATCAAGTATGATCAGGGAAACATTAACATAAACGGACTGGACAGCGTAAAGGATCGCGTTGAAATTCTAAAGAACACGGGTTATATGCCCAGTGAAGCCTGGTTTTATCCGGGAATGAAAATCAAAGACGCTGTACAGCTTGCAGCGGATGTAAGAGGAATGGATTGTAGCAATGAGGCACAGAAACTTTATGAGCGCCTGCAGGTAGATCCAAATCGAAAAATCAGTGAGCTTTCCCTTGGCAATCGTAAAAAGATCAGTATTATTTGCGCCATGCAGCATAAGCCTGAGTTGTTTATCTTTGATGAACCCACCAGCGGCCTTGACCCGCTTATGCAGAATGAATTTTTTGACCTGGTAAAGGAGTACGTGCACGATGGTGCGACCTGCTTTCTTTCGACTCATGTACTGTCAGAAGTAAGAAATCACTGCGACAGGGTGGCCATTATGAAAGAAGGAAAGCTTGTTGTTGCGGACACCGTGGAAAATATGCTTGCAAGCAAGACCAAGCGCATCAAAATGATTCGTGATGGTGAGAAAATAGATATGCTCTACAAAGAGAGCCTAAACAATCTTTACAAGGAATTGCAGGGGCATAACATTGAGGACATTTTGATTGAAGAGCCTTCGATTGAAGAAGTTTTTATGCACTATTATGAGAAAGAACAGGGGGAGAAAAAATGACAGCCATTTTTAGAAATGAGTGGAAATCAGGCTTAAAAAGCTTACTAATCTGGTCCTTGGCTGTTGGCGGCATGGGACTGTTCTGCATAATTTTGTTTCAGAGCATGGAAGACAGCATGGCAGGCATGGCTGAAAACTTTGCAAGCATGGGCGCTTTCTCAGAGGCTTTTGGAATGAGCACCTTAAGCATTGCAACTCTTGCTGGATTTTTTGCAACCGAAGTTGGAACTATTCATTCCCTGGGAAGCAGTATGTTTGCAGCATCCATTGCGACCGTGGTTTTATCCAAGGAAGAGGACCGGCACACTGCAGAATTCACCTTTGCCCTTCCGGTTTCAAGAGTACGCATCATTATTATGAAATACTGTGCTGTAATACTTAATCTGATTATATTTACATGCATTTGTGGTTTGCTTTATGCCATTGGTTTTACAATTCTTGGCGAATCAGGCTTTGACAAAAGCTTTATTCAGTTTATGCTATTCCAGCTCCTTATGAATATAGAAATTGCATCTATCTGTTTTGTGATTTCCGCTGTCAGTAAGAAAAACCATTTGGGAACAGGCATCTCATTAGCCATGCTTTTCTATGTGTACGATTTAATGGCAAGAGTCATTCCTGACTTGAAAAACACCATTTTTCTTTCGCCTTTCTCATATGCAAATGCAACCACCATTTACGCCGGCGAAGGAATCGACAAGGTAGCTCTTTGTTTAGGCATTGGCATCATTATCTGCGCCATTGCTATTTCGGGTGCGATTTATACCAGAAGAGATTTGGCCAGCTGATGTATACTGGGGGACGTGGTTGTGGATTCGTAAGGTATTTAAGATGTATTTCTAAGATAGAATATGTTAAATGAGAACAAATAATGGAATTCACAGAAGTTGAGTGGGGTGCTATTATTATTCTAGTTTTGCTTGTTTTATCCTTGATAAAAAAACTGGCAAACCATTTTTCTAAATCAGTACGGAGGAATAAATGATACATCTTGAGGATATTACAGAAGTAAATTGGCGGATTCCGCTATCGGTGTCAAAAGAACAGGAAGCGTTCGTTTCAAATCCGATGAAGCTGTTAGCGAGGGCATATGCTTTTCGCAATTTGGGAAGCTATGCATGCATTATATGCAATGATGATGAGCCGATAGGCATGGCATTATATCATGAATGCCCTGAATTGAATGCCTATGATTTAAGTCAATTATTTATTGATGAGCGTTATCAGGGAAAAGGATATGGAAAAGAAGCTGCTAAGCTTCTCATTGAACAAATGATGGCTGAGAGGAAGTATGATAAGATTGTTTTATGCTACATAGAAGGAAACGATGTTGCCAGATTGATGTATGAGAGCATTGGATTTAGGCATACAGGAGAAACAGATGAAGACGAAATAATGATGGAACTGTATTTAGCGCAAAATGACGAAGTTTAGGATTTGCTTTTGCCAGGTTGATATTCTTGTTTCTTTTTTTCAATTGAAGTAGTATAATGTGAAACTGTATAAATCAAAGGGGGTTTTCTGGGAAAGAAAATCCTTTTTTTGTGCTTTTCAATTGGAAAAGTAATGTTCTTTTGCTTTATGAGGAGAAAAATTATGAGCTTTATTAATTCAAAAGTCGTAATCATAGGATGCGGCAACGTGGGGTCAACTACTGCGTTTAGTATGATTAACCAAGGACTGTGTGAGGAAATTGTTCTCATTGATGTCAACAAAGAAAAGGCATATGCTGAGGCTCTCGATATGCAACACTCGATGTATTTTATGAATAGAAATATCGTAGTGAAAGCAGGAGATTACTCGGATTGTGCAGATGCTAATATCGTAGTGATTACTGCATCGGCACCTATGGCTAAAGAGTCACATAACAGATTAGAGATGCTCGCCCCTAGTATGCGTATCATTTCTGATATTGTTAGTTCAGTTATGGCTAGTGGATTTGGTGGAATATTTGTAGTTGTATCTAACCCAGTTGATATCATGTCATACATGGTTTGGAAATTGTCGGGACTTCCTGCAAGACAGGTTATAGGTAGTGGTACAGCCCTTGACACTGCAAGACTATGTTGTAATCTGGCCGAATTATATGATCTTGACTGCAAGAGCGTTGAAGCATTTGTGTTAGGAGAGCATGGAGACACAGAATTTATGTCATACTCTACTGCTACAATTGGTGGAAAGTATTTAAGTGATGTTATGGCTGACAATGAGAATCGTACCAAGGATGCAACTAAGGAGTCTCTTCTTTTGAAAACAAGAGAAGCTGGTTGGGAGATTTTTAACAGAAAAGGCAACACCTGCTATGGAATAGCTGCCTCGACATCGGCAATTGTGAAATCAATTCTTTTTAATGAAAACCGAATTCTACCCGTAAGCGTATGCCTTCAGGGACAGTATGGCCTTGATGGAATGTATTTAAGTGTTCCTACTATATTAAATGCATCTGGGGCCAAGGAAATAGTTGAGATAAGGCTAACTGATGAAGAAAAGCAGGACTTAAATGCTTCAGCTGAAGTAATTCGTTCTTTTTATGATGATTTGAAGATTTGATATCTTGGGGACGGGGGTTGAAATATCACTTTTTGCACGCGACGCGTAGTAAAGTGATATTTCAACCCCCGTCCCCAAGACATCATTTTTCTGTTATAGTAGTGAGTGGGGCGCTAAAGAAAGGTATGGAGAAGCTATATGAAGAAGAGTAGGGATTTAGCTATAGTATCGGCAATTTATATCATTGCCTTTGTGATTGGGTATTTTTCATGCAAGTGTATTGAGAATTCTATATTGAAGTATTTCATATTTGATGTGGTGGCAACGATTGTTGCTTTTATTTTCTCAACGGTTCTGACTAATTCGAGTGTATATGATGCGTACTGGTCATTGACGCCTATGATTATGTCTGTGTGGTTGTTTGTAGAGATGAAGGCATACGCACCAATGCAGATTATTTTCTTAATCGCATTCAACATTTGGGGTGCAAGACTGACCATAAATTGGGTAACAGTGTTTACGGATTTTTCATACGAAGACTGGAGATATAGAAAATTTCGAAATGAGACACATAAGGTTCTTTGGCCTTTAGTAAACTTCTGGGGGATTCATATGATTCCCACTCTTGTGGTTTTTGCAGGCATGCTTCCATTATTTAGCATTAGTAAGAATCGATTGGGACTTATGTCGCTTCCTGGCATTATTGTGATGCTTGCAGGAGTTGCTCTTGAACACTTTGCGGATACTGCTATGCACAAATTTTTAAGTGAGGCCAAAGAAAAGACTGTTTGTCGTGTAGGGTTGTGGCGGTATTCTAGACATCCAAATTACCTGGGAGAAATAACATTTTGGTTGGGCGTGTTCCTAGCTGGCTTTCCTTATGATTTAGAAAGATGGTATTATGTCGTAGGCTTTTTAAGCATGGCACTACTGTTTAACTTTATCTCAATTCCGCTTATGGAAAAGAGACAGTTGTCAAGAAGACCTGAGTATGAACAATATAAAAAAGAAACATCAAGGCTTCTTATCAGACCTATGAAAAAGTGATTTTTGACATCTTGGGGACGGGGTTGTGTACGTCATTTTGACATGCAAGGTCAAAATGACGTACACAACCCCGTCCCCAAGATGTCATTTTAATCCTCGAGATTCAGGGTATTAGTGAGGTAATCCTGAAATTTATCATTCTCTTCTTTAATATAAGAGGCGTATTCGTCTAACTGTTCTTTTGCTAACATAGTGGCGCTAGTCCAGGTTAGTTGAGAGAGAGCCTTAGGAGTTTTGATTACGACCTGAGTATAGTGGTTTCCGTATTTTAATACTTTAAGTGCTGCTTCGCGATCAACAAGGCCGCTTGTAAGTATACCGAATGTTTCGTAGAGAGTATCGTTGGCGATAGGACCTATTATTACGTCTACATTTTCGGGTATCTGTATGGCGCCTTTTCTATTTTTAGTTATAAAATCAAACCATTCATCATCGTGGCTGAACTTGAGAATATTGAGTTCGTCCTCGTCCAAAGAATATTCATTTACATATGTAGAGTGTTGGTTACTACTTTTAGCCCATCTAAAAGAAAAGTCTCTGTCAGGACTTAGATAAAAGCCAGGACCAAAATCTGAGTTTTTTCGTCCCCTAGTTAAATCGGGATTCTTTATGATGTCAAAGCCTGTGTGATATAAAACCATGGAATCTAGCCTCCTTACTAGTAGAATATTATACACGGGAGCTGTTAATAATTTTTTTAGAAATTAAGTATTGACAGATGCAATTAAATTGAATACAATCTAATTACAACAAAGGTTGAACCCAATCTAATGCGACACAAATAAATGTGGCGCAAGCAAATCATTAATCACATAAGTGTAATGTATTAAATGGAGGTAAATTTTCATGGAAGCAATGCATATAACAAAAGACAATTTTGAAGAATTCGTAATGAACGCTAAAGAGCCTGTATTAGTTGATTTCTGGGCATCTTGGTGTGGACCTTGTAAGGCATTAGGTCCTGTAGTTGAAGAACTTGCAGCAGAAGCTGATGGCTTTAAGGTAGGAAAAATTAATGTAGATGATGAAGAAGAACTTGCTGAACAGTTTGGCATCGCTTCGATTCCTACTGTTTTAGTTTTTAAAGAAGGCAAGGTAGTAAATAAGTCTTTAGGACTAGTAGCAAAGAGTAAGCTTTTAGAACTTATTAAAGGCTAATCACAAATTGGAGGCTAGAATGCATATGAAGTATGATGTAGTAATCGTTGGTGCAGGAACAGCTGGGTTATCAGCAGCAATTTATACAGTAAGAGCAGGAAAGAGCGCTCTTGTGTTAGACGCTGTGGGTTATGGTGGACAGATTATTAATACTCCAGAGGTAGCTAACTACCCTGGAATAAAAAATACTTCTGGTTTTGAGTTTGCAACTGAACTTTTTGAGCAGGCCAAGGATTTAGGTGCTGAGGTTGTATACGAAAAGGTATTAGGAATCAGAAGCGAAGGCAAGGTAAAATTTGTAAAAACAGAAAAGAATGAATACGAGTGTAGTGCAGTCATCCTTGCAACAGGCGCTAAGAACAGACCTTTAGGCTTAGAGCATGAGCAGGAATGGATAGGACAGGGTGTTTCATACTGTGCAACTTGTGATGGCGCTTTCTTTAGAAAGAAAACTGTTGCTGTAGCAGGTGGTGGTAACACAGCTCTTGAAGATGCTGCATTCCTTGCTAATTATTGTGCTAAGGTCTATGTCATTCACAGACGTGATCAGTTTAGAGGTGAAGAAAAGGAACTTGAAGCACTTAAGGCCAAAGAAAATGTTGAGTTTATCTTAAATACAAACATCATCGAACTTTTAGGTTCAGATCACTTAGAAGGATTAAAGCTTAAAAACAAGGTAAGTGGTGAAGAGTGCGAAATCTCAGTACAGGGATTATTCGTAGCAATTGGACAGATGCCCGACAATATTTCTTTTGCCGACGTAGTAAATGTAAACGAGCAAGGATATATTGTAGCTTCTGAAAACTGCCGTACAAACGAGGAAGGCGTTTTCACAGCAGGAGATTGCCGTACAAAAGAAGTTAGACAGTTAACAACAGCTGCTGCAGACGGCGCAATTGCCGCTCTTGGAGCATGCGAGTATATCAATAAATTATAGTTTTGGCAAAAATATCAAAATAAAATAATAATTCATAATATGGAGGATTTAGAATGAGCGAATTTTATAACATTTCAGTACCTAAGGCAGATGGAACAATGGTATCAATGGCAGATTTTAAGGGTAAGGTAGTTTTAGTTGTTAACACAGCTACAGGTTGTGGATTTACACCTCACTATGAGCCAATCGAAAAGATGTATGAAGATCTCCACGAACAGGGCTTAGAAATTGTTGACGTTCCTTGTAACCAGTTCAAGGATCAGACACCTGGAACAGATGAAGAAATTCATGAATTCTGTACTTTACACTACAATACACAGTTCCCTCAGATGAAGAAGTCTGATGTTAACGGTGAAAATGCACTTGAATTATTTAAGTATTTAAAGAGTCAGAAGGGCTTCGAAGGCTTTGGCAAGGGTCCCATGGCAGTTATGATGTCTGGTTTACTTAAGACAATCGATAAGGACTACAAGAACAA
Source organism: Lachnospiraceae bacterium (assembly GCA_045639565.1). GTDB lineage: Bacteria > Bacillota > Clostridia > Lachnospirales > Lachnospiraceae > UBA1258. Next base: position 8,384 of record JAZUDH010000080.1, read on the forward strand.
TCCTGAAATTAAGTGGAACTTCACTAAGTTTGTTATCGACCGTGAAGGAAATGTTGTAGCTAGATTCGAGCCTACAGCTGATATGAAGAAAGTAAGAGAATGTGTTGAATCATTACTTTAATCCTAACTTCATAAAGTGACATCTCGGGGACGGGGTTAAAAATGTCATTTTTGTATGCAATGCGCAAGAATGACGCTTTTACCTCCGTCCTTTTTGATGCGATCAATTATCAACCTAGATGCTAATGAATGGTTTATTTATTGATTAAGAAGCGGATTGTTTTTAGCTATTAGTTAAGTGTCTTGGAAGAAAATGGTAAGGGGAATAGTACGAGTAATAATGAGTAATGATTATAGAAAGCATGACTGAAAAAATATGGTAAAGTATGATGTTCATTTCTCAATAGCAGGTTTGATTGTATATACGCTGCTATTGCTGGTATTAAATACGCTTTATAGAAAAGAGCAGAAAAGTGTTCGAAAGCTTAAAGACGTTATAGAGGGACTATTTGTGGCTGATGTTCTAGATATAATATCAGCTTATACGATTATGTATGCGACTACTGTTCCTGTGTGGCTTAACACATTTTTGACGGGTGCTTTCTTTGTCCTACAGAATGTAAATCTTTTGTTGGTCGTACGATATGTAAGGCACGTAGGCAACCCTAATAAGGAAAAAAGAGAATTAATGGAATATGTAAATCTTGGAATCATAATTATCTTTATTCTCTTTGTTGTCTCTAGTCCAGCTACTAAACTTATATTCTACTTTGAAGAGGCTGAATACATTAAAGGTCCTTTATATAATTCTTCATATGTTGTTGCGTTGTATTTCCTACTTTATGCACTGGTGTATTTGTTGAAAAAAGGAAAAGGCTATACCCGCAGGCAGGCTGTCTCAATAATAAGCTTTATTTCGACGGTAATCGTGGGTGCGTTGCTACAGCTTCTGACGCCTGGAAATGTTTTGCTTCTCTATTTCTTAATCAGTATTGCTTGTACAATAACAGTATTTGGTCTGGAAACACCAGACTATATTAAGCTTGTTCAGACACTTGAAGAGCTTGAAACCTCGCAGGAGGAGCTAAAGAAAGCAGTTGAGCGAGCCGAGGCTGCTGACAGAGCTAAGTCAGACTTTCTTGCCAATATGTCTCACGAGATTCGCACACCCATCAATGCGATTTTAGGTATGAACGAGCTTATAAACAGAGAAAGCAATCAGGAGGAAATAAGGGAGTATTCGGGAAACCTTGCAGATGCTGGAAATTCTCTTCTTTCGCTCATAAATGATATTCTCGACTTTTCTAAGATTGAAGCGGGCAGAATGGAACTTTCGCCTGAGGACTATGATTTTGCTAAGTTATTGCATGAAGTGTGCAATATCATTGAGATTAGATGTGAAGACAAGGACCTTAAATATGAGGTAAAGAACAATGAAAATATGCCTAAATTCCTGTATGGTGATGACGTGCGTATTAGACAAATTCTGATTAATCTACTTAATAACGCCCTCAAATACACGGATGCAGGTTCAGTTACTTTAGAAATAGACTTCAGGCCTACTGACAGTAATCGTATCGAGGTGATTTTAGCAGTAAAAGATACGGGTGTGGGCATAAAAGAAGAAAATCTGACTAAGCTCTTTGAGTCTTTTAAGCGAATTGATCTTAAAAAGAACAGAAAACGCGAGGGCACAGGATTAGGCCTTGCCATTACAAAATCCTTGGTTGAAATGATGGACGGCTACATTGAGGTTCAAAGCGTTTATGGCGAGGGCTCAGTTTTTACTGCGCACATTAAGCAGGTTCAAAGAGGCGATGAGACAATTGGCGTCTTTGATAAGGATTCGTTTAAGGCTACTAAAAAGGGTAAGTATCAGGCTACGTTTACTGCGCCTGAGGCCAAAATCTTGGTTGTAGATGATGTGAAAATGAATATTTCGGTTGTTAAGGGTCTCCTAAAACAGACTGGAATTAATATAGATACCGCTTTTTCTGGCTACGAGTGTTTGGATATGGTGAAGAAAGAACAGTATGATATTATTTTCCTTGATCACATGATGCCTGAGATGGATGGTGTCGAAACTCTTGCTAAGATGAAGGAAGATTCGTCTAACCTGAACCTAAATACGCCTGTGATTATGCTCACTGCCAATGCCATTTTAGGGGCAAAAGAAGAGTATCTTGCAGGAGGATTTGTTGATTACTTATCTAAACCTATTAAATGGGAAGAACTTGAAGCGATGCTCAAAAAGTATCTGCCTAGTGATAAAATTGTTAAGTAGTGGTACGATAGGGACGGTGGCGTTTGGAACGAAAATGATATCTTGGGGACGGGGGTTGAAACATCATTTTTGCACGCGACGCGTCAACAAAATGATGTTTCAACCCCCGTCCCCAAGATATCATTTTGTGCCGTTAGGGACAGACCTACGGTCCAAACGCCTCCGTCCCTAATGTACCAGCGGGAGGTAATGGTGGAATGAAGAGGGCATTGATAATAGGTGGAAGTGGTGGGCTTAGCAGTGAGGTTGCTAAGACTGCGATGAAAAATGGATACAAGGTTTGGGCGGTGACTCGCGGAAAAAGGGAGTTGCCAAAAGGGGTTGAGTCAATCGTTGCTGACAGAAACGATGTAGAGAAGTTCGAGGAAGCACTTGTTTCTAAGAATATGAAGTGGGATGTGGTTTTTGACTGCATATGCATGAATGCTGAGCAGGCGACCACTGATCTAAAGATTTTGCCTCAAGTTACAAACCGATTGATAGTAGTTTCAACGGATTCAGTTTATGATCCTTATAGCAAAAGAACACCTCAGACAGAAGACGGTGTTTTTATCGAAGAAGAGGGAAAAACTGATGAAGTTAGCTATGGCTGTAATAAACGTAGGATGGAATTAGAATTCTTAAAAGATATGGAAAGTGAGAATTCAAGACTAAAAACTACCATTTTTAGACCTGGACATATCTATGGCCCTTCTTTTGCCCTAGGATGCTTCCCTGAAAACAGCAGGCAGGTGGATTTGATAGAGCACATAAAGGCGGGGAAGCCCGTAAAATTAGTAGGAATGGGAACGTATCTTATACATCCCATTTTTGTTGAGGACCTTGCGATGACGATGGTTGACTGCGTGCAAAATGAGGCAACATTCAATGAGATATTTGTGATCGGCGGGCCGGAAGCGTTTGAAAACAGATACTATTATGAATGTATAGCCAAAGAACTGGGAGTCAAACTTGAAGTTATAGAAGTGCCACTAAAGGGGTATCTTGAGGTGCATCCAGAATATTCTGGACATCTATGCCATAGAATATATGATTTAAGTAAGCTTAGAGCTACTAAGGTTAAGATGCCAAAGGTTCATATTGAGGACGGCATAAGGATTAGTGTGAGAGCAAAATTATCGAATGGAGTTTAGTATGGGTACTGTTAAGATTAATTACAAAGAGTTGATTAATGAGATAAATGGGGAGGTTTCGGAAGGCGTTCTTTTGCCTAACGATACGATACAAATATTGAGAGGCGACGTGCCGGTTTTTGAAAACTACTGTGAAATAATTGACTGGTATTATGACGAGTACACGATGGATGAGGAGATAAACACTTCGCTTGAGGATATGTACTTGCCCGAGGAATTTAGTGAGGTTGAGTGGCAGGAAATGAAGGCCGACCAGGAGAAAATGAAGGCTCAGTATCTTGAGGATAAGTCTAAGCTTGTTGCAATGAAGGTCAAGGATGTACTTACTGAAATGAAACAGATTCAGAAATTGTTATAAAAAAAGGACTGACGAAGATACAGGAGGCTTTTCGTCAGTCCTTTTCTAGAAGGAAGTTGAATTCTAGGAGTTAGTTAATTTCTAGGAGTTAGTTAATCTCCAGGAGTTAGTTGAATTCTCTTGCAAATAATCTTGCGTTTTCGAGGTCCATCGCATCAGGATGATTCTTGTGCATCATTGCAAAAGAACCTCTGCAGTGGAATTCCTTTTCGCTCATCTTGATTCCATTTTCAGCAGCGAGCTTTGAAACCTGCTTGTATGTAGAAGGTAATAAAGCAGCAGTGCTGATGTTGACAATCTGTCCGATGTTGTTGCGATTATTTTTAATGAAGTTGATGATTTCATCGTCTACACCAGCAGCATATACGGAACTGCCTAAGAATAGGTAATCTACATGCTCGGTTAGTGGTGTAGAAGTTGTAAGTGCGGTTACACCTAGTTCTTTAGCTACTTCCACAGCCAATTTTTCAGTATTCCCGGTTCTTGTAAAATATCTTACTGCATATTTCATATGTAATCTCCTTTACTGGTGCGTGATAAATACAATTAAATTGTATTCAATATAAATTAAAAGTCAATACATCTTTCATTAAATAAATATAAAATATGTTTACATCATTCTATCCATTCCAGGACCTTCAGTGAGTTTTTTTACATATTTTTCAGGATTTTTAATCATCTGATACATGTCATGAAAGGCTCCTAAGACCATGGATTCTTTGTTGCAGCTTTCGGTATTTTTCCCGATATCACGGATGAGATTGTATCTGCTTAACTGAAATACATATAGATCTGTCATGCCATAACCGCGGCATAGATTATTGTCAGAAAAGGTGTGGTTATCAAGATAGTACCAGAACTCATTCATAAGTTCTGGTATTTCTAGTAGCTCATGCCAAAGAACATTTAACCATTCTTTGTCTCTATTTGCATATGCGCCTAATGCTTCGAATGCTTCAAGCGCCAGTAATTTCCTGCCATCAAGTACAATATAGTTGTCCATAACCTTTACCTCAAACTAGTTTTGTGAAAAATTATATCACTGCTCGCTGAGGTTGTGTATACCTTTTTGGCACGCGCTGCGTGCTGGCACACTAGGGACGGAGGCGTTTGGACCGCGGCACACTAGGGACGGAGGCATTTGGAACGTAGGTCTGTCCCCAACGAGCCACTAGCGAAGTGGCCCGATAGGGACAGACCTGCGGTCCAAACGCCTCCGTCCCCAACGGACCCCCATTTTGTGGTGGCAATTTAAAGTGATAAAGTGTATAATCATTCTATCAAAAAATGCAGGAGTACATAGGAGGGAGTTATGGCTAAGATAAGACCGTTTGTGTGTGTAAGACCAGCTGAAGATATGGCAGCTACAATTGCTGCGCTACCTTATGACGTATATAGCAGGAAGGAAGCCTGCGAGGTTGTAAAAAATAATCCTAAGAGCTTTCTAGCGATAGATAGAGCCGAAACTCAGTTTGGAAGTGAAGTTGATACTTATGCGGAGTGCGTATACGAAAAGGCTGCAAGCCTATTAAAGGAGTGGAAAGAAGACGGATCTTTTATAACTGATGAGGAAACTTCTTATTATGTTTATGAACTTACCATGAACGGCCGCACACAGACCGGAATTGTAGCAGTGGCTTCGATTGACGACTACATCAATGGTGTAATTATGAAGCATGAAAACACCAGAGCTGACAAAGAAGTGGATAGAATCAATCATGTGGATGCTTGCTCTGCGCAAACCGGCCCTATTTTCCTAGCATACAGGGCTAATGAAACGATAAGAGGTGCGGTTAACATAACTAAACAAACCAAACCTCTCTATGACTTCGTCGCAGACGATGGAATACGTCATCGCGTATTCAAAGTAGCGGGTGAAGCACTAAACCTATCAATCGAAAACGCTTTTAAAACGATAAATGAAATCTACATCGCGGACGGCCATCACCGCGCTGCATCTGCAGTCAAGGTGGGCTTAAAGCGACGAAGCGAGCACCCTGATTATAATGGAACGGAGGAGTTTAATTATTTTCTATCTGTTCTTTTTCCTGACGAAGAGCTCCTGATTATGGATTATAATCGTGTGCTTAAAAATCTAAATGGCCTAAGTGAAGCGGAATTTCTTAACAAGATGAACAGCCTTTTTGAGGTTACATTATTAGATGAAGGGGCCAAAGAAAATGCCTCGAAAGACTACAGAAAACCCACTAAAAAAGGCGAGTTTTCAATGTTTTTAGGCGGCAAGTGGTATTCTTGTAAGATACATGACAAGGATCGAAGCGAGGACCCTGTTAAAGGATTAGACGTGTCATTACTTCAGGATTTGTTACTAGAGCCAGTGCTTGGAATAAAGGACCCTAAAACTGACAAAAACATTGATTTTGTAGGCGGTATCAGAGGTCTTGATGAACTAGAGAGAAGATGTAATGAGGATGCAGTCTGTTCTTTTGCCATGTATCCGACATCGATTTTTGAGCTTTTCAAAGTGGCAGATGCTAAGCTTTTGATGCCACCAAAATCCACTTGGTTTGAGCCTAAGCTTAGAAGTGGGCTTTTTATACATGAGTTTTAGAGATTGGAGTTTATAATGGCAAGTCAATCGATGAGTCGATGAAGAATCCCGAGTTTGAGGATACGAGAATATCTGAAATAAACTACTCAGAGCGTAACTACGAGCTTAGAATTCAGGCGCTCATGCCTTATCTTGAGATGGAGACTCCTGAGGAAACTAAAAGGATAGTGAATGGCATGATTGACGACCTTAAGGCTAATCACGGCAAGGGCTTTGTTAAGACTGAAAGTGTTGCATGAAAATCTTGCTAAGGGGTTGGAAATTCGGAGCTTGGATAGCCTTTCTTTGGCCTAAAAATATTTAGCAACATTCCCTGTCTGCAAAAATGTGGACAGGGATTTTTATATCTAACAATCTTGTGCTATAATCTTCATGAAATTTATGAAATGAGGTGCCCTATGGCAGGATTTGGAGATTGTGACAGCTGCTCTAATTTCGTGTACGACGAAGAGTATGACTGCTACGAATGCATGGTGAATATGGACGAGGACGATTACGGCAGGCTCATGGCCGACGCCAGATTTCAGTGCCCATATTACAGCGAAGACAACGAATACAAGATTGTGAGACATCAAAACTAATGAGTAATTTAACCTGTCCTTATATCAAAAAATGCGGGGGCTGCAGGAATATCGAAATGCCCTACGATGAGCAGCTTAAGGCCAAAGAACAGTACGTGGCTAAACTTTTAAAGCCTTACGTAAAGCTTTCCGGTATCAGTGGCATGAAGCATCCATATTCATACAGAAACAAGGTTTCAGCCGCATTTGGACGTGACAAATTTAATAATCCGATTTCTGGAATATACGAAGAAAAGAGTCACAAAATTGTGCCTATCGAGCGTTGCCTTATCGAAGATGAAAAGGCTGATGAAATCATAGGAACGATTCGCGGTATGCTAAAATCCTTTAAAATCAAGGTTTATGACGAAGATACTCAGTACGGTTTACTTCGTCATGTTTTAGTACGTGTAGGAAAGCATTCTGGTGAAATCATGGTCGTGCTTGTCACAGCATCGCCCATCATGCCCTCGAAGCAGAATTTTTGCAAGGCACTTCGCGCTAAACATCCTGAGATTACCACTATTGTTCAAAATATCAATGACAGAACTGACTCAATGGTTTTAGGTGATAGGGAAAATGTTCTTTATGGAAAAGGCTATATTGTAGACACTTTATGCGGCAAGACCTTTAGAATTTCTGCAAGATCCTTCTACCAGATTAACACCGAGCAGACTGAGGTTTTGTACAAAAAGGCCGTTGATTATGCCGGACTTTCCGGTCGCGAAATTGTCCTTGACACATACTGTGGTATCGGAACCATCGGAATCATTGCTTCTGATAAAGCTAAACGCGTAATCGGAGTGGAACTCAATAAGGACGCTGTGCGTGACGCTAAAATTAATGCTAAGAAAAATGAAGTAGAAAATATCGCTTTTTACGCAGAGGACGCTGGCCGCTTCATGGAACAGGTGGCTAGAGAAAAGTCTAGCGTTGACGTAGTTTTCATGGATCCCCCCAGAAATGGATCAAGCGAGCAGTTCCTAAAGTCTTTACTTATCTTAAAACCTAAAAAGGTAGTATATGTATCCTGTGGCCCCGACACTCTTGCTAGGGACTTAAAAATCCTTACAAAAGGCGGCTACAAAGTAAAAAAGGCCGAGTGCGTTGATATGTTCCCTCACGCCGCTCTCGAACACGTCGAGACCGTCTGCTTGCTAGAAAGATAGTTGGTTCGTTGGGGACGGTACAAACGCCTCCGCCCCAATGGAACACGCAGCTAGGCTGCGTGTCAGGTTGCGCGATAGTCGCGCCGCAAAAAAGGTGTTGACATTTGGTAATAGTCAGTACTAGAATGTCCCTTGGAAATAAACCGAAAGGATAAGTGTGAAGCAGATAAGATGTGGAATAAATAATTTCTGAACAAATTACATGTAAATGAGCAATCTAACCGACTGATGGGTTAGGTCTGCTTGGTTTGGAGATTATCTATTTTCATAATTTTATCTTTTACATATAAGATTCCACGCAAGGTTTATGCGTGGGTGTATTTAGATAATCTCTCTTTACGAAAGGGGGATTTTTTTTATGCCTAAATTTCAATTAATTGATGCTAATAATATTAAAGTTTCTTATGGAGAACAGGAGGTTCTGAATTTCGAAACCTTCAAGCTATACGAAGGGGACAAAGTTGGTTTGGTAGGTGCTAACGGCGCAGGCAAGACCACATTGCTAAAGGTGTTATCAGGTGAAATCAAACAGTATGATGGGACCGTTAAGCTAAAGTGTGAACCATTTTACTTTAAGCAGGCTGATGAAACCTGGGATACCTATGACCTTGATGGCGGCGAAATAAAAAGACTCGGAATCAAGGACAAAATCTGGAATGATGTAGTAAGTGGCGGCGAGAATACAAGAATCCGACTAGCCATGATGTTTAGCGTGGATAGAGCGGTGGCTTTCCTTGACGAGCCAACTGCGAACCTTGATATGAAAGGTAGAGAACTTTTAGCAGAGCGTATGAAACGTATGGACAGTTTCCTGGTCGTAAGTCACGACCGCGCATTTTTAAACGAAGTTTGCACTAAAATAGTAGAGGTCGAGGATGGAAAACTTAACGAATATCCTGGCAATTACGATGATTACGAAGCTTTAAAGCAGGCAGAACTTGACCGCAAATGGTATGAATACGAGGAGTACACAAAGGAGAAAAAGCGCCTTACAAAGGTGGCTAGCGAGAAGCGAGCAACTGCTAGAAATATGACTAAAAAGCCTCAGGGCATGTCTTATAGCGAATTCAAAATGCGTAATTTTATAGGCCACCATACGCCTGGTGATCGCGCCCTTCAGATGGACAAGTCTGCTAACAACGTCCTAAAGCGCATAGAGCATCTTGAGGCCAAAGAAAAGCCTAAGGAGCTTCCTAAGATTCGACCAGATTTCAGACTTACAAACCCTCCTGAAAATCCGATAGTAATTCGAGGCGAGCATGTTAACAAGGCCTATGATGATGGAAATATAATCTTTGAGGATGCAAGCTTTATGATTTACAACAACAGCAAGGTTGCCATCCTAGGCGACAACGGAGCAGGTAAGACGACGCTTCTTAATATGATTATGGATAGGGAGAGCGTATCAGTGGTTCCCAAGGCACATATAGGATACCTAAGCCAAAATGTCTCCGAAATTGACCTAAATCGCACGGTTTTAGAAAACGCCATGCGTGTGTCTATTCAAAAGGAAGATATCACAAGAAGCGTTCTTGCAAGGCTTTTACTTAGTAACCGCGATATAAATAAGCTTGCGTCTGAGCTTTCGGGAGGCGAAAGAATGAAGCTTGCCCTAGCAATGCTATTGGTTTCTGATGTAAATATGCTAGTGCTTGACGAACCTACTAACTATATGGATATACCTTCAATTGAAGCGATAGAGCTTCTTTTGCAGGAATATGAAGGAACACTTTTGTTTGTATCTCATGATATGGAGTTTGTTAAGAATATCGCTACGGACAAGCTCTTGGTAAAGGATGGGAAGATACGAAGCTTAAGGGGGTAGATATATGTTACAGATTAATAAATTGACACTTACACATAGAAAAGATTTAAGAGTGATATTAGAAGATTTTTCACTCGTTTTGAACGATGGAGACAAGGCTGTAATCATCGGAGAGGAAGGAAACGGAAAGTCCACTCTTATGAAATGGATTTATGAACCGTCAATGATAGAAGACTATATAGAGCCCTCAGGAGAGCGCGTTTTAGGAAACGAAAAGCTTGCCTATCTTCCGCAGGAACTGCCTATAGAAGATAGAAGCAAATCTTTGTACGAATTTTTTACAGAGGATGAGGGATTTTGGAATCAGACACCTAAGGATTTATCAAAGCTTGCAAACTCATTCAGAGTACCAGTCGATTTTTTTTATAGCGAACAGCTTCTAGCTACACTGTCTGGTGGCGAAAAAGTCAAGGCACAGCTTATGAGAATTTTGATGCAGGAGCCGACTGTTCTTTTGCTCGACGAGCCGTCTAATGACATTGATATTGCGACGCTTGAACTTTTAGAAAATCTCATAAATTCGTGGGAGAAAATTGTACTTTTCATCTCGCATGATGAGACACTTATCGAAAACACAGCGAACATGGTCATCCACATTGAGCAGATTTCAAGGAAAACCAAGTCGCGATACACAGTGGCGAAACTTCCATATAAAAGGTATGTTGAGGAACGCTTGCGAGCTTTTAAGTATCAAGAGCAACAGGCTTTAAATGATCTTAGGCAAAAGAAGCTTCGTGACGAAAAATTCATGAAAATCCAACAAAATGTTTACAACGCTCTTGATGCATGCAGTAGACAGTCGCCGGCTGAGGCTAAAAATCTTAAGGATAAAATGCATACAGTTAAGGCTATGGGCAGGCGTTTTGAAAGAGAAGATGAGAACATGACGAAGATGCCTGAACAAGAGGAAGCAATCTTCTTTAAGCTTGGTGGGGCTGATGCAAAGATTCCTGCTGGAAAAACTGTTTTAGAATATGAGCTTAACGAACTAAAGACACCATTTGAAGACGGCTCAGATGTTGCACCTAGAAGAGTTCTTGCTAAGGATATCTTTCTACGAATTAGAGGTTCTGAGAAAATCTGCATAATAGGCAATAATGGCTGTGGAAAAACTACACTTTTGAAACAAATTGCTGAAGAAATGTTTTCAAGAAACGATATAAGAGTTTCCTATATGCCTCAAAATTACGAGGACCTTTTAAATCTTGATGTCACTCCGGTAGACTATCTTGATAGGTCGGGAGATAAGAAAGAGCGCACCAAAATCAGAACCTATTTAGGTTCACTTAAAGTTACCGCTGACGAAATGGACCATCCTATCAGAGAGCTTTCTGGCGGACAAAAGGGCAAGGTTTTACTACTCAAAATGAGTCTTGAAAACTCCAATGTTCTCATCCTTGATGAGCCTACACGTAATTTCAGCCCATTGTCAGGTCCTGTGATTCGTGCGATGATAAAAGAGTTTCCGGGAGCCGTAATAAGTATCTCGCACGACCGAAAATATATTAATGAAGTATGTGATAAAGTCTACGAGCTTTCTTTTGCCGGACTTATTAATGTTAATTAGCTGGTGGTACATTGGGGACGGAGGCGTTTGTACCGTAGGTCTGTCCCTAGTGTACCAAAATGATATCTCAACCCCCGACCCTCAGATATCACTTTTTTGATATCTGAGGGACGGGGGTTGAGATATCATTTTAGGCATGCAGTGCGTAGACTGCACAAATGCCTCTATCTCCAAAGTACCATTGCAAGTAAGGAGGATTTTTATGGGAATAGTAGTAATGGGTGCTGTATTTGTGGATATGAAAGGGTATCCGTTTTCTAAATATATACCTGGCGGACGTAATGCGGGTCGCGTTGAAATTGCGCATGGTGGTGTTGCAAGAAATGTCTGTGAGGATATAGCGAATGTTGAGCTTAGGCCTACGTTTATAAGCTTAGTCGATGATAACGGAGCAGGAGCAGATGTTATAAATAAGCTTTCTAATCATAAGGTCGAGACTAAATATATGAGAAGCCTTCCTAACGGAATGGGGACTTGGTTAGCTGTTTTTGACAATAATGGTGACGTTGTGGCATCTATTTCTCAAAGGCCTGATCTAAGTCCTATACTTGGAATTCTAGAGGATCATGGTGACGAAATATTTAAAAATGCCGACAGCATTGTACTTGAATTTGATATGGACAAAGAAATCGTAAAGAAGACGATTAAGCTTGCTAATAAATATGGAAAGAAAGTATATGCTGTCATTTCTAATATGACGATTGCAGTCGAAAGAAGAGATTTGCTAAAGGAAATAGGTTGTATAGTATGCAACCAACAAGAAGCAGGACTTTTGTTTTCGGAAGATTATGACAATATCTCACTAGAAGCAATGGAAGCTATTCTATTAGAAAAAATTGAACTTGCTAAGATTGAGAAAATGGTAGTTACTATGGGGCCTAAAGGTGCGGTTTATGCTTCACTTGATGGCGAAAGTGGAGTATGTCCAGCTGTACAGGTTGACGTAGTCGATACGACAGGAGCAGGTGATGCATTCTTTTCTGGTGTTGCAATAGGACTTACCTATGGAAAGACTTTAGCTGAAGCTTGCAATATAGGAACTAGATTGGCCGCTTCGGTAATATGTCACCTTGAAAATGTATGCCCTAGGTTTCTTCCTAGCGAATTTGGACTTTAGAAAAATTGAATACATTTTATGAAAAAACACAAGGAATTGACCTTGTGTTTTTTTGTACAGCCACTTGTCGCGGCACACTAGGGACGGAGGCGTTTGGACCGTAGGACTGTCCCCAACGGACCGGCCGCGAAGCGGTCCGGTGGGGACAGACCTGCGTGCCCGAACGCCTCCGTCCCCAATGAGCCGGCCGCGAAGCGGACCGTTGGGGACAGACCTGCGTGTCCGAACGCCTCCGTCCCCAACGGACCACCCAACGGGCCAAGTTTATTCATGGTTATTAGGGTTTTGGTAGTATCAAGTATAGACTGTGTTTGAATGGGAGAAAAGAACATTTCATGCATTATAAGAAGGACTGGAATCAATTTTATATTGTTACATTGCTAGCTTCTTTTGCCCTGTATTTTACGATTGTGGGCTTTATTTTGCATTTGTTTGTGGTGACAACACGCAATGATATAGTTGCGATTGGCGAGAAGACAACTTTAGCAGCAGTAAATGAGGTTAACCAGTTTTTAAAGGAAAATATAGATGTGGTACAGATCGCTAGCGATGGTGTGGAGTATCTTATTGAAAATGGTGGTGGTGTGGACGAAGTTAGAGATTTTTTTACGATGACTTCTGAAGACTATGAAAACAAGGTGAATAGCCTGTTTACAGGATTCTACGGATATATTGATGACACATATGTTGATGGAACAGGATGGATTCCTGAAGAAGGGTATAGCGCTATAAGCAGACCCTGGTACAAAGAGGCGGTTGAGGCTAATGGTGTATCTACTATTACAACGCCATATGATGATGTTCATTCCGGAGAGATCAGGATTTCTTCCGTAAGGCTTTTAAAGGATAAGAAGAGTGTTGTAGCGGTTGACATAAGTCTAGCAAAGCTAAACAATCTTGTTAATGAGATATATAAAGAGGGCTATGGTGAATGTATGATTTTAGATCATACAGGTACAGTGGTGGCTTCTTCGAGAAATGATTTGCGTCTTAATTATCTAAACGGAGATGCTGGATTAGATGAGCAGAGACTTGCTGAAAGAATATTTGATCAAGGTGAAAAAAACTTTGAGATGCGAATAGACTATAAAGATTATTATGTATTCTCAAATCCGATATATTCGGGGTGGCAATCAATCTTTATTATGCCTAAAGCAACATTATATAAAGATATTCGAAAAAACATGGGAATAGCTGCAGCAGCTTCCCTTCTTCTGATGGCGCTTCTTTTGTTCTTTTGCAATTATAGTAACCGCAAAAGAACAGCTTCTGAAAATACTCTTAGACAAATCAAAGCAGTGTCGAGTATCTATGCAGCAGTTAGCGAGATTGACTTAAACAATAGAACTTTTAAAAACATATACAGTCTTCCTCATATTAAAGCTGTTTTAGGTGACGGCGGGGATAACGCAGATGAGATGTTTAAGACTATAATGCATACAACAGTTGCTGAAGAGTATATTACATCAGTTGATGAATTCACAGATTTAGACACTCTTGGCACAAGATTTAAATATATTAGTACTAACACTCTGACTCACGAGTTTGTGGGCAAGGTGCTAGGCTGGTGTCGGGCCAGATTTATCGTGGTGGATTACAATGAAGATCACTCGCCACACAGACTGTTATTTGCGGTCGAGGATATTAGCGAGGCCAAAAAAGAAGAGGAACGACTAATTTCAGAGTCCACAGTTGATAAGCTCACAGGTTGCTTTAACAGAAAAGCATATGAAGAAACAATCAGCTATTATATGGATAATCCAATGGAAGACGACTTGGTTTATTTCTCAATGGATGTCAATGAGCTTAAAGCTGTGAATGATGATTTAGGTCATGCAGTAGGAGATGAGCTTATTAAGGGAATTTCTGAATGCATGAGGCAGGCACTAAAGCCATATGGAAAGGTTTTTAGAACTGGTGGTGATGAGTTCTTTGCAATCATACATGTTAACGAAAGCTTTATTGATGGAATATATGACGATCTATTAAGTAAGATTAGCAACTGGCATGGCAAGAACATTGAATCAGGAAGTGCGTCAATCGGTTACGCAAGGCACGCTGACTACAAAAGCCTTAATATCAAGGAACTTGCCAAGCTTGCTGATAAATTTATGTATGAGGACAAAGAACGCTTCTATCGTAAAAAGGGAATTGATAGACGTGGCCAAAGAGAAGCATATGATGCAATCTGTTCTTTGTACCAAAAAATTTTGCTGGTTAACTTATCAGATGATCATTTCCAGACATTACATATAGAAGAATCTGAAAAGGACGAATCGCATGGGTTTAGAGACCATTTCTCAGAGTGGGTTAAAGCCTTTGTCGAAATGGGACAGGTTGATGAAGCTGACAAGGATATTTTTGTAAATACGCTAGAAATGAGCAAACTGATTTCGTATTTTGACGAAGGCAACGCTTCATTTAAGTTTAGTTATAGAAGAAAAGTAGGCGATGAATTCAAACCTGTAGTGATGGAACTTACACGAGCGCCTAAATATGTTGAAGGCAAAAGAAACATTTACTTATTCATAAAAGTAGTGGAGTAACATCTGGTGGCCCACTAGGGACGGAGGCGTTTGGACCGCGGCACACTAGGGACAGACCTACGGTCCAAACGCCTCCGTCCCTAACGAACCGGCCGCGAAGCGGTCCGATGGGGACAGACCTACGGGTCCAAACGCCTCCGTCCCTAACGGGCCATTTTTTTTACTTGCCAAGAAGCTTTCCATAAATCATAATGGAATAAAAATGGTTAAGGGGAAGTTCTTTATGGGCAAGTATCTAATTAGACGAATAGAGCAGCGCGATGATGCAAGTGTTGCTAAGATTATAAGAGACTGTCTAATCGAATATGGCGGAGACAATAGGTCTGATACCGCCTGGGGAGACCCTTATCTTGATAGATTTTCCACAGTATATGTTAATGATAATAATGCGTACTTTGTAGCGACTGACGAAACTGGCAAGGTAGTTGCTGGTGTAGGCGTGGGTCCTATGGAGGGAGTTGCTGGTGTGTGCGAACTTCAGAAGATGTATTGCATGAAGGAACATAGAGGAAGCGGCATTTCGCAACGGCTTTTGGACGAAGCCTTAAGCTTTGCTAGAGGCAAGTACGAAAAAATATATCTTGAAACCTTAGATAATATGACAAGAGCTCAGGCTTTCTATGAAAGAAACGGGTTTAAGCATACAGATGAGACTATTGGGGCGACAGGACACTGTGGGTGTAGCTGTCATTACATAAAGGACTTATAGGAGGAAGAGAATGGGAAAATTGGTTGATCCAGTAAAGAAAAAGAAAAAGCGTAAACGTCGCATAATAATAGGCGTCGTAATTGTAGCCATTCTGGCATTTTTGTTTTGGCCAGTAGATGACGAAGAGTTTGATTATTCGGAAAGCCGCGATAATACCGAAGTAGGTGTTGCTATGAGTGGTAGCGGTAGCGATAATCGAGATGCGCTCGCTGAACGCTTTGGTAGTGATGTAATTAGAGATTATTACTCTAAGGTTAAGGGAAATGGCGAGGACACCGTTACACTCTTAGTTTACATGAACGGTTCGAACCTGGAATCTGAAGCGCAAGAGGCAACAGAGGACCTATCTGAAATGGTTGCAGGTGCCGGCGTTTCTGACAAGGTAAATATCTTAGTTCAGACAATGGGTACTAAATCCTGGGATAAGAAGTGGGGCATTTCTAGCAAAAGAACAGAACGTTACAAGCTTGACGGAACTGGCCTTAAGTTAGTAGATGGGTCGCTTAAGCAGTTAGATTGTACCAGAACAGAAACTTTAGCTGATTTTCTTAAGTGGGGTGTTAAAAATTACCCTGCTGACAGATATATGTTAGTTTTCTGGAATCATGGTGGTGGAGCTATTTACGGCTTTGGATATGATGAATGGGTTAGCGATGAAAGCGCGGCACTCACAATTGATGAGATGCGAGATGCGTTTAAGCAGGCTGGTGTATTCTTTGACTTTATCGGAATGGACTGCTGTATCATGTCTTCACTTGAAGTGTGTTGTGCATTCTATGATTATTGTGACTATACTATTCTATCTGAAGACTTTGAATCAGGTCTTGGATGGAGTTACACAAAGTGGATTAAAGCTTTATATAACAACACCTCGATTTCAACAGTAGATTTAGGAAAGCAGATCTGCGATGACATGGTAAAAGCTAATGTTGATAATGTAAGAGAAGGCGATAACTCAATTATGGCCCTTATCGATGAGACAATGGTTAAGCTTTTGTATAACACATGGAAAGAGTTCGCATACGATGCTGAGGATACATTAAAGTCTAAAAACTTTAGCCGTAAGGTACTTCCTAAGCGTGGTGGACGTGCCCTTCCTGCATTAGCTACTGCATATGGGGTGCCTGAAAACAAAGCACTTCCTTCGAGACTTGGTTTCCTTAGCGAACTGCTCTTTGGTGATGATGATGCTCCTACACTAGAAGAATACTGTGAAGTAGATATCATGTCTGCTGCAAGTTCGATTAATTCAGATGTATCCGAGCTTCTTAAATCAGCAATTAGCAATGCACTTGTTCACGTTTCATACTCAGAAGGTGATGCCCACTTAACAGGTCTTGCTGTTTCGCTTCCTTATGGAGATAAGAATGGTTATGCATCAATGCGTGAAATCTTTAGTAACGTGGGTATGGACCAGGAATACATTAACTGGCTAGAACAGTTCGTATATTTAGAGTCTGACAACTACTATGACTACTCAGACTTTGATGACGACTGGTACGGCTGGGATACATACGACGACTATTATGATGATGACGATGATTATTTTAGTCTCTGGGATTATTTCTTTGGCGATGACGATTTCAATGATTATGGCTTTGATGATTGTTATGGCTACTATGATGGCTATGATTATGACGACGGTTATTATGGTGATTATGGCGATGATTGTGGTTACGACTATGATTATTACTATGATGATTATTACTATGATGATGATGACTACTACGATGACGATGATGGCTGGTGGTGGTTATGGTAAAAGTATGTTATACTGTGCGAGACGACAAATTTTAGGAGGGTTATCGTGCCTAATTTTACACAGAACGCAATCAAGGATTCTTTCATTAAGCTTTTAAATGAAAAGCCCCTTAGCCAGATAACTGTTAAGGATATCGTTGAAGATTGTGGCATAAACAGAAATTCATTTTATTATCATTTTGATGACATCCCTACTCTTATTGAAGAGATTGTTAAAGGGGATTTTGATAAAGTATTAAATGAACATACTACAGTTGATAGCTTAGAGGATTGCTTACTAGTATCAGTTGACTTTGCCAGAAAGAACAAGAAAGCAGTAATGCACATATTTAACTCAGTTAACAGAGCTATGTTTGAGCATTATCTATGGCAGGTAACTGAATATGTAGTTAATAAGTATATCGATACCGTTGTTACAGACAAAAAGCTCGAAGCTAAAGACAGAGAGCTGCTTGTAAATCTTTTAAAGTGCGAGTGCTTTGGCTTAGTTATTGCCTGGATGAATTCGGGAATGCCAGAATCTATCTCAGATGATATTAAGAGACTAGCCGAAATGAGAAATGGTGTAATGGAAGAAATCATCAGAAGAATATCTGATATTTAATTTACTATTAAAAAACATAAACATGAAAAGAGCCAAGCGATTTTTATTTCGCTTGGCCCTTTTCTGGTTTATCTATATTGAGAAGGAATAGGGATGTGGGCTTTAGTCAATAGCTTCACTTCTATAGATGAACTTGATAGAAGAATTAGCATCTGAACCATGTGTGTTCTTGTAATTCTTAGAAGCATCTACAGTAGCATGGAAGCGATTAATTAGTGTTTCAATATCGTTATCAACGAAGTCATTAATCTTAGAAATTCCTTCGTCGTTAAACTGAACTAAGCCATCATTTAATGCCTTGGCACCATCACGAAGCTTAGACACACCATCTGTTAACTCAGGCATTTTACTGTTAAGAGTTGAAGTTCCATCGTAAAGATCACATGTACCTTTGTAAAGAGTGCTAGCACCGTTTGAAAGGGTAGCAGCGCCACTTGCAAGCTTTCCAGCACCAGCTGAAGCCTTAGCTACACCTGCTGTGTATGTCTGTAATCCTACATAGAACTGATTGTAGCTATTAAGTGAAGCCTTTAAGTTAGTAAGAGTTGTTACTCCATTAGCTGCCTGTGATAAAGCACCCTGTACTTCGGGGCTTTGCATATTCTGATCGATTAATGTGTTTTTCTGAGCTTCAACGTTTGTAGCAATAATGCCCTTAACCTGCTCAGTTTCCATTTGAGCATTTACATTTGATTCGATAGTTGCCTGAACCTCAGCTGTCTGCATCTGAGCGTCAACAGCCTGATTGATTCCAGCGTTTATTGCTTCCTGCTGCTCAGCTGGAAGTTCAGCAAATGTTTCTTCTGAAAGATTATTATCTGCTAAAACCTTTGCACGAACCTTTGCTTCAACTTCTTCACGAACTGTAGCTGTAACAGTTTCTGTTACCTGACCACGTACAACTGAAGTTACAGCTGCTACAATAGCATCGTTATTAGCTTCAACACCTGCAGCAACCTGGCTGTGTGCCTGTTCGTATACTGCATTGCTATCAAGTGAAGCAATGATTCCGTCGATTACCTGAGCGTAGTTTTCAATTGTAAGATCATAGTTAAATCCACTTGCCTTTAACTGGTTTGAAGCAGTAGCAAGTAATGTGTTAAATACCTGTGTAGCAGCGCCGTTTAATGTATCATTGTTAGCAGCTAATGTTGAAAGTCCGTTAGATAATTCAGCCGCACCACTTGAAACCTGTGAGGCACCATTAGCTAATTCACCTGCGCCATCTTTTAACTTTTTAGCGCCATCATTTAATGTACCTACACCTGATGCAAGTTCACCAACTTTGTTGTAAAGTGTATCAAGTCCATCGTAAAGCTTAGCTGAACCATCAAGAATCTGGTTAGCTGCATCGTTTAGTTTGTCTAAAGCATCCTTTAAGTCATCTTTGTTTTCAATGTCTTTGCCTTCAAGCTCTGAGAAAACTTCGTTTGTTGCAATGCTAAGTGACATATCAAGAGAAAAGTCTGTAGCATCAGCAGTGATTTCAACGTAGTCAGGAACATTTACATTGTATTCATAGTCGGCCAAAGAAAGGTTATCGGCTAAACCAGGGAATGCAATACCAAGTGCGATTGTACGGTTTCCATCATCTACTAGCTTACCGTTTTTGATTTCGATGTTACTAAAGTGCTTGTCATCAAGTAAAACACCAGAAACCATTGTGAATGGAACATAGATCTTTTCTGTCTTGTCATCAATCTTAACATTTTCGTAGCTTAAGTTTTCGTAGTCGAATCTCATTGTGACCTTGCCACTCTTTCCGGCAAGCCCTTCTGGAGTTACAACCTTTCCATCAAGCATGTAAGTAATGTTGATTTTTACAGGGACCTCTGAATCCTTGACGTATTCGTTGTCAAAAACCTTTTCAACTGAACCATCAGCATTAGTAATTACATATACTGTTTCGTTAGGATTAGACTGTGTCTGTTTAGAAACACTTGCTACAGTTACTATTTCTTCTAAAGAAGAGTCTACGGCATCCGTTGTAGGTGCGTCTGTATTGTTACTTGCATATAATCCTACGCTTGCTCCACCGATACCAAGTAATACGGCAAGAGATACTGAAGCGATTTTAATTGCTGTCTTTTTCATATTTAATTCTCCTTTATATAATCTATTTGTTTTCTTTTGCGTGACATGCCTTCATACCAACTGTTGTGCGTGTGATGATACCATCGCATAGCATGAAGAGTGAAGGAAGCACTAAAACTACCATTGCGATACTAATTAATGCGCCTCTTGCCATCAACATACACATTGAACTGATAATGTCGATGTCTGAGTAAATTGCTACACCAAAGGTTGCAGCGAAAAGACCTAAACCAGAAACGATGATTGAAGGGATTGAGGTTGAGAGAGCTGTATGGACAGCTGTTCTTTTGCCTGCACCATTAATACGTTCGTTTTTGTAACGAGTGGTCATTAAAATTGCATAGTCAACGGTTGCGCCTAACTGAATGGTACTAATACAGATAGGAGCGATGAATGGTAAGCTCTGACCCATGTAATGAGGAATTCCAAGGTTCATAAAGATTGCGCATTCGATAACTGCAATCAGGATGAATGGAAGAGACAAGCTCTTTTCAACAATTGCGATGATTACAAAAATTGCTGCGATTGAGATGATGTTTACTACCTGGAAATCATGGTCGGTAGTCTCAATCATATCCTTCATACAAGGGGCTTCACCAATCAACATGCCGCTTGGATCGTGATCCTTTAATATTGTGTTGAGGGCTTCAACCTGCGCATTTACAGCGTCCGAAGAAACCTTGTATTCAGAGTTAATTAAATAAAGCTTCCAATTATCACTGGCAAGTTTTGATCTTATTGAATCAGGTATAAATTCTTCAGGAACATAAGGTCCTACAACAGATTCAAGACCTAATACGTACTTGACACCTTCAACCTGTTCCATTTCATCAATCATTTCACGGATTTCGCCTGAGTCTGTGTCTGTATTTACAAGTGCCATATGAGTAGATGAAATATCGAAGCTTTCCTGAAGCTTTTCATTAGCTACTACGAATTTCATATCTCTAGGAAGGCAGTCGCCCATATCGTAGTAAACCTCACTTGTTGTCTTAGAGTAGCCCATATAACCTGTAACGCCTACAACTACGAAGAGCATTAAGAGGATTGGGAATATCTTAAGTACAAGGTTTGAAAACTTACTCATATTAGGAATAAGTGACTTGTGCTTTGTTTTCTGTAAAGGCTTATCGAGCAGTAAGATAAGTGCTGGTAAAACTGTTACACATCCGATAACACCAAGTACAACACCCTTAGCCATTACGATACCAAGGTCACGGCCCATGGTGAATGACATGAAGCAAAGTGCTATAAATCCGGCAACTGTTGTAATTGAGCTACCTACAACGCTGGTAATTGTCTGGCTGATTGCCTCGGCCATTGCAGCTTTGTGATCTTCCTTTTCGGTAAGCTGTTCGTTGTAGCTATGCCATAGGAAGATTGAATAGTCCATTGTAACTGCTAACTGTAATACGGCTGAAAGAGCCTTTGTAATATATGATATTTCTCCTAAGAAGATGTTGGTTCCTAGGTTAAGCAAAATCATCATGCCGATACTTGCCAGGAACACGACAGGAGCAAGCCAGCTATCAAGAAGTACTAACATTGCTACTAGTGCAAGTACTACGGCGATTGCTACGTAAATAGGTTCCTCAACCTCACACAGATCCTTTAAGTCAGTAACTAGTGCTGACATACCAGAAACAAAGCACTGATCACCAGCAACTTTTCTGATATCTCTGATTGCATCCATTGTGACATCGGCTGAAGTAGATGAATCGAAGAATATTGCCATCATAGTACAGTCGCCATTGTTGAATGCGTCATATATCTTAGAAGGAAGCATTTCCATGGGAACGTTTAAGCTTGCTACAGAGTCATACCAAAGAACAGTATCTACATGTTCAACGTTTTCAACTCTTGCTTTAAGTGTTGCCACGTCCGCTGGCTCCATATTTTCAACAATCAGGAATGAGAAAGCTCCCTTTCCAAATTCATCCATTAATAAGTCCTGACCGACTACTGTTTCCATGTCGGTAGGTAAGTAGTTAAGCATGTCATAATTGATTCTGGTTTTTACCATTCCTAAAAACGCAGGAATCATAAGAGCGATTGCTATTATCAGAATCGGAATACGACATTTAACAATTGCTTTTGAAAACTTCTTCATTTTCTTTTGCCTTCTTTCTCTAATAAATAATTCTCATTGTGCTGTCTACGGCATCAGGCTGCTGATGCTTGATGATTTTGACGGTAAGTAAAACAGTGCTTAAGTTTAATATTCCTTCTATCAAAAGTGTGATGCCAAAGAAAATCATCAGCGTCTTGCCACTTCCGAAAGGGTTAAACACAAGTGCAATTCCTATCACGCTTGTGACAATTGCCAAAGTAAATATGAGCCACCAGTTACTGATTCCAAATGGCTTGGCCTTAAGTGCTATCTGAACCTTAAAAAGTCCATCTGCTAAAGCAGCAACACCAAACGTGGTTCCAAGTATCGTAAGTATTGTGCCAGGCTTGATTAGTTCGATGATTCCAAGCACTATAAGCAACGCTCCGAAAGCTAAATCGTATTCAAATGCTAATCTGTATAAGTCCTTGCTAAAATAACCGATTATTTTAAATACTCCGAAAAGTATCATCATTATCGCAGTGACTATTCCCACAACAGTTACTGAAATATCAGGATTAATTATTAGAAACAATCCCGCAGTACTTAGTAGAATCGATGAAACGATGTATCCAGTCTTAGCGGTTTTCATTGGCGCAACTGATCTCATATGTTGTCCTCCTTGCCTTTATCTATGGCTAATTTACCTCGCTCACACCATCATTTAAACGGACAAGAATTTTCTAATGTCTGAAAACTAGACGCACATTTTCACATGCCTAAAATTTAGGCAAATCCTCCCTCGTGCCTAGTGGCCCGTTAGGGACGGAGGCGTTTGGCCCGTAGGTCTGTCCCTAATGGACCGCTTATCCGCCACCCATTACTCCCCAATACCATCAGCGCCACTCTACAACATCGATTTCGTGAAGAACCCTAATCAAGCACCTGTCGCCCCGCTCTCGCTTCAGTCCTGAGCAGTAACGGTCGTGCGGCCGCTTGCTTTAGCCTCAACCACTACACTATGGTGGTGCCGCCCTCACTAAGCTCGTGAACTACCTCGCTAAGTGCCGACTGTGCGGAGAGGCTCCATGCACTTGATTAGGCTTCTTCACTAGCAAGGTGCATTCTGGCGCCAGCTGGTATTTCTGCCACGCCCAAAGCCGCAAGGGGTGGCGGTCGCGTGCGGAGCGGTCCATTAGGGACAGACCTACGGTCCAAACGCCTCCGTCCCCAGTGGCCCGGTCGCGTGGAGCGGCCCGATAGGGACAGACCTACGGTCCAAACGCCTCCGTCCCCAACGGACCAGGGCACGAGGAGAAGTCTTATGTTAACTATTTGTTGCTTTTAGGGGCATTGATGGTTAATAAATAGGGGATATTCTTAAATGGTCGACATAATAATTTTAGTTATGGAAACGAGGGAGCAATGAAAAAGTATAGACTATTTAAGGTTGTATTGACGGTTACGATAGCAGTGGTGTGCCTGACTTTTTTTAAGGTAAACACGTCTGCAGAAGATGTTCCAAGGGTTGAGCTTTCTTATGACGAGAAAACAAAGACCGTAACTATTTCTAATGTTGAATTTCATGATAGCGACGACGAGTCCACCTATGAATTACATGGTACTTTGTATTATAGTGATGGGACTTTAGTTGAAGCTGTGTCTATTTCAGAAGATATTCCATACGATAATTTCATAAAAAAGTCATATAATCTAAGTTGGAACGATAAAGAGTTTATGTTGCCTGCAAGTGGTAAGTATGTCTTTAAAGCATGGCTAACTTCCTATAATAATGAAACAGGTGCTAAGAACGGCAGAGGAGCCATTGAAACAATAGAGCTTGACTACAAGCTTTCCACAGAGGATGCTGGCTGGTACAATACTAAAAAGAAAGCTGATATAGAAGAAAAGGAATGCTTTTTAAGTGAGAACCCACTTCTTACTATTGATACGCTTACACAGCTAAAGAACAAAGATGCAAATCTTAGGATTAAGTGTGAAGGATATCAGTGGACAGTAAAGGGTAGCAGCATTTTACACGTACCTACAAGCGATATAAACCTTGAAACAAAGTTCGAATTAGGTGATTATACTAAACGTGATATCAAAAAGGAATTTGGTGCAATTGACTATATTCCTATTTCAATAACACATGATGGTTTATTTGGCTTTGACGCTGTGCTTGAGTTTGAAATACCAAAAGGAAACGCTGAGAGATTTGCTAATCTTTTCTATGTTCCAGGTTCTGGCGTATTTTCATACGTTGAAAGTATGGAAATCCCTGAAAGCAATATCGTAGCCTTTGACTTTGTGCATGCATCAGATTATCTAGTAACAATTACTGATGAACCATATGATCCATATGTAGGCGTAGACATTATTGAAAAGAAGGTTAAGACAATTGAAGATACAAAAACTCCTAAGGCAGCAGGTATCACTGGCATCTACAGCACTCGCACATATGCTCCTGACGGAGAATATGCTGATACAGAAGTAGGAGCAATCATTGATGAGTACAGCTTCTATAATCCTACTAGCAACCATAGAGTAGGTGTATGTACCACCATCATCACTTTGTCAGCGATTATTTCTTACCTTATAATAAGAAAGAAAATTAAGAATCACAAAATCAATCTTAGTAAGTAAAAATGTGGTTCAAAAATTGCTAAAGATTTTTAAAAATACTGCTTGACAATAATGACCCTGTTTTGTATACTGACATAGTCGGTTGCACGACAGGGTCTTAAATCGACACAACATTATATGGCGAGATAGCTCAGTTGGCTAGAGCACATGGTTCATACCCATGGTGTCGAGGGTTCGAATCCCCCTCTCGCTACGAAAAAAAAGAGAACACAATTATGTGTTCTCTTTTTTTTTTCGTTGGGGGAGGGGGATTGGTATCAA
>JAZUDH010000081.1:0-69436 GCA_045639565.1 Lachnospiraceae bacterium
GTAGCTGATTTACTCATTGATAACCTCCTGTTCGTAATGTTCGCCGAATTCGGCGAATTCGACGAAAATGTCGAATGTTCATATGGAGATTATCTCAGAACTATTAATTTTAAGGGAGGGTACTCCCTATGGAGCATTTACATCTTTTCATGAACGTTCGGCTTAAACGGCGAATTCGCCGTTTTCGACGTAAACATGAAGGAAGTTATCTAAAATGAGTAAATCAGCAACAGTAAAACGCGATATTCGCTTTCAGCAGTGGATCCTGCAGATTCAGGAATTCAATGAACGTCCAGAGGGTATGTCTATGACCACCTGGTGCAAACTACACAACATTCCAGTTTCAACTTTTACTACACGACTACATAAAGTGCAGGGTCGATGTCTTGAAAAGACGGAACTGACTCCTGTTATTTCTACTGGTCCAATAAGGAGTGTTCCTGTAGAGCCAAATTTTGTTGAAATACCTTCTATCATGCATGCTAACAGCAACATTGCTGCTCTAATTTGTGGCAATGCAAAAATTGAAGTCTCTGAAGATATTTCAGAGTCATTTCTCATTAAACTGATTGGAGCGATGAATCATGCTCAATGATGCCACCAGTTTTAAAAAGATATATATTGCAACTGGATTATACACATGCGATATAAATATTTTCACATACGGATATATCACCTAACATACGCTCTGCAGTGCAAGAAGCACTGCCTGAATGGTCTGCTGGCTGGTGCCTTCATTAACCTCAATGGTTGCACCATTAAGACGTATGATAACGGCAGCCTGTGTGTTAGGTACCGGAGTTTTCTTAACCAGTAATAATAAGCATGTCTGGATATATCATTTGCAGTGCACCAGTCGTCAACACGCATACCTCTTGACTGGCATTCTTTAATCAGCTGAATCCACTGCTCAGCGTGAAATTGATTTTTGACTCGAGTAACTTGATCCATTTGAGACTCCTTTCGACTCTAGTGTAAAAAGTTGAAAAACTTTAAATAGAGTTTTGAGTCAATTGTCTCAAATGTGGTCTTAAAATACACGGCACTCGGTTATTGAGCGCTTTCCAAAGAATTGGACTCAAGAATTCGTTATAGATTACGCATGTGCATTTGGAAACAATGGAAGACTTCGCAGAATCGAATAAAGAACCTGATGAAACTTGGAGTTGATAAAGACACTGCTTGGATTACAGCCTATAAGGGCAATCGCATAGCATATGTTTGTCAACGAAGAGTTATGAATTTTGCAATAAACAAAGAAAGACTAACCCGATTCGGATTAGTCTCAATGTTAGATTACTACACCGAAAGGTGTGTTACTTGTTAAGTTGATTGAACCGCTGTGTACGGAACCGTACGCACGGTGGTGTGAGAGGTCGGGAAAATTTTTTTAATTTTCCCTCCTACTCGATTTGCTGTTAGATGCTGACGCAATAATCAAAAAAGCTAAGGTAAATAAGTAATAATTTTGGCCAGTAGTAGTAAGGGTTCCTAACAGAAAAGCTACTATTTCTACCATCAGGTGCGTATTTATATTGCATATGAAATGCTTAAAACTAAAGTTTTTGAATAAAATAAGTAATAAAGCTGCAAATAGGGAAATGTATGCTATGACCCCCAAAAGGCCTTCTTCTACACTGACAAGTACGATTCCAACATCGGTGTTTTTTAACTTTGCATAAGAATCTCCTGTATTGAAATATACTTCCTGCCTAGTGAAAGCTCCGCTTCCGAGACCAAATAAAGCATTTTGTTTTAAAGCGGGAGCGACAGCACTAAATTGTTTTGTACGTGATGCTGTTCCGTTTGAATTTGAACCGTATCCGCTTGTGCTATCAGGAGCATCTTTATCTAAATCAAAGTTGAAACCGACTTCGTTTAATAGGGATTTGCCTGTTCCGACATAGTAGTATCGACATTTTGAACTAAAAATAGAACAAACTGACATTATTGTTAAAATAACAATAAGTATTGAAATGGCATTTTTGGTAAAGAGTTTAAGCCTTGCTTTTTCTTTTGCTTGAATTGTTAACTCTAAAAAGCATAGAAATATCATAAAAAGCATAGACGATCTTGTCCCTGAATGAATTACGGCAAAAATGTTAAGGATGCATATTATTAAATAACGACGTTGTTTGGTATAGTCATACATGAAGATGACTAGTGGGAAAAGTAATAGACATAAATTGCCAAATGAGCAGGCGAAGTTTGCTGTGACAGTAGAGCGCATTAGACCTAAACGGATATAATGTTCATTTCCTAAAAATCTTTTTGCTGTATATAAATAATCAAATATCCTAAAATAGGAATAACTTTCAATAATTGCTAAAGTAAAGATTGCAGCACTACAATACACTATAAATTTGATTATTTGTATTATCATGTCTAAACTAAGATTTATCAAATATGCAATTAATAGTAGACTTAGCTCTTCGAATAATAATAGAAAGATAGTTTTTAAAGAAGATATATATTTAGTTGAATAGTACAAATTAGAAATAGTTCTTAAGATAAAATATGTAGCAAAGAGAAACAAAGGAATGGATACTTCCACTTTGCGTATATTCTTAATTATATCTGCTTTGTATGTAAAAAAAGTATATATAAATAGCACTACATATAAGATTCTTGTTGCGGATATGAGCGGTAGTGAACTTGATAATTCTATGCTATAATATGAAGGAAGGAATAGAATGAGTGGGAAAAATAGGTATAGATAAGTTTTCTTTTTTATTGATATAGTGACTGTTATTGCCAAAGTTAATGTGAATATAATTAAGAAAAGCATATGTTTACCTCCGATGTTTATTTTATTTTACTTCATATTTCTGAAACTTAAAACTATCAATTTTGGTGTGATAGATGGGGTTGTTTATGGATAGAAAAACGGAAAAATTTATTGAGCTGATTAATTGCTCGTTGTATGGATATAAGTTTTTGGATGCATCATATGAAGATGTTCTTTATGCTCATAAAATGGGAGATAAAAACAGCATAAGTGCGTTGATTTTTAATGGATTTAAGGATTGGAAAACGAACGATACTATTATAGAAACATGCTTAAAAGACTGGAAAAACGTTGAGATTATAAATATAATAAATCAAATAAGCAAGAATAACGAATTACAGAAGGTGATAGTATCTTTTGAAGAACAGAATATCCTGTATGCTTTGTTCAAGGGAGTTGTGTTATCTGTTCTTTATCCCCAAGATGGGTTACGTTATTCAGGTGATTCGGATATTTGGGTATCTGAGTGTGATTTCGAAAGAGCAGACAAGATATTGAAGGGCCTTGGATTTGCAAAGGATGAAGAACACTCGAAGGAATGTGTATATAATTACCGGAGCAAATACTTATACATTGAAATGCATAAGTATTTATGGGAAGACTACGCAGGTAAGAAAATAGATAAAATCAAATTGCTTGATTGGACAAATCATAATAAATTCAATAGGATCAATGTTGGAAAGGTTGCGTATAATGCATTGGGGTGTTCAGAACATCTTGAGTTTATGTTCTTCCATACAATAAAACATTATGTATACAGTGGATTTGGAATTAGGCATTTAATTGACTTAACAGTATTTGTCAATGCATATAATGAACAGATTGATTTTAATAAATTTTGGCACGATATGGAATATGTTGGGTATGGAATGTTTTGCACTACTGCATTGGCAACTTGTGAAAAGTATTTAGGAATGGACGGCTCGATACTTACGAACAAAGCTATTCCAGCAGATGATTTTTTGGAAAAGTTCATTTTAGCTGCAATTGATAGTGGAACTTTCGGAGATCCGTTGGTGCGTACAGCAGAATTAGATGGTTTTTATGATGAAAAATCTAATGATAATAGGAAGCTTCGTTCAATTTTTCCTACATATAAAGAAATGAAAAGACAGTACGAGTGGCTTAAGTCTCCTATTTTACTTCCTGCTGCGTGGATATGCCGAGTCTTCAAATTTGCACTTAATCCTGAACTTGTTAAGGCCAAGAAAGATCATTTAAAAGATGATGAGTTGAGACAGGCATTGATGCAGGAGTTGGAGTTGAAGTGACGAAGATAGTTTTTTACTATTAATGTGATGGGATATAAAAAATACAGTTGTTACGAATGGTGTAAAAGGAACATAGTATGGCTGCTGACAGAATGAATATTATTTTGAATCAGCAAATAGGATGATTACTTACTTCTTTTTTTTATGATGCACCTGAATTATATAAAGATATTCATCAGAGTGAGTATGGTATGTTTCGAGAACGCGAATGCAAGGATTTACTCAAATTAGTAATGAAGGAAATGGCATGGCGTTTCCTGATATTTAGAGCAAGTGATTGGCATGGAGGGGTATATTATGAATCTGCAACATAGCCTTGGGATAGGCTATATTGATTTTGTATTCTATGTAGTTACAATTCTTTTTATTTTGTGTACCACAATCTATTGTTTTAAGCGGCTCATGTATTATAAGAGGATTACCAAGAAGACAGATAAAAATATTGACCTTTATGTTCCTTATGGTTTTAGTGCTACCAAGGTGGGACTTAAGGCAATGAATGAGAAAAGATGTGGTTATATTAAGAACTATATTGTTTTTCAAGCGGTGAACAAGGTTTCTGGACTTTCCGGTGTCATTTATGCTGTATTAGGAATGCTCATGTCTAT
Organism: Lachnospiraceae bacterium; assembly: GCA_045639565.1. Lineage (GTDB taxonomy): Bacteria > Bacillota > Clostridia > Lachnospirales > Lachnospiraceae > UBA1258. Next base: position 4,668 of record JAZUDH010000081.1, read on the forward strand.
GATAGATGGTGTTTCGTCTTGGATGCTTTATACAACAAATCTAATTTCAATTATTTCGGTTATTATAGCTTTATACATATCTCCTACAAAGAGGGCATCGGAATATTTGGATGCATGGCGTGTGACTGATGCTTTCCTTGCTAAAATATCCACTGACTATCAGGTGGCTTTTAAGGCGGGAACTGAATCTTTGGAGTTTAAGAGTATTAATGACGAATATAACGCGGTATGGAAAAAGACAGAGGTTATTTTGGCTTCGGATCACGAGTGATGAAGCGTTATGAAAATTGATTCATTCAAGTATGACAAATACTAATAAAGTTTACAGTCAGTTTGTATTAGTGTAAAATAGCATAGGACAACAATAAAAACACTGTTTCTGTTGATTGAAGCAGTGTTTTTTAATTAATTTATTATTATATAGGAGAGGAATAAGCGGTAAGCGATTAATAACATAGTGCCTACCAAACTAAAAGAGGATGGTTTATAATCCCATCCCCCTCAAATCATTTCTGTTAGCATTCATCTTTGACCCGTTTCGACCACGGCATTAAATCATCCAGCCGTTCAGGATGGTTTCGCCAGTCAAGATCAGGCAGGTAAATGAACAGATATTGAAGGTAGGTATATATATTCAGATCGTTCGCTTTTGCGGTCTCAATAATGCTGTATACATCTGCAGATGCTTTTACTCCCTTGGGAGTATCGGCAAACAGCCAGTTCTTCTTGTTATGTTCTGCAGAACATAACAAGAAAAACTGGGTCATGATCGACACAATAAATGGTGCCAAATCCAGTGCAATAGCCTACAGTATTGCTGAAACTGCTAAAGCTAATAACTTAAAACCTTATGAATACTTCAAATATCTTCTGACTGAGATTCCAGAGCACATGGATGATACAGACAGAAGCTTTATAGAAAATCTACTTCCTTGGTCAGAAACCCTGCCAGAGGAATGTAGAAAACCAATGAAGTAACTTACTGCCTCTCAAAATCTAAAATGGGATGCAGTTTTTGTTTTAGGACGGTACCGATGATTTACCGTTTACGTGTCGATAGAGCTATTGTCTCATAATGGTGGCCTGTAACTTACAGTAGAGGTAGGGTACAGTCCACGATGTGAAAGAAGATTATAATGAAATATATGTCGGGCTGGATATTATTGAGTTTTGAGAAACTCTTTTCTTTGGCCTAAAAGCTGATTCTGTGGTATAATCAGTATCGTGATAAAGGGGTTATAAATCATGCGTTCAGGTAAGGCGAGCTTAGGGTGGGGACCTAGGCGAGAGGACTTAGCTGGATATCGTAAGTTGTTCCCAGGATGGATAGAGAGAATTGAATAAAGTAGCTGCGAGCGGGTTTACATAATTGTTGTAAAGCGATGATTATGAGATTTGACCATGGAACAAGATCAGAATCTACTTGTTACATGATATCGGTCGGGGCGGAAGCGGTAGTTTATATAGTTGTTTATCATACCTAGCTGTAGCTTTATTTTTTGAATGATATTGATGGACTACCGTTTTTATGTTTTAGATAGAAGATATAAGCAGAGTATTTTTAGAGAGTGAGTGTAGCAGTAAAACTGATCAGAAAATGAAGCTAATCATTGTGTGAGAATAATAATATTTACAATAGGAGCATAGAAAAGAGGAGAGTATGGACATTGCACAAATACCGATAGTTGATTTTTTGAAATTATGTAAAGATGGGGCAAGGCGCAAAGGTTATAAATGGATTGTTACCATAATTTGTCGCGAAGCGGACTCGAAGGGATTCTATGAAATGATTAAGAGAGAATGGCGATCACTAGACAGCATTACAGGTCATAGTATGTTAGTATTGCTAGCAGGTAATGAGTCTGGAGACAATTCTGAGTTGATTGATAAAGATTATGATTATATCCGCAGATATAATGATTTTGCGACGGTAATAGGTGGAGAAGAAAGTGAAGTCAGAACAGACTTGTCATCTGTTCGGTACGAACTTCTAGAAGAATTTCTCCCAAAAGTTGAAAAAAATCAAACGGACGCCGTTGATTCGTTACGTGAATATTTTGGATTGAAGGAAAGAGATATTCCTTGTATTGTATATACTCCATTATATGAAGGGAAAATACCCGTTAGCAATATTATTGTTAAGATTCCTAAAGGGAAAACTGATATATATACCTATTTCAAAGATTTGTTCGATGAAATTTCGCCTAAGATTGAAGAACTAATAGTGCTAGAAAAAGATATTTCTTCTAAAACGGCTCAAGCATATGAGAGTCTACTAGAATGTGCTCGTCAAAGCGGAATGTATGAGGAAATTGTTGATTGTGCAAAAAGAAAAGTTTACTTAATATGTCAGCAGCCACTAAGAGGAATGTTGCAAAGATACATAGATTGTTGCAAAAACTATAAGAAAATGTATGGAATTGATTATGAAATAGAGCATAAACAAAAAGTTGAATTGATAACGACAATAAATGAAGCTATCGAAAATCAAAGAATTTCTGAAGATAAAGAGGGCGAGTCTCAGATTAATGCATTTATTTCTATAGGTAATAAGAACAAGATAATAAATAGTGACATTAATGTTAATATAATGCCTTACACTCAAACGAATTGTATTAATAGGAGGGATAAATAGTGGATTACAAATTTTTGCCAGAAAATTCCAAAACACTACTGAAAGAAATTGTTTTATCAAGCAACCCAACAGAGATGCTCTGCGAAAAACTACGCAATGCTTCAACATCAGAAGCAGACGAGATTAGAGGAATTATCCATGAGTTAGTAGAAAATAAGTATATACAAGTTTATTGGGCTGATGATAAACCCTATTCTGTCACACTGAGTAATTCGGCCAGAACATATGAGGAACAAGAGGCAAAGTATGAAGAGATGCTTAAGAAAAGTGCTTCAGCAAGTATAAGCATAGGGGATAATAACAAAATAAAGAAATCTACAATAGGAAATACTGTATTAGGAGTTACTGATGAATCCAAAACAAAGGATAACTTTAATAATAAGCATCCTGTTATTACTGCGATTCTGATATCGATGGGAGTTGGACTTATTCTAATGTTTTCTTTTTGGGGAAAGCTTGTTGGATTTATTGAGTCATGGTTTTAGAATATTTTGCTTTGGATTAGCAGTTGAATAGGCGTGTTGCAGGAAATGAAAAATGGAAATGAATGAGAGAATACTAACTAAGTATTATGCACTAGCAGATAAGTTTAGAAAGGCAATAGATGAAGCGTCCAGCAATAATGAACTGAAAATGCATCCGTTTAATAAATTCCCGGATGATTGTTGTGACCTGACTTGCGAGCTCTTGTCGAGGTATCTCTTAGAATATGGTATAAAAACTGTGCATGTAAATGGAGTACACAGATTCGATTCGCAATGGCATCATGTATGGATACAAACGCTTGATGGCATGGTTGTTGATATTACAGGAGATCAATTTAATAGACTGCCCAATATGCCAAGTGATATACCTGCTGTTTACGTTGGCGAAGAGGGCATTATTCATAAAATGTTCTGCGATAATAAAGAGGTAGAAAATCCAACGGATTTTACAGAGCATATTTATGATTCGTTAGGGATTCCTAACGTGAGTAAGCAAGTTTTAAATGATGCGTACAATATTATAATGAATTATTTATGAAAACACGGTGTATCAACATGAGTGGAGGAAATCTTGGCCGATATAGCACATGAGTAGCTACAATTGGGGAGGTTAATCATTTATTATAAGGAGAGATTAAATAGGCTGCTGACAATATAAATCATTCGCGGTAAAATACGTTGTGGAGTTAGTAATACGATATTATGAGGTGAAAACAATTGTTTGTAGACGGTTCTTTTTTCAATGGAGAGAAAAAAATATTATATTGTATCGATAATGCTAAAGTTAAAATTGAGGAACACAAGCATGTCGAATGGATGTCGAGGGGAATATCTTATATGGACGAAAATGGCAATCATCTAGGCTATAGAGCGATATATCATCCGGCTGCCGAAGTCACGATTTTTCCTCAAAAGGCGAAAGAATGGTATTTAGAATTAGTAGGCAATGCTAGCAACCAATAACAAGCCGGGTAGAGAATCAATGCTATGTTTAGTGGCATGCATTCTTACAGGAAGTGAAACAAAATATATTATGAACATATCAATACGATATGAAAATATAGTTATGCTGATGTATGGAAGGGCTTATTTGATAACATACAGTACAATATGTTGGTGATTAATTATTCACTAAATACTATATGATGTTGAATGATGAAGGAGATTATGCTATAATAAGTTTGAATTAATGGGTCACCCATTTTTCAATAAAAAAGGAACATAAGGCGGCAACCTTATGCTCCTCATATTCTAGCGAAGAATTTTTATCATCCGCTAACTTAAGTTTGCAGTTTGAGTTTAGCAAAAATCTTCCTAGAAAACAAGAAACGTTTGTACGGTTTTTAACTTTTTTTTACAAACGAATAAAGTAAAGGAGGATAATGCTATGAGAAAAAAGATAAAGTTCATTTATAGGCCATACATTACCAAAAACGGTGTAAGATATTACCCTAAAAACGGTAAAGTATTTAAAATTCCTGTAAAAGAGTAGTTTCTAAGGTGAAAATGTTGGATGATTCATTTTCGCCTTATGTTTTTATTGAGGAATGGTTTTGACAGGGGAGAATATATTAAATTCAATGAATAAGTATATATATGGATGCGTATATTATGGCTATTGCCTAATATTCTAGAATCTCGAACGTGCTGTTACTGGTTCATCGATATACACAAATCGAAGAAAGATGCTGATAATAACGCTGAAGCAAGCAGAATATGATACTAGGATAGTATTATCGATTTGTGAAATGAATAATAGATATTTCGTTACAACGTGTCAAAGTCAATACAGATTGATGCCTGGAGGATATGTATAATTTATGGATATGATAAACATAATTGCAATAATAATCTCACCAATTATAGCCGTAATTGTCGGACAACTTTTGCAAGCTAAAAGTAAGCGACGAGCAGATAAGTTAGATATTTTCAAGACCCTTATGGTCAATAGAGGTTTAGGGTGGTCTATTGAGAGCGTTAGAGCTTTAAATATCATTGAAGTTGTATTTAGCGATGACAAAGAAGTCTTGGAACAGTGGAAAATATACTATGACAAACTATATGTTCAGAATCCTAATGATGCAGAGTTAGCAAAGATAAAGAAAGAAGGAGACAAGTTGATTGAGGTGATGGCGAAGTCGCTAGGATACAAAATCACATGGGAGACTATACAAAATCCTTATATACCTAAGGGAATGGCGGATAATATGAACCAGCAACAACAATATATGAGTAGTCAATTAGCAGTTATGAACATGATGAATACATATATGCATCAAATGAACTCTAGTGAGACCAATGAGTAGATTGTAAGGAAATTAGTCTTTGTGGAGAAATATTGTGGGCGATTATACCGAAGTATAATGAGATAGAAATTGCTGTTGAGTCTATTCAATCATGGTTGTTCTGGCAGTAGTTAACGCAATTTCTGCAAGGCTGATTATGATAATGCCTGGTTAGATGGAAGTGCGATTCAATAAGGAGAACAGGTTTTTATGACGGAAAATATTATATGCGCTATTATTGGCATTGCTGGAATGTGAAATGAATAGAATTATATATTGAAAATGTGTATCGGGAGAAAGAAAAATGATATGTCGATTGCCAATGGGTACAAAAATTTCAGATGATATTAGTAACGCATTTTTGTTTTATCAATGTATAAATGAAATGGGATTTGACTTTACGCCAGATACTTATAAAGCCAAAACCATGACATCACATTCTCTTTGCAAAGAAATAATAATTACTTATAAGGAATTGCGTGACTCTGCTGCTGAAAGAAAGTACTATAGCAGGTATATTTGTGTGATGCTAGAAGAACTGATTATTAATTTGCGCAATGATTCAGCTGCAAAAGCTGTTTTAGGTAAGCGTTTTAACAAGATTGTTTCTTCGCTCGAGGAGTGTAAAGAAAACGAACATAGGCTTGAGAATGTCGTACGCATGCTATATGGGTATCTTGACAGTGATTCGTATCGTAATGAACTTGTGAATCAGCTAGTTGAACTTATATGTGGAAAAAAGAGACAGAATGAATTAATCAATCTATCGAACATATGGATGTCAGAGATGATTTCAGCTGGTTACTCAAAACAATACATATACAATTGGTCGCAAAAGTTTTTTACAAGAAGAGTAATAGCTTCTGCTGATGATATTATGATTTTTTTTAACTATTTTACATTTAAGGTTGAGAAGTGGGAATATATCATTCTAGTAGATGGAAATGTAATACCGTATTTAAACAGTCTTAAGCGGTTAAATGAGATTAATAATATTGAGATTGAAAAAGTTTCCTTTGATAAAATAGAAGAACTGATTAATCAAAGTAATCAAAGCGCTCTAAACTGGTTTATGAACCAGGCGAGAGCCGTGAAGAAAATTGATAAGGTTGATTTTGTTAAGTGTGCTTGTAATGCATTTGATCCATATGAGGGGATGAAAAATATTCAAGGATATTTAAGATTTTTTAGCAATATCATCACAACAGTCGATAACGAAGCTAAAAAGATGTATAACGAATGTGTTTGTCTTAACTATGAAAGGACTCGCATTGCTGTCAAGTCTGCTATGGAAAGAAGAAATAGGATATATTCTCAAGATTATTTGCCTAATGTTTTCAAACTTCTTAAGAGCATGAATGCTTCTCAAAGTACATATCATGCATTGATGACTGTGTTTAGTTATCATGGTGATGCTATTAGGCAAGGCTTAGATAATAAATATGCCATAACCATGCTATGGACAGCATTAGAGACATTATTTGTGGATGAAAAAGCTAAGGTCGGAAAAGGCGAAAATGTTAAGAGCGCACTAATTGAGATTATACAGAGAACATATATTGTAAAACTTCTAAAAAATCTCCACAGAGATTTTTTAGCTAACTTTAACGCAACAGATTATTCAATTGTAGTGAAATATGGTTTAGAGGATTTAGAAGTTTTTGTTGACTCTCTTTTTGATAAAGAAGATGAACAGCGAAATATAGATATCATAAAAACGCTAGAGAATAATCCTCTTTTACGTACAAGGGTGTATAAATTGGTCACCAATTCTTTTGCTACGGGCGAATCAATATGCAAATTATTGCTACAGCATAAAAGGAATATTGAACTTCAAATTGATAGGATTTACAGGAACAGAAATTTTCTGATTCATGCAGGACGTGAATTTTGGTATGTTCCAGATATAGTTGAGTGTTTGCATAATTACGTAGATTTTGTTACAAACTACTTAATTGTCAAGATGGAAGCAGGTGAACACATTTCGGATGTATATGACGTTCTGTATGAGGCAAAATGTGATAATGAGGTTCATCTTTCCATTATAAATAAGAATAAGAATACGCGAGTAACTAAGGACAATTACAAAGAAATGCTATTTGGACCATCTGATAATGTTTTGAACTATTATAAAAATCATTCGGTATAAATGAAGAAGCGTAAGCTCAATTGGTATTTTTCGTTGGCCTCACGGTATTCTTTCGAAACATAATGGCGACCACGTGTGGTATTATACCTAATTTGTGATAATACCGATAGAGGTGCATTACCGTTGGCCTGGCTGGATTGAAAGAATGAAAAAAGTTGGTTTAACAAGAACTATGTCAAAGGAGGGATGATCTCTAGATAACTCAGCATGTGAGGGGTTCTTTGGTAGACTAAAAATGAAATGTTTTATGAACGGGACTGGAAGAATATTTCAATTGAGGAGTTTATAGGTAAACGCTCCATCATGAGTACCTTGACAAGAATAACCATGACAGGGAAGATTAAATTTTCATAAACAAACAAATTCACATTGACGAATACAAACAGAAAATAAAATAGTACTGTTCGAACTATTGGATTTTCAGAATGGTAGCCTGTAACTTACAGTAGATGTAGGGTACAGGCTACAGTGTGGAAAGATATAATGAAATATAAGTCGGGCTGGATATTATTGAGTTTTGAGAAACTCTTTTCTTTGGCCTAGAAGCTGATTATGTGGTATAATCAGTATCGTGATAAAGGGGTTATAAATCATGCGTTCAGGTAAGGCGAGCTTAGGGTGGGGACCTAGGCGAGAGGACTTAGCTGGATATCGTAAGTTGTTCCCAGGATGGATAGAGAGAATTGAATAAAGGCGATATTGTTACAATGAGTTGAGGCAAAGTGATGTGTAAAATGAATTGGGTAATGAGGGTTTGAAATGATTCTAATTATTAATTTGATTGCCACGGCTTAATTGCAGTGGTTTATAAAGATATAGGGATGCAACCATTTTTGCCATTACATGAAGGCCAGAATAAGTATTAAGTTTTGTCTGTTGGATTTGCGAAAAATGGAGAATCGCTGGTAACGATTTCTGAGAATGAAGAGCCTATATGCTATAGACTACCAGAAGAATACAATGAATGGGCTATGACAGTAGTAGAAATGGCAAATATGGGAGAGAAACTGTTCCCAGATGAAGTGGTATTTTCGTTAGTTGACGGTCAATATTATGTTGATATTTTGTGATTTGTAGATGGATAACTGAACCAGTACATAGATGTTTGGAAGACGTACCAGCAGAAGTGTACATAATGGGACATTCTCTTGCTGAAACAGACAAAGGTATTTTGAAGGATATCTTTTTGAATCAATATGTAAGCAAAATTACTATTTTTTATCATTCACAAAATGCGTATGAAGATATGGTGATAAATCTTGTTAAAATGTTTGGCAAAGATTTTGTTATTGAGAATACTGCAAGTTATAGAATCGTGTTTGAAGAATTAAAACCGCCAGTCGTAGGAGCGACTAAATAAGTAGAGGAGGTGACAAGAGCTGTGATTGAAGTTGAAAGAATGATTTTAGATATTAATAAGGCATTGTGTGACAATATCGATTTGCTTGATTTTGACAATGTCACTAGAGCTCTTGTCTCTCAGAATCTTTTAAGTCAATCCAGAAATCTGGTAGAACACATTGCTGTAAGAGCTTATTCAACTGGTAGAGATATACCTGTAAATTGGGACACAATAAAGATGGCAATGGATTTTATTAAGGATGACGGAAAATATCTTTTCTTAAGAAAGTTTCATACTTTTTTACAAGAATCGAAATCGCATTACACTCCTGATGCAGAAGGTGCAGAAAGACTGATGCTAAAGTATTATCAATACTTTATGATGATTCGTGAATTTGTGAAAGATGAATATGGCCTGGAGATTCTTAATAACTTGGGGAAATTTCCAGTTGACCAAGATGAAACAATTGAATTGTTCCATGAAAAAACAGTTGAGAAATTACAAGTTAGACGAACACACATCGATTATGGAAAAACAGAAAGATTGTATGTGCATAAGGTGGTGCCATTCGTGGTTGGGGGCAGAGTGTATTTTGAAATGGTTCTTACGCCTGCTTATGATACTACAAGTAAATTTGAAAGGTTTATTGTATACTCCAAGTTTATGGTGCCATCTCACTATTCTATTAAAGCAGCTATTTTTAGAGATACTATAGAGATTGACAGTAATGTTATGCCTATAAGTGTTATGACAGAATATACAGTTTCGGTTAGGCCTTGTGAATTAGATAATTTTGCAAAAATATTTGGTTACAGTATAAAGATGAATGCTAATCATGCAGAATATATAGGCTTGATGAATTATTTATCGAATTCTGGTGCAAGTTTGTTAGATATTGTATTGCTTGATGATGCTAAATATAAGGTTATTAAAGATAGGATATTCGGAAAAGCGCAGGCTCATAATTTTGAGCCAGTTTTGGATGAATGCCGTGAATTTATGAAGAAAAATAAAGCGGGTTCAAATGTTATTAGATACTTGTTACATACATTAAACAACAAGATAATCAAGAACCAGTATACAACAGAAAAAAATCCTTATTTGGGAGGCTTGAAATTGGAATATGGATGTATTCCTTTTGATGAAATGCCATATGCTTCTTCGTTGATTCAACATAACCCAACGGCATCAGAATTATATGGCTGCATTGGTTCAGAAAACAGAGAACACGAAGTCGTTGCACGTTATATTCTTGAAAATATGAGTAGCAATGGGATGTTATATACTCCAGGAAAAGAGTTAAAGGAATACGCGTCTGATGCAGAACTGTTAATTGATAAATTTAATGAAAAAGTTTATTACAAACATAAGTCCAGACGTTGCATAGATAAATTTGGAGATAATTATTTCATAAAAGGTGCATTAGCAGACACCAAGGAAATTATTGGTGTTTTACAAGAAAAATCAACAGAAGGGCTCCAAGGTTATGAGAATGCAATGCATTCTTGGATTGAAGATAAAGGCGATATTGATAGCGAAGAAAAAAGAAATATTTTAGAAAAATTATATGCCTTTAGTAAGGTGGCACTTATATACGGTGCTGCAGGAACTGGAAAGACTTATCTTATTAACTTGCTATCGCAGTTTATGGATTCTCAAACCAAATTGTACTTGGCAAATACATATCCTGCAGTTGAGAATCTGAGGCGAAAAGTAAAAGCACAGAATTGCGATTTTATGACAGTTAAGAAATATGCTATGTCTAGCACTGTTTGCAAAAAGTATGATGTTTTGATTGTGGACGAGTGCAGTATGGTAAGCAATGAGGATATGGCAGCAGTTCTCAGTAAGATAGATTGTAAAATCATGTTATTTGTTGGTGATACATATCAGATTGAATCTATTACTTTTGGTAATTGGTTTTCTATGGCGAAGTATTTTATTCCAGAATATACGTGGTATGAGCTAACCACACCATATCGTACAAAAAACGAAGGATTACTAACGTTATGGAGTAAGGTGCGAAATATAGATGATGATTTGACGGAGCATATTGTTCATAATAGATATTCGTCAAATTTGGATCCTTCCGTATATAGAAAGCAATCTGAGGATGAAATAATTCTCTGCCTAAATTACGATGGCTTGTATGGAATCAATAATATTAACCGCTTCCTTCAGGAGAATAATAAAAATGAACCGCATATGTGGGGACTATGGACATATAAAGTCGGTGATCCAATATTGTTTAATGAATCGGAACGTTTTGCACCACTTTTATATAACAATTTAAAGGGAAAGCTTGTGGATATAGAGGAAGATGCAGAAAACGATAAAATATGGTTCAGCATAGAGATAGACAAGCCCTTAACTGAATTGGATGTGCAACACTATGATTTAGAGTTATTAGAAGAAAGAAATCCTGGCAAATCAGTAATAAGATTTTATGCAAGAAAGAAAAAGGAAAATGACGATGATAGAAGCTATGCTGATGATACAGTTGTTCCATTTCAGATTGCATATGCCGTTTCGATACATAAAGCACAAGGCTTGGAGTATGATTCTGTAAAAGTAATAATAACCAGAGAAGTCGATGAGCGAATTACGCATAATATTTTTTATACAGCAATTACTCGTTCGAAAAGACTTTTGAAGATATATTGGAGTCCTGAAACACAGGAGAAGGTAATCGGTTCTTTTGAACTGTCGGATACTAAGCGTGATGCAACGATTTTTGCAGCGCAGACAGGGATTAAGATGGTGAAGAGGAAAAAACAGAAAAATAAAGAGCGGGTTAGTAAGGCATATTATGAATTAGAAATATAAGTTTTATGTTTTGAATTGTAGATTGTAAAATGTTGGAGGTATGATTATGCAGCAAGTATCTATTACGACAGAGGGAATACAAAAAAATCTGAAAAACTATAAGCCTCTAGATGCTTTGTGCGAATATATTTGGAATGGATTCGATGCGCAGGCGGACACAGTTTTTGTTAAATTACATACGAATGAGTTTGGGTTAATTAATATGATTTCTGTTATTGATAATGGTACAGGGATTTCTTTTGATGAATTAAGCAATAAATTTAAGCCTTTTAATGATTCGAATAAAGCAGATAATTCAAAGAAAATAAATCATTCTTTGCCACATGGAAGACAAGGTATAGGCAGATTGACCTTTTTCTCATTTGCGCAAACAGCAAGATGGAATACTGTGTTTGTTAAAGATGGAAAAAGATATGAATACTATATTGATATGGAAAAGGATTCATTAAATCAATTTGACGATAATGGTGGAAATGAGCCTAAAGAAACCGAAAAGGAAGTAGGCACAGAAGTTAGATTTGCTCAATTACAAGCATTTTCCAAAGATGAAGTTATTGCGCATATAAAAACAGAATTCTTTTGGTTTTTGGAACTGAATAAGGATAGAGAGTTTAAGATTTTTATCGATGACGAATTACTTTCCTATGAAGATTTAGTTGTGGAGAGGATTCCTTTTAGCCCGGACGAATCTTTGAAACATAAATATGAAATTTCGATAGTGCAATGGAATCAGAGTTTGGGAAAGGAATTTTCAAAATTTTATTATTTGGATTCAGCGGGAATAGAGAAATATAAGGAGGCAACAAAACTTAATAAAAAATCAGATGAATTTTACCACAGCATATTTATAAAAAGTGATTATTTCGATAAATTCTTTTTTGAAAAAGAAGATGATGGACAAACGAATCTTTTTCCTAATAGGAATGAAGATGAATTTAAAAAATTAGTAGATAGTATCTATGAATTTTTGTACAAGTTCAGAAGGAAGTATTTAAAAGAGTCATCTGACAGATTTATTGATAAAATGGTTGATTCTCATATTTATCCTGAATTTAACGAAAAGAATTTTATTGATACATATAGGAAAAAGGAGTTGGATAATTTAGTTGGGACATTATATGCAGCGCAGCCCAAGATCTTTACCAATTTAAGTGATGATAATAAAAAGATCACAATTCATCTGTTGAAATTAATAATGGATGCAGAGGACAAGGATAATTTATTTGCAGTTCTTAAACAAATAGTTGACTTAGATGAAGAAGAGATAAAGGAATTGGCAAGTGTACTAAAATATACTTCTCTTTCGAATATTACAAGATTGGTAAAATTAATAGAAGACAGACAAAAAGCGATTCAAGATTTAAAGGAGCTTGTTTTTGATAAAGAGTTATATGCGAAGGAAGTTCCTCATATTCAAAATTTGGTCGAAGGACATTATTGGTTATTTGGAGAGCAATATAATTTAATTACTGCAGCAGAACCTGATTTTACTCTGGCATTAAAAGGGTTAATAAAAGCGACAACTGGAAAAGACGAGGATGTAGACATAGATCATAAAGATAAAAATAAGGAAATGGATATCTTTATGATTAGGCAAGATAGAAAAGGTAATGTTACGGAAAATGTTGTGGTTGAGTTAAAAAGACCTACTGTTGCCCTGGGAGAAGATCAGTTATCACAGGTTAAAAAATATATGCAAGTAATACGCAAAGACGATCGATTTAATATGGGAAATGTTAAATGGACATTTTATCTTGTCGGTAATAAATTCAACACTAGTGGATATATTGAAGGTGAGTTGGATAACAATAAAAGCCATGGGGAAGAACATTTAGTATATTGCATAGATAATGGTATGACAAAAATATATGTTTTGAAATGGAGTGAAATATTTGATGAATTTTCAAAGCGACATGAATACTTGCTGGATAAATTGAAGCTTGAAGAAGAATTGTGGCTGCGTAAACATAATAGTGCGGATGAAGTAGTAACTGATTCACAAAACAATTCTGCAATAATGGAAATGCCATTAATACCTAAAAAAGCACTTGTATAAAATATCTGAAGGTTAGAAAAATATGAAGTTAGAAAATTTGAAATTGTTAAAAGAAGATATGATTAAGAATGGTTGGACTATCTGTAGCTTCATTTTTACATATAAGCGAATTGAGTATATTGTGCTTGTGAAAAGATTTGTAGGAACAGAAAAACGGGAAAATGAATATGCTCTGGTTAAGTTGCATTTCATCAAATCTAAAAACCTTGATGATGATTTACAAGTTGAAGCCAATAGCTCTGGTATGTTAATAGATGCAAGGAAATTAAGGGAATATTTTGAAATAGAGTATAATGATAATTTGGGAGATATTCTTCAAGAATTTATAGAAAGACTAGGAACTTTTGTTCCTACAAGTATTCCAAACAATGTATCCGAAATAAAAAAAATGCAATGATAATATCCTTGAGTAAGAGTGATTCGGAGGATCCAAGTAAAATATATTGCAATAAAGTTCGAAGAAATCCTAATAATGAGCATAGAAGCGAATTTAATGCTGATAAAACCAAACTGTTAAGACCAGCCTTATATACTTACTTTAGTAACGATGAAAGTATAAGTTTTTGTTTTTATTCCGATGAAACAATGGAAAATGATGATGAAACAATATTAAGAAACTTTTCATCTCGATAGTTATTTATATACTAATCTGGATTGTAGGAGGTGAATATATTAAAAGACTTGGTTTTGATGGTATCAAGTTTAAGAGTGCAGTTTCAGCAACTGGTACAAATGTTTTGCTGTTTGATGTCGATGCGAATACTAGAGTTTATGATGTGACAGGTTAAAAAGTGTATACTGTCAATACTTTAGATATAGATGTTAGCCAAGTTATGCCAATAGAAAATGAAGAGAAGGAGCAATCACAAATGTTACCCAAAATGTTCAACTTGCCAGAAGGCTAAAAAGTGGTTGGATGAGCATAATATTGAATATACTGAGCGTCATATTGTAGATGCTAATCCTACATATGATGAACTCGTGGAATGGTATAAAAAGAGCGGACTTCCTCTTAAGAAGTTTTTTATTACTAGTGGACTTCTATATAAAGAAATGCAGCTTAAGGACAAGCTTCATACAATGAGTGAAGAGGAACAGTTACAGTTGCTTGCTACAAATGGAATGTTGGTAAAACGACCACTTATTGTAAATGGTGATACTGTGCTAGTAGGCTTTAAGGAAGCGGAATGGTCTGAAAAATTGAATTGATATTAGGTGATGATTCGTTTATGTGTATAGAGGAAAGGAGTTGAAAATCTCATATGTCAGATTTATTTGATTTATCGAACTTTGATAAATATAAAGAAGATAACTGTCGAGAAGTGAAAAAGGCAGAAGGTGGATTACCGATAGCATTATGGGAGTCATATTCCTCATTTGCTAATTCTAATGGTGGAGTAATCATCCTTGGTGTTGGTGAACGCCAGGATGGAACTTGGTATACGACCGGTTTGAAGAATGCGGATAAGTTAAAGAGAAACTTTTGGAATACAATTCATGATGCCAAGAAAGTAAGTATTAATTTGCTATCTGATAAAAATGTAGAGTCATACGAAGTCAATGGAGATACCATATTGGTTATCTATGTTCCAAGAGCTAAGCGAGAGCAGAAGCCGGTTTATATTAATAATGATTTATTCGGGGGCTGCTATCGTAGAGACTGGGAAGGTGATTATCACTGTTCTAAAGCAGAAATTAAAGGTATGCTTCGTGATGCAGCTGATGAAACAGAGGATATGAAGATTGTTGAACAGTTTGATATTTCTGCAATTGATACAGAGTCTTTAAAGGGATTCAGAAATCATCATAAAAGCTATCGTCCAGAGCATGTATTTAACAATTTGCCGGATGAAGAGTATTTGGAGCGAATAGGTGCAGCCGGATATGGTGAGGATGGTAAATTACATCCTACTACAGCGGGATTGCTTATGTTTGGTGAGGAATATCATATTGTCAGAGAGTTTCCTGAGTATTTCCTGGATTACAGAGAAATGCTTGACCCTACAATACGTTGGACAGACCGTTTGCAGTCTAGTTCCGGCGATTGGAGTGGTAATGTATTTGATTTCTTCTTTAGAGTAAATAGCAAAATTGCAAAAGATATTAAGAAGCCTTTTAAGCTGGAAGGTATTACAAGAGTTGATGATACACTAGTTCATAAGGCAGTTCGAGAAGCATTAGTTAATTGTTTGGTTAATACAGACTATTTCTTACCTTGCGGAGTGGTGATTAAGAAGGAAGATGACAAGCTGGTTATCGAGAATCCTGGTAGTATCCGTACTGGTAAAAAACAGATGCTTCGTGGTGGTATTTCAGATCCTAGAAATAAAACGCTAATGAAGATGTTTAACATGATTGGTATTGGAGAAAGAGCCGGAAGTGGCATCCCAGATATTTATCAAGTTTGGGAGAATGAAGGATGGCCAATGCCTGTTGTAGAGGAAAGTTTTAATCCAGATAGAACTCGTTTATCGCTTGAATTTTCAAAGAAACAAGCGATAAAAACAAGCGAATTAGAAAAGGAGCCGAAAAGGAGCCAAAAAGGAGCTAAAAAGGAGCCGAAAAGGAGCCAAAAAGGAGCCGAAAGAAAAAGGGAGATTTTGGAATTAATTGAAGCAAATCCAACCATTACGCAGACTGAAATTATGAAAGAATTAGATTTGACTAGAAAGCAAGTGCAAAAGGATATGAATGAATTAAAAGAGTTGCACATTATTGAAAGAGAAGGCACGAATAGAAGTGGTCGCTGGATTATTGTCGAATCAGATAAATAGCATATTCTTTAGCACATAAATTTGCATAACTAAAAGCGGTGGAGGTGTTGATGTGAGTAGTCAAATATATAAAACACTGTTACAAAGGCAAATAGATAATTTTATAGATACATTTGGACAAGATAGTAATAGTTTATTTAAGGATATGAAGGGGAAATTGATACATCCAGGAGAATACGGAATGTATAGAGAAGAGTGCTTCAAAAGATTATTACAGACCATATTAGATAAAGATTATGTGGTTGCTGATGGTTTTATAATCAATGCAAAGGATGAAGTATCGATGCAGTGCGATGTATTAGTTCACCGCTATAATGCTAAACCACTAATAGATGGATCTTATGCAAAATTTTTTCCGGTCGAGGATATTTGTGGAATTGGAGAAATAAAATCAAATTTAAGTAAAAAAGAATTTGAAACAGCTTTACGTAAATTGGCTCACAACAAAATGTTGGGAAATTCTAGAAGGGTATTGAAGATAAAACCAGAAGTATATGTTGGAAACTTCGATCCAATACCAACATTTCTGGTGTGTAATAAATTGAACTTTAATCTTGAAGATATTGATTTTGCCGAGATATATGAGGGGATTCCAAAGGCATATTGGCATAATTGTATTTTGAGCTTAGAAGATGGAATAATTACATATGAGTTAGCATTTGCTAAATTGGATTATAAAAGTAAATGCTTTAATGCAGGAAGAGGATATAATGTCGAAAGTGGTGTATGTGATTGGCAGTATTCACAACATATTTTGATATTTGATAATGTTCCCGAAATATATGATTGCACTATACATACAATAATTTCGGATGAGAAAAATCCATATAATCATATTTACACTTTTTTAGGAAGTATAGAACAAGCAATTAAAAATTGTATGAAATATGATTATGATTTTGGTGAGTATTTAGGAATAACAAGCAAATCAATAAGGTAAGAAGATGATATAAAGGCAATTAGCAGAATAATCAGCGAAAAAAACAGCAGATTATTTGATAGGAAAATTATCATGCGTGGTGACCGCGCATGATACCACGCATGATACCGCGCATGAAGAGTGCCGAAGATTATTGCAGGACACAAGTTAGGGCTCAAGCTAGGGCTCAGGCTGAGTGAACAAGTTAGAGAACAGGCTAGTGAACAAGCTGTGGTACAAGCCAGGGACAAGCATGAACCGATAACATATGAGATATTCGAGTAAGTTGTTGTATCCGCGCCAACCTCGAGTGCTTATACCATAAGGTTGAGTGCTCATGGAAAACTATGCCAGTGAAAAATGTCATAGAAAATGTCTCAGAAATGTCATAGATAAATTTCTTGTTTTAAATGGGGATATGTAGGCGATACTTGAAGGGGAATTAGATACTTACCCTTCGACCTATTCCCACAAACCTAAAAATCCCTTAGATATATTCCCTATAACAGTACCCTAAACTATCAATTCATTTGACTGCTTCCCCACCTATTTAGCTTCGATACATTTTAAAATCTTGCGATTCCTCACATTTCTGTTTCCACAATTTTCTTCCATACTTAACCTGTTGTGTTTCGTTTAGTAGCAACAGAAAGTAGGAGGAGAATTTTTATGGATAACAGATTCAACAAAAGAGCATTAAACCAGGAATTTCTAGAAGATTTATTAGACGGTCCCTTAACACCTATTCTAGAGCGTGTCAAAAAGGATGACACGCTATGTATGGAACTTAGAGGTACGTATGTAGACATCTATTATCGTGGTGGAGCTTTACTTACTATCAGAGAGATTGGAAATGGTGGGTATTGCATATCATTTAATAAGAAGTATTCTGAGAAGTGTGAGGATGATACGCGTACTGACGATGCGCGTGAATCGCGGGGGACTTGCCTTACCGCTTTAGAAGCTGTTAGAGAAGTTTCGGCACACAAAGAAGCAATGGATTTTTATTTTGCTAAGCATCCTAGAGTTGAAAGAGAATTTCAACAGATTATATTAAGGGAAAATAATAATTTAGGAACTGTATCAGATTCCACAGACTATTTCATCTTAGATATGGAATATGCTATTAACCATTGTAACGAGCAAAATGATAGCTTGAGCGCACGCTTTGACATGCTTGCATTCAAGTGGGAATCAAAAGGTTGTGTACGTAAACACACCGAAAATCTGCCCATAACATTTATTGAAGTTAAATATGGTGACGGTGCCATGGATAGTGGAAGAGACTGTGAACTGCCAGGAATTCGCAAGCATATAAATGATTATATCAAGATTAGAAAAGACGACTCCATGCTGCAAGCACTTGCACAGGATATGGCATGCGTTTTCAGGCAAAAGCATAAGTTAGGGCTAGTAAGCTGCTATCCAGACAAGGAAGATATTGATCTTACTTTAGATCCGGAAAATGTTGAACTTCTATTTGTTCTTGCTAATCATGATCCCGAAAAGAGCAGGTTATTGCGTGAAATTAAAACTGCAATGAGCGAGCTCCAGGGAACAGAAGATGAGAAATATCTAAGCGAGATTAAAATAGCTAGGTCTTCATTAATGGGATACGGTCTATACGCATATGGCAAGAATAGTATTGATAGATTTTATACATTATAGTGTTATGAATCAAAAACTTAATCCTTGCACTGCCTAAAAAAGCGGTGCATTTTTCGTAAACTTGCGATACAATATTACAAGATTGTTAGAATTTGTAAATATGAATGGACCATAAGTACTAAGAGCAGAGTCTTATATTGTGTGGAAAAGATTTTGCGGGAAGTTGGAGGAACATGTTATGTGCAAGAATATTACGATAGTTAGAATGCCTGAGGTAACTGATCTTGCTGGCGAAAAGGTAATGGTTGATTTCGAGACTGGTAAGTATTTATTACTTAAGGGTGTAGCTAATGATATATGGGATTTATTAGCTGATTGCTCTACTAGTGATGCAATTGTTGAAAAGCTTATGAGTGAGTATGAAGTTTCTGAGGATGTATGTAGAAACGAAGTATTAAGCTTCCTTGATAAGCTTGCAAGCTTTGGATTTGTTAAGCTGGAGAATTGCTAAATGGGTAAGGTAAAAGAGTTATGGTTGGATAGGAAAAATCAATATACGTATGCTAAATGGCTTGGCGAGTATGTCAAGCCATATTTAGGTCGTATTATTTTTATGATATTCATTTCAGAGCTTGCTACGGTTTTATCGCTCTGGATGGTTAATATCTCTAAGAACATTATCGATGGAGCGCAGGAAGGTCATCCTATTAAGAGGATGATAGTCGTGTATGTTATCCTGATGCTTGTGATGCAGTTCATTTCTTTAGGCTCTTCATTTTTATCAACTTATTTAAATGAATATTTTTCTTTTGGTATTCGTAAGCAGCTCTTTGATAAGATTATCAGATCTCACTGGATGGATGTGAAGCGTTTCCACTCTGGAGATCTCATGACTAGACTTACTAGTGATGCTGGCGCAATATCAGATGGTTTGATAGGGACCATACCGCACATTATTACACTATGCATAGATTTAGTATTAGTGTTTGTGATGTTATTTAGAGAATCGAAGCTTTTAGCCATTTTAGCATTAGCGATTGCTCCGGTAGCCGGCATAGTAAGCTGGATGTTTGGCCGTAAGCTCAAAAAGATGCAGGTTGAAGTTCAGAAAAATGAAGCGGCATATAGATCCTTCATGCAGGAGAGTATGACTAACCTTTTAGTAGTTAAGTCATTTGCTAATGAAGACTATGCAGTAGACAAGTTAACTACACTTCGTGAGAAGTGTTTTTACTGGATACTTAAGAGAACTAAGTTTGGATTAGCCAGCACTGGTGTGATGTCGCTTGCTTTCCAGACTGGATATATTGCTGCTTTTGCCTACGGTGCATATCAGATTTCGCTTGGAAATATTACATATGGTACGATGTCTGTGTTCCTTGCATTAGTTAACAGAGTACAGGCACCTATTATGCAGTTAGCATCGCAGATTCCTGCCGTTGTGCGCACTCTTGCTTCAGCTGGTCGTGTTATTGAGCTTGAGAACATTCCTAATGAAGAACGTATCGAGAGTGACTTTAAGCATGAGAATATTGGCGTAGATATTAAGGATGTTTCGTTCTCATATGTTGCTAATGAGACTGTACTTGAAAATGTTAATGTAAGCGTTAAGCCTGGCGAGTTTGTAGCTATTATCGGTGAGTCTGGTATTGGTAAGACTACACTTATCAGATTAGTAATGTCATTTATGAGTAAGTTTGATGGTGATATTACATTTACTAATTCTAATGGTGAGACTATTAAGGCTAGTGCCAGATCACGTGACTTTATCGCGTATGTGCCACAAGGCAATACCTTGTTTAGTGGAACTATCCGTGAAAACATCTTGATGGGTAATCTTAACGCTACTGACGAGGAGCTTATTACAGCGTTAAAGATGGCAGCTGCTTACGATTTTGTAATGGATTTACCTCAGGGTATTGATACAGTTATCGGTGAAAGAGGCCACGGTATCTCAGAGGGTCAGGCGCAGCGTATTGCGATTGCAAGAGCCTTTGTGCGTAAGGCACCATTACTGATTCTTGATGAAGCTACATCAGCTCTTGATGAAGCAACTGAACTTAATGTAATTAAAGGTTTACAGGAACTTAATCCTAAGCCTACATGTATAGTTATCACTCACAGACGTAGCATCTTACAGTACTGTGATAGAGAGATTAAGATAGAAAATAAAAATACTATCGAGGAAAAATGAGAATACATCCTATCAGATTTTTGACTAAAAATAAGCACAAAAAGTTAACACTGGCAACCTGGTATCTATGTGCCTACTATAGAGCTGAAATGCTATTAGTTCCCGCTGAAAAGCTTGAAAAAAAGTGGGGAGAAAAGGGCGTTGAGTCTCCCTTGGAAGCATCTAGAAGCGATTACTGGAATGCGGTTAGAATCGCTAGAGTAATTAGACAAGTTTCGGCTAAGACTCCCTGGGAAAGTAAGTGTTTAGTTCAGGCTCAGACCGCAAGATACCTAGCCAGAAGAAAGGGTATTAAAACTACTCTTTACTTAGGTGTAGGTCACGAGGATGGCAAGATGGTGGCTCATGCCTGGATACGTTGTGGTGAATATTATATTACTGGCGGAAATGGGGAAGGCTACGCAGTTGTAGCTAAGTTTTGCCAGTAAGCATTTATAGGAGAGTCGGAATATTGTATAGATATTTATTTTATGGGTTTCATGTAGAATCTGAGCTTAAGATAGATGAAGTAATGGTAGATACTACTGATGCACCTATTGATATTAAAATTAAATTTGGTAAGCTTCCTGATGAAGTCCTTGAATTAGCAAAAGAAAAGACTGATTCGGATTTTCTCTGGTCTCGTGCTATTGATAGATTATGCTTTAGAATTCCTAACGTTGCAGACTATTATATTACAACCACTGAGATTCAGATTAGGCCTATAGCAGATATAGATAACCATGACATCATTACATTTTTGCTAGGTAGTGCATTTGGTTATCTTATGACATTTAGAAATGTAGTTGTTATCCATGGTGGAGCGATTACTAAAAATGGAAAGGGAATAATTGTAACCGGAGAGAGTGGAGCTGGCAAATCAACTGTCACTAATGCTCTTAGAACAAGAGGTTATGATTTTATCGCTGATGATGTATGTGTGCTTTCTGATAATGATAAAAAGATGCACATAAATCTTGCTTATCCTCAGGCTAAGCTTTGTAGAGATGCGGCCTTAAAGCTAGGCTATGATTTGTCAGAACTTATCTATATTAATGAGGATAGAGATAAATTCGCAGTTAGATTAAAGGATAGATATGTTCCAGAGGGCAAGGATTTTGATTTGTTATTTGAAATTGTACTTGCTGAGGATGACAAGCTTTCTTTTGCCGAAATAAAAGGAACAGAAGCGTTAAAGACAATTCATGAAAATCTATATAGAGCTAATGATCTCTTTAAGACTACAGGAGTGCCTCCTGCATTTATGATGAAGTGCTTGAAAACTGCGTCAAGTGTAAGAGTGTTTAGGATAAGCAGACCTAAGGATGGGGATACATTAGAGGATATTCTGACATTTATTGAAAACGTGGTAATGGAATAGTAGAAATTAGGGCGAATCGTTTGATCCGCCCTTTTGTTTATTCTGTGAAGATGTCTTTTTTACTTTGATAATAATCTTTAAACAGCTGTCTAGCTGCATCCATAGTCTTGTGACTAATTTCTGGTAATTCCTTGCCCCAGGCTTTCTCAGCTTTCTTGAAGCCCTTTTCCATAGCTTCTTCCATTTTCTTCATCTTTTCAGGATCATCACCTGCAAGAGCACTGGCAAAATCGAAGAGACGTTGTGATGTCTGCTTGATGCCAAAGTAACCGTCTTCAGAAATATCTTCTTTGGCCTTCTTAACATCTTCAGCGCTTATGTTAGAAAGCTTATCAGGTGTGAAGAGACTTGCAAGGTTACTTACATTACCCTGCTTAGTGAAAAGCTGCTGAACGATACTAGACATAGTACCTTTCTTTTCTTCAAATTCCTGCATGAGGCGGTTAGCTACTGAAGTTCGGTCGGCCTGATTCATCTGATTGATAGAATATAAGCCTTTTGTTTCCTTTTGTGAACCTTCATAGGTTGCAGCAACGTCTTTATTATTAGTTGACTGCTTAGTTTCTTTTGCAGATTCTTTAGCAGTCTCTTTGGAAGCGTAATTAGCAGCAGCTTTAGTAACATTTTTAGTAAGGGCTGCTGAGTAGATACTATTTGTATCTGGCATGTTATTGTTAATAGCTAAACTCATATATAAACCTCCATGTATAAATACAGTTTGGTATTGATATTATAGAAACGAAATATTAACAGTCTGCTAACTGTTATATTGTATTTCGGCTAGTTTATTGATACGATTTAGTGGGGTTATGAATAAAGTATATCACATTTTCTCGGGGAGGGTGTAATGGCTGCTATATTATTGGTAGATGATGATGCTGAAGTATTGGTGATTAACAGAAAATATTTTGAACAGGCCGGCTATACCGTGCACACATCAGAATCAGCTGATGCTGCATTTGTGATGCTTGAAAAGCTTAAGGTTGACTGTATTTTGCTTGATGTAATGATGGAGGGTACTAGCGGTTTTGACGCTGTTACTAAGTTAAAAGAACTGACTAATGGAGCTCCTATTATTTTCCTTACAGGACTTACATCTGAAGATGATAAGGTTACTGGCTTACTTTCAGGTGCAGATGACTATGTCGAGAAACCATATAGTCTCAAGGAACTTGAAGCTAGAGTGCAGCTTCAGATTCGTAAGAAAACTGTAGTTAAGTCTAACAGCAACATCTTAAATGTGCCTCCTCTTAAAATTGACAAGGTAGGGCACAAGGTTTTTGGCAATGATATCGAGATTTCTTTATCAAATAGAGAGTATGAATTACTGTTTATCCTAGCTTCGGCGGCTAATACTTTAGTTTCTTTTGACGAAATAGCTACTCACTTTTTCGGGATGTGCTCTGATAGTGAGCGACGTACAGTAATGGTTACTGCTAGCCGCATGCGTAAAAAGATAGAAGATTATACCGGATTAGACAATATTATCGAGACGGTTTACTCTAAAGGCTATATTTTAAGGACTAAAGGAAATTAGTTAAAAGATGAAAGATAATCACAATGAATTTATGTCGGCTGATATCGAAAGTGATTCAATCGAGGCGCTTTCAATCAAGCTTTTAGCTGTTTCAAGTGAGCTTTCCAGGAAAAATGAAGAGCTTGCACGAGTTGAAAAGAGCAGGACTGAGATGTTAGCTAATATATCGCATGATTTAAGAGCTCCTATCACTGCTATCAGAGGGTGCCTTGACTTACTTAAATCATATGAAGAGATACCTGAAGATGAACTTAAAACTTCTTTGGCCATCATAGATAGAAGAGTAGGCGTGCTTGAAAGTCTCATACAGGATATGTATTTCCTGTTTTCAGTTGAAGATACTAACCGAGGCCTTGATATCGAGGAGGTTGAGCTGGCGCCATTCCTTGAAAGTTATTTTTACGACGCTATCGCTGATAGCAGATACGACAATCATGATGTACAGTTAGATGTTCCGGGAAACCTGGACTGTAGAGTACTCATTGATATAAATCGCACCATTCGTGTGCTTGATAACCTGTTTACAAATGCTGCTAAGTATTCTGGTGAGGGAACCATGATTAAGCTCTATGCCAGAAAGCTAAGTGACCATCAGGTTGAAATAAGGGTTATTGATAATGGCAAGGGTATTCCTAAGGAATCTCTTGATCGTATATTCGAAAGAACTTATACAATAGCAAGTGCCCGTACTCCAGGCGATTCAGGAAGCGGATTAGGCCTTGCAATTGTAAAAGCAGTTGTGGAAAAAGAACACGGAACTATTTGTGTAGAAAGTACAGTAGGAAAAGGAGCGGAGTTTATAATTACTCTGCCTTGCTAAAGAACATTTTTCTACATTTTCGATATTTATTTCTTAATTTTTTATGTATTTTTTTAAGTGAATTAATATCGACAAAATGTGGAAGTGAAGTTATACTTTTTATAGAATTTTGCAAGGGGAAAATTGTGGAATGAATCGTACTAATAATGGTGCTAACACTAATGTGGGCAAGATATTTGCTGATATCTTAGGCATCGCATTAGGGCTAGTGGTGGTTGTGGTTACAAATCTATTTAGAGGTCACGTGGAAGCAACAGTTGGAATACTTCCGATGGTGGCTATCTTTACATTCGTATTCCTGGTTACAAATTATGCGCAGAGTGTTTATGACATCACGCTTTTCTTTTACCTTGATCGAATATATCGTAAAATTATAGTTTCCTATGCTTTTGCCTTTTTAATTACTTTTGCTGAAATAATGATGGCGCAGAATGATTTGATAGATAAGTTCTCATATTATGAGTTCATGTTTACAGCATTAGCTATTTTATTGATTGCAACATTAGTATATAGAAAGCACAATGACAGATTTTCTAAGAGAGGGATTCCTCGTGTGGCTTTCGTAGGTCGCAAGGGCGAGTTCAATAAATTTAAGTATTTCCTTGAAAAAACCAATATTAGATACGTTCCTGTAGGCTTCATCGCATTCGATAAGTCTATCTGCAGCGAAGAATACTTAGGTTCGCTTGATCAGTTAGATGAGCTTATACGTGAACACTCGCTTGATCAGATTTACTTCATGGACAGCCGTATGGACTGCTCACTTGAAATATTACAAGATGCTATTGATTTATGTATCAGAATGGGCGTCACCGCAAGAGTAATCGTTAACTCATACAAGAGACGTAGAGCTAATTCATACGTTAGTACAGTTGGCACATATCCTATTGTCACTTTCCACACAGTTTCGCTTAATACTTCTGAGGAAATCGTTAAGAGAGTATTCGATCTTGTGTGCGGTATTATAGGACTTGTTTTAGCGTCACCTATTATGATTGTGACTGCTATAGCTATTAAGATTGATTCACCTGGTCCTGTTTTCTTTAAGCAGACCCGTGTGGGTAAGAATGGTCGTTTGTTCAAGATTTATAAGTTTAGAAGTATGTGTAATGATGCTGAAGCTTTAAAGGCTAAGCTTATGGATCAGAATGAATATGGTGACGGACTCATGTTTAAGATGAAGGATGATCCTCGTATCACCAAGGTTGGTAAATTTATCCGTAAGACAAGCATTGATGAGCTTCCTCAGTTCTTCAATGTTATCGGCGGTTCAATGAGCTTAGTAGGTACTCGTCCACCCACACTTAACGAGGTTGAGCAGTACGACTCAGCACAGTGGAGACGTATCTCTATTAAGCCTGGTATCACAGGAATGTGGCAGGCCAATGGACGTAGCAGTATTACAGACTTTGATGAAGTTGTTAAGCTTGACACTGAGTATATTGATAACTGGTCTATTTTCCTTGATATCGAGTTGCTATTTAAAACGGCTTTCGGTATCTTCAAAAAGGACGGAGCATATTAATTTGGCATAGGCAAGAAAGCTGAAGCGGTTATGGTGATGCTTTCAGGAATGATAGAACTTTTCAAGATATTTCGTGCTGCATCAGATGGTGCAGCACTTTTTTTATGCAAGAATTGTGATATATCAACTAACTGAATAATTTTTTATGCACTTTTTAACAAAACTGTAAGAATTTGTTCCATACATTTGTAGAAAATTGTGTTATTGACGAAATAGTACTTTTGTCATAGAGTTAGATTAACGATGAATTAACTGGCGATTAATACGGTTTTTCATGGTTGAGGGAGTCGGGAGTATTTCATCTTTATAAAAAAACTAGATTTTTTTATAAAAGTATGAACCTTTCGAATTAGGACTTTAGTCTTTATTATTGAGAGATGGAGCTAGAAATCATTAATCAATAATTTATGAACGAATTGGGGAATTCGGGCATAGCTTTGGAGGAGAATCACGTTATGGAAAAGGTTGGAGTTAGTGGAGCGCTCAAAATCGCGTTCGATGTAGCTGTAGGAGTAATTTTACTCACTTTAGTTGCAGTGTTCTTTGGTAGCAGAATTGATACTGCTGCGATTGTACTTATCTCATTAGTTGTAGTTGCAGGCACCGGATTGATGGTACGTCAGGATAGCCAGATTTTATCAGCAGCTGCACACGAAGAGGATCGTGCATAGGAGAGAAGAGGACATCATAGCTTAGGGCTCATCTAAAAACGGACAATGTTAAATGCCAAAAGAGTTTGGCGGTTAACATTGTCCGTTTTTGGTTTGCGGGGGGTGGACGCGGGGAGGAGGCGTGTGCTTGAGTGAGAATACAGGACGGCGACGGATAATAGTCTGTTGTTATGTAAACAAATACGCCGGGAATCAGCACTTAGTGCGATTTCCGCGTAATAATCTGAGCCGATTACGCCGGAAACTGAAGAAATAGGGATTAGCCCCGTAAAGCAAGCTTGGGAATACGGCGCTAGGAAAGAAATGTTAAGAAATCCGCGTAAAACTAGTTAGGGGATATGTTTGAGAATGTGTTAAGAGCGTGCAAATGGAAGGCGCTTACTGCTTGCAGGCAAGCAGCTAAGCAAGTAGGCAGTAAGAGAACAGGGAAATGTCAGAATCAGCGTGTGAAGCAAGCTTAAAACAAGCTGATGACTACTGCCTAGCGGGAGCTAGGAAGCGGCGAGGCAGTAAAGAAGCGGAAAAAGTATGAAAATGCTGGGAAAAGAGCGTGAAAATTGAAGACTCTTACTGCTGGGGCCGAGCTGTTTTGCAAGTAGGCAGTAAGAGAAGAGGGAAATGTCAGAATTAGCGCGTGAAATGAGCTGATGATTACTGCTTAGAGAGAATTAGAAAGATGTGAGGCAGTAAGCGAATCAGGATGAGTGCGCAACGCGTAGCTAGAACGTAATTTTCATACTGCTTGGGCTGAAAATAGAAATATGAAAGCAGTAATTGAATTAGAAAAGAGAAAAATGGTTAACAATAAGTGATGCATTATGTTAACAAAACAAAGCTCGAATCAATTTTTTACTGCCTATGCTTCATAAATGCTATATTGAGCCGTAAGGTTATCGAGATCAGCATTGATAATTTGAGAAAAATCAAGTTTTTTCTATTTCAAATACATATCGTTACTGCTGGAAACGAGCCTGTAAGCCGCTAAGCGGTAAAAGAGCAGAGAAATGTCAGGGCCAGCGCGTGAAGCAAGCTTGGAACAAGCTGATGACTACTGCCTAGAGCGAGATAGAAATCAAGTAGGCAGTAAAAGAGCAGAGAAATGTCAGGGTAAGCGCGTGAAACAAGCATGAAGCAAGCTGATGACTACTGCCTAGAGTGAGATAGAAATCAAGTAGGCAGTAAGAGAGCAGAGAAATGTCAGGGCCAGCGCATGAAGCAAGCTTAAAACAAGCTAATGTTTACTGCCTAGAGCGAGATAGTAATCAAGTAGGCAGTAAGAGAGCAGAGAAATGTCAGGGCCAGCGCGTGAAGCAAGCTTGGAACAAGCTGAAGACTACTGCTTAGAGCAAGATAGAAATCAAGTAGGCAGTAAGAGAGCAGAGAAATGTCAGGGTCAGCGCGTGAAGCAAGCTTAAAACAAGCTAATGACTACTGCCTAGAGGCAGCTAGGAAGCTGCGAGGCAGTAAAAAGGAGGGAAAAGCTGGAAAATGCTAGGAAAAGAGCGTGCAAATGGGAGGCATTTACTGCTGGAGGCGAGCTGTTTTGCGAATAGGCAGTAAGAGAACAGAAAAATGTCAGAATTAGCGCGTGAAATGAGCTGGTGCCTACTGCTTAAAGCGCGTTAGAAAGATGTGAGGCAGTAAATGAATTGACAGGAGCGCGCATTGCGTGATTGTGGCTGGATTATTTTACTGCCTGGGGTGAAAATAGAAATATGAAAGCAGTAATAGAATCAGAAACGGAGGAAATGGTTAACAATAAGCATGGCGTTATGTCAACCAAGCCGAACTCTAAACAATTGTTTTACTGCCTAAGTTCCATAAATGCTATATTGAGCCGTAAAGTTATCGGAATAAGAATTGATAATTTGAGATAATCCAAGCTTTTTTCCGTTTTAAATACATACTGTTACTGCTGGAAACGAGCCTGTAAGCCGCTAGGCAGTAAGAGAGCAGAGAAATGTCAGGGTCAGCGCGTGAAGCAAGCTTGGAACAAGCTGATGACTACTGCCTAAGGGCAGCTGGGTGCTTGGTTCTACTTTTTTATACCTTTTATAATGGTTTTGTGGTAAAATGTCATTTATCTATGAGGTAAAATCATGAATGGTGATAATTTAGAAGGACAGATTAGCTTTCTAGGGTTATTGGAAGGTTATACTGACACTCTTGAAGAGGTCAGGAAACCTGCACCGCCTAAGAGAGTAAAGCCGGTGCTACCTAAAGCACCCGAACAATTCAAATTAGAGTTTATAGATCTTGACGCTGAGGCTGAGGCTGAGCATTTAGAAGTGGAAGCACCTGCAAATGCTGAAACACCTGCTAAGGCTTCCATGTCAGTGGTAACTGAAGCACCTGCTAAGGCTGCCACGTCAGTGGTAACTGAAACACCTGTAGTAGAACAGAAGCTAGCAGAAGCGCAGCAACCTGTCGCAGAGAAGCCACTCGCTAAGGATAAGGTGCCTATGGTGAGCAAGACTGCTCTCTGGCCTGAGTGCAAGAAGTGCTGGTGCCATGATTGCAAGCATAATTCGAGAGGCGAGGGAGTGCCTAGAGAAATGTGTGGTGCGATGATTGCGTGTCCAGCGTGCGATTTGTGCGTAAACGAGGATAAGGCTACTATCTGTGAAATAGGAAATGCAACTGAAGGATGCAAGCTTCGTGCTATTGAAGATGGACTTGTAGAAGTGGAAGAGGAAACGATAGGATAGCCTAGTCTGAGAGTGACTAGAGGAAACAATCGCATGATTTGTCGGAGAGAGATAGTAAGAAAAATATATTTTTTCATATGGCATTTTTGTGCCAACCCGTAAAGGGGGGAGCATTGCAAGCAACCTTAGGATTTTACGGGGCAGAATGGAGATATTAGATGAAGATTATTGTTGTAGGCTGCGGTAATGTTGGTTCTACTGTAGCAAAAAGTCTTGCGCGTGAAGGGCATGATGTAACTGTTATTGATATTAATGAAAGAGCACTCCGTAATGTTACGGACGGGTACGATATGATGGGTATCGTGGGAAGTGGCTCGAACCTTACTGTTTTAAGACAGGCCGAGGTTCAGGGTGCTGACCTATTGATTGCACTTACTGATTCAGATGAGCGTAATCTTTTATGCTGTCTGATGGCTAAAAAAGCAGGAGATTGCAAGACTATTGCAAGAGTTCGTAACCCTGAATACAGAAGCGAAATTGAATATATAAAAGATGACTTAGGATTATCGCTTGTAGTAAATCCTGAGTTTATGATTGCTGACGAAATTTCAAGATTACTTCGTATACCTAATGCGATGGAAATTGATACTTTTGCCAGAGGCCGAGTTGAGTTACTTAAATTTGAAGTTGCAAGAGAGTGCCCTATATGCGGGCTTGCGCTTAAAGATTTACAAAAAGAACTCAAGGTTGACGTGCTTGTATGTGTCGTAGAGCGTGGCAATGAAACTATGATTCCTACTGGTGATTTTACATTGTGGGAGGGCGACAAGGTTTCTTTTGTCGCATCGGGCAAGAAGGCGACTCAGTTCTTCAAGGCACTTAACATGAACCAGGGTCGTGCTAAGAACGTAATGATAGTAGGTGGTGGCGACACTGCTTTATATCTTGCGCAAAAGCTGCTTGCAACTGGTGTTGAGGTCAAGATTATTGAACGCGACAAGAAGCGTTGTGATGAGCTTGCAGGAGAGCTTCCAGAAGCTATTATCATTTATGGTGATGGCGAAGACAAGGAGCTCCTAGCCGAAGAAGGAATTGACAAGATCGATTCTTTCGTATCCCTTGCTAATCATGACGAAGAAAATATCATGATGTCTATTTATGCTAAAAAGCTTAACCCTAAGTGCAAGCTTATTACTAAGGTTCACCGCAACGCATACGAAGATATCATCAATGATATGAATATAGGAAGTATTGTTAATCCCAAGCTTCAGACCAGTGAAACTGTGGTTAAGTTTGTACGTGCGATGTCTAATTCACTTTCATCAAGCATGGAGACACTTTATCAGCTAAATGCGGGTAAGGTTGAAGCTCTTGAGTTTATCGCAAGAGATAGCTCTAAGCTTATAGGCAAGCCACTTATGGAGCTTAAGATTAAGCCCAATGTTATTGTGGCCTGCATCCTTCACAATGGTCAGGTTGAGACTCCTAAGGGCCAGTCAGTAGTACAGATTGGTGACAGAGTTATTATCGTAACTACTGAAACCGGACTTATGGACCTTGATGATATTTTGAGATAGTTGGTTAGAGTTTATGAACAGAACGATTATTCATTTTATATTATGCAGAGTATTGCAGTTCGAAGCGATTTTTATGCTTCTTCCTTGCATAGTGTCGCTTATTTATCATGAAAAGCAGGGAATAATGTTTATTATTGTGGCTGCAGTTTCTTTTGCCATAGGAACTTTAGGAACCTTGGTTAAGCCTAAGACTGACAGGTTTTATGCAAGAGAAGGCTTCGTAACGGTATCACTTTCGTGGATTGTTTTATCGCTTGTAGGCGCGATTCCATTCGTGCTCACAGGGGAAATTCCTAACTATGTTGATGCGGTATTCGAGACAGTGTCTGGTTTTACCACAACCGGAGCGAGTATCTTAACTGACGTTGAAGCAATGTCGCAGACCTCGATGTTCTGGCGATGCTTCACAAACTGGATTGGTGGTATGGGTGTGCTCGTGTTTATCATGGCGATTATTCCATTGTCTGGTTCTAACAATTTGTACTTAATGCGTGCTGAGTCCCCTGGACCAGAGGTTGGTAAGCTTGTGCCTCGTATCAAGGAGACCGCTAAGATTTTGTATGGCATTTACCTGGGGCTTACCACGATATTAGTAATCTGCTACCTGATTGCGGGAATGAAGCTTTATGATGCGCTTATCATTTCTTTCTCCACAATGGGTACTGGCGGATTCGCTAACTTAAATGCTTCGGTTGGTGGATACAATCATGCAGTGCAGGTTATCGCGGTTATATTCATGATGCTGTGCGGCGTTAATTTCAATGCGTATTTCCTGATTTTGCGTGGCAAGTTCAAGGACTTCTTCAAGATGGAAGAGGTGCGCGTGTATTTTGTGCTCGTAGCCATTGCAACTGCAGCGATTACGATTCAGATTAGGGGCCTGTACCCTACTTTGTATGACGCTTTCCATCATGCGATGTTCCAGCTGGTGTCTATTATGTCAACCACTGGTTTCTCGTCAGCTGACTTTAACACCTGGCCCGCTTTTGCCAAGTGTATCCTGCTCATCGCCATGGGCGTAGGTGGCTGCGCTGGCGCCACAAGCGGTGGTATCAAGGTATCGAGAGTCGTAATTTTATGCAAGACCATGCACAACGAGCTTGCTCACCTTACTCATCCTCGTTCAGTCAAAAGAACACATATGGGTGGCGAAGCAGTTTCTCCCGAAACCGCTAGAGGTGTGCAGTCGTTCTTTATCGCATACATACTTATATTAATAATAAGTGTTTTGGTTGTTTCGGTTGACAATTTTGATTTTGAAACATCATTTACTGCGGTGCTTGCGATGATAGGAAACATCGGACCTGGTTTAGGCCTCGTAGGACCTACCGGAAACTTTGCAATGTTTAGCCCGCTTCCTAAGATCGTACTGATATTTGACATGCTTGCGGGAAGACTTGAGATATTCCCCATGTTAGTATTGGTATACTTTGGAACCTGGAGAAAATCATAAGCGACGGACGCTCTATGCGCCTGCCCCTTAGCGGCCCGTAGGCGGCCCGTTGGGGACGGAGGCATTTGGCCCGGAGAACTGTCCCTAATGGACACACTTGGGCGGCGGTCCGTAGGCGGCCCATTGGGGACGGAGGCGTTTGGCCCGTAGGACTGTCCCTAATGGACACATTTGGGCGGCGGTCCGTAGGCGGCCCGTTGGGGACGGAGGCGTTTGGCCCGGAGAACTGTCCCTAACGGACACATTTGCGCGGAGGGGCCGTTGGGCCAGGGCGCATAGAGCGTGAGTAAAGGGCTCACTTTGGTGAGCAATGGGGAGAACTGTGAAAAAGGAAAAAGTTTTGTGGCTCGCGATTGTGCTAGTGGCATCGGCGTTACTAGTGGTGCTTGCTTGGCGCGTGCCTGGATTTAGTGATGGATATGTGCGACATATATTTCCCATTTTTGTGGAAACCTATGGAAGGCTAACAGGGCTTGCACCAGTATCCGTCGGCGAAATAATGATAGTTGCAGCGCTTTTTTATCTGGCGCTTACATTAATTATGCTCATTATACGGTTCACGCTGGCTGTTAATGGGCATGAACTATTTAAAAAGTTCACAAAATATAATATGAGATTTCTATGTAACCTCGTGGTTATCGTGATTTTCGTGCAGGTGCTTAACTGCTTTGTAGCGTATAAGTGTAGTGGCATTTATGAGGAAAAGGGCGAGATAGAGTGGAAGGCAATTGGGAAAAAGTCTACGAGCGAGGATAAAGCTGGGGCAAAAGAAGAGCTTGCGGCTGGCGCAGAATCTGTGGCTGGTGAAAAGCTTGCGGCAGGAGAAAACTCTGCGGCTGGTGAAAAGCTTGCGGCAGGAGAAAAATCTGTGGCTGGCGCAGAATCTGTGGCTGACGAAAAGCTTGTGGCAGGAGAAAACTCCGTGGCTGGCGAAAACTCTGCGGCTGGTGGAGCGCTTGCAGCCAGTAGCGAGGCGGCTACTGATGGCGGAACTGTTGAAGATCTTTTCTTACTTCGTGACAAGTTAGTAAATCAGGCTAATATTATTGCTGAAAACTTTGAACGCGATAGCAGAGGATATATTGTAACGGACTGGCTCGAGAAACGCGGTAAGGCCAGTGGAGTTGTAGATTCAAATAATACTAAGTTTAAGCGTGGCGAGACTGAAAGAAGTGGTGACGGTAATAGAGTCGATGGCACTACAAGTAGTGAGGTTGAAGGTTCTGCCGGCAGCAGTAGAGCCGATAATTCTAAAAGTGGAAGCGCTATTTCGTTAACGAGTGGTGTTCTTTCGCCTGAAAAGCTTGATGTGATAGAGAAAGATGCTGTAAAAGCTATGAAGAAGCTTGGGAAAGAGGCTAAAGCTCGTGTGGAAAACGGCACGGGGGATGTGCTTGATGAAAGTCTTTCGAGGTTGGTCGGGTATTTTCCTAATCCTAAACCCATGTTTTTTTCAAAGTTTATGAGCCAGCAGAGCATGGCAGGGTGGTATTTCCCATTTTCGCTTGAGGCTAATTATAATACCATGATGTATGTGACAGAGCTACCACAGACTATGTGTCATGAGCTGGCGCATTTGAAGGGCTTTATGCTTGAGGATGAGGCAAGCTTCATATCGTATGTTGCTTGTATGAACTCTGACGATATGCTTTTTGAGTACAGTGCTCTTTTGATGGCGATTGGGTATATTAATGATGAAGCTGTTCTTTTGCTTAACGAAAAGCCTGAGAGGGCGGAGCTAGTGAAGGTTGAACGTTCGGATTTGGTAAAGAAGGATATGATTTTCCTAACGCCCGAGGCCTGGGACGAGGTTGAGGAGAATGCGATTCTAAAGACTGAGGACGTGACTAAGGCGACGGATGCATTCTTAAACACGAATCTTGAGTTAAATGGTGTCGAGGACGGCGTGCGTTCGTATGGGCGCGTGGTGAATCTGATTATGAGGTATGAAAAATCGAAGGGGCCGTTAGGCCGTGGGGAGTAAGCTATGATAGTTAAAGAAGAGATTAGATTAAGAAGTGTGATTCTACATATATTAGATTCGACGATGGGAGAGCCTGTGTTGTCAGACACGACACTTGATGTGGGTCCTGAGTTACAGGATTTTGTGAAGGAACACATTGCTAAGATTTTTGCAGGGGATGACAGTAAGAAGTGCGAGTTTCACAAGGCTGAGTCCGAGGTTTTTCATATTTTAGACACCTATGATGATGAGCGATTTGTGGAAATTAGTAAGGAAATTGCGTCGCATTTATATGGAATCATGAATGCGAATATTGATATTCCTGCCGCCGATCTGTTTGTAGCAAGATTTGCTTGCGACTCACTTGAATATCTTGCAATTTTAAAGATGAATTACAAGTCGATGTATACACATAGATCCGTGCCTACCGAGAGTGGCGTGAACAACGAATTGTACCGATACAAAGAGTTGTTGCCTACCGAGGGACAGCGCCTTGCCGAAGCCTGCGTGATTCGCTTGAATGATCTTGCTGTGTGGCTTATCGAAAAGAAAGCCGAGATTAATGGCAAGAAAGAAGATTATTTCAGCGAGCTCTTTTTAAAGTGTGCCGCTAAAATGTCTGACAAAAAGAAACTTGCGATCGTTCAAAAGGCCATCGAGGCAGTCAACAACAATGCTTACGAAGAGATGAACCGCTACGAGCCCCAGATGGAGGCCAAGGCCATCATCCACGAGCAGCTTGAAAAGAACGGTGGCTTCACTGTCGAGGACTTAGGCGATCTGGTCTTCAAGGAGCGTGAGGACTTACGTATCGCATACCAGGACCAGATGGAGAAATACAATCTTGTAAAGGAAGAGGTCCTGCCGCAGAGCGAAAGAACAACTAAGCGATTTGAACGACAGTGCCTAGTAACCGATACTGGAATCGAAATTAAGATTCCCATGGATCAGTATGAAAATGACAATGTTGAGATTGTGACTAATCCTGATGGTACACAGTCGTTAACTATTAGAAATATTGGCGTGATTAGCGCGAAGTTTTAGCGCGGGCCGCGCCCCGCGTCCCCTAGCGGGCCGCTTTCCAGGGCGGCCCGTTAGGGACGGAGGCGTTTGAACCAGCTGGGGAAGATTTGATTCTTTGTGGAGATTAAGTAGATGGCTGAATTAGGTAGTAGTGATTTAGTTGAATATGTGAAGGAATATGGTAGATTTTCTTTGGCCGAAAGAAAATTTACGACGGAAGATGCGCTTGTATTAAGTGAGTTTTGCTATTTAAAGTTCGACGGTTTAGTGGGCGGACTTGAGGATAACCCTATTTCGTTGGAGGCTATTGAATATCATAGTTTAAAGGAAGATTTGTTCCAGGATAAACGGTATGAAAAGGACAATCGCGCGCTTTATGAGGCGATTGTGGAGAGCCGCAGATTTGGTGGGTTAAAGTGTGCCTACTATATTAATGAGATAAATTTGGACAAAGGTACGCAGTTTTCAGCGGTGACATTTATGCTAGACGGCGGCCTGACGGTCGTGACATATAGAGGAACGGACGAGACGATGGTTGGCTGGCAGGAAGATTTTGCCATGGCGCTTAAGAAGCCTATTTATGGGCAGAAATTGTCAGTCAAATATTTGAGTGAGGTATCTAAGCTGGTTGAGGGAAACCTCTTGGTGGCGGGACACTCGAAAGGCGGAAATCTTGCGACTTATGCAGCACTTATGAGCAGTATGAAGGTGCTTAAGAGGGTTGAGAAAATCTATTCTTTTGACGGACCAGGATTCAGACCTGAGTTTTTAGCTGAGCATGATTATGGAAGAATTGCAGATAAGGTTGTAAAAATAATTCCTAAGTCGTCGCCAGTGGGGCTGTTTTTAGATACGCCAGGTGAGGCAATGATAATAGAAGCCAAATCTGTTGGTGCACTTCAGCACAATCCATACAACTGGGTGATTAAGGATGGTAAGTTTGTAGAAAGTAAGCTTACTGAGCAACACTTACTTATGATGGAGTCTACGAACAAGTGGATTTTAGGGCTCGATGATGAGAAGCTTCCGGTGTTTGTGTCGATGCTATGCTGGATGCTTGATGCGACGGATGCTACGACGACTATTGAGTTTCAAGATGACATGGCTAAGCATGCCAAGGCTTTGTTTAAGGCAGGTCAGGAAGTCGATGAAGAAATGAAGGAAATGGCGCAAAATTTCCTTAAGTCGTATTTTGAATTTGCTAGTGGCCGGGTGCTCGAGGATTTTAGAGAGAAGACTGACGCGATTTTTGCTGATTTAAGGAAGATGTATGAGGATATTGTGAAGGGCGCTATGATGTCAAAAGAAAGCAAGGGCGGCAAGGGTAGTAAGAATGCCTTGGCGACAAGCAAAGACACTGGCAAGATAGATGGGAATGCTTCGGAGGCTAGCTTGGTTGTAGGCAATGCGGATGGGAATGCTTCGAAAGCTAGCTTGGCTGTAGGCAATGCGGATAGGAATGCCTCGGAGGCTGAAAATGACGCAGGTAAGGCGGCAAGAAATGCAACAGAGGCTAGACGCGCCGAGAGGGAAAAGAAGGCTGAAGCTAGACGGTTAGAAAAGGCGAAACTGGCTGAGATAAGAAGGCTTGAAAGGGAGAAAAATATCGAGGCTAGAAGGGTTAAAAAAGAAAAACGGCTAAAAGAGAAGCTGGAAAAAGCAAAAGATAAGGCTGAAAGTATAAAATATGTAGAAAAATGAAAGATTATATATTATAGTAGGAAATGGATTATATATTATAGTAGGAAACGGATTATATTCTTTTGCAGAGAAAGATATTAAATTTTTGTTATTTTTGTGAACCATTTTAGAGATTGGGTAGTCTTTATTAATGAAAACGTAAATATTTATCCAAGTTATATATTAAAAGGGAGAAGAGGAACATGAGGAAAGTTTTAAAAAGAGCATTGGTATGCATGCTTGCAGCTACACTTGTTTCTTCAGTATTATTCGGGGATCTTTCAACATCAAAGCTTTATGCTGAAGATTTAATCGAAGCTACTGAAGCAGCAATCGATGAAGCAACTGAAGAAATCGTTGGTATTGATAGCATTGCATTACCAGAAATTTCAGATGAAGCTGAAGCTGAAGAAGAACTTGAAGCAGTAGTTGCAGACGCTGAAGAAGTAGCTGAAGCAACAGATGAAGAGGTTCAGGTTGAAGCAGTTGTCGAAGCCGTTGAAGAAGCTGAAGCTACAGAAGATTCAGAAGTTGAAGCTGTAGTTGAGGAAGCTGAAGAGGTTGAAGGCACTGAAGAGGTTGATGAGGTAGAAGTTGAAGAGGTTGAGGCTGAAGAAGTTGAAGCCGTTGAATATCCTCAGGCTACATTCGCTCAGGTAGTAGGAAACACAGTAGTTTCAGTTAACGCGCCTGCTGGAGCATTCCCCGCAGGAACAGAGTGTTCTGTTTACAGAGTAGTTTCTACTAACATTGCTGATGAAGTTGGATCAGAAGAATATGTAGCTTACGACATTACATTCTATTATGAAGGCGTTGAAGTTCAGCCTTTAGTTCCCGTAGCAGTTACATTTAATAACGTTCAGTTAGATGCAGAAGAAGTAAGCGTTTACCACATGGAAAATGTTAACGCTGGTGCTGATTTGATTGCGGCTGATGTGGTTAATACTGGAAGTACAACAATTAAGGCAGAGAGCTTTTCGATTTATATTATTGTTCAGTTCCCTGATGATGAAAATGGATATTTGCTTGACCTTCCTGTTTTTCAGACACCAGTAAATATTTATAATGCTACAACAGACAAGAATGCAGAGGACGCATTAGATATTAGAAATGTTAAATTTCTTCCTGTAGCTCCTCAGTCAGGTACTTATGAAGCAGCATTTGTATCATCAGGAGAGTATGAATGGGATGTTTGGCAGCCTGCATACTACGAAATTACAGATGGAGAAGATTCTGTGATTTACGATTATGAAGGTGAGAAGTATGGATTTGACAAGTTACTATTCAAACCAGTTGCTGAAGATAAGTACTATGATGTTCTCGGATTTGAGCTGATGGTTAACAAAACTGAGACAATGAAGTATATCAATATTCGTTCTATTTTGACAGAAACTCCAGTAGGATACGCTTCACCTAATGCTGGTGTATCAAATGCTGATGAAAATCCTGATGTTGGACAGTATTACTGGGTAAAACTTCCTTCATTTAAGACTACATATCATAATGGTGAAGAAGCTCTTGCTTCTACAAATCATATTAAGAACGAAAATAATGAAGAGAAGAATATTAATTTCTTCCCTGTATCAACAGAAGAGCCTACACGCGAAGGATATACATTCTTAGGATGGTCAACTGTTAAAGATGATAAGGACAATATTATTTCAGATGACTTTTTTACTACACCTGCATATGAAGACTTTAATCTTTATGCAGTTTGGGAAGAGGAAAATCCTACACCAGTAGATCCTACACCAGTAGATCCTACACCAGTAGATCCTACACCAGTAGATCCTACACCAGTAGATCCTACACCAGTAGATCCTACACCAGTAGACCCTACACCAGTAGATCCTACACCAGTAGATCCTACACCTGTAGATCCTACACCAGTAGATCCTACACCCGTAAATCCTACACCAGTAGATCCTACACCCGTAAATCCTACACCTGTAGCACCAGTTCCAGAGAACATTGCTATAGTTGTTCCTGAGCCTGAAGTTGTTGTACCTGAAGTTATTGAAATCGAAGAAGAAGTTACTCCTGAGGCTCCTGTAGTTGAACCTGAAGCTGAAGTTACACCAGCAGCTGAACCTGAAGTAGCTGTTATTCCTGAGTCACAGACTCCTGCAGCTGATAGCGTTAACATTCCTGATGAGAAAGCTCCTTTAGCTTCTCATGGAAAAGGAAAATGTTGGGTACACTGGTTAATCTTATTCATCACTTTATGCGATGCAGTTTATGCAACAATTAGAGGTATTCATAACTCTCGCAAGAAGAATGAAAAAGATAACAAGAAGAATGCATAAGGAGGGGTAAACAATGGAAAATCAGAAGACTGTAAATAAAGATAATAAGAAAAAGAACAATTTATGGGATTACCTTGTTGCATGCCTCGTAGTATTATCAATGCTTGTACTGTATTTCTTCTGGGGATGTAAATGGGATCTTCCTGCAACAATTCTATGTGTAGTAGTAGTTTTAGTTTCTACACTTTGCTTAAGACATCAGGTCAAGAAACTTAACGAGGAAGACGAAGTAAAGCCTGTAGAAGAAACAGTTGAACAGTAAGACTTATACAAAATTGTAACAATTCTTTTATTTGCTTATTGATGTTATATAATGAAGAAAAAAGTATCCTTTTGAGGGAGGTATAGTATGAAGAAAGAATGGAATGCACCAGAAGTTAGTACATTAGAGTTTGGACAGACAGAGACTAAGCTTGGACCTAATTTGTTAGGCCAGTTTGCGGATTTTGTTCTTGTTAAACAAACTAAGGAGATAAACAGTGCTTTGGAAAACACCCTTGCAGGTATGAGTTAATAACTAAAAACATAAAAGATTATTGTGAAAAGCCTTCACTTTGAAGGCTTTTTTGCATGGAATAGATTATTGTAATGCATATGTTTGGCTGATTGGTGTAATGCATGAATAAGCAGTATTCAATTAGTATCAACCGACAATTCCGGAAAAGCGGGCTGCCGATGTCATTAGGCAAAGATGACATCGGCAGCTTTTTTGTATGAGAAGATTGCTTTAAGATTACTAGGTTGGGCATGTGCTGAGGACAATATTCTCTTCGGTTTTTTTTGTTATTTTATCTGGTGTTGGGACATTTTTTGTATATGAATCGCTGTTTTGCTCATTACACGCCGAAAAGAGTAAGTTTCTATGATCTTTTGTAATATATAATGCCTCTAACTTAGAATTACATACAAAAATTGTCCTGCTTTCCCTCCCAAAAGCCCCAAAAGCCGAAGCGCCCCTTCATCTCCCCCCCCTGGGTCCATTAGGGACGGAGGCGTTTGGCCCGTAGGATTGTCCCCACTGGACCAATGTGGCAATTATGCGGCGCAGCGCATACAAAATGACATTTTTAACCCCGTCCCCAAGATGTCATAGGGGGATGGGTGAGCAAGATTTAAGGATGAAATGTGTTGATGTGAGTAGTAAAATAAATGGGGAAAGGTGATAATGATGGAGAATAATGAAAGTGCTTACATTCTCGGGAGGATTTCGTGATGAATGATGTATTAAAGAAGATTTCGAACATTGGTATTGTACCAGTTGTTGTGCTGGATGATGCTAAGGATGCAGCTCCACTGGCTAAGGCTTTGTGCGAGGGTGGATTACCTTGTGCTGAAGTTACTTTTAGAACAGCAGCTGCTGAAGAGTCAATTAGAATAATGGCTAATGAATATCCTGAAATGTTAGTGGGTGCTGGAACAGTACTTACTACTGAACAGGTTGATAGAGCGGTTAATGCAGGAGCTAAATTTATCGTAAGTCCTGGATTGAACCCTAAGGTTGTACAGTATTGTTTAGATAAGAACATTCCTGTATGTCCTGGTATTAATAATCCTAGCAATATTGAACAGGCTATTGAATTGGGACTTGATGTTGTTAAGTTCTTTCCTGCTGAACAGAGCGGAGGTATCAACATGATTAAGGCTATGGCAGCTCCTTATACTCAGATGAAGTTCATGCCTACTGGTGGTATTAGTGCTAAGAACATCTGCGAATACCTTTCTTTTGACAAAATCATTGCTTGCGGTGGTTCATGGATGGTTAAAAAGGATTTGGTTGCAGCAGGCGAGTACGACAAAATTCGTGAGTTAACAGAGGAAGCAGTTCGCACAATGCTAGGATTTGAACTTCGCCACGTAGGTATTAATTGTGAGGAGGCAAAAGAAGCTGAGTCGGTAGCCGATAAGTTTGATAACTTATTTGGTTTTACTAAGAAAGTTGGAAATTCTTCAGTATTTGCAGGAATTGAAATCGAAGCAATGAAGCAGATAGGACGTGGTAAAAATGGTCATATTGCTATCGGAACAAACTCAGTAGCACGTGCTAAAAACTACCTCGAAACTGTTAAGGGAGTTAAGTTTATCGAAGAATCCGCTTCATACAAGAACGAAAAATTAAATGCTATATATATGGAAGGCGAGATTGGCGGATTCGCGGTACATCTTGTTCAAATATAAATATCGAAGATATTTATATCAGAAGACGAGCTTCATGGCAGGAACATCTGTGCTCGAATGTTTCGAGAAAGATGCGAGAAACTGATTCGGTGTCATAAAGAAGATACCAAGGATAACCGTGTAAGACGAGTAGAAGGAGAGAAAAATGGCAAAAGTTGTAACTATGGG
Organism: Lachnospiraceae bacterium; assembly: GCA_045639565.1. Taxonomy (GTDB): domain Bacteria; phylum Bacillota; class Clostridia; order Lachnospirales; family Lachnospiraceae; genus UBA1258. The sequence goes on from JAZUDH010000081.1 coordinate 46,847, forward strand.
TGAAATAATGTTGAGACTTTCAACACCCAATTTTGAAAAGTTTATTCAGGCTGATGAATTTGATATCAATTACGGAGGCGGCGAAGCTAACGTTGCAGTTTCTTTGGCCAACTACGGACATGATGCTGAATTCGTAACAGCTGTTCCTAATAATGAAATCGGTGAGTGTGCAGTTGCAGCACTTCGTAAATATAACGTAGGAACAAAGAACATTGCTAAGTGCGGTGAGAGACTTGGTATTTACTATTTAGAGAGCGGTTCTTCTGTAAGACCTTCTAAGGTTGTTTACGATAGAGCGCATTCTTCTATCTCGACTGCAACAGCTTCTGACTTTGATTTTGACAAGATTTTTGAAGGTGCCGACTGGTTCCACTTTACTGGAATCACTCCTGCATTATCTGACAGTGCAGCTAAACTTACAGAAGATGCATTGAAGGCAGCCAAGGCTCATGGCGTAAAGGTTTCTGTAGACCTTAACTTCCGTAAGAAACTTTGGAGTTCTGAAAAGGCTCAGTCAGTTATGAAAAATTTGATGAAATATGTTGATGTCTGTATCGGCAACGAAGAAGACGCTGAATTAGTTTTAGGATACAAGCCTGGCAAGACTGATGTTACAAGTGGTGAACTTGAACTTGCTGGTTACAAGTCAATCTTCGAGCAGATGGTTGCTGATTATAACTTTGAATATTGTGTTTCGTCACTCCGTGAGTCACATTCAGCTTCTGATAACGGTTGGTCAGCTTGCATTTACAATAGTAAAACTAAGGAATTTTATCACTCTAAGCAGTACAATCTTCACCCAATCGTTGATCGAGTTGGTGGAGGAGATTCTTTTGCCGGTGGCGTAATCTGCGGATTGTTAGATGGCAAGGATTTCAAGGATGCGCTTGAATTTGGTGTAGCAGCTTCAGCATTAAAGCACACAATTCCTGGCGACTTCAATTTCGCATCTAGAAAAGAAGTTGACACTCTTGCTGGTGGCGACGCTTCAGGAAGAGTACAAAGATAAAACAGCTAAAAACTTTTTCTTCATATAAGGTTACCCTCTGTCGCATGTTGGGGCGATGGGGGGTAACTTTTTTTTATGGGAAAGTGGGCACGTTGGGGACGGAGGCGTTTGGACCGTAGGACTGTCCCCAACGGACCGGGAGGGATAACATTATATTGCTCAGTTTCTGCAGAAAAGGGGGTGAAATGGTTTTTTTTTATTTATGGGTAATATGGCATTGGTAGAGTGGATGTAAATATTCGCGTAGTGCGAGTTGAAAGTAAGAAAGAGGTAGATATGAAGACTAATTTTTTCAAATCACTCAGAGGCAAACTAATTAGTATAGGTGCGCTTGCGCTTATTGCGAGCTTGGCGATTGGTAACTTTGGTATTGCATCGCTTAAGAAGAATGTAAATAACAGTGAAGTTTACAAGCTTGCATCGGATATTACAGCGCTTCAGATTGAGAATAAGGCTGATGCTGCATACTATCAATACTATGTGCAGTCGCAGTATCTTGAAAGTATTCTTGAAAACCAGAACAAGATGCTTGAGTTAGCTAATAAGATTAAGAAGATGACTAACAAGTCTTATGATGCTGCTACAGATGCACTTATTGCTGGGGTTGAGGCTTCGCAGGAAAATTATTCTAAGTTGGTTCAGCTTTATAATTCACGAGGATTTGACACTGGATCTGGTGAGTATGCTAATTTTGATGCGAGCATGAATGCATTAAGAGGAAGCTTCGGGGCACTCGTAAATATGAGTGACTGGGTAGAAATTAAGTGGATTGATGCTAACATGTGGGAAGGCGGCGAGGATGTTAATATCGGCGGCGTTGATTACTACAAGATGGTGTACGATCTTGAATTACCTGCTTCAGGCAAAAGAAACAATTTGGTATTTAGAATAGGTGGTACGCTTTCTTTTGACAAAACATATTATGTAACAAATGTTACTTTAAGTAATGGCACGGAGACTATTCCTGTTGAGCTTGTATCACTTGCCAATGCCGCGGGCGATGGAACTCAGGTAGCGCTTATTACTGAGTTTGAGGGACAGCCAGCCATTCAGATTGACTGCAAATTTAATGCAGAAAACGAAACTTGGGAAGAAACTCAGATTTACGCACCTATAGATAACTACAATATTAAGGAATATAACAAGCTCCATTATGAACTTTTCTTACAAAAGACTGATGGAAATTATGGATATAAGTACGGCGGTGCGGTAACTGGAGTCTATGGATTCGATGGAATGTCTAACACAGTTAGCGATAATGTCAGAATTTACACGGCGCATGTACTTGAAGGCAAGGATATAAGTGCTGAACAGAATACGATAAATGGAATCTTAGAGGAGATTAAGGCTAACATCCCTTTGTATACTACGGATGATTCACTTGCAGAGGCTTCGTTAGGACTTTATGAAGCGGTAAGTGCTTCTTTTGCCAAACTAGCAGCAACAGATAGCGAGATATTAGCACTTAATGCTGAAAATAGTGCTATCAGCGCACAGTTAGATGAGTACAGTGAAGCAATTAAGCAACTTGCACTTGCTGACAGTCAGCGAGTTTTATCAAGCTCATATGTAAATATTATGCTTATCATCGCAGTGTTCGGCGTGATTATCGTGCTGATTACATTGTTTATCATAAAGAGAATTGCCGGTTCGGTTAAGTCGTTTAAAAATTCGGTTAATAAGATCGCGGATGGTGAAATCGGCGTAAGAGTTGACACATCAGGTCAGGACGAATTCGCTTTATTTGGCGCTAGCATCAACGACTTTATGGATAAGTTCCAGGACGTTATCGTAGAAATTCAGAAGATGTCAGCTGTTCTTGCTGAAACTGGTGAGAACCTTGAACAGGAAGCAATGAGTGCCAAGGATTCGTCGAAGGTTGTTTCAGATGCAATCGGCGATATTTCGGTAGGCGCGTCAGCTCAGGCTAATGATATTGAAAATTCAACTGGCCAGATTAGCAGGATTTCGAATAATGCGTCTGAAATCATCGAAAGTGTTGAGGCTTTGTCTGAAAGCTTCCAGATAATGTACGAGGAAGGAAATGAAGCTTCTAAGCTTATGAAGGACTTAGCTTATACAAATAGTGAAACTACTAAGTCATTCGTTGTAATTTCTGATCAGATTAAGAAGACTAACGACTCTGTTGTTAAGATTCAGGAAGCTGTTGACCTAATAGCATCAATCGCTAGCCAGACAAATTTACTTTCGCTCAATGCTTCAATTGAGGCAGCAAGAGCAGGTGAAGCTGGTAAGGGATTTGCCGTTGTGGCAACTGAAATTCAGAAACTGTCAGAACAGACCAATTCATCAGCCGGCATAATCAATCAGATTATTGAAACTCTTAGTACAGAATCTGAACAGACTGTTTCATCTATTAATGAAGTTACGGAGTCTATTGAAGCACAGAACGTTAAGATTAGTTCAACAGCGGAAAAGTTCCAAAATCTTACTGATGAAATCAGCAATACAACTAAGGAAATCAAGACTGTTCGAAGCCAGGCAGTGCAGTGTAACGAAGCTGGTCAGGCGGCAAGTGACCTTATGACAAACCTTTCAGCCATTGCTGAAGAAAACGCAGCATCAACAGAACAGACAAGAGGATCTGTTGATGAATTATCTGAGAACGCTGAAAAGCTTTCTATGAAGGCTGAGGAATTATTAGAATTATCTAATTCATTAAACGAAAGCCTGACATTCTTTAAATAAGCATTTATCTATTAAGGGAATATAGATTTTTGGGAAATCCCCGTGACGTGGTAGGTCGCGGGGATTTCTATGTGCTGAGGGTGGTCCGCTGGGGGGCCATTGGGGACGGAGGCGTTTGGCACGGAGGACTGTCCCTAACGGGCCGGGTAGCGAAGCGGCCCGATAGGGACAGACCTACGTGCCAAACGCCTCCGTCCCCAACGGACCGGGGGTAGGAGTGGCCCGATAGGGACAGACCTGCGGGTCAAACGCCTCCGTCCCCAATGGACCGGGGAGTTGCGTTGACAGGGAGGAAGTGAATAGATATAATTTTACAAGTCTTGACGGAGAGGATAGATGATGATAGAATAGAACACGTGTTCGAAAAGGAAATTAGATATGTGGATTGTGTTAGTACTAATTTATGGAATCCTGAAAGGGGTTCGAGACATTGCTAAGAAGAAAGCTTTGACACTCAATGGAGTGGTAGAGGTTTTGTTTGTATATACGGCACTGGCGTTTATATTTACTATTCCTACTGTACGAGGAGTGGGAGGAGTGCCAGCTAGGGAAATGGTGGCGATCGCTTTCAAGTCGTTCATTATTTTTATTGCGTTCTTATGTAGCTTTTATGCGATTGAAAAGATGCCTGTTTCGTTGTACGGGGTTATCGATTTATCACGTATGATGTTTGCGATGATTTTAGGCGTGGTGGTGCTTAAAGAGAGCTTAAGATGGAACCAGTATATTGCTCTTATACTTGTTTCGGTAGGCCTTCTTTTGCTAAAATATAAACCTAAGAGTCAGCGAGCCGAGGGAAAGAGTGCTGAACATGTGCCAGGGTATATTTTCGCACTAGCGTTTGTTTCTACATTTTTAAATGCGGTGTCAGGAATGATGGACAAGATGCTCATGAGAACTGGTAACATTACTAGTGGGCAGCTCCAGTTTTGGTATATGCTTTTCATGGTGATATATTACGCAATTTATGTGCTTATAACCAGGACTAAGATTAATTGGAAGACTATTTTTAAGAATCCATATATATGGGTAATTTCTATTTTATTTGTTATCGCTGATAGGTGCTTGTTCGTAGCTAATGGTTATGCGAATTCGCGGGTTACTGTTATGACACTTCTAAAGCAGGTGTGTGTAATTGTGACGATTATAGGCGGAAAGCTGATATTTAAAGAAAAGAACACGCTTCACAGATTTGTGTGTGCGGCAATAGTGATTGCGGGTATTGTGATGTCTGTTCTTTAGCATAAGGGGTTATAGTTTTTATGAGTATTTATGACAAGTTGAATCAACAGCAGAGAGAGGCCGTAGAGTGCATTGATGGGCCTCTTCTGATTCTGGCAGGTGCGGGCTCAGGTAAGACTTCAGTGCTTACTCACCGTATCGCTTATATGATAGATGAATATCAGGTCAATCCTTACAATATCCTTGCAATCACATTCACTAACAAGGCTGCGGGCGAGATGCGTGAACGTGTAGACAAGCTTGTAGGATTTGGTTCAGATCAGATTTTCGTATCAACCTTCCACTCTATGTGTGTGCGTATTTTGAGACGTTTTATCGATGTTTTAGGATACGACAACAACTTTACGATTTATGATAGTGATGACCAGAAACAGCTGGTGAAAGAAGCCTGCAAGAAGCTTCAGATTGACACTAAGCAGATAAAGGAACGTACTATTATGAATTATATTTCGGGGGCCAAAGATGAACTTATCACTCCCGAAGAGTTTATGACTAGAAACTTAGGTGACTTTAATATGAAGAAGGTTGCCTCTGTTTATATGGAATACCAGAGCATGCTTCGCAAGAATAATGCTCTTGATTTTGATGATTTAATTATGAAGACCGTAGAACTTTTTAAGGTATCCCCTGAAGCTCTTAACACATATCATAATCGCTGGAAATACATCATGGTTGACGAGTATCAGGATACTAACAAGGCTCAGTTCGAACTGGTTCGCTTACTTGCCGATGAGTCTAGAAACCTTTGTGTAGTAGGTGATGATGATCAGTCAATTTACAAGTTCCGTGGCGCGGATATTACTAATATTTTGAATTTCGAACACTTCTATCCAGATGCCAGGGTCATTAAACTAGAAAAGAATTACCGTTCGGTGCAGAACATCCTTACAGCGGCTAACTCTGTTATTCGTAACAACTCATCGCGTAAAGACAAAGCTCTTTGGACCGATAAGGGTGAGGGCGAAAGAATACATTTCCGACAGTTTGATACTGCTATCGAGGAAACCGAATTTATCAGTGACGCTATAGCTAAGTCTGTCCGAAAAGGTCAGTCTACATATGGTGAGAATGCTATTTTATATCGTACAAATGCGCAGTCGCGACTCATGGAAGAACGTTTAGTAAAGGACAATATTCCGTATAAGATTGTAGGTGGAGTAAATTTCTATGCAAGACGAGAAATTAAAGACTTACTTGCTTATTTAAAGACTATCGACAATGGTCGAGATGATGTTGCATGCAGGCGTATTATCAATGTTCCTAAGCGTGGAATTGGCGCGACCTCAATCAATAAGTTACAAGACGCTGCTGATGAGAGAGATGCATCTTTCTTTAACGCAATCTGTCATCCTGAATGGACAGATATTAAGGGTGCAGCAGCCGATAAGCTTCATGCATTCGAAAGTATGATTCTAAGACTTAGAGCGGTTGCTGAGGTTGAGGGTCCAGCCAAGGCACTTAGGGAAATTCTGGATGTTACTGACTACATCAATCAGATGGAAGTTGATTCCGAAGATGAAGCTGAGGAAAGAATCGGGAACATCGAAGAATTCATCTCTAAGGTTGTTTCATATGAAGAGAACAATGAAAATCCCACCCTTTCTGGATTGCTCGAGGAAATTGCGCTTGTTGCAGAAATCGATAATGTCAACGACAGTGACGATATCACTTTGCTTATGACCATCCATTCGGCTAAAGGTCTTGAGTTTAAAAATGTATATTTAATTGGTATGGAAGATGGTCTGTTCCCAAGCTATATGTCTATCACAGCAGGTGATATGGAAATCGAGGAAGAAAGACGTTTAGCATATGTAGCTATCACTCGTGCCAAAGAATCCCTTACCATTACCACAGCACGCGCTAGAATGGTTAACGGTCAGACTCAATATAATCCTGTCAGTCGTTTTGTTCATGAAATTCCCAGAGAGCTCTTTGATATAGCTCCTGTTGTTAGAAAATATCGCGACAACGAGTATCGCAACTTTGACACCTCGGATGGAGGAGGATATAGAAAGTACGATAGCTTCAGAGACGATACTGGAAGCGGATTTAGCGGATTTAAGAGAGAATCAAGTGGTGGATATGGTTCATCATACTCATCTTCATACGGAGATGGTTTCACTGGATTTAAGCGTGAGTCCTCAATTGCTGCTAATACTAATCCGGTTTCTACTTATGCCAGACCTAAGGCTATAGTGACTCCTAAGTCAACGCCCAATGAAGATAAGCCTTTTATTGCAAGAACTAATCCAGGCTTACTTTCAGGACTTACAAAAGGCTCTGATTTAAAGCCTTCAAGTGGTTCTAATGATATTCAAAAGGGTGACAGAGTACGTCATATTAAGTTTGGCGATGGAACTGTAGTTAACATTGTTAAAGAACCTAGAGACAGCAAGGTAACTGTTGCATTTGATACATGTGGACAAAAAATAATGTACGCTTCTTTTGCCAAGCTACAGAAGCTCTAAATAGATTTAGTACTAAAGAGATATGGGATGAAAAAGGTTAAAGAAATATTGATAACACCAATTTCATATGTGATGGCTGCATTAGCTGTGTTAAGAGTGTTAATCTCCCATGCTCTGGGAGTGTGGTTTCCTGCGGGACAAATCTGGGATGACAGCCTCTTAATGGAGTATGCCGATTTTTCAGGACATTTTAGAAATCCTAACAGATCAGGACTCCTAAAAACAATGGGATATCCTCTGTTTCTAAAGGCTGTATCAGTTAGTAATCTTCCATATACAATCGTCTTAGGCTTATTGTGGGTAGTTGCGGCTCTTTTTGTATATTTCTTGGTTAAACGTATAAATTCTGAAAAGCGTGGTATTGCTTTAGGATTTTATGTGTACACACTGTTTATGCCACAAGCTTTTGAATTTTGGAGTGGTACCAGATTATATAGGAACGGTATGATAGCACCATTTGTTATTGTTACTTTCGTAATGATGATTCATGTGATAATTGATGCTAAAGAAGGCGAGAAGCGTTTAACTTATGATTCAGTGATTTTAGGATTGATTTTTGCGTATACCTATTATATCAAGGAAGATGGGTTGTGGCTGATGGCCTGTCTGTTGTTTGCTACCTTGGTAACTGTGCTATTCATAATAGTTAAGAATAAAAATGCACGTGCTAAGATAATTTCACGGACGGCGATGATGCTTATCCCATTTATCATATGGTTAGTAGCTACGCTTGGATACAAGGCAATTAACTACAAATACTATGGCGTATTTGATATTAATACCAGAACGGAAAGTGAGTACGGCAGATTTATTGAAAAGGTTTATAAAACCGAATCACCTAATCGTTCACTTTTAATATGGGCTCCATATGATGTGATTGATGCAGTATTTGCAGCTAGCGAAACACTTAGTGCAGAACCCAAGCTTCTTGAAGCAATTCATGAAAGCGTGTGGGCTGAAGATACACCTGTAGGACATGAGATTCCAGGAGACCATTTTGCATTTGCTCTTAGAGAAGAGATGTACAATGTGGGATTGTATAAATCAGAAGCTTTTGTAAAAGAATTTTTTAGCAAGGTTAATGCTGAGATAGACAACGCGTTTATGACAGGCGAGCTTACAAAAGCAGAAGATCAGATTCAATTACTTGCTTCTACTGGCGGATATACATGGGGAGAGATTCGTACGTCCGTTTTGCCATTAATAGTTGAGTCCTTTAAGGGTGCAGTTTTTCTAAAAGGATATAAACTGGGACTAGGACATGTTTCAGACTGGGAAATTGAAAATTTGTCTAGGACAGTTTCTTTTGCTAAAAGCATGACGCACATAAATTATCTTGACGATTACACAGGTATTAGTGTGAAATCTCAGAAAATGGCTGAAATTTTGAAACCGCTGTTAATGGTTTACAAATTAATAAATGTTATATTGTTTATAGCGCTTTTGTCTGCTATCTTATTAGAAATTGTAATATTTTTCATAAATATTAAATCAATAAAGACATTTTCTAAGATAAGGTGTAGAATATTGTTAGAAGCACTTGCTGCATTTGTGTTGTTAGGCGTTTCAGTGTGCTACGCGTTTTCGATTAGCTGGTTTTCAGCTTTTTGCTATGAGAGCGGAATCAACATGACAATTCTTAACTTCTACAACATTGCTTTGCCTGGCTTACTAACATTGGCGTATGTATTTACTTCTATGATTATAAAGAACGAGATAGTTCTAGTGCGTAATAGCAAGAAAGGGGACTGGCACCATGTGTAATGGAAAGATTTTTTCAGCAATCGCTCAGATTGAAAAGAAGGCCAAGGAATTAGAGATTAATGACAAACTTGATGAACTCAAGGATATGCTCGCTGCTAAGGGATTTTTACCTGAACAGAAGAAGAAAACAAATCCTGTTGTAATCGTATTAGCTGTAATTGGTGCAGTAGCTGCAGTTGCATGTATCGCTTACGCAGTATATACTTTCCTTATTCCTGAAGATTCAGAGGACTTTGAAGATTTTGATGATTTCGAAGATTTTGATGATGATTTAGAAGACGAATAAGAATCAATTTAATATTAGTTAGAGGAGAAAGGGACACCTCAAGTAGGCGTCCCTTTAGTTTTATGAAAAAAGGTCAGATTTTAGAAGGAAAGGTCTTAGATGTAACCTTCCCAAACAAAGCAATTATTGAAACTGAAGAAGGTCAGGTTACAGCTAAAAATGGTATTCCTGGACAAAAGGTTAAGGTTCGCATTCTTAAAACCAGAAAAGGTAAACCAGAAGCTATGATTTTAGAGGTACTTGACTGGGGTGATGAATCGGTTCCAGCACAGTGCCCTCATTTTGGTATCTGTGGTGGTTGTACTTATCTTACCATGAAGTATGAGGATGAGCTTAAGCTAAAGGAAAAGCAGATTAAGAAGCTTCTTGATGGTGCCATAAACGGCTTCTACCAGTGGGAAGGTATCAAGGGTAGTCCAGTGTTCGAAGGCTATCGTAACAAGATGGAATTTTCTTTTGGCGACGAATACAAAGATGGCCCTTTAAGCCTTGGTATGCATAGACGTGGCAGCATGTTTGACGTAGTGCTTACTGATGAATGCTATATTTGTGACAGTGATTATCGCAAGATTTTGAAGGCTACCTGTGAATACTGGTCTAAGATGGGATATCCATTCTTTCACAAAATGCGTCACGAAGGTTTCCTAAGACATCTTCTAGTAAGAAAAGGAAAGCATACTGGCGAGATTATGGTTGCTTTGGTTACATCAAGTGAATCAAACCCTGATATGAGCGAGTACCGTGATTTATTACTAGGTCTTGAGCTTGATGGAAAAATCGTAAGTATTCTTCACACTATCAACGATTCTCTTTCGGACGTGGTACAGAGTGATAGAACTGACATTTTATATGGTCGTGACTACATCAATGAAACTTTACTGGGTCTTTCATTTAGAATCAGCGAGTTTAGCTTCTTTCAGACTAACTCACTGGGCGCAGAAACACTATATTCAACCGCTCGTGAATTTATAGGCGATTTATCAGATGGTGGCGAGCCTGACAAGATTGTTTATGATCTTTACTCAGGAACAGGTACAATTACGCAGCTTATGGCTGCTGTATCTAAAAAAGTAATTGGCGTTGAAATTGTTGATGAGGCTGTAGAAGCAGCTAAGCAAAACGCTATACTAAATGGTATAGATAATTGTGAATTTATCTGTGGTGATGTATTGAAGGCTTTAGATGAAATTGAAGAAAAGCCTGATTTTATCATCTTAGATCCTCCTAGAGACGGTATCCATCCTAAGGCGCTTACTAAAATTTTGGATTATGATGTAGATCGTTTACTATATATTTCATGTAAAGCAACCAGTTTGGTTCGCGACCTTGAAGTAATCCAGCAAGCTGGCTACCGGGTAACTCGTGCTACAGCCGTAGACCAGTTCCCTTGGACTGCGAATATTGAAACCATTTGCTTACTTTCAAAGAAATAGCGTATTTTAGGCGTTTGTCGGCATTTTGCAGTAAAGAAAAATCTGTAGTTTTAGCATAAAAAGATGTAATTGAATATTGAAATAAAGGAAGATTAACACCCCTTAGTATAATAAACAGGACAAGATAATTGCCGGAAAGTTATCTGAGGGGTGTTTATTGTGTGAGGATGTTGACACTTATCCGTATACTCGATTAAAATAAAGCCAAGTACTCGAATAAAACTAAGCCAAATGCTCGAATAGAAATAAGCCAAACACTCGAAACAACGAATGAAATAGAATTATTATAAGTTGATTAAGGGAGGATGTATGAAGGAATATTATTCAAGAATATCAGATAAAGTATTGGAAGAACATTTGGAATCAAAAGGAGCTGTATTAATTGAGGGCCCAAAGTGGTGTGGGAAAACAACATCTGCAAAACATCTGGCCAAAAGCTTTATAGAGATGGATCGCCCGGATATGACAGAACAATATCAACAAATGGCAAGAATTAAACCATCTGCTCTTCTTGAGGGAGAAGTTCCACATCTTATTGACGAATGGCAGATAGCACCAGGGATTTGGAATGCAGTTCGATATGAAGTGGATCAAAGAGGAGAATTTGGACAGTTCATACTTACAGGGTCATCGGTTCCTCCAGTTCTTGATGATAGTATGCATACAGGAACAGGACGTATAGTTAGAATGAAGATGCGTCCGATGTCACTTTTTGAGTCAAAGGACTCTACTGGTGCTGTGTCATTGGAAGATTTGTTTTTGGGACATGATATTTCTGCGGCAGATAATCATAATATAGATGATATTGCTTATTTTATTTGTAGAGGTGGATGGCCATTAGCTATAAATGCATCAAGGAAGGTGTCACTTAAGCAGGCATTCGATTATTATGATTCAATTGTTAATGATGACATTTCGAGAGTAGATGGGATAAAAAGAGATTCTGAAAGAACAAAACGTTTAATGAAATCATACGCACGTAATGTTGCTACACAGTCTTCGCTTGAAACAATTAGAGCAGACTGCGTTGTTAATGATACGGATACTTTTGATAAAGAAACTTTGTATTCGTATATAGGTGCTCTGAAAAAAACATTTGTAATAGAAGATTCACCAGCATGGAATCCTAATTTAAGATCAAAAACAGCAATAAGAACAGCTGATACAAGATATTTTGTGGATCCATCAATTGCAACAGCTGCGCTTGGATTAGGACCGGAAGATTTAATAAATGATTTGAATTTGATGGGGTTAATTTTTGAGAATCTTTGTGTACGTGATTTGCGTATATATGCGGATTCCTTAGATGGTGATGTATTCCACTATAGAGATAAATCCGGATTAGAATGCGATGCAGTAATTCACTTGCGTAATGGTCGATATGGACTTATTGAAGTAAAACTTGGTGGTGATAAATTAATAAATGAGGGGGCGGAGAACTTACTAAAATTAGCCGCAAAAATAGATTCAGACAAAATGAAGGAACCAGCGTTTATGATGGTGTTGTGTGGAGTCGCACCATTTGCATACAGACGAGAAGATGGTGTGTATGTAGTTCCAATTTCATGCTTGAAAGAATGATATAGTGGTGGAAGAATGGGATTGTTTAGAAGAAAGGCGCAGACCTCTTCGGTTATTTATGATCCGGGGACACAGAAGCCTGTAATAAAATGTAGTATATGTAATGGTGAGCAGGTTGCGGGTTTTAAGAATAAGTCCACTGGAGAATTTGTAGAGGTAATGCTTATAAGGAACCAGGATGATTTAGATTCCTTTAAGAAGATGTATAATCTCGATGAGGTTTCAAAAGAATATTAAAATTATCCTGATGGTAATGATATGAAGAAGAAATATATTGTATTAATTGTCATTTTGATTCTCATAATTGTGATTGCCGGTATATTCAAATATGAAAGACTTCATGCTTCGCTATACGTGAATGGGGAAGGAACTTCATTTAGCGTAATAGGTGGAGCAGATGGTCCAACAGCTATTTTTGTTGCTGGAAAGATACCAGATGAAAGCAAAAATGAGGCAGAGTCAAACGAGGAAGATGAAATGAAATTAGTTATAGGTGATACAGAAGTTAGTGTGTCTTGGGAACAGAATGCTGCTGTGGCCGATTTGGAAGAAGCAGTAAATGAAGAACCTGTTGTAATAGAGATGTCGATGTATGGTGGCTTTGAACAGGTCGGATCCATAGGAAGAAATCTTACGAGAAATGATAAACAGACAACAACAGCTCCGGGAGATTTAGTGTTGTATAATGGGAATCAACTGGTAGTATTTTATGGTTCGAATTCGTGGTCATATACGAGACTTGGTAAGATTCAGAATTTGTCAGAAGCAGAATTAGAAGAACTTCTTTCAAATGGAGACGTTACAATAACAATTACCAGGTAGATATCATTTTGGTGATATAAGAAATAACTGACGATGAAAACAAATAAATCGTACGAACGAGCGTTAATATGTTAATGCGAAGTAAAGTTCAGATAAATATTGAAACCATCGTTTTACTCACAAGAGAAAACGACTAAATGCTTAGGAATACATGCGTATTGAATTGTAGTGTAAACTTACGAATATTAATGCTATGTAGGGTATAGCACTTTGTGAATTGGAGAATTGGGATGCAACGAATTATAAAGAACAGATATCTACTACCACTAGTGATTTCATTGCTGGCTGGATTTCTATTTGCTATAGGGCGAGAAATTGAAGTGTATGATACTATATTGCCTACACGCTGGGGGATAGTAGCTTTATGTTTTGTTCTTTTTTCTGTCATTATTTTAGGTCTTTTTATCATTTTGGATATGATGTTACCTAAGATAAAATATAGAACATCTTCACCTAAGCTTAAGAGTACATATTACTACCTTTTGATGGTTGCCTGTTTTATGGTAGTTATGACTATTGCTACCTTGGGGGCATATCCTGGCATTCTGGGATATGATGCTCACTGGCAACTTGAAATGTATAGAGAGTGGCAAATAACAGGTCACCACCCTATTATTCATACGCTGTTCTTTGGTTTCATAATGGACAGTGTTGAAAAAATCACTGGTTCCATTACAAAAGCGATTTTTGTGTATGTGCTTAGTCAGGGACTGGTCATTTCTTTGTTACTTTCTTATGTCATGACCTACCTGCATGAAAAGGGTGTACAGAGAGTGTGGAGAGTAATTGTATTTCTTTTTCTTGCTCTTTTCCCTGTAAATGTGATTATGGCTATATCAGTGACTAAAGATTGCCTTTTTGCTCCAGCTTTTTTGGTTTTTTTAGTGCTGACATATGAAATGCTTAACCATGAAGACTTATTTTTTTGCAATGTCAAGAGAGTTGTTTTGTGGGCATTTGTTGCATTTTTATCGATGATATTAAGAAATAATGCCATTTATGTTTTGGCTCTTTCACTTATAATACTGTTCTTTTTACTAAAGCACAAAAAACAGTATGCAATAGTAATGGCGTGTTTGGTTGTGGCGTTAGTGATTTATTTTGGACCTTTCACTAAGGCGATTACAGTTTCTAATCTGGATTCAAGGGAATTTCTTTCAGTACCAAGTCAGCAGATTGTTAGAGTGTATATTAATCATGGTGATGAGCTCACTGAAAACGAGAGACAGTATATTCGTGAGCTGTTTCAAGCTGAAACCTACGGGGATTCTGCGTTTGTTGAGTATATGCCCAGGCTTGCAGATCCCACAAAAGGATATCTAAATACGGAGCTTGTTCGTGGAAATGTATCTTCTTTTGCAAAATTATATTTCTCATTACTTGCTAAGTATCCTAAGGATTTCATAGAATCTTTTTTAATAAATACTCACGGATTTTGGTATCCAAATGCCTCGCTCATAATGGATCGAAGTGGAAATAAGTGCTTTTTGCTGGTGCATTGCATCGACTATACAAATACCTTCAGTAAGATTCCTGGACTATATAAGTTCCTATATTTGTTTGAGCAATCTGAGCTGGTTGTGGGTAATAAATTAGTAAATTGGATTTTCTTGCCCGGAACTTTTTTCTGGTTCTTTATCTATTTCTTTGTAGTGGCAATACGGAAGAAAGAAAAAGCGCTTATAGTTCCAGCTATAACTATTTTACTTTACTGGATGACCTTTTTGTTAGGACCGGTAGTTTTGGTAAGATATGTATCATTTCTATATCTTGTGTTCCCGCTTGGCTTACTGAGCTTGTTTAAAATGTACGGTGATAAAGCTAATTTAAGTTAGCATGAAAATACTGTATGACTCTACGGAGCGTGGGTTCACTAAATACACTTAGTTTACTATCCTTAAACACGGCAGGAGAAATGATTCCTATCATGGAAATGTCTTCTAATGGTGCAGGTAGTCTTACGTTTTTTGTGAGGGCAAAAGAAAACAAATACATTGGTGCGTATGACAATAGGTAAGTGTTAGCTCCGATCAATAGGTGGATGGATAAGTACCTATGTAATTGAATAGGTGGATTGAAAAGCTCCGGAATTATCCGGAGCTTTTTTTGTGCCGCAGACCGCGGCACGTTAGGGACGGGGGCATTTGGACCGCAGGTCTGTCCCCAACGGACCGGGCGCGAAGCGGCCCGATAGGGACAGACCTACGGTCCAAACGCCTCCGTCCCCAACGGACCAAAAAGCTGAGAGTCGATAGATAACAAATAATAGAGCCACTAGATTCAATCTAGTGGCTCTACATTTTAGTAGGGATTTACAATCTTAATCAGATTACTTCTTTTGCATCTTCTTGATGCCTTTTAAATAGTGTCCGTTTGCCATATCAACGATTCCTTCTATCTGAGTATGGCTCATAGCTCCAGTCATTGTCATTGAGCGAATTGGCATGCAATATAGCATTGCCTGTCCCATTCGTGCCATATCGTCGGAATTATCAGCGGCAAGGTCACCCATCTGCTTTTTTATCTCGCCAAGCATCTTCTTACCAATAAAGGTGTCTTTCAATTCCTCCAAGCAAGATGATGTAGTAAAAAGACCTTTCTTTGCAAGCTCTGCTGACGGTACTTTACGTCCTAAGAGCTTTTCGAAGCTGTCTTTATCGACCTTGAATGGATATGAAGGATTCTTATATGCTTCGAGATCCTTGTATAAATCAAGAAGCAATTCTTCCTTTCCATCTCCGCTAAGCTCAACACTGCCCTCTAAGCGATAGTCTCTTGATGAAGCTCCAACATATATTTCATATTTTCCACCTTCATGGCAAAAGGCGTTAACCTTTGTGTTATAGTATCTGAATGCATCTTGTCCCAAGAAAACAGTTACTGTCTTTGTCTGACCAGGAGCAAGCTCAACCTTCGCAAAGCCTTTTAGCTCAGGAGCAGTTCTAAAGATTTTGCTGTCAGACTTTCCAACATATATCTGAACTACTTCCTTACCAGCTACATTTCCGGTGTTGGTAACATTGACATTAACATTGTAGCCATCACCGCTTTCTTCAATAGACATTGAATCATATGAGAAGGTGGTATAGCTAAGTCCATGTCCAAATGGGTAATTTACAGGACAATTAACCTTGTTGTAATATCGGTAGCCAACGTAAATACTTTCTCTGTATTCAGAGGTCTTGAGGCTGCCGGGATAGTACAAGCTACTTGGTGCATCAGAGCAGTGAACAGGCCAGGTTTCAGCTAAATGGCCACTTGGATTAACATTACCATATAGAACATCTAAGGTTGCTTTTCCACATGCCTGTCCAGCCAAATAAGATAATAAAATACCTTCTGCATCATCTTTAAAAGGCAGTTCAACTGGTGCACCTAACTGAAGTACCACAATTACGTGATCATTTACAGCAGTTACTTCTTTGATAAGACGAAGCTGGTTTTCAGGCATTGACATAACATCGCGGTCAAAGCCCTCGCTTTCGTATTGATCAGGAAGGCCGGCAACAATAACAACCTTGTTGGCTGTTTTAGCTGCTTCAACCGCTTCCTTTAAAAGCATTTCATCTGTATCAGTTTCATCTTTATGGTATCCCTCAAGATACTCAAAGTCTTTATTGCTTTCCTCCAGGGCCTGCAAAACGCTATGCAGGTATGATGGATTTATCTTGCTACTGCCGGCTCCCTGATAGCGAATCTTATCAGCCATTTCACCAATAACAAGAATCTTTTCATCAGATGAAAGGGGCAAAACATTATCATTCTTTAAAAGAACCATGGATTCTGAGGCAATCTCACAGGCCAGTTCATCATCCATCTCTTCTGTACGAACTGATTCTTTCTTTTCTGCAGCTTTAAGTAACATAGAAAGGACTCTGCCAGCACATTCATCAACAGCTTTCCCAGAGAGCTTACCGGTTCTAACTGCGTCAACAATCTTAGCAGCATTTTCCGGACCGCTATATGGCATTTCCAGGTCAAGTCCTGCCTTGACTCCTAACACAGGATCTTCCAGGGCACCCCAGTCTGTTACAACCAGGCCTTCAAAACCCCACTCGTTTCTAAGCAGGTCTGTCAATAACCATTTGTTGCTAGCCGCATATGTGCCATTAATCTTATTGTAGCTACACATAACAGTAGCTGGCTGTGATTCCTTTACGGCAATTTCGAATGCGGGTAAATAAACTTCATGTAAAGCGCGTTCGTCTACAACCGAATCATTTACCATTCGAGCATATTCCTGATTGTTTGCAGCAAAATGCTTTAAACTTGTACCAATTCCTTTACTCTGCACGCCTCGAATAAGTCCGGCAGCGACTTTGCCGGCTAAAAACGGATCTTCGCTGTAGTATTCAAAGTTGCGTCCACATAAAGGGCTGCGTTTCATATTTACACCTGGACCAAGAATAACCGCAACATCTTCTCTAATACATTTATCGCCTAGTGATTCACCCATCTTTTCAATAAGTTCGGGGTTAAAACTACAAGCAGCAACACTAGCAGTAGGAAAGGATGTTGCCGGTTCACTATTATTGATTCCAAGATGGTCCGCATCTCCAGTTTGCTTTCTGAGTCCATGTGGGCCATCTGTCATCATTTGTCCAGAAATATTAAGCTTTTCTACACCTTTTGTCTCCCAAAAGTTTTTGCCAGATAAAAGATCTGCTTTTTCCTCAAGAGACATCTGTGCCAATATTTCTTTAATTTTAGATTTCACATTGCACCTCTAAGAAATTATTTGATTTTCTTGGAAATCAGAGATTCAGCTTCTTCACGGCTAATCTCACCAGCATTGCATTTTGCCATAATAGCTACGTCTTTATCACGTAACTTATACTGATGCAAAATAGGAATAGAGATAAGTAATCCAATATTAGGAACTAAAGCATAAATCATCCATAGCTTATTAGCGAAGTCTGCAGCCTGTACAGCACCTTCACCTTCAACATATCCGGCTAAACCAAGAAGGAAAGTACCTAAAGCTGTAGCAACGGCTGTCATAAGCTTTACGCTGAAGGTCTGGGTTGCAAAAGTGATACCCTTTGCATCGATACCTGTTTTGTAATGACCGTATTCAGCACAGTCTGGAGTGAACATGTACATTGTGATTGTCCAGAAACCTGCAGGTAAACCACGAAGGAAAAGGATAACCATAAATACAGCTAAATTAGAATATCCAACAAAATACTGAACAAAGCCAAGTACAGTCATAATAACTATACTCCAGAAATAAAGCTCAAATTTGTCTACCTTTTTACAAATCTTAGGAACAAAAGCTCCAAGAACAACAGCAGGAACAAATGAAACAAGTGAAAGGATACCCTGAATTGATTCATTGCCCAAGCAGATACGCGAGAAAATCAAAGCAATAGTTGATGCTACATTTGCAGCATATGCAATAAATAAAGCGATATAGAAGATCAAAAGATAACGGTTGCTTGCAATATATTTGAACATTTCACGAATACCAACCTCTGCTTCTGATTCGCCAGCATCAATACGTTCATTTGCAGTAATGCAGATAGGAACCATTGTCACTAAAGCAATAATTGAAAGTACAATGATTGTAGGAAGCCATCCACCGATTGCTTCACGGAAAGCAGGAACACCTGAATAAACAACCATTGATGCAAGCATTGCTGCAATACGTCCGATTGCCTGTAAGCTTGTTCTTTCTTCCTGAACATTTGTAAGAGTTGTTACTAAGCCAAAAATCGGAACATCACAGATTGTGTAAGCTGTATCCCATAACATGTATGAAACAATGGCCCAGGCAATCTTTGCTCCGTTTGGAATGCCAGACGGAATTGCAAACATTAAAATTGTTGTGATAGGAATAAGAATCAACGAAATTCTAAGCCAGGGTACGAATTTTCCCTTTTTAAACTTGATCCTATCAACGAAGCCACCAAATAGAGGATCGTTAATAGCATCCCATATTTTAACAACAAGTAATGCAGCTGTTACAGCATATGCTGAAATACCTATATCTAAAAGATAGGTTGCTGCATATAAATAGATGAAAATGTAGAAAATGTTTTGGCCTACGAAATATAATCCGTAGCTAAATCTTTCTTTGCCGGTAGTTTTGTATCCAGCTTTTGCACGTTCTTTACTCATAATAACCTCCAAATACATTATAAAGTTTTGTTTATATAAACCCCTACGTTTTAAAACGCTAAGTAAATTATAGTATCAAAAAATTTTGAGTTTTATATGATTTTTAAACTTATTGTCTTTTTTTTCATGTATGATACAATTTTGCTGTGGGGTAACATATTATGGATAAGGCAAATAATAGAAATACATCTAAAGAGATAATCCGCCGCTACCAAAAGGCTATGGCGGATCAGTTCGAGTTGAATACACCGCTCCCGGCAATTGAATCAGAGCGTATGATTATGAACTGTGTCAGGGATGGAAATGTTGAGGGGATTCAAAAAATTATCGATCAGATTACTAGCGATAACATGCTCACTGGAAATATGTCTGATGATCCACTAAAGCAGGCTCAGTTTACGGTAGTAAGTGGAATTACTCTTATGACGCGATATGCGATTTCAGGCGGTTTGTCAGAGAGCGTTGCTTACCATCTTAGCGATGCCTATCTTCAGGTACTTACAAACTCTATTTCAAATACAGAGGCTATTGATATTTTTGCAGTTGCACTTTTAGACTTTACTGAGCGTGTCAACCAGACCAAACTTGTAAATGGCTATTCATTGACAATCAGCAAATCTATTCGCTATATTAATTCGCATTTGCATGAACGAATTACGCAGGCGCATTTAGCGAAGCACTGTAATGTTTCTCCACAGTATTTGTCTGTCCAATTTCATAAAGAAGTGGGAATGACTATAATTGCATACATACGTTTAGAGAAGCTTAAAATAGCAGCAACCATGCTTGCGACAAGTGACTATTCATGTCAACGAATCGCAACCATGCTGGGTTTTTCAAGTCAATCTGCTTTTACTGAGCATTTTCGCAAGGAATTTAATATTACACCTATTGCTTATCGCAGGAAACACAGATTTAGATTGTAATAATAAACTGTGGGACAGGGTTGTGTATACATTTTTTTAGATGAGTAAAAATATGTTGAAATGATGAGTAAGTATACTCAGGATGAAATGATGAAGAATGCTTCAGAGCTCTTCATATGATGCAAAGATTAGTCCCATTTTCTATCCTGGAGAGGAATTCACAGAGGAAATTTATAGTGAGTATTTCTTAGGCGATGATCTTGAGCTCATCGGAGCATTTGATGGCGGAAAGCTTGCAGGTATCATCGAGTGGAACGAAGAAGCAAATGAATTTTTAGAGGGTAAAGAAAACTCTGTTAACGTGGGTGAGGCTTATATTTATCCTGAATATCGTGGAACAGGTCTTGCAGAGGGTTGTTAAAATATGCAAAGAAGCGTGCACTTGAAGCTGGTTACTCTTACATGAGGGTCGAGCATGGAACCGCTAATCCTAATGCGAGAGGATTTTGGAACAAGTATTTTAAGACGTATCAGTATGAGCTAGTACGAAGCATTAGTATAAATAGTAACTGCTAGTGCAAATAGAGAGGTGTTAGTGAGATAGGCAGGTGCTAGTGCAAATAGAGAGGTGTTAGTGAGATATGTAGGTGCTAGTATAGAGTAATAGGTGTATGAATTAGTAATCTTGTAACTGAATATGGGGATGAATAGGCATCGGATTGCACAAAATGTGTGTTCCGATGCGTTTTTGTGCGCGTGGAGAAGCTTGAGCAGGCTTGTGGATGCAATGCTAGCGAAAATGCTTCGTAGATAAGGCTCTGTTGAGTGGGTTTCGGCTTTTTGAGGCGCAGTGAGGAAATTAGGAACAATTTTTGTAACTAATCAATGGGAAGAGGCAGAAAAAAGTACAAAACAAGGAATCGAAGAGCGTATTTCGGCTTAAGTAAGAATCAATCTAGCTTTTGAGTACAAAAATTGTAATAAAACGAGGGGGAGTCACTTAAAAAGCCGAAGTAGTTCAAACCGCGAAACAGCCTCAGAAAGCCAAACTAGCAATAACAGCCAAAGCATTTCAAGGCACATGGGGTAATTTATCTTGGTTGTGATGCTTCGCACAACACGACATAGAGTAGGAGATGAAGCAAAACTCAAGAAAAATTTACTTATAATTGATATGAACTATAGAACTCAACTCAATAAAGGGCTAAAGTTGATAGTAAGGGGCAGCAACTTTCTATGGCAATGTGTATTTGCATGGTGATATGTGATGTAAAGTATTCATCAGTGAGATTAGGCATCCACCAGTGTGGCAAAGTACACATCCTTGTGGCAAAAGGACCGTCCCCAAGATGTCATGAACGAAAGAAGGACAAAAGAAAGCAAAAAATGTCAGGAAAATCAAGTATGTGTACAGGTAGGATTTTGAATAATAGGCGCATATACCTGAAAATAATTGAGAAATATGCCTTAGTCGGTATACAAAATGTTGAAACAAAATTGTGCATACTTAGTTGCGAAAAGAACTAAGAAACGAAATATACTTTTGGGAGAAGGAGGGAATGACATGGATATGTTGTCAAAAATGAATGCGGCACTTGACTACATTGAAGATAATTTGACTGAGGAATTTGACTATTCGATTATTGCACGACAGGCTGGCTGTTCGTCTTACAATTTTCAACGTATGTTTTCGTTTGTTACAGGAGTTTCGCTTGCAGAATATATACGTAGGAGACGATTAACACAAGCGGCGGTTGAGCTGCAAAATTCTGATACAAAGATTATAGATGTAGCAATGAAATATGGTTATGATTCACCCGTTTCATTTGCCAGAGCATTTTCAAATCTTCATGGAGTAACTCCAAGTGAGGCAAAGCGCCATGGAGTTGAGTTGAAGGCCTATCCAAGAATTTCCTTTCAGATTTCAATTAAAGGAGAAAAAGAAATGAATTACAGAATTGAAACTAAGGAAGCATTCGACATTTTTGGAATTGAAACAGTGGCATCGTTATCTGGCGAAGAGGGATTTACCAGTCCGGCCCAATTATGGCAGGAGTGCCATCAAAATGGTTCCTACGAGGAGCTTTTTCAAGCGGCAGGTGATTTACCGAGGTTTGTAGCAAAGGATTTGTGTAAGATACACGGTGCGGAAAATTACAGGAAAACAGAAGGGAATACATTCCCTTATATGTTATGCGCCTTTGTGTCTGAAAATTCAAAGGTAGAAGGCTACAGAGTTGAGCATGTGCCTGCACAGACATATGCGATTTTCCCATCTGAAAAATTTAAA
>JAZUDH010000082.1:0-3490 GCA_045639565.1 Lachnospiraceae bacterium
GACAAAACGGTTAGAATAAACTAACTTATTATTGGTTAGTGATAACTAACTAGTAATCATGTAAGATTTCTTTTGTTTACACTGCAGGATATTGTATGTATCTTGCAGTGCAAAGGAAATGAAAAGGGAGGTTTAATAATGGACAAGGTTTATATTATTTTTTGGACACAGGGTGGAAATACAGGCGCAATGGCATCTGCAATTGGAGATGGAGTAAAAGCGGCCGGTAAGGAACCGGTATTTTTATCGCCTTCTGAGGCAAAGGTATCAGAACTTACAGAGCTTAATGGATTTGCGATGGGCTGTCCTGCTATGGGGTGTGAAGTGCTTGAAGAAACAGAAATGGAACCTTTTGTATCAGAAGTTGAAGGTATTATAAATGGAAAAAAGATTGCCTTATTTGGATCTTATGGTTGGGGTGATGGTCAATGGATGAGAGATTGGGAAGAAAGAATGAATTCTGCAGGTGCAATTATCATTGGTGGGAGAGGAATAATTGCGCATGAAATGCCACAAGAGGATGATATAGAACTATGCAAGGATTTGGGAAAACAATTAGCGGAGTTATAAGATATGAGTTTTGAAGAAAGTTTGATTTGCCATGCAGCACCTACACTGGCTGGCATCAAAATAGCTAATTTATATAGTTTTAAATTTTCTTCTGGTGGAGAGTGTCAATTGACGATTGGACATTTTAATTCGATTCTGAATTTAAGGGGAATCTACATTGAACTTCTTAAAAATGATGGAGATTTCTACTTGATTTATGTGTATAGAAAATCTCATTTACAACAGAAACTGTTGGATTCTGAGATTCAAATGTTTTTAATGGAGTATGGTTATCCTATTAAATGTGAAATAGACAAATATTTGAATTTCTTAAAAATAAGGTTGTGTAATGAAAAAGACTTTCCTCATGAAATTGGTTTGCTACTAGGATATCCTTTGGCAGATGTTAAGGCCTTTATAGAGACAAAAGGTAAAAATTGTATTGCATGTGGTGACTGGAAAGTATATGGAGACGAAGAAACAGCAAAATGTATATTTTGCAAATATAAACATTGTCGGGAAGTGTATATGACTGTTTATGGAGCAGGCAGAAAATTTGTTGATATGTTAGTTAGCGCATGAAGAGGTAAGACGTATGGATGTTTATATTAGGAAAATAATTAGAAAATTAAAAAAGTGTGTCAATTGTGGTTATTGCATGTGCAGCTATTTTAATGTTTGAATGTGTGTAATATG
This sequence comes from Lachnospiraceae bacterium, assembly GCA_045639565.1. Classification (GTDB taxonomy): domain Bacteria; phylum Bacillota; class Clostridia; order Lachnospirales; family Lachnospiraceae; genus UBA1258. Next base: position 1,246 of record JAZUDH010000082.1, read on the forward strand.
GGCTGAGCTGTGCTCAGCCTTTTTATTATACTCGACTAATAGAAACAAAAGTCAATTAAAACTATAGGTCACTCATTTTATGTGAGTGACTTATATTAAAAACACAGGTTAGCTACAACTAACAATAGAAAACAGATATTTGCAGGAGTAATTGAAGAGGCAATCCGTAAGCGGGGATATGTGGCGGCATTAGTGAAATAACTCCGGAAGAGGTTTTGAAAAATGGAAAGTAGAGGAACAGAGATGTCAGATAAAATAAAGATTCAGTTAAACGGAGCCGCTGAAACAATGCTTCAGAGCTTCTATGCAAGGGCACAGTACTCGAAATCAAAAAAACACAAGTTTTATGACGCGAAAGCGGTGGAGCTGGTGGAACGTATCGATTACGATTTTTCATCGGCAGAAAAAGATACTACTATGGGTACGGGCGTTATCGCCAGGACTATTGTATTTGATGAACTTGTGAAGGATTTTATAGATAAAAATCCGGATTGTACAGTAGTGAATATAGCATGTGGCTTGGATACAAGATTTTATCGCATGGATAACGGAAGGATTACCTGGTATAACCTTGATTTGCCGGAGACTATAGCTGTACGTGATCAGATTTACAACGAATCAGGACGTGTTTCTACCATAGGAATATCCGTTACTGATCCGACATGGGCTGAGCAGATTACGGTCAGAGGAAAGATGCCTTTTAACATTGGGGGACTAAGTATGTATCTGATCTCCGGGGAAAATAAGCAAATGCTCTCTATCATACATGATAATTTTGACAATGCCACTGTGTTAATGGAATGCCTTGCGAAAAAATGGGTGAATAAAGAGAAAGTCGAGGAATCTATTCAGAAGACAGGAGCGAAATTTGTATTTGGAGCTGATTGCTTTGATGACATAAAAGATATCGCCAAAGGCTTTCGAAGGGTGAAGGATGACAACATAATAAGAGGTATGACTACAATCTATCCAATATTAAGCAGATTTTCCCGGGTACCATACATAAAGAAGATTACGCAGAAGATTCTTGTTTTTGAAAAGATATAGAGGATGATACACGTTAAAGACTGTTAAACCTATAGCTTAATAATGAAATTATTTCTTGGATGAGGGACTAACAGATGAACGTTAATATTTTTTTAGGTCTTATGATTCCTTTTGCGGGAACTGCATTGGGATCAATGATGGTTATTTTCATGAAAAATGAGATTAACCGTTCTTTACAGAAATTACTAACCGGTTTTGCGGCAGGGGTTATGGTATCGGCTTCTTTCTGGAGCCTGCTTCTTCCGGCAATTGAGCAGGCAAAAGCAAGTTCCGGAAAATGGCCTGTTATCTCATCTGTTTTGGGATTTTGCACAGGTATGTTATTCCTATTACTCATTGATAGCTTAACGCCGCATATGCATCTGGATGATACAGTGGAGGGGCCAAAAGCTAACATCAAGAAAACTACAATGCTGGTGCTTGCAGTAGTAATCCATAATATTCCGGAAGGAATGGCTGTTGGAGTTTTGTTCGCAGGATGGAATCAAGGTAATAATTTGGTTTCACTTTCAGCTGCTATATCGCTTGCTGTAGGTATCGCAATTCAAAATTTTCCTGAGGGAGCTATTATTTCAATGCCACTTCATGCAAATGGTGTAAGTAAGAAAAAAGCATGCTTTCATGGAATTCTGTCAGGCGCGGTAGAACCGATTGCCGGGTTTATCACTATTTTGCTTGCATCACTTCTTGTACCGTTTATGCCTGCACTTTTAAGCTTTGCTGCCGGGGCAATGATATATGTGGTAGTTGAGGAACTTATTCCGGAAATGTCCGAAGGAGGTCATACCAATAAGACGACAATTGCCTTTATGGTAGGCTTTGCGGGAATGATGCTATTGGATGTAATCATAGGATAACGTGGCGTAACAGGGTGGAATACTCAGTTCGCTATTGATGACATGGATTTGGTAAGGAGCTTTTATGCAGGTATTATCACAATTTCACGATTTGATATTATGCATTATCTCTGCGCTTGAAGCCAGAGATCCCTATACCAGTCATCATTCATCCAGAGAAGTCGGATCGTAGCCATGTCGTTCTGTGAGCCAAGGAGTTGCAACCTAGAGTTGTCTTCCTAAACCGCTTGGCCTCCGACTTACCATAAAGGCAATTGTCGTCTTATTGGTATGACCTCCTTCGGACATTTCCGGAATAAGTTCCTCAACTACCACATATATCATTGCCCCGGCAGCAAAGC
>JAZUDH010000083.1:0-3804 GCA_045639565.1 Lachnospiraceae bacterium
GCGGAAAAAACTTGAAGCGATTAATGCAAGAAGGATATTAGAATTACAGGTTTTGAGAGCGATTGGTTTAGCACTTACTATTTGGGTGGTTATGGGATTAGGAGCATTAGTTTTATAAAAATCATTATATTCGTTCAAATACAAAAAGAATTTTCATTATATACCGGGAGTGTGGTGCTCCCGGTTTTTTTATATGAGAAAATCTATCTGTCAATGCCTTTTCGCTTTGTAGGTATACTCTTAGCTTTCTTGCTTTTTCCAACTTGTTTTTTGAAATCAGCAAGGCGACTTCTGACATAGGGGGACAAGATAAGAAATTGGTATTTTAATTCGTGACAAAGCTACACCAGAGGACAAGCAGGTACTTGCAGATTTCCTCAACTCCTCTCCTAAGAAGTCCGAAGCTATTCCAAATAGGTAACTTTTAGTTACTTAATTATGCCAAATAAGTTTTCTATACTAACTGTATAAGAGATTAATATGACTGTTTATTAGGAGAATAAATAATGTTCGGAAAAGGTAAAGAAAAAGAACTGAATAAAGATATGGTGGAAAACGGCATGTCTGAAAATAATACAAAGAATAATGAAAAAAGTAAAAAGAAACTGCCTAAGTTTGTGAAAATAATAATTGGCGTTGTTTTGGCTCCTTTTATCTTTTTGGCAGTCGTTTTTATTGGTGCAGCAATAGAAGAGATGTTTGAGGAGGAAGAGCCAACTCCAGCTCCTAATAATAATACAGATACTCCGATACAGATTACCGTAGAGAATATACAAAACAACGTCACCATAATTAATGTTGGAGACATTTCAGTAGAAGTTTCTATGGCGACTGATGATGACGAAAAAAATATTGAAAAGGCAAAAGACGGAGAATTACTTGCCACAGGTAAAACAAAGGATGGAAATAGCTTTAAGGGACGTGGCGATGAAGTAATTGTAAATACAGGAAAAGATAAGGTAAAGGGAAAAGTTAAATCAAGTGGCAAGAAAACAGACACTGCCAAGGTTGCGGCAGCAGTATCTGCTTCGCTTAAGTCTAATGAGAAACCTGAAAAAACTGATTTTTATTTAAAGCAGTCTATGTATCTTGTAGATGTTGCAGACTGTATGGTTTACTATCCTACTCAGATGAAGTTAATTGAAAAGAATTCGAAGTGGCTTCATTTCTTAGATGAAAAGAGTGAGTCAGAGCTTTATGTAAGATTTACAAGCCTTGATGATATAGCAAAAAGTCCTGTGAGCCTTGGAGTAATCGAACCAAGCAAATACGCAGCAAGAAATGATTATCAAATCGTAACTTCTTCAGCAACAGGAAATGGCTATCAGGTAGATACCACACTTTACTATCCAGATGACTATTCATATGTATATGATGTTTTAAAAAATCTTGTAAAGATACAGTTTATGGAACAGAATATCTATTCTTACCAGGACACTCTTTACTATGGTCCTAGCACTGAGATGCAGAGTATTTTCTTCCCTTCATATGATTGTACTGTAATAATTCCTATTGAGTTTGGTGAAGATGCTACAAATGGTGAGACTACTTATTACAGAGATTACTTGAAGGACCATACGCTTAGTCTTACATTCTGTGAGCTTCCAGCTGGCGTAAATATGAATAACATCTTCGAGATATTTGATGTAGTGGCTGAAGATGATGCAGTTATTATGACAGAGAACTCTGTAAAATGGCATAACGGAAGTGGAATTCATTTTGGCGCAGTTAACGATTATACTGCAGTTTTTATTGAAATAGACGGAGCTGATTCCTGGGAAAGTTATCAGGATTCACTGGATTACTGGGATATTGTTTTTACTGACAGCTCGTTATATGTATCTGATGCAGACCGACTCAGAGCAGAGGTTGCCATGGAATTAGCTAACATATGGGCAGCAATAAATGAATTGACCGAGCTTGAAGCTCAGATGATAACAGGTTCAGATCCTGGAGACATTAATTTCGTTGATCCAAATGGTTCAGACCCAGGGGATATGAGTGATCCCGGAGATACATTGTCTAATTATGAAAAGATGAAAAAGGACAAAAACAGTCTTTTTACAAAACTTCCTTTTTCTGATCTTGAAAAAAGCCATGACGTATGGGATGGCGATATAGCACAGGTTGGTTACTATATCGAAAATGATGGAGATATGGCTAAATTCCTTGATGATCTTACCAGGTTAAAAGAGCAGGGATATGGGGTTTTAGCTACGGATAAGGATTCCTGGGGAAATACGGTACAGCTTCTTATTAGCGATAATGGCATAGGCGTTTGGGCAAGATACGGTAATAATGCGGAGATAGTTTTTTTTAGAAATGAAAACAATACTGTAACCGGACGTGAAGCTGGTAAAATTTATTTTACATATCAGTTAAAACAGACTTTCTTATACGACATCCTTATGGATACAGAAGCAATGATAGATTTTACAAATGATGTTAACAACATGTATAACACCTTTGCATTCTACTGCAGCGAAGTTGATGATCAGAACTATAGAAGATATTTCTATGAAATAGATCAGCGTCAGGACGGAGGCTTGCAGATAGATGTCTACCTTGATGATGAAAGATTGAGTTACGTAGGAACATATGCATATGTTAATTACGATTTGTATGAGGTACATGATGGTGGTCAAATGACCTTCTTAAGATAAAAGAATTAAAGGGGAGAATCATAGTGAAATTGAAGAAACATACGCTGCCGAGGAAGAAGAATACGGTTTCGATGGAACTGAACTTGAGTTATATGCAGTTACAAATGAATTTGATTTATATGAATAAAAGGAGCATTGGATTATGGATTTAATGAAATGTTTAATAGTACTGGTTGTAGGTGTATTGTTATTCTTGTTTGGTTTAAAGGGACGTTCTAATGCTAAAAAGCTTAAAGAAGCCTGTACAGCAACAGCCGTTGGTGAAGTAATAAGTGTTCGTGAAACATCCGACTCAGATGAAAATGGTTCATATACAACATATTATCCAACACTTAAGTACACTGTTAATGAAGTAGAATACACGGCAGAAGTTGACGGAATGGCTCAGGCTCCGGAAATTGGCAAATTGTATCAAATCAATATTAATCCCAATAATCCGGCTGAATTAGTAACAGGAAATAATGGAGCAATTATATCTAATGCATGTATTGTTTTCGGAATCATAATGGTTATTATTGCTGTAACTCAGTTAATCAAAATATGAACCAGCCGATGAATATGTTCCTGATGGAATTATCGTATTTCCTGTAATGGGTGAATAAGAACATTATAAAAGCCAGATGACTGATTAAAAGTCATCTGGCTCTTTTTTAATATCTTGCGAATCTGCCTTCTAGAATATCGTCAGCTTCTTCATAATCAGGTAGTACCTGTATTTCAAATGTTAAATAGCCATCAGAATCAAGAATTGGATATGCTTTGTAAGATCCCATATATATGTTATCATAATAAAGAAATATAATTGAAGATACATTGTAATGTCAACTAAAAATAGTTGCAATTTCAACCAAGATTTGGTAACTTTACCATTTCGTTTATGCTTGGGAGATACAAATTACAACAACAAAATCTATCAAAGCTTTGGCTGAAATGATGTAAAATTGTAATTTATTACTCATTTTATCAAGAGCTTCTTTAAAGAGTTGTTTATAATTCAATCATGATATCATGATAGAAGGGATGAAGAGCATGGAGAATATACAGATTCTTATTGATGCATTGGAATATATAGATAATAATCTGACAGAATCTATAAATACAGAAGATATAGCTAATCATTTGTATTGCTCAAAATCTACTA
>JAZUDH010000084.1:0-5225 GCA_045639565.1 Lachnospiraceae bacterium
CGCTAATACTCTCAATGACCAAGTTCCCAACGAACATCCACCGGATGTTTGTTGTAGGAACTTGCTGGTCAATATATTTGAGTGTAACCCACTACACCTTGCAAGCAAGGAGTGGGCAAGAGGCACGCCTCTTAACTCCAATTATGACGCTCCACACTTATTGATTTATTGAACACTTAGGATTAATCCAAGACCAATGACCATCCATTCTCTTGGATGTTATCCCAAGTTTCTTTCTCGCAGAAGTTATTGTTCCGTCAGATATACCTGCCTCTTCTAAAGCAGTTCGGAATAATACAGCTGGCTTTCTCGGTGCATCGCCCATAATTTCAGTAATGATTTCTACTGCATCCTGTACTCTTTCGTCAGGCCTGCCAGGAACAAAAACATGACTGGCACAAAAGGCTTCCAAAGAAATATCTGTCTCGCCAACAAATATGATTTTTCCATCCTCAATCTTGAACTCCAAAGTATCACCTCGTTTTGCAAGATTGTTCTTCTGCTGGAAAAAATAGTATTTTTCGAGATTGTCTGGATCCTGTGCAATAACAAGTGCACTTCGTACAGCACCAATAATATCTCCTGAGCCTGAACTGTTTTCCATTGGATTAGCAGATCTACTCTTATTAAGATGTGCAATGATTACAATTGCACAGCCAGTTTCATTTGCTACATTGATTAGTGGTCGGAACTGCATTCTGACTTTATTAGAGACATTCATATTCACGTCTCCGATATATGCTGATAAAGGATCCAGCACAAGCAACTTACAATTAGTTGCTTTAATAGTCTCAGCAATTCTTACATCATCAAAGGTAACAAATCGCTCTTTCTCATTGATGGTAAATAACTTATGAGTATCACCCTGTGCTAACAAAAATCTAGGGAGAACAGTATCCTCAAGACCATCTTCTGTATTCTGATATACGATATTGCACGGATCGTGCTTAATCTCGCTAAGTGGCAAATTCAAACCCTTAGATAATGCTGCCGCAAGGGACAATATAAAGGTCGATTTACCACAGCCAGGATATCCCTGAAGGATAGTAACTTTTCCAAAAGGGATATAGGGAAACCAAAGCCATTCTACTTTGGTTGGTTCAAGTTCATCAAAACAGATGAGCTCATTCTTGTTTTCATTTTTTTCTTTCATTTTTTTACGCTCCTTAAAAATATAGTTTTATAGTTTGGGGTTGTTTCTTCGCTCTACATTTGTCCATGACACCCCTAGAGCACGGGCATTTATCAGGCGACTTTTTGCTAGAAAGTCTCATAGGAATTTCACCTCTGGGAATCCCACCCAGCTACGCCCATGGGGTGCGACGGCTCACGGTATTTCCGTTTCAACGCTCAGCCTATGGCTACATAGAAGTATCATTATCCCGGATACCATCATGGCCGTTGTGGTCGCTTACACATTCGTAGAACTGAATTCTCGCTCTCTCATATGAGGTCTTCGCGTACAATCTACAGGGCTCAAATATCCGTTAATGTACCTGATAAAAGGTATATGCAATTGTCAAAGTTCACACCGAAAACAAACAATTGTTCTTTTCGGTAAGTGAATTCTATCAGCCTTATTTCTTGCTGTAAATAGATAATTGTTGTAAAATGGTGCATACTCTATTTTTGAAGGAAAAATTCTCTACTATGAAAAATTTTTTAAATTTAGCAATGAGAACATTCAATGCAAACTTCTCGCAAAGTACTGTATTTATTGAGGGAAAGAACAAATTTGAAAGCAATGAAATACTTGTAGATTATTTGAATAAAATTGATTATCACGGATTTCTGGAAGAAATTAGGAAAATAAATACTCTACTTTCACAGCTTCAACTAACTACAGATATGTCATATGACATAGTGAAAAATTACCCTGCATTATGTAATGAGCTCGAAAAACGATGTAACAAGATAGATGGATTTATGCGTTCATATCCACCATATAATTTCAAAGAATATGATGAAGATATTTCTTTAATAGAAACACTTCATAAGATTGATTGTGTACTAATTAGAGACGGTGATGATCAGGAATATTATCTCGATGAATATAACGTTATAAATCGTGATTATGATCCAGATATTCATGAAGGTATTTTTGAAATAAATGAATACCTTAAAACCTATGTTGGTGTTTACGTAGGTTTTTTACAGTCAGTCTATGACGCACTAACTTTTATTGAATCGTTTATAGAAGATGTTATTTCTGTAAGAACATCTTTCCCAGAAGATTCTTATATTGCTAAGAAATTAGACGAGCATAGAAAGGATAAACCACTAAAGCATTCAGGTGCTAATTGTCATATTGAATCTTTCAATTATGAAACAGTTACTGATGATGCAGGTGTGTCTATGCTATGCGAGAATGTAGAATTCAGCGATATAGGTTCGTTCTTATATTATGATTTCTTTAATGGTCTTAAGCATAAAAACTATCCTGTAAAGTGCAACAACTGTGGAAGAGTATTTCTACTCACTGGCGGTAAATTTACACAGTATTGTGATAGTAAAATCAAAGGCAAAAGTGGGCAGACCTGTAGAAGCCTTGGAGCTCGCCAGAGATACGATGACAAGTGCAAGAGTGATCCAATATGGAATACATATAACAAGGCCTATAAAGCTCATTACGCGCGTATGATGAAGAAGAAAATGACTAAGCAAGAATTCATGGAGTGGGGCGAATATGCTCTCGAATTAAAGCGTCAAGTTATTGCAGAAGAAATTACTTATGATGAGTATTACATGTTAATTAGAAAATAGTGATGAAGGCCGATACGACTGTCGTTATTGTATAATGATTTCAAATATAATTTCGATTAATCTAACTACAATAACGAAGTATTTACGATAGTAAATTATAATATGAGATAATTAACTAATACTAAAAAAGATAATATGGTAATTGGAGATAAATGAAGTTAGATCTTATTGATAAAAAGCCTCATAGAGATGATTATTGGTTCGCTGCATACAGCGTTACATTGAGAATGCCTGTTTTAATTCATCCTGATGGAGGCGGACTTGATAAGTTTTACTCTATTTATAGGCTTTCTGATGAAGAATTCAAGAAGTATGATACAGAAGAATTTGATGCTGTTATCGAGGATGTTCTTAATAATTTGAAATCCAGATATTTGGGACGTGATTCTGGTTTGGATTTGAGCACAATAGAACTAGCTGATGGTGTAGTATTAAGCGGTATTAAATCAAGCTATCCTGCTTATGATGAGAAACCTCGTAGGCGATATGATGATTCTGATAGAGTTGGTGAGAAAGTAAATCGCAAGGGGTACTTTTCTGTTTATTATAGTAAAAAATATCATTGCTATGTTTTGGATCTCGTTACTGGTGGTGGCTCAATTATGTTTAGCGAGCTTTATAAAATCAGTAAAGAAGAGTACGAGAATTCAGATACTGAAGAGTTTCAGCAGTTTGTTTATGAAGTTCGTAGTCATCTGCATAAAGACCGCATTTTATATTCCCCATATAATCCTACGAAGGCAACTTTTAAAATTTCTCGAGATAGTAATTATGGTTCTAAAACTAAATACAATCGCCCTAAGATGAGAATATCAACATTAATATCGTTATTGGTAATTGTCATTGTTTTGGTTTTCCTTATATTAGTTTCTCTTGGTGTTATTTGGGGTGATAAAAAAACAAATAGTGGAATTGATGATTATACGGATCCAGAAAGCGGGATTTTCCTTGAAGGCATTATGCCTACATCGGAAAGTACATCAAACAGTAATTAGTACATTTATTAGGAAAAGGTGTTTTTATGGAAAATGAAAAAGAGATTATTACTCCAAAAAAGGAACAGATGTCTGAGACAGCTAAGAATATTCTTTTCTTCTTAGTCATGGGACTTATCATAAGTCTTATTTTTACAGGAAAATTTATTTACAGACACGGTAATCCGATTCGCTTTAATGAGGCAAGAGCCAATGATGGTGACACCATTCAAGTGTATATAAATTATAGTGCACATTCAGACTGGGATTATACTTATGGTCTCCGTTACTGGGTAATTCTCGATGATAGTGGTGAGCAAACATACTTTTCTTGTTCAACAGATTCCTTGCATTCAGATACTGACAGACGCCGTGGTAAGTGTTTGTTATCTTCAGATATTTACTATGAAATACTTCAGATGGTTAATGAAGAGAATCTTGCTCAAGATAGAACATCAAACAGTGATAATGGATATCCTCTTGATCCTGATGGTCTGAACTATCCTGTGCTGATTGTTGTGAGTTCAGCCTCTGGATATAGCTTTTATTATGCTGATTCTTCAGCTATCGCTGACAGATGTGAAGAATTAGAGCAGTTCGTTGATTTTGATCAGTAAGGAGGAAGGATATGAAAAGTAAAGTATTAATTTCTATTTTTTCAGTGCTTCTTGTAGCTAGCATTGCTTTTAATATTTATATCTATGCACCTTATACTTTTGGAAAGATGCATAGAGGCGATATGGTGCGAATTTATACGGATGTGGATTATGCGCATGGACGTCACATGGTTTATGGGCAAATGTATTCTTTGAATTATTCTGATGGGAGCAGGCAATGTTCATATTTAAGTAATAACGATATCTGGTCTATCCAGCGTGGTGATAAGGAATATCAGGAAGGTTATCACGTTCATTCTGACTTGGATGTTTCCTATTATGAAGATTTACGCGCTCTGATTAATAGCAGTTCGCTGAAGGAAATAGATGGCGCTTCATGGAGTACAGGCACATTTGATTTCCCAACAGCCGAATTCAGTGCGCCTTTCGTAATTGTTATTGGAAATCGTATATATACAACTGATAACGATGAGATTTTGGAGTTAGTTCAGCAGTACGATGAGCGCGTATCACAAACGGTATATAACATGGGAAAAGGAGAAGAAGATAGATATTTACAGTGAGAAAGACATATTTACTGTAGTTAATATAATTGGAATTATATGAATTAAGCAGCTAAATACTTTTGTATTTGGCTGCTTTTCTTTATTATGAAAAACCAACTTCAAAATATAGATTTATGCAACACAAAAAAGACGACCAGACATAAATCTGATCGTCTTCTAGGCACATCTTCTTAAATAAATGTAAAAAGTGGTAAATTGGTGGTAAGCTTGGCTCTTTTTTAATATCAAGAACCTCGCAAACCCCTTATTTTACTGGCTTTTTACGACGGCCGTTTTTAAATTTGGCGGAGACGCAGGGATTCGAA
>JAZUDH010000085.1:0-23921 GCA_045639565.1 Lachnospiraceae bacterium
ATGACACTGTCTGCAAGTTCCATATAGAAATCTACACCAATGTTGTCATGTAATGATAAAGAATATCCAGCCAGCTTCGCTCCTATTAAATCTGCATAAAAACCGCATATGCTGCATTTATCAGGAGACGTCGAGAAATCGTGGTTTCCTGTAACAACACATTCCTTTACTTTACATACCGAACATTCTTTATTAACGAAATCGTGGTCTCTTTGGATAAACTTTTCGCTATAAATTCCCAAATTCATTATATTATCTATTGAACAAGGAAATGATACACTATTTATATCATAACAGCACGAAAAAACGCCTCTACCAAGAGTTGTTACACTATCTGGGATAATCACATCCCCTGTAAATCCACATTCAAAAAATGCGTCATTACCAATCGTCGTTACACTATTACCAAGCGTCAATTTTCCATCAAATCCGCAGCTATAAAATGCCTGTTCACCAATCGTCGTTACACTATCTGGAATAATCAGATTTCCTTTAAATCCACAATTAGTAAACACCGAGTCTTCAATTGTTGTCACACTATTTCCAATGGTTAATGTACCTGTAAATCCACAATCAATAAATGTAAATCTACAAATTGTTATTACGCTATCCGGAATGGTCAAACTCCCTGTAAATCCACATCCATAAAATGCAGCTTCTCCAATTGTTTTTACACCATTTCCAAGGGTTAACGTATCTGTAAAACCACATTCATAAAATGCAGCTTCTCCAATTGTTGTTACACTATCCGGAATGGTCAAACTTCCTTCAAAACTACACTTATAAAATGCACTGTCGCCAATTGTTGTCACACCATTCCCAAGGGTTAAGGTACCTTTAAATTTACTATAGTAAAATGCATCTTCACTAATTGTTATTACACTATCCGGAATGGTCAAACCTCCTTCAAAGTATTTATATGCAAATGCAGCTTCTCCAATTTCTGTAACTGAATAATGATTATTTCGCGACAGGGGATCCGGATCGGAACCTTGTTCCGATCCATTGATTTTTTATTGCGAACCACCGGTTCGCAGTTGAGATCCACCTGCGTTTAGTTATTTTTTAGTTTTTGCACAGTACTCGCGCATGTTCATAGTTCCGGTTTCAATCCAGAAAGCTGTATGAGCATAGCGGTCTACTATTGCTTCAGCCTGTACTCCTTCACCAAGACGGATTATCCAGTCTTCTTTCTTGTACTGAGTACAAAAGATGGTTGCTGTACAGTCTGACCTACGTTCCATAAGTTCAAACAGGAAGTACAGTTCTGAATCAGATATATCAGATACCAGCCATTCATCAATGATAAGAAGCGGTATCTTACCATACTTGGTTAGCAGTTTCTTCTGATGACCAGTTATAAGAGAAGCATCACCATACTCCATTAATAAATCAGGGAGTCTAACATACTTTGTTTTTATCTGATTAAGACATGCCTGCTTCCCTAAAGCACATGCAAGATAAGTCTTACCTGATCCAGTAAATCCTTGAAGGATGATACTCTGGTGATAGCTGATGTACTGGCAGGAGAATAAATCCTCCAGTAATTGTTTATCTAATCCACGTCCATCATAGTAGATGTCATGTATATCAGCCTGGGGAAATCTTAGCTTGGCTGACTTAATCATACGCTGGATTCGATTGTTGTACTTTTCCTGATATAGATAGTCGATAGCTCTTTGCATACGATCATCAAATTTAAGTTTTAGTGTTGCAGGTTCAAGCTGTTGTATTTCAAGAGCATCAATTAGCTCTGACATATTTAATTCGCGTAGCTTACGCTTTGATTCGTCATTAATCATTGGTACCACCTCCATAGTAATTGCTTCCACGGAGATATCCCATGGAGCCAGTTTTCTTTGTTTCTGCAGTCTTTGATTCAAGATAGGTAATGTCTTGATTGGCTGCAAGAATAGAATTAAGATGGTGGTAACGGGGCTTTCCCATTCCATGTGTAATGGCGTATTCACAGGCTGCTTCCAGGCGCTCACTTGAATACTTGTTGCTTAATCTAAGTACTGCCAGAGCAGGATTGAAGCCCTGTTCTTTTATGTGTACGCTGACAAATATACGAGATACAGCCTTGCCAGTATACTCACCGATTGAATCTGCCCAGTTCTGGATTCGTTCTTCATTCCATGGAGAAAACTTGAACTTATCGGGCATATCTTCTTCGTGAGTGGAATACTGATTTTTACGACCAGCAGTAAAGCGATTATGAGTAGTTAATCTGTTGGAACCAGAATAGATTTCAACAGTGGTATCAGTAACTCTAAGATCAACTTTCTTCTTGGCATACTGATAAGGACAGGAATACCTGTTGTATTCAAAAACTACATGATAATCAAGGTTTACCGTTCTTCCATAAACCCATGTGGCTATCTCGTAAGGAACCTTTGGTAATGGATGCAGGGATGAAAGTTCATCTTGATAGCATTCAAATCTGGTACCTTCACGCTTTTGAAACTTTTGATTATTAAATTCATAAAGTTTCTTGGAAACAGCAACTTTTAAATCTTCAAAGCTATAGAATACTTCGTTTCTAAGCTTTGCTATGATTGCTGTAGCAATCTTGCCTACAGTGCCTTCAACAGAGGCTTTCTGTTTGGGTTTACGAACACCAGCTGGCATAATAGCTGTCATATAGTGTTCACCCATAGCTTCGTAATCAGAAGTTAAGATAATTTCTCCTTCCTTAGGATGAGATACAACACCGGTCTTGAGGTTGTCACAGACCAGACGAGTAGTTACTCCACCAAAGAACTCATACATGTGGATATGGCATCTGATGAAAGAATCCATCTTCATATCACGTGTGGGCTCCACATAAGAATACTGGCTATAAGGCAAAGTCCCTACAAAGAGATAAACTGTTACAACCTCTCCTGTAGAGGTATCTACATAGCTCATAGTAGGGCCTGACCAGTCTACTTCTGTGATGACACCAGGCTTATGTTCCAAGTGATTTGTAAGTTTATTCTCGACAGTAAAATCACTGTATCCAGAACAGAACTTCGTGTATCCCATTGGTAGGGTATGGGCAGATGCACATTTATCCTTGTACTCATTCCAAAGGAGTTTAAGGTTAACACCTACCCGAGTAAGCTCTTTATGAACATACTCATAATCCGGATTAGTATAAAGTAACTCTGTCGCATATTTATCCGGATAAAACATGCGATAGACAGTATCGGCATCTACATCTGTGACATCATCATAAGTGATGCCAAGTTCATCAGATAAGTGAATCACTTCACTTACAGAACTCTTAGACATGTGCCGTGTGGCAGCAATCTCGTTGCGAGACATGTTTGCCTTTCGAAGCTCTAGAATAAGCTTCACATTGATTTTGTTGGCCATAGCTTCGGCCTCCCTTCTGTAAAATTTGAGGACTAGCCTCGAGTAAATTTTACAAAAGGTGGATCTATTGTGTGAATTGCATATCAAGTGGAGCTATAGTGCGTACAGGTGGATCTCAACCGTGTATCGGTGGAGCCCCTAACGTGAAATATTCACTATTCAAACAAAACAGTTGGATTATGGTATGTTTCCGGCAAAAAGGACTCAAGATTATGAAACTAAGCTCCTTGGTATGATAGGAGAAATTAGGAAGACTTATGATGTAGCGGTTAAAGGAACGGAAAATATTCCAGGTGAAACGAATTGTATCCTTTGTTCAAATCATGTTTGCAATCTGGATCCGTTATTTATTTTGACTGCATTAGGCGATGAATTTGTATTAAGAGAGAAATTTGCTACTTTAGCAGCCAAACATACAATGATGGAGAATTCAGATATGTTTAATATGCTAGGGGGCATACCAGTTGATAGAGAAGGAAATACTATTCCTGCAATGTCAAGATGTAGTTGGAGCTTAGCAAATGGTTATTATTTGATTTTGTTCCCGGAAGGAGCTAGAACGCGAGATGGCTCACTGATGCAATTTAAGAAGGGCGCTGCTGAATTGGCGAAGTCAAATAATGTTCCGATTGTACCTATAAGAATTAATGGAGCATATGATATTTTTCCCCGCCATGCTGAAAGGCCTAAAACGATAAACGAAGAAACGGGTGAAAAATATAAGTTGGAAATTATATTTTGCGCACCTATATCTGCAAATAATATATCAGAGGATGAATGCACGGACGCAATTAAGAAAAGCATAATTATGTTGGGTGAATAATATGATAATCGGAATTGATGTGGATGGTGTACTAGTAGATATGGGCTCATATCAATTGGAAATGGGGAAACCATATTTTAAGAGTAAATATGGTTATGAGATTAAAAATCCCAAGGCTTATGATGTTGAAACGATATTTGGTTGTAGCCATAAAGAAAGAGAGAAATTTTGGACTAAGTACATATGGAGATATTGTTTGAAACTGGAAATGGCTACTGATGCTGCAAAGGTAGTGCGTATTCTACGTGAAGCCGGACACAAAATATTTGTGATTACCGGTCGTGCACACACAACTGAAAAAGGGATTACAGGAGTGGTGTTCCGTAGGATGTTAGTTTACTGGCTCAGAAAGAATCACTTTGAGTATGACAGGATAATATATGTATCTGAAAAGAATAGTGCTTCTGATAAGCATGATGTTTGTTTAAATGAAAAGGTTGATATTCTTGTGGATGATAAACCGGAAAATATCATGTTGCTTAAAGATAAAATTACTGTATTATGCTATCCGGCTGTATGGAATGAAGATATGCAGGAATTAGATCCATATAGGATTAGTGGTTTTGGGGATTTGCTTACATATATTGATACTTGATTAAATAATCGTACGATAATGACCAAGGTAAATAGTTGATTCGAAGGAAATTTGTGGATGAAGAAACGTGAAATGAGTGGAATAGATGATTCTGAATTTCGTCCACTTTCTATTTGGAGGGAATGGAGTCTTCCGAAGGATAGCCTTCAAAAGTACTATATCAACAAGAGAGCCTTTTTATATTCGAATGATAGAAATAAGCTTACAACATTCAAATTGCAGGCTTTTTTTCACAGATTTCTCATGAGCTTATTTAGCTTAAATCGTATATTTATTGATAAACAAAAATATAGCATATTACGAGATGAAAGAAGAACTTCTGACAATAATGTCATTTTTGCGATAACGCATATTGGTAAATTTGATTATCAGATTATAACAGAAGCACTAAAAGTACATACTATTCCTTTTGCGGGAGACCCGGAACTTACTTATAGAAGTTTTGATGGAATGGTTTTTAATGCTAATGGTCGCGTATTCATAGATACAGAAGATAAGGCAGATCGCAAGGTTGCGTATAAAACAGCCGTTGAAGTAATTAAAAACGGTTATAATCTTATGATTTTTCCCGAAGGTATATGGAATATTAGTTCCAATAAATTGGTGCAACCGCTTTTCCCAGGAGTAATAAAAATGGCGATTGAAACTGGGAAAAGTATAGTGCCGGTAGCAATAGAACAATATGGTAAAGACTTCTTTATTATTATTGGGAAGAATATAGATGTTCTAAATAGATTTGATGATAAATATATTGATGATCAGCGTATTTTACTCAGAGATTGTTTGGCGACACTCAAATATGAATTGATTGAGCGATGTGGCGGAAGTATCAAACGAGCTGATATGGAGGCGTTTGATATTGAAGATGAGAAATTTGTGCAGAGAAGGTTGATGGAATATTGCAATCCACATACTAAGAAGCCGTATTTTTCAAGAGAGTTTATACGTAATAGGTTATATCGTGAGAATTAAAATGTTACTTACGATAATGAGTGGTTGTAGAGAGTCTCGAATTAATAGTATCAGGTACAGGTTATTTTCAATAACTAAGGCTTGACAAAAGGAGAGTTGTGACAATGCTTGCTACAGACAGACAGACAGACAGACAGACAGACAGACAGACAGACAGACAGACAGACAGACAGGTTATCCTTCTGTAGATAAACCGTGGTTAAGATGGTATTCAAAACAAGACACAAATTCACAGGCATTAGTGCGTACCGTTTGGGAAAATGTGTATGAAAACAATAAGGCATATTCTGAAGATGCCGCAATTGTGTTTCAGGGGAAAAAAATATCGTACAAAACGTTATTTGAACGAACATTGAAACTTGCTTCTGCACTTGTAGGCAGTGGTATCAAGTGCGGAGATAATATTGTGGTGTGTTCAACAGGAACACCTGAAACCGTGTATTTGTTACTTGCATGCAGTAAAATTGGTGTTTCTGTTCAAATGATTAATCTGTCATTGGGAAAGCAAGCAATAGTTGATTCTATCAATAAATCATCTGCTGAATACATTTTTTGTTTGGACAAAATATATGGGAAACTTGCAGTTGCATTAATGCTAACAGGCAAAAAGATTGTGATTATACCAGCTACATATTCTTTGGCACCAATTATTAGATTTTTAGCAAAAATATCTGCTAATGATAAAGTTGATTACAGCAATACAATTGGGTGGGCAAGCTTTTTGGGTAAGTCCAACAATGACTATATAGATAACGAGGATGTAAATAGAGATTTTGTTACTGTCTATTCTTCAGGTACTACTGGTATACCCAAGGGAATTGTTCACACTAATAAGAGCTACACGTCCATTTACGAAGAGTATAGGACCTGCGAGTATCCATTTAAGAGAGGAGATACATTTTTAAATCAAATCCCCTTTTTTATTGCATCAGGACTATCATTTATGCTTTTTGCACCACTTATGTTAGGGATAACCATTGTTTTGGAACCTGAATATTCAGCGGAAAAGTGGGTTAAAGATATTTATAAGTATAAGCCACAGGTTATTTGTGCAACGAAGAGTTTTTGGGATGTATCGATAATAAACAATTTATTTCGCGGAAGAGATTTATCTTTTTTGAATATAGCTGTGCTAGGGGGAGAACCTAATACACCGGAAATTGAAGAACAAATAAACAGAGTATTGAGTAGTTGCAATTGCACCACATCACTTACTGTCGGGTATGGGATGTCTGAATTAAATGGAACCGTGACAACATCATCATTCAAACACCATCAGATAGGGTTTACAGGGATACCACTTCCCAATGTGATTGTAGCTTCATTTGATGTAAAAACAGGAAGAGAGAACGGATATTTAGAATGTGGAGAAATCATGGTGCAGTCTCCATGTGCAATGAAGAATTATGCAAATAATCCTACATTGACTGATGCATTTAGGTGGACAGATGGACAGGGGAATAGTTGGTATAGAACTGGCGATATAGGCTATATAGATTCATTTGGTGAAGTGATGGTTTTAGGTAGAGCTGTCGACAGTGTGGATATAAATGGTAAGACAGTTTATTTTTTTGACTTTGAAAATCTTGTTTTGCAGATAGATGGAATCAGTGCGTGTAAAATTGTGGCGGATGCCAATGAAGAATTAATTATAAATATTATTGTCGATGATTTAAGGGATAGGTGCAATGTGCTTTCGGACATTGAGAAGATTACTAAAGAGCAATTGCCGGAGTATGTGACTGTCAAGAATATCGAAGTATGGAAGGAATTTCCTATAAATGCAAATGGTAAGTGTGATAAAGATGCTTTGAAACAAGGAAAGACTTGACAAAGGAGTAGGAAAAAACATGCTGCTTACAGACAGACAGACAGACAGACAGACAGACAGACAGACAGACAGACAGACAGACAGACAGACAGACAGACAGGCTATCCTTCTGTAGATAAGCCGTGGCTGAATTATTACGAGGAAGACGATTTAAATCATGTAGCGAAGCATACTACCATTTATCAGAATATATATTCAAATAATTGCCAATATCCAAGGGATGTGGCTTTGATTTATTATGGTAGGTCTATAAGTTACAGAGAATTTTTCGATAAAATCGAATACGCTAAGCAAGCATTCTTAAAAATGGGCGTCAATGAAGGGGACAATGTAGCATTTCTTATGCTTTCCTGTCCCGAAATGATTTACAGTATTTTAGCGCTTAATGAAATCGGTGCCTGCGCTAATATGGTTAATCCAACATTTACTGTAGAACAAATGCGAGATAGAATTAATGATTCTGAAGCGAATATAATTCTTATTTTGGATCAATTATATGAGCGTATTGATAGTGTGATGAGTGATATATGTCCAAAGACAAAGATTATTGTTCCGCTGGAAAATTCTATGCCTGTTGCAGTAAAAGCTTTTGCACATTTTAAGTTAAGAAAGAATATTCAGAGGACAGCAAATACTGTATTTTGGAATGATTTTATTAAATCTGCAATTGGGGAAAAATATACCTACGATTATAAGTATAAAGAGAATATACCAGCTGTTATGGTCTATTCTTCTGGTACTACAGGAGCTTCAAAAGGTATTGTTTTAACTAATGATGGTATAAATAACACAATTGGACATTATGATAATTCTGAATATGAATTCAATCGTGGCGATAAGTTCCTTCATATGGGTGCCCCTTGGTTATCGACAGTACTAGTAGTATGTACTCTAATGCCATTGCAGAAAGGTATATCGGTAATAATAGAACCGTTATTTTCAGAAGAGACTTTCTACAAAGGAATCAGAAAATATAAGCCAACGATGACATTGAGTACTATAAGTCATTGGCTTTATGTTGTTAATCATTCGGATGCGGATAAAATAGATTTTTCAAATATGAAGTATCCTATTACAGGTGGAGAGAAGGTCCTTTTTGAGACAGAAATATTAATCAACGAATACCTCAAGAAACAGGGGTGTGAATCAAGAATGATTATAGGATATGGTATGTGTGAATTGGGTAGTACAGCTGTTACTAACAGTAGATATCATTTTAAGCATGGTTCACCGGGATATCCAATTCTTGAAGTTACAGTATCAGCATTTAACCCCGATACAAATGAGGAGTGTAAATACAATGAGCGTGGAGAGATACGCGTGCTTTCCACTTCACGTATGAAGGAATATTACAAAAGACCTGATGCTACAGCTGAATTTTTTTGGAAAGATTTAGAGGGAAATGAATGGGGATGTACAGGCGATATCGGTTATGTTGATGAAGACGGTTTTGTATTTGTGCAGGGACGAGCATCGGATTTCTTTATAAATAAATGCGGTGAACATATTTACTGTTTTGATATTGAAGACTTAATTCTGAATTTGGAGGAGGTATATCAGTGTGAGGTTGTAGGTGTACCTGCAGGAGATGGATATGATAAAGCTGTTGTCTTCGTGGTGCTGAAAGATGGAGTCAAAAACGAGTCAGAGAGTCAGAGCGTAATAGAAGAGTACTGTACAAAGAATATTGATGTAAATTCCAGACCTGAATTGGTACATCTCTTGGAAAAATTCCCGGTTAAGAGTTCCGGGAAAAGGGATATGGAAAAGCTGAAGGAAATAGCATATGAACTTGTAATGTAAAATTGGATTTACATATAGAACAAATGTTCGACAAAATGACTTATATATGATATAATAAAATAGTCAGTAGGACAGAGGATTTTCTTTTGATGAGGCCGCCTATTTTATAATAGGAGGGAGGTGAACAACCTTTGTAATACGAGCTTTTAGCTCAGAAAGGAAGTGAGCCTTATGACAGTTATGGAAGTTCTGACGTTGCTACTAGTGTTATTTGCTGGTGGCACATTCCTGATTTCAATCATCGCTTTTGTCATCAAGGTAATTGAGACAAGAGATAAAAAAAGAAAGTAGTCATCCTCTCCCTCAGAAAGTTAGGATAGCTACTTCTTCTTAGCAATTTGGCGGAAACATCGAAAGATGCCTCCTACTGTCATATATTGTACCACATGTAAGTATGTTTGTACACTTGCATGTGGTACTTTTTGTTTTATGTTTTAAGAATTGGATTAGTAAAGTACATGATTCAAAGAAGAATTGTTTTATGGTATTGAAGCAGAAAGACTTTATTAGTGAATAGAGAATGAAAACGAAGGAGGTGATTCCAATGAATCAGAGTCAGAAGATAGACTATAAAGGATTAGAGAAGAAAGCTGAATCAAAAATTTGAAAAATAAATACATAGACGAAAAAACTTTACATAGGAGTGGCAGAGAATATGCTTATGACTGACAGACATACAGGTCTAGAATCTCAGCCTAGTGATAAATCTCACTTCTGGGATATGCTTAGAGCGGAGTTGCTGTTATGGAAATTAAACAAGACTCCCTTATGGCGTGTTGGAAAGCGTAATAGAATTATTAAAAAATTGTTTGGTTCTATGGCTGGCAATCCTTATAATATTCAAATTCCGTTTCATTGTGCTTATGGAAAGAATATTCATTGTGGAAAAGATTTATATATGAATTATAACTGCATAGTTATGGATCAGGCTGAGGTTTATATCGGGGATAGCGTATTTATGGCTCCTAATGTTACTCTGTCAACGGTAATTCATCCTTTGGATGCAGAATTAAGAAGAATAAAACTATTTAAAAATACCTTTGAACCGGAAGGACGTGGAAATATTCATTATGTTAAGCCAATTAGTATAGGAAACAATGTATGGTTGGCAACAGGAGTAATTGTATGTGCTGGTGTAACAATAGGTGACAATGCCGTGATAGGAGCGGGGAGTGTTGTTACAAGGGATATTCCAGCGAATGTATTTGCATGCGGAGTTCCGTGTAAAGTAGTGAGAAATATATAATAAGAACTTAACAAGGATAACTAATATGAAAAGCTACTTAAGCAAGCAAGCAAGCAAGATACTAACTTTGTTTGAAAATCATATTGATGATGTTAATGATGTTACCGGGGGAAGTAAAACATCGCCTCTGTTTTGTGTATGGGCAAAAGGAAAAGCGAAGCTACTGACAGGAACATCTGAAGTAGTTTTTTCAAGAAAAGCAATTCAGTTCCGCAGAAGAATAAAGCCGATTATAAATGCTTTAGGACCTTTGTTTTTATCATGTAAGCAGGTGATTGATAGAAAAACAGAGAAGATTCCGGATAAGCCGGTTATTTATATTTCAAATCATAGCTTTAAGGATGATGCTGCAGGAACAGCACTTGTTGCAAAAAGAAATGCGTGGTTTTTATTTGGAAGTCTTCCACAGTTTTATAATTCTTTCGATGGAATATCTTCCTGGCTCAATGGAGTTATCTTAATAAATCGTAATAATAAGAACAGCAAGAAACGTGCAATGAAGTTGTGTGAAGATGCGCTGAATTTAGGGATAGATATTATTATTTATCCTGAAGGAGTGTGGAACAAAACACCGCATAAATTGCTTCTTGATTTCTGGCCAGGTTTTTATCGCATAGCAAAAGCTACAGGTTGTCCTGTTGTTCCGGTAGTACACTACAAGAATGATTTTTATAAATCGGATCGTAGTGGAACAATACATACGGTTGTTGATGACCCGATATATATTCATGACCTAGAAGAGACTGAAGCAATTAATATGGTTAGAGATCGTATGGCAACGGTGTATTGGGAACTGATGGAGTGCTATGGTAAGAGTACAAGAGCATTAGAAATTCAGGATTATGGCTCTGTACAAGAAAAATGGGAATCAGCACTAAAGCAATTAGTAAGTCCTCTTTCAAGATATGATTTTGAGGCAGAAACAAAGGCAGATTATAGACGGAAAAATGTATTTGAACGATATCAGGCATGGAGTGATATTTCAAATGTGAGAAATATAAATTATTCAAATGCTCATATGATTGTGCGAGCACAAAAAATATACAACGAAATGATGATAAATGACTTCCAAAGAAGGTTTTAAGAATAGAATTGTTCTACAAAATTGACTTGACAGAGGAGAGTTGAAAAATATGCTTGCTACAGACAGACAGACAGACAGACAGACAGACAGACAGACAGACAGACAGACAGACAGGTTATCCTTCGGTAGATAGACCATGGATGCAGTATTATTTTGATGGTGCTGATCGAGTTGAATTACCTGATATGAAAGCGTTTGATTTCATATATTCGAAAAACAAAGAATACTTAGAGCAAACTGCCATTGAATTTATGGGAGTTGATATTACTTATGAAAAATTTTTTTCGGAAATTGAAAGAGTTGCTAAAGCGTTGAAAGAGATAGGTGTGAATGCGGGGGATATTGTGACTCTTGCATTAGCGACAGCTCCTGAAACAGCATATTTGCTTTATGCGATTAATCGAATTGGTGCGACGGTCAACGCGTTGGATCCAAGATATTCATACGAAGAGTTTAAAGAAAAAATAATACAGACCGATTCTAAGTTTTTCTTTGGCATTAACATGAGCACATCAAAGATTTATCAACATAAGGATGAACTAGGAATAAAAGAAATAGTGGAGCTTTCGCCAACTAATTCATCTAATAGCTTGGTGACAAAGATGTTAATCTCGCTTTCAAACAAAAAGAGTACCAGTATGAAGTGGAAGGAGTTTATCAAAAAAGGTGATTTATATTCTGGAAATATAGATGCAGATTATAATCCGAGTATCCCGGCAGTGATTGTATATACTGGTGGAACAACAGGTATTCCAAAAGGTGTAATGTTATCAAATCTTAATATGAATATGATGTCTTATAATAACGAGATATCACTGGATTACACTCAAAAAAGAGGGGAAACGATGCTAAACTTTTTGCCACCGTTTTCTGCTTATTCAATTGTAAATGCTTTACATGATCCTCTTTCGTGGGGATTCAAAACTATTATGATACCTATGTTTAAGCCAACGGATTTTCCTAACCTTATGTTCAAGCATAAACCCAATCATGTGCTTTCAGGACCGATACTTTGGGAGTATATGATGAATAGTAAAAAGTGTGAAAAAATGGACCTTTCATTTCTAATATCTCCAGTCACAGGTGGTGATTCTATGAGTGAGGAAATGGAGAGAAGAGTTAATAAATACCTCAAAGACTGTGGTTGTAAATATAGAATACAGCAGGGATATGGAATGTCGGAGGTATCTGCTGCAGCAACATATTCTACGGAAAAGTCATACAGAAGTGGTAGCGTAGGTGTTCCTTATTTTAGGAATATCATTGCTGCTTTTGATGAAAACACAGATGATGAAAAAACATATTTCGAATCGGGAGAGATCAGAATATCTACCCCTACTATGATGCTTGGGTACTATGGGAATCCTAAAGCGACACAAAATCTTATTCATGAAGATAAAAACGGTATCAAATGGGTTAAGACCGGAGACTATGGATATGTTGACTTAGATGGGCATGTGTTCATTCAAGGAAGATTAAAAAGACTTATTGTAAGAAGTGGTAATAAGATATTCCCTATTAATATTGAAAATGTAATTCAATCAATTGCTGATATCGACAACTGCGCTGTTGTAGGAAGGCCTGATGCAATAGAAAAAACAGTTCCTGTGGCATTTATTGTGTTGAAGGAGAATGTTACCACTTCGAGAGAAGACATTATAAAGAATATAGAAAGAAAGATAAAATCAGAAATGGAATCACATTGTGTGCCAGCTGATTATATATTTAAAGACAGTCTGCCTTTAACAGAAATGGCGAAAGTGGATTTTAAGCTTTTGGAGAAAGAATGCTTAAATAATAAGTTGACAGAGGAGTTGTGTTAATTATGCATATTGATAGAAAAATCTTGACAAAGGAGTAATGGAAACTATGCTCGTTACAGACAGACAGGATATGTAAATATAACGAGCGCGGAGAAATACGTGGACTTACCACTTCACGAATGAAAGAATACTACAAAAGACCTGATGCTACAGCGGATTTTTTCTGGAAAGACGCAGAAGGAAATGAGTGGGGCTGCACAGGCGATATTGGTTATGTTGATGAAGATGGCTTCGTGTTTGTACAGGGAAGAGCATCAGATTTCTTTGTGAATAAATTGCGAGAGCATATCTATTGCTTTGATGTGGAAGATGAAATCCTGAAATTAGAGAAAGTGTACCAGTGTGAAGTAATAGGTGTGCCTACAGAAGATGGATGTGATACGCCAGTTGCTTTTGTGGTATTGAAAGATGGAGTTAAGAGCAGTCCAGAGTGTAAAAAACAATAGAAGAATATTGCGTAGAAAATATTGACGAAAACTCTAGACCTGAGCCTGTGCATATATTAGATCAATTTCCAGTAAAAGGATCTGGAAAAAGAGACATGGAGAAGTTAAAAGAAATGGCAAAAAGATTATTAACATCGCCTTGAAGGCAAGATAGTTTAGACAAAGGTTAAGTGTAAGAAATGCAAGGAGCGGAGCTAAAGTCAATTAAGGAAATAGAACAATTATCTTCAGATGAAAGAATACAATATTACCAGCATGTAAAAGATTATTGCATTGCTGAGATACCATTAAAATCATTCAGTACTATTAAAAGAAAATTGGCTTATATAATCTCTAAATTCATGAGAAAGTATGAGCTTGAAATTCGCGGAACGGAAAATGTTCCTGTGGATGATTCTGTTATATATGTATGCAATCATTCCAACTCTCATGATTTTTTTACATTGACAGAAACTTTTGTAAAGACAAATAAAAAAGTTATGCCATTGGCTGCGGAGGATGGATTGAATTGGATATCTCAAATAATGTTTTCTTTGGGTAATACAATCTTTATAAATCGTAATGATAAGAAAACAAAGAAAGCTGGAGAACTGAGTCTTTGTAAAGTGCTGTTGAATGGAATTAGCACAATAATATTTGCTGAGTCTACTTGGAATCTACATCCAACAAAAGCTATGTTACCAATAAAAGCTGGACCAGTTGAAATTGCCTTAATTACAGGAAAAAAGATTGTACCTACCATCTTTGAATATATTGAAGCGGATCACGAATGTAAAAAAGAAAGTGAACTTTATAGCAAATGCGTTGTTTCTTTTGGCGAACCGATTACCGTGAATTATTCGGATAGTATTTTTAAACAGGCAGATGTGATTCAAGGCAAGATGGAAGAGATGAGACATTTGATTTGGGAAGAATTTGGTGTAAAAAAAGCTATCGATGAGATTGATAGGGATTTGTATATGAATCATCTGTTACTAAAAAAGAAATCTATGGCCGGTTATTCTTATGATTCTAAATATGAAGCGAGTTTTATCCGTAGGGTAAATGGCGTTTGTGAAAATGAATTCTATATAGATGAAGAAAATCGATTTGTGCCAGTTATGTTTGAGTGAGAATCACAGGCATCTATTGGAACCTGAAGAGTTATGAATATAGATAAACAAAGACGGAAATTTGAAAAATACAAACTTAATAAGGCTAGTAGATTAAAGACAAC
Source organism: Lachnospiraceae bacterium (assembly GCA_045639565.1). Lineage (GTDB taxonomy): Bacteria > Bacillota > Clostridia > Lachnospirales > Lachnospiraceae > UBA1258. Next base: position 15,200 of record JAZUDH010000085.1, read on the forward strand.
AAAGCCAGTTCGGTGGATACGAGTAAAAAAATGTATAAGACCATTTATGAGATTGTGCTTATATATTCAACGACTTTTCACGGGATTTAAGATTGAATTCATTAATAAAGATTTGGAACCAACAGACAGGCAGAGAGTTTTTGCTGTTTCGCACATAGGAAAATGGGATTTTGAAATTGTTAATGAGGTCATAAAATCACATTTTCATATTCTGGCAGCCGATTTTATGAATATGCAGGGGACTGTTTCGGGTATATTTATGAAATTATTCGGTGTGATATTTGTTGATGAAACAGATAAGGATGACAGACGTAATACAAAGTTAATGATGGAGTCAGTGCTTAGGCAGGGTGACAATATGATGCTTTTTCCTGAGGCAGCATGGAATTTTTCTGAAAATGAAATTATATATGATATTGCGTTTGGTGCGGTAGATATAGCCATAAATACAGAGTCTATTATTACACCAATTTGCATAGAACAATATGGAAATAGATTTGTTATTAACATTGGTAAGAATTTTGTTCCAACAGAAAAGGTTGAATCAACCAGAGAGTTAAGAGATATTATGGCATCCTTGAAGTGGGAAATGTGGGAAAGAGAAGGAATAACTTCAAGGAAGGATATTCCCTATGATTACTGGAGTCGTTTCATCGAAGAGAGGGTTTCTGAATGGAAGGGATATAAGATGAGCGAACAGATTACGAATTGTTATATCCCTAAACAAAAAATGGAGTATTTCAGTATTCTTCGTGATATGCGTAGGCTACATATTTCAGAGAAAAATTGTTTTATGGTAATGAATCAGAAAGACTTTATCAGTAAATATAGCGATGATTAGAGATTGTATAGCAAATTTGCTTGGAGTAGTCAATAAGTGATTGAAAACAATTCGATTGAATGGCAACAAAAATTTGAAAAATATAAGATTGCTAGAAAAAAGTATTTGGAAAATCATACACATGTAAGAGGTTATTTTCGGAGTTATATATGGCATGCATTCTTGTTACCATTGTTAAAACTACTGCGAGTGAGTAGTAAGCAGAAGATTACTGTTATAGGTGATGACTCAACTGAAACTTCAAAACCAAAGATATATGCGTGCACCCACATTGGATTCTATGACATTTTGATTCTTTTTGAAGTAATTAAAAGGCCGTGTTGGTTGTTCTGGGGAAATCCAAATGAAGATTTAACCACGTTGTTTGGTTGGATGGCTCTAAAAAATGGAGCAATCTTAGTTGATTCATATGATAAAGAGGAACGCAAAATAGCGAAAAAAGAGGCGGAATATCTTTTGAAACAAGGTGGAAATCTGATGATATTTCCAGAAGGAGCATGGAATATTACTGATAATGAACCTGTTATGAAATTATTTCCAGGAACTGTTTCAATGGCAAAGAATACTGGCGCAGAAATTATTCCTGTAGCAATAGAACAGTATGATAAACATTTTTTTGTGAACATAGGAAAAAACATAGATTATAAAAATGATGCAAGAACGATAGGTGAAATAACTAGAGAGTTGCGAGATATTTTAGCTTCATTAAAATGGAATATTTGGGAGCAGAGACCAATGCAGCAACGAAAGACTCTACCGAAGGATATGAGAGAAAGATTTGTGGAATCAATTCTGGATGAAGCTGAAGGGAAATATACATATCAGATGATACAAAATGAAAGATATCATGACAAAAATATCGTTTCCAAGGATGAAGTGTTTTCATTTAAAAAATGGAAGTGAAGAAAGAAAATGCATTTTTGTTGAGGAATATAAATGAAATATTATAAATGTATTTATTTTGGGAGAGATAAGCGATGATTAAAAAAAAATCCAGATTCATATACAAGAATCCTATTATCCAATCTGCCCAATATAAAACAGCTGATAACTTTACAACTAGGTTCGGAATTAGGATAAGAAGATTCCTCAATAGACCTTGGAGAATGATTCTGAAGATTGCTACAAAGCACAAGATAGTAGTGGAAAAATATCCAACTTTGGATAAGAAACAAAGCTATATCTTTTGTGGAACACACTCATTTACAGAAGATTGTATATCGGCATTGGCAACCTTTGATAGGAGCGTCTATGTATTATTTGGAGCAACTCATCAACTTATTTATAATCCTATGATTCTGGCTCTGGCTATTAATGGTTTTGCATATGTTAATCGCTTAGATGATGCAAGTCGTAAAGATTCAGTAAAGAAATTGGTTAGAATACTTAAATCTGGAAGCAGTATATATATGTTCCCAGAAGGAGGATGGAATAATACAGAGAATTTGCTAGTAAATCCATTATTTGCTGGACTATATAAGTTATGGCAGGAAACTAACTGCAAGGTCGTGCCTGTTATTACTTTTACTGAACCTGGAGATAAAAATGCCTATATCCGGGTGATGAATCCAATAGACTTTTCGGGCAAAACGAAAGACGAAACGCTAACAATGCTCCGAGATGCTATGGCTACAGAGATGTGGAATATGATGGAGCAACATACATCCAAGATAGAACGAAAGAGTATTGATATTCATCAAGCTAGAATGAAATTTATGGAAGAACGACGTATTGAGTATGTAACAGATAATGTGTGGTGCGAAGATGTCTGGGATGAAGAACTGACAGTGTACAAGGATAAACGATTCCCACTATCATCTGATGTATGGCGCACATATAGGAATATCAAATTATCACCTGAGAATGCTAAGTGGCTGGTGCCTATTCTGAGGCGAATTGAAGAAGATGAGCAATACGATTTCAAGAGATATATGCATGAGAATTGGGATAAGAAGATAGATAAATTTTATGAAAAGTTATTTTGAAACTTGATTAATGAGGAGTGATTTACGTGATTTCGACAAAAACAGACGACTACCCATCAATAGATAAACCATGGCTAAAATACTATGAACCAGGTGCATATGAAAGAGCGACAAATATTCCTCAGAATAAAACAGTGTGGGATGTCATAGAGGAGTGCCTTATTAGAGATAAGGAGGTGTCAGCTATTGAATATTTTGGTAGAAAGATTTCAAGGGAAGAGTTCATTGCAATGGTATATGCGTGGGCGAAGGCATTCAAAGCACTTGGAGTAAAAGAAGATGAAGTTGTACCTATCTATGGGCCATTTGTTCCAGATGTATGTGCTATGGCGCTTGCGCTAAATGCAATTGGTGCAACATCGTATTTCTTGAAGCTTGCAATATCTTCAGAGGCACTTGCTGAGGAAACGAACGAATCTCGTATAGCAGTAGTTTTTGATGATATGTGGGGAAATGTTTGCTGTGAATTTGAAAAGGATAAATTTGAAAAGGTAATAATATATTCCGTAACAGATTATATGCCAGTAGTTACAAGAGCTGTTGTATCTTTATCAAAGGCTACTAAGAAAAAAATATTAGTATTCCTAAGTCACAGAAATATATTTCATTGAAGCAAGCAAAGAAGCTTGGGGAAAAATATAGTGGTGAACTTAAAGCTACTTTTGTGCCTGACAGAAGTGCATTTATCACGTCTTCATCAGGAACAACTGTAGGTGGTGTTGTTAAGGGGACTGTAGCGACAAATGAGTCAACGTTGATGCAACTTGCTATGGCAGCGGAGTCATATATCAAATATGAAAGAGGAGATTCATGCCTAAATAATTTACCGCCAACAGCGTCTACATCATTAAATGTTTTATTTTTATATGCGTTGTATAAGGGATTAAAGGTGTTCCTTGACCCAAGAGTATCTGAAAAGGATTTTTTTAATCAGATAATAAAAAATAAACCGAACGTGGTTTTGACTACCGGTAGCATGTGGGATTCTTTTTTTAGAAGACTACAGGATGACAAAGCAAAAGGTAAAGCGTTTGATTTTGCTTTCGCAAAAGGATGGTTCATTGGCGGTGAAGGTACAGAACTTTATAAGTACAACAAATGGAATCGCATTATGAGTGAAGCAAATGCCACAAACGAATTGTTTAGCGGATATGGTTGCTCCGAATTGTTTTCAGCAATATCCATGGAGAAACCAAATGCAAGAATTAAAGGAAATGATGCACTTTTATCTGTTGGTATTCCCTATGCCGGCATAACGCTAGGCGTATTTGATGAATCTGGTAAAGAACTTACTTACAACCAACGCGGAGAATTGTGGATAAAAAGTGGCTCTGCTATGAAGTGCTATTACAACAAGCCTGAGTTGACTTCTAAGATATTAGTAGATGGCTGGATTCATACAGGCGATATGGCAGAAATAAACGAGGAAGGATTTATCTTTATTTATGGTCGTTGTAGTGACCATGTTGTGACTCCAAGTGGTGAGAAAATATATCTGTTTGATGTCGCTAATACGATAAAAAAGAATCCTGCGATAAGTGATGCAGTTGTTCTAAATATTACTGAGCAAAATGATATGACAAAGTTATATGCTCATTTAGAATGGGCAAATGGACTTAACGAGGCAGAAAAAATAACTGCCCTCAATGAAATAGATAAGGCTATAAAGTTGCATCTGCCACAGGAAATGGAAATTGCAGGTTATGCGGAGCATGACAGAATACCGTATTCGCCTACAACACTAAAGAAGGATAAAAATAGATTGGCGAAGCAAACGGATGGATATTTTAGAGTAGAGAATAATAAAAGAGTTGAAGTGTGTTAATGAATATGTTGACAAAGGAGTTAGTAAAAATTATGTTCGTTACAGACAGACAGACAGACAGACAGACAGACAGACAGACAGACAGACAGACAGACAGACAGACAGACAGACAGACAGACAGGCAGACAGACAGACAGACAGACAGGCAGACAGACAGGTTATCCTTCGGTAGATAGACCATGGATTTCTAAGGCACTTCTTAATAGAATTGGATTGACAAAGGAGTAGTAAAAAGTATGCTGCCTACAGACAAAACAGGCTACCCATCCATAGATAAGCCATGGCTAAAATACTATGAGCCGGGTGCATATGAAAGAGCGACAAATATTCCTCAGAACAAAACAGTGTGGGATGTTATAGAAGAGAGTCTCGTTAGAGATAAGGAAGTGCCAGCCATTGAATACTTTGGAAGAAAGATTTCAAGGGAAGAGTTTATTGCAATGGTATATGCTTGGGCGAAGACATTTAAATCGCTTGGAGTAAAAGAGGATGAAGTCGTTCCTATCTATGGTCCGTTTGTTCCAGATGTATGTGCTATGGCGCTTGCTCTAAATGCAATTGGTGCAACATCATATTTCTTAAAGCTTGCAATATCTCCAGAGGCACTTGCTGAGGAAACAAAAGAATCTCGTATTGCAGTAGTTTTTGATGATATGTGGGAAAATGTTTGCTGTGAATTTAAAAAGGATAAATTTGAGAAGGTAATAATATATTCCGTAACAGATTATATGCCAATAGTTACAAGAGTAGTTGTATCTTTATCAAAGGCTACTAAGAAAAATGATATTAGGATTCCTAAGTCACAGAAATATATTTCATTGAAGCAAGCAAAGAATCTCGGAGAAAAATATAGTGGTGAACTTAAAGCTTCTTTTGTACCTGACAGAAGTGCATTTATTACATCTTCATCAGGAACAACTGTAGGTGGTGTTGTTAAGGGGACTGTAGCGACAAATGAGTCAACGTTGATGCAAGTTATTATGGCATCAAACTCTGATATTCAGTACTATCCAGGTGATAAAGTGTTAAATAATCTTCCACCAACGGCATCAACATCATTAAACGTTATGCTTCTGCTTGGATTGTATAGAGGTATGACGGTAATTATTGATCCTAGAATTGGTGAGAAAGATTTTTATAATCAGATAACTAAACATAAACCCAATATTGTATTAACCACAGGAAGTCTGTGGGATACATTCTTTTCACGAATTGAAAAAGAAATTGCAAAAGGCAAAACATTTGATTTTCATTGTGCCAAAGGATGGACCATTGGAGGAGAAGGTACAGATTTAAAGAGACTTCGTAAATGGAATTCTATTATGGATAAATGCAATGGACATCATATGTATAGTGGCTATGGTTCGTCGGAACTATTCTCTGGAATAGCAGTAGATAACATTAATGTGGATAGTAATAAGGATAATAGTCGAGACGTAATCGGTGTTGGCATTCCCTATGTCGGCATAACGCTAGGCGTATTTGATAAATCAGGGAAAGAACTTACCTACAACCAACGCGGAGAATTATGGATAAAAAGCGGCTCTGCTATGAAGTGCTATTACAATAAGCCTGAGTTAACTTCAAAGGTATTAGTGGATGGCTGGATTCATACAGGTGATATGGCAGAAATAAGTGAGGAAGGATTTATCTTTATTTATGGTCGTTGTAGTGACCACGTTGTGACTCCAAGTGGTGAGAAAATATATCTGTTTGATGTCGCTAATGCGATAAAAAAGAATCCTGCGATAAGTGATGCAGTTGTTCTAAATATTACTGAACAAAATGATATGACAAAGTTATATGCTCATTTAGAATGGGCAAATGGACTTAACGAGGCAGAAAAAATAACTGCCCTCAATAAAATAGATAAGGTTATAAAGTTGCATCTGCCACAGGAAATGGAAATCGCAGGTTATGCTGAACATGACAGGATACCGTATTCGCCTACAACATTAAAGAAGGATAAGAATAGATTGGCGAAGCAAAAGGATGGATATTTTAGAGTAGAGAATAATAAAAGAGTTGAAGTGTGTTAATGAATATGTTGACAAAGGAGTTAGTAAAAATTATGTTCGTTACAGACAAACAAACAAACAGACAGACAGGATACCCTTCTATAGATAAGCCATGGCGCAAACATTATAAAACCGATGATATTGATTCATCAGTGACAAAAACTAGTGTATATAGGTTTTTGAAGTCAGGAAATGAATTTAACTTAAATAACATAGCTATACGATATTTCAACCATAAAATCAGATATTATGAGTTGCTGTCATACATAGATGAGTGTGCTGGGAAATTAACTTATCTTGGTATTGGAAAAGGGGATGTAGTAACAATACAGTCATTAAGTATGCCGCAGGTTACTATTTTATTTTACGCATTGGGTAAAATAGGCGCGGTTGCTAATATTGTTTATGTTACGGCAAATGAGAAAGAAATACATGAATCATTGGTGCAAACAAAATCTAAAGCTTATATTGCAATGGATGCGATATATGAAAAGAATAAGAAGGCATTGGATGATACATTGGTTGAAAGTATCTTATTACTGTCACTTGGTGAAATGGCAGATTTGATTACAAGACTTGCAATCAATCTCAAAATGAAATCGAAAGTATATAAGAGTAAGGATATATATACTTGGAAAGCATTTATGAATTTACCAAGTGCTGAATTTGAAGATAATGAGGATGGTTCGCTTCCGGTTGCTCTTATTTACACAAGTGGTACAACGGGAAAATCTAAAGCAGTAGTACTCACTAATGAGGCGATGAATTCATTGGCTATTCAATATAAATACGCAGATATTGGGATGAAGCCGGGTGAGAGTTTTATGAATGCGCTTCCGCCATTCATTGCTTTTGGATTAGTTTTTTCTATGCATGTTCCTCTTTGTTTGGGGTTGATGGAAATAATCGTCCCTGATCCTACAGCAAGTAAGATGGGTGAACAGTTTGCAAAGTATAGACCCAATTACTTTGTTCACGGTGTTTCAGCTTCAGAGAGTATTTTGGAGAATAAAAAAATCCAAAATATGAATCTGAAATTTGTTAAAGTATTAGCTGCCGGTGGAGAAAGTGTTCCTATAGCATTTGAGAAAAAAGTGAATAAATTCTTACACGAGCACAATTCAGATGCCCAAATATCCATAGGATATGGAATGACAGAAGTAGCAGCAACAGTGGTTACTTCTTCAACAAATGTTTATAAAGAAGGAACTGTAGGCATTCCGTTACCTTTGACAAATATTAAAATTGTCGAAGAGGGGACTATCAACGAGCTAGGATATAATGAAGAAGGTGAAATCTGTTTTAATGCGCCTACAATGATGAAAGAATACTTCCAAAATGCCGAAGAAACAAACAAGGTTATGCGACAACATAATGATGGATTGTATTGGATTCATTCAGGTGACATGGGAAAAATCGATGAAGACGGATTTGTTACTATAGTCGGTAGATATAAGCGAATGATACCCGTTAGGTTGGGTATGGTATATCACAAAGTATTTCCTAAGTTGATTGAGGATGTGTTGGGAGAAATTGCAGGAATAAATGCTATTTCTATAGTTGGAAAGGAAACAAACGACCAACAGTTGCATGAACTGGTTGCATATGTAGTTATAGAAGATAAATATGACAAAGAAGAAATGATAGCCAAATTGAAAGAAACTGCAAGTACCTTTGAGGAATGGGAGAGACCTGTACAGTACATTTATATTGATTCTTTACCCAGAACACAAGTAGGGAAAGTAGACTATTTGTTATTAGAAAATATGGCAAATGGAAAATAGTATTTTATAACAGAGAATATGCAGTAATTAAATAATAGAAATCTATAGAACCTGCGATAGGAGATTAATCTTATCGCAGTTTTTTTTGATGGATAAGTCAATAAAGAAAAATATTATTGTATTTTAAAAAATTTAAATTATTTAAGAATTTCTTTAAGAATTAATTTTAGGATAGGTATTGTAAAAAGGTTGCATATGTAAAGACGCATAATTGAGGGGCGTGGACATGCATATCAAAAATAGGAGGTCCGATATGGGCAAGGTAATAA